>NZ_JBHWKR010000019.1:0-137511 GCF_042730855.1 Kribbella sp. NPDC059898
GTGTGGGCGCCGCGGGGCGGGGCGGAGGTGGTGGGCGGGGTGGTGCTGGTGGTGAGGCTGGTGTGGGCGCCGCGGGGCGGGGCGGAGGTGGTGGGCGGGGTGGTGCTGGTGGTGAGGCTGGTGTGGGCGCCGCGGGGCGGGGCGCAGGTGGTGGGCGCGGTGGTGCTGGTGGTGAGGCTGGTGTGGGCGCCGCGGGGCGGGGCGGAGGTGGTGGGCGGGGTGGTGCTGGTGGTGAGGCTGGTGTGGGCGCCGCGGGGCGGGGCGGAGGTGGTGGGCGGGGTGGTGCTGGTGGTGAGGCTGGTGTGGGCGCCGCGGGGCGGGGCGGAGGTGGTGGGTGCGGTGGTGCTGGTGGTGAGGCTGGTGTGGGCGCCGCGGGGCGGGACGGAGGTTGTCGGCGCGGTGGTGTCACCGGACCTGCTGACCGTGGTGGTGAGGGGGTGTATGTGTGGACGCAGTTTCAGCCGTTCGATGCTCGGCGGGTGTTTGCTTGTTTTGATCAGCCGGACTTGAAGGCGACGTTCGCGTTCGAGGTGCGGGTGCCGTTGGATTGGTACTGCGTGAGCAACCAGCGGGAGACCGAGGTTGTCGAGGACGGGGACGCCGCGGTGTGGAGGTTTCCGCCGACGCCGCGGCTGCCGACGTACGCGACAGCTGTGTGCGCCGGACCGTTCCACGTTGTGCGGTCCGGGCGGATGGCGCTCTTCGCGCGTCGTTCGCTGGCGGAGGCGCTGGAGGCGAACGCCGACGAGATCTTCGACCTCAGCGGCCGGGCTCTGGAGCTGTTCGAAGACGCGTTCGGCGTCGCGTTCGACGGTGACTCGTACGACCACGTGTTCCTCCCCGACCAGCCGGGCGCGATGGAGAACCACGGCTGCGTGACCTGGAACGACCAGGTCCTCTACCGCTCCGAGCCGACCGCCGAACAACGCCGCCGCCGCTCACTCGTCCTCCTGCACGAGATGTCCCACATGTGGTTCGGCAACCTGGTGACGCCGCAGTGGTGGGACGGCCTCTGGCTGAGCGAGTCCTTCGCCGACTGGGCCGCCCTCTGGGCCGCCGCCGAACTCGGCGTCCTGGACCAGACCTGGTCGGTAGCAACCGCCCTCGAGAAGGAACGCGCCGCCGACGCCGACCTACTGTCCTCGACCCACGCGGTCAGCCGCCCGATCCCCGACATCGCCACCACCGAAGCGAACTTCGACGCGATCACCTACGCCAAAGGCGCGGCCGTACTCCGCCAACTCGTCTCCGTCGTCGGCGAAGCCGCCTTCTTCGAAGGCCTCCGCAAGTACTTCGCCCAAAACGCCGGCGCGAACGGCAGCCTCCCCGCCCTCCTCGCCGCCGTCCAGCCCTTCACCCCAACAGACCTCACCGCCTGGTCGAGAGTCTGGCTGGAGTCCAGCGGCATCAACACCCTGTCCCTCGAAGACGGCGTACTCATCCAGGACGGCGTACTCCGCCCGCACACCATCTCGATCGGCAGGTACGGCGGTACGCCCCTCGCCGAGCTCGACCGGATCGACCTCACGATCACCGAGCACCGCACCGAGCTCCCGCTCGACGGCTCCGGCCTGCTGCTGCTCGACGACCGCGACACGACGTACGCCCTGCTGCGCCCCGACGCCGAATCGATCCGCACCCTGGTCACATCCGGCGCCGAGCTGAAGGACCCGATCGCCCGCCACACGGCCCGCCGTACCCTCCGAGGCCTCCTGCTCACCGGCCACCTCCCGGCATCCGACGTCTTCACCTACGTAACCGCCGCGGTGACCACAGAACCGGACCCCATCCACCTCAAAGCCCTGACCAACCTCGCCACCGAAGCAACCATCTACGCCAAACCCACCCAACGACCAGCCCTAGAACACCACCTGGCCACCGCCATCACCTCCGCCCTCGACCCGTCCCACCTCGTCCTGGTCGAGGCCCTGGCGGACTGCGCCGGAACCGCAGACCAACTGGCCCTCGTCGACTCACTCCTGACGACCGCCGACCTACCCCAGCCGATCCGCTGGCGCCTCCTCACCCGCCTCGTCGCCCTCGGCGCGGCCGGCACCGACCGCATCGACGCCGAGCAAACCCGAGACCCCGACCCGGACGCCCACTGGCAAGCAGCCGCAGCACGCGCGGCCATCCCCACCACGGCGGCGAAGACCGCCGCGCTAGACCTCCTGCTCACAACCCCCGGCGTACCGGCGGCCGTACTGCGAACCTTCGGCGCAGCCCTCTGGCACCCACGCCACAACACCGCCCATGCGCCGCACTTCCTGGAGCGTCTCATCCCCTTCGCCCACACGACAGACTGGTTCACCGCCGCCCGCGTAGCCCGCTACGCCTTCCCAACCACCGCCGACCTCGCCTTCCTGGACGACGTCCGCGAACTCGCCACCGCCGCACCCCCCGTCCTGGCCCAGGCCCTCCAAGACCAGGAAGAAACAGCCCGCCGCGCCGCGACGGCCCGCAGCACCTGAGGTGCCAACCCAGCCGTCGAGTCGTGGGACTCGGCGGGCGACACGCCGTGCCCGGCGACCTCTATCCACGACTCGCGGTTGCGGGCACGGCGAGGTCAGTTGGACGCTTGGGCTTCGGTGAGGAGTTGGTTGGCCATCAGGCTGAGGTGGGGGATGGGGGACTTGGTGGCGAGGGTGAGCCAGCGGATGGCGTCCGGCCATTCGCGTCGTTCGCGGTGCAGGGCGGCGAGGTTGATGGCGGCCATCGTCGCTGTTTCCAGGTCCTCGTCGGCCGCGAGTTCTTCGAGCAGGGCGCGGGAGCGGTCGTGGTCGCCGAGGTTGAGCAGGAGGACGCCGAGTCGCATCCGGGCCTCGCGGGACTCGGACGGCGCGGTCGAGTCGGCGGCGGCCTCGTAGAACGTCCGGGCGTCGTACGGGAGGCCGGCGCGTTCCTTGAGCTTGCCGAGGTCGAGTGCCGCGGACAGGACGGACGGTGCGTGTCCCGAGTCGTACGCGAGCAGGAGGTAGAGCTCCGCCTCGGTGTCGTTGCCCTGGTCGGCGGTCATCCGGCCGAGAGCGATCGCCGCCTGGGTCATTCGGCGGGTACTCGGGTTCTCGAGCGCGCGCTGCAGTTGCTCGACGGCCTCGGGCTCGCGGTCGAGGTGCAGGAGGAGCTGGGCGCGGCGTAGTGCGACGTCCGGTTCCGCCTGGGGGCCAGCCAGCGCGAGTGCGCGGTCCAGCGTTGCCGCGGCGTCCTGGAGACGTTGCTGAGTCAGCTCGAGCAGCGACATCATCAGCTCGCCGGCGCCCCGGGTGCCGGCGTCCAGGCTGTGCCGCGCCTGCTCGGCGAAGTCGAACGCCTCCGCGACCCGGTCCGCCGCGACCAGGTCGTCGAACCTGTTCAGCGCACCGTCGTAGTCGAGCCCGAGCGTGGAAATCTCCGCCTGCCGTACGCCGAGGTTCGCCGCGACCCGCGCGTCCCGCCGTCGCCGGAACCACCCGCGCGCCTTGCCCGCGTCGTTCATCGCCGCCCCGCCTCCGTCTCGTGCACCCGAAACCCGATGCCCCGGACCGCCTCGATCCGGAGCGCGTCACCGACCCGGGCCCGGAGCCGCTCGACGACCTCGTCGACGCCGGCGCCGCACTCACGCTCGAGCCGCGCACGCGTCACCACCGCGCCCGGCGTCCGCAGCAGCAGTTCGAGTACTGCGTACTCCGCACCGTCGACCGCGAACCGCCGCGCCCCTGGAACCGGAGCGGCCACCGGCGCGCGGCACATGCTGCGCACCCGCTCGACTATCTCCGCTGGATCCACCGGCCAAACCAGGTAATCGTCCGCGCCGTACTGCACGAGCGCCGCGCCGTCGCCTTCCGCGCTCAGCACGAGCGCCGGAATCGTCTCCCCGCCCTGCCGCAGCGCACTCACCAGCGCGACATCGTCCGCCACCAGACCGTCGTACGCCGCACCCGCGAGCGCCTGCTCCGCCGCGGCCCGATCACCCACGGCCGCCGCCTCGAACCCGGCCGCCCGCAGAGCCGAGACTGCCCCAGCTCTGGCCTCACCCTCGCGATGCAGTACCAGAATGCGCACGGCAGCAGAGTCTATTCGAACGATCGAACAGCACTGGTCACCATGTGGGCATTGTCCACTCGATCGGTTGACTTAGGGCTCAATAGAGGCAGGACCCTCGAGGAACGGAGCCGCGATGACGCTGGATGACGCCTATCGACTGCGGTACGGCGCGGGGACGCCGTTCGAACCGCCGACCGCGTGGAGCGACGTACTCGCACAGCAGCTCGGTCACCGGTCGGTGCGGGCGTACCGGCCGGATCCGGTGCCCGACGACACGCTGACGGCACTTGTCGCGGCGGCGCAGTCGGCGCCGACCTCGGGGAACCTCCAGCTCTGGAGCGTGGTCGCTGTCCGCGATCAGGAACGACGTGCCCGGCTGGCGGGGCTCGCCGGCGAGCAGGACTTCATCGCCCAGGCCCCGCTGTTCCTGGTCTGGCTGGCCGATCTCGCCCGGGCCCGGCAGATCACGACCGAGCTCGGAGCCGGGACCGCCGAGGCCGCCGACTTCGTCGAAGCGGCGCTGCTCGCGTTCGTCGACGTCGCGCTGGCGGCGCAGAACGCGGCGCTGGCCGCGGAGTCGCTGGGGCTCGGGACGGTGTTCGTCGGCGCGATCCGGAACCGGCCCCTGGACGTCGCCGCGGAACTGGCGCTGCCGCCGAACGTGTTCCCGGTGTTCGGCCTCACCGTTGGCCATCCCGATGAACTCGGCACGAGCACGGTGAAGCCCCGGCTCCCGCAGCAGACGGTCCTGCACCATGAGCAGTACGAACTCGAACCGCAGGCGGCACAGGTGACGACGTACGAAGGGGTGCTGAACGCCTTCTACGCCGAGGCCGGGCTGCCGGCCGGCTGGATCGACCGGGTGGTCGCCCGGTTCGGGACCGTCGCCGGCCTGAAGGGTCGTGAGCACCTCCGGGAGGCACTCAGGACCCGCGGCTTCGAGCTGCGCTGAAAGCCCTCACCGCAGCCCTCACTGCCACCCGCTACCGGAAGATGTAGAAGCCGGTCACCGCGGTCGGAAGGATGCCGAGCAGGGGCCAGAGCGAGAGCGGGCTCTTGCGGTGGATGGCCAGGATGCCGACCGCGGTCATGACGCCGATCACGCCGGACATGATCCACAGGCCGACGCCCTTGCCGAAGTTGTCGTGCGAGACGCCGATGCTGTATACGGCGAGCGTGACGGCGGGGACAGTGCCGACGTGGAAGAGGACCGCCGAGACGACCCAGCGCTGGACGGTCTCGATGTTCATCGGCTTCGGGGTGCGGCGGCGGATCGTCCGCCGGGTTTGTGGTCGCTGGTCGGCGTACGGTGCCTCTTCCATCAATCCTCACTTCGTGGTGGCGTCGCGTGCGGCGGCGATGACGTGGGTCAGGCGTTCGTGGAGCTCCATCAGCTCGCCGACGTCCAGGCCGAGCCGGGCGACGACGGCCGGCGGGACCTTCAGCGCGTCGTTGCGCAGTGCCCGGCCCTGGTCGGTGAGCGAGACCGCGAGCGAGCGCTCGTCGCGGGTGTCGCGGTCGCGTCGCAGCAGCCCGGCGCTCTCGAGCCGCTTGAGCAGCGGGGACAGCGTCGCGGGCTCGAGCTGGAGCATCCCGGACAGATCCTTGACCGAGACCGGTTCGAACTCCCAGAGCGCGAGCATCACGAGGTACTGCGGGTGCGTCAGCCCCAGCGGCTCGAGCACGGGACGGTACAGCGCGATCACGCTCCGGGCGGCGATCGCCAGCGCGAAACACACCTGGTGCTCGAGCGCCAACGGGTTCTCCGGCAGCGCCTGTTCGGTGGTCACAGGTCGAGAATAGCAATAGTTAGTGCACTAACGGTTAGTGAGTTGGCTAACGCCACGGTCAGCCGCGGACGACTCTGTCCGGGACCTGCTCGATCCGGGTCCAGCCCTTCCAGCCGCGCTCCTCCATGATCGCGAGCAGCCGCGCGGATTCGGGAGCGGACTCGATCATCACGGCGTCCAGCAGCTCGACGAGCCGGTCGTCGAACGGCTCCTCACCGAGCTGGCTGGCCGCGGCCGCGCGGATGTACAGGCGTTCGAGGATGTCGGCGATCTCCATCAGCAAGGCCTCGTCGCCGTCGTGGTCGACCGCCTCGCTCACCAGGCTGTAGAGCTTGCGTGTGTCAGGGTCCTCCAGCTGCTCGTGCTTCGCCGCGATCACGGCGTCGATGACGTCGGGCACCTGGGCGGCGATCATGATCCAGGCGTCGCGTTCCATCTCGATGTAGCGCTCGCTGATGCCGTCACTCCGCAGCCGGTCGAGGTAGCCCACCACGCTCTGCGGGAGCGCGAGGTGGTCGCCGGCGGCCAGCTTGGCGAGCCGCCGGCGACTGTCCTGCAACCGCCGGATCTCCGCCCGCAGGTCCTTGTCGATCCGGTGTACGCCGTCCTCGAACTCCTCCGGGGCCGCGTCGAGCAGCTCCTGCACCCGGGCCAGCGGTACGCCGGCCTCGGCGAGCGTGTGGATGCGGATCAGCCGGACGACGGCGGCGGAGTTGTACGACCGGTACCCGGAGCGGTCGCGGCCGGGCTCCGGCAGCAGCCCGATCTTGTGGTAGTGGCGCACGGCACGCACCGTCACCCCGGCGTACGCGGCCAGCTGGCTGATGGTGAGCATGGGTCCAGCCTGCCTCAGGCGGCCTTCCGTCGATAGGCCATCATCGCCAGGACGTACGCCACCACGAGTACGCCGACGCACCACGCCAACGCCGTCCAGATGGCGTTGCCGACCGGCTGCTGGGCGAACAGCGCCCGGATCGTGTCGACGATCGACGTCACCGGCTGGTGCTCGGCGAACCACCGCACCGGCCCGGGCATGGTCTGCGTGGGCACGAACGCCGAGCTCACGAACGGCAGGAAGATCAGCGGGTACGCGAAGGCGCCCGCGCTCTCCACCGAACTCGCGGTCAGCCCGGGGATCACCGCGAGCCAGGTCAGCGCCAACGTCGACAGCAGCAGAATGCCGGCCACCGCGAGCCAGGCCAGTACGCCCGCGCCCGACCGGAAGCCCATCAGCAGCGCGACGCCGACCACGATCACCAGCGCGATCAGGTTGGCGACCATCGACGTGACGACGTGCGCCCAGAGCAGGCCCGACCGGGCGATCGGCATCGACTGGAAACGCTCGAGGATCCCGCTCTTCAGGTCCATGAACAGCCGGAACGCGGTGTAGGAGATGCCGGACGCGATCGTGATCAGCAGGATGCCCGGCAGCATGAAGTTGATGTACTTCGCCCCGGTGTTGATCGCGCCGCCGAACACGTAGACGAACATCAGCATCAGCGCGACCGGGGTCAGGACGGTCGTGATGATGGTGTCCAGGCTGCGGGTGATGTGCCGCAGCGTCCGCACCGTCAGCGCGGTGGTGTCGCTGAGGAAGTACCGGTTCATCGCTTGTCTCCAATGATGGCCAGGAAGATCTCCTCGAGCGTCGGCTGCTTCTCGACGTACTCGACCTTCGCGGGCGGCAGCAGCTGCTTGAGTTCGGCCAGGGTGCCGTTCGCGATGATCCGGCCCTGGTGCAGGATCGCGATCCGGTCCGCCAGTTGCTCGGCCTCGTCGAGGTACTGCGTGGTCAGCAGCACCGTCGTACCGGAGCCGGCCAGCTCCTTGACCAGCTGCCACACCTCGATCCGCGCCTCGGGGTCGAGGCCGGCCGTCGGCTCGTCGAGGAAGATCACCGGCGAGTCCCCGAGCAGGCTCATCGCGATGTCCAGCCGGCGCCGCATGCCGCCCGAGTACGTCGCGACCCGGCGGGCACCCGCCTCCGTCAGCGAGAACCGCGCCAGCAGGTCGTCCGCGACCTTGCCCGGGTCGGGAAGGTGCCGCAGTTTGGCCACCAGGACGAGGTTCTCCCGGCCGGTGAGGATCTCGTCGACCGCGGCGAACTGCCCGGTCAGACTGATCGAGTCCCGGACGTCGTTCGCCTGCGCCGCGACGTCGAAGCCGTTCACCGTGGCCGTGCCCGCGTCTGCCTTCAACAGGGTCGCGAGGATCCTGATCGTGGTGGTCTTCCCGGCGCCGTTGGAGCCGAGCAGCGCGAAGATGCTGCCCCGCGCCACCTCGAAGTCCACGCCGCGCAGGACCGCCTGTTTGCCGTAGGACTTCTGCAGTCCTTGCACCCGGATGGCCGAATCTGTGCTCATGGCGATCAGGATGAAGGGTTGACCCTGCGTCAAGGTCAAGGCAACGCTTCCGATCAAGCGCACGCGACAGCCGATCAAGCGCGCGGCGGCTCCAGTCGCGAGGCTTGGAGGGTGTCTTCTCCTACTACGTCCCGCGCGGCGGTGCGCCGTACCGGACTGTTGTCTTTGACTGCTCTCGATCTCGGGATCTGCCTGCTGGTGGCGAGCGAGTTCCTGCCGGCCAGCGTGCTGCCGCGGATGGCCGCCGACCTCGGTGTCTCCGAGGGGACGGCAGGGCTGGCGGTCGCCGCCACCGCGATCGCCGGTGCGATCACGGCGCCGTCCATCGCCGTGGTGTTGCCGCGGACGGACCGCCGGCTGGTGCTGATCGGGCTGCTCGCGGCGGCCGCGGTGTCGGATCTGGCGGTGGCCCTCGCACCCGCGTTTGTCGTTGTGTTGTTGAGCCGGCTGGTGCTCGGGGTCGCGATCGCCGGCTACTGGTCGTTCGCGTTCGGTGCCGGCGTCCAGGCGATGCCCGGTCGGGAGCGGCTGGTGTCGACCAGCTTGTCGGTCGGAGTCAGCGTCGCGACGATCGTCGCGATACCGCTGGCGTCGGTCGGGGCGGACAGCGTGGGGTGGCGCGTTGTGTTCGGGGTGGCGGCCGGGGTCACCGTGCTGAGCCTGGGGTTCCTGGTGGCGGTGTTCCCGGCGGTGCCGGCGCATCCGTCGGCGGGGCTCGTGATGATGCGCAGCGCGTTGCGGAATCCGTTGCTGATCGCGGGTCTGGTGATGATCGTGCTCGCCGCGTTGGGGAACTTCGTCGCGTATCCGTACATCCGGCTGGCGATCATGCGGGTGACGCCGGGGGACTCGGCCTGGTTGTTGCTCGCGTGGGGATTCGGCGGATTGCTGGGGAACCTCGCGGCCGGTGCGTTGGCGAGCCGGTTGCGGGTGGCGTCGGCGGTCGCGCCGCTGTTGCTGTCCGCGAGCCTTGCGGTCACCGGGTACGCCGTGGGCGTGCCGATGCTGGTGGTCGGCGTGGTGTGCTGGGGGATCGCGTTCAGCATGATCCCGGTCGCGACCCAGCTCTGGGTGGCGCGGGCCGAGCGGGAACACACCGAGTCCGCGATGAGCCTGCAGGTGACGGCGTTCCAGACCGCGATCACGGTGGGTGCGGCGGTCGGTGGGGCGGTCGTCGACGGTCACGGCGTCGCGGCGGCGCTCACGGTCGGCGCGGTCTGCGCGGTACTCAGCGGGATCGGTTTCGCCGTACTGCGTCCGTCCTGAAGTACGTCGGATCGCCAGGACTGCGGGGAGGCGCCGTGGTCGGCGGTGAAAGCGCGGCTGAAGGCGGCGATCGAGCCGTAGCCGCAGCGGGAGGCGACCGCCTCGACCGGGAGGTACGGGTCGGACAGCAGCCGTCGTGCCTCGCCCATCCGGACCTCGCGGAGCATCCGGACCGGGCTGCGGCCGAGCGCCTTCTGGAAGCGGGCGCTGAGCGCGGACCGGGACAGGTGGACGAGACTCGCGAGCGACTCCACGCTCCACTTGGTCGCCGGGTCCGCGACCACCGCCTCCAGTACCCGCGCCACGAGCGGGTCGCCCGCCTCGGTGACTGGCCCCTGGTCCTGCTGCCAGGACTGCGTCATCGCGGCACCGATCAGCGTGCCGTACCCGTCCGCGAACACCGTCGCGCGGCAGACCCCGTCCAGCGGACAGCCGCGGACCAGGTCGGCGACCCCCGCGTGCCGGCCGGCGAACCCGCGGACCAGCAGCGGACTCGGCACCGGCTGCGTCGCGACCACCACGCGCAGATCCCCGATCGCGAGTTTGGCGCCGTCGTCGGTCCCGATCGCGAAGGCGGTCCGCGCGTCCACCCAGGCCGCGTCCCCGGCCGCGAGCGGCGTACTCCCGCTCGCCGTCTCGAGGTACGCCGTACCGTCGAGGACCAGGAACCACTGGGGTCCGGGAACGCTCAACGTCTCGCGCCTGCCGAGGATGTGGTGATTGAGCTGACCGAGGTCGAACCGGGCCGCTGTACGCCGAGAATCCGCCATGAACGCAAGAACAGCCGGGGCCGGGCGGCCTATTCCACAGAGGTTCCTGTCGAACCTGACAACTGCTGTCCACGGCGCACGCCGGCTCGCTAGTCTCGAACGATGGTGCGAGATCCGAGTGGCGAGGTAGCGGCGGTCACCACCGACCCGAGCGTCGTGGCCGACGACGCGGCCGGGGAGCTGGCCGCCGCGGAGACGAGCGAGACCGAGGACCCGACCTCGACGGACGCGCTGGAGTCCGGCCTGGAGAATCTGGAGGGTGCCGCGAAGGCGTTGGAGGACGACTGATCAGCGGCTCGGACTGAGCTGTACGGCGTACCACGCGCTGGCCAGCTCCGCGGCGTCGTGCGGGTCCGAGAGCGTCCTGCCGGTGAGCTCCTGCAGCCGGCGGAGACGGTAGCGGACGGTGTTCGCGTGGCAGTGCAGGGCGCGCGCCGCGTGTTCCGCCGAGCCGTCGTGGTTCAGGTACTCGTGGAGCGTGTCGAGCAGGACCGTACGGTCGTCGGCCGGGAGCGCGAGCACGCTGCCCAGGACGGCCTCGGCGATCCGGCGGCCCTCGTTCGGGTCGATCGCGATCAGCGCGGCCAGCGGGCTCGGGTCGAACCGGCGTACCTCGGCACGACCGACCGGGACCGTCGCCATCGCCGTTCGGGCGAGCTGGAGCGCCCGCGGCGTGTCGGACAGGTTCGAGTACAGCGGGCTCACGCCGGTCCGGGCGCTGACGCCCTCGCGGAGCAGCGCCAGGACGAGTTCTTCCTGGCCGGCGGCGATCGCGACCAGGCCCAGCTGCAGCGCCGGGGTGAGCCGCCAGCCCGAGACCACGCCACGCTCGGACAGCCGCCGTTCGATCCCTGGCAGGCTTTCCGCCGCCAGCGCGCGGGTCTCCGCCGCGACGACGAGCAGTTGCCCGCCGGGCGGAAGGCCGAGCAGCGACGCGGCCTCCCACGGACCGCCGTCCGGCCCCGGCTGACCGGTCAGCAGCGCCTCGACCAGCGCGGCCCGGCGCCGCTGCCGGGCCAGCATCAGCTCGGCGGTGGCAGCCCGGTACGCCTCGGTGACGGCGAGCGCGTGTTCGTCGGTCACCTGCCAGATCAGGCTCGCCGCCGACAGCAACGCGTCCGACGCGGACTGCTCACCGGTCTCCTTGGCGTGCGCGAGCAGCGCGTCCCAGAGCGTCGCGAAGCTGATCCGGTACGCCTGCAGTACTTCGGGCAGCGGCGCCGACTGCTGCGCCCGGCGGCGGCCGGTCTCCCGCGGCGCGTCCAGGTCCAGCGGGGCCTGCGGCTCCCGGATCGCGCCGACCAGGAAGCGCAGGTTGTGCCCGACCGAGCGCCGCAGGTCCGCGATGGAGACCACCGCGCCGGTCCGGTAGAACGGCATCTTGGCGACGATCGCCGTACAGGCGTTCTCGGCGAGCTCGGGCAGCTGCCCCTCGGCCCAGGCCGCGAGCTGCGCGAGGTCCGGCTCGGTGTCGGTCATGTCCTCATCTCAGCACACCGGCGGCGTCCTAACACCGACCCGCGTCCGATGCAGCGGCGGTTCGCTGGCGGTTCGGACAACCCGGTCGGTCGCTTCGGACAAAGACCCGGGCGATCCGCCGCCGGCGTCGCGGCCCGGCGGTAGCGTCCGGCACGTTCCCGGCGTACCGCGGCGGCCGGCCCGGCACCCGGGCCGATGCCTTGGGCAACGATCATGCCGGGGAGCGGACCGAGCACTAACGGAGGCTGAGATGGCGAAGGCGGTCGGTATCGACCTCGGGACCACCAACTCGGTGATCGCGGTGGTCGAGGGTGGTCACCCGACGGTGATCGCGAACGGCGAGGGATCCCGGACGACGCCGTCGGTGGTGGCGTTCACCGAGGACGGCGAGCGGCTGGTCGGCCAGCTCGCCCGGCGGCAGGCGATCCTGAACCCGAAGGGCACGATCTACTCGGCGAAGCGGTTCATCGGCCGCCGGTACGACGAGGTCACCAGCGAAATGACCGCGGTGTCGTTCGACGTGGTCGAAGGCCCCGACGGGTCGGTGCGGTTCGACGTCCGGGGCAAGCTGTACGCGCCCGAGGAGATCTCCGCGCTGGTGCTGCGCAAGCTCGTCGAGGACGCGTCGAAGTTCCTCGGCGAGAAGGTGACCGAGGCGGTGATCACGGTCCCGGCGTACTTCAACGACACCCAGCGGCAGGCGACCAAGGACGCCGGGAAGATCGCCGGGCTGGAGGTGCTGCGGATCATCAACGAGCCGACCGCGGCGGCGCTGGCGTACGGGCTGGACAAGAAGGAGAACGAGACCGTCCTGGTGTTCGACCTGGGCGGCGGGACCTTCGACGTCAGCATCCTGACGGTCGGCGACGGTGTCGTCGAGGTGCTGTCGACGTCCGGTGACGGGCACCTGGGCGGCGACGACTTCGACCGGCGGCTGGTGGACTACCTGGCCGACGAGTTCAAGAAGGCCGAGGGCGTCGACCTGCGGGACGACGCGCAGGCGCTGCAGCGGCTGTTCGAGGCGGCCGAGAAGGCGAAGGTCGAGCTGTCGTCGGTGACCCAGACGCAGGTCAACCTGCCGTTCGTGACGGCGACCTCGACCGGGCCGAAACACCTGGTGGTGACCGTGATGCGGTCGACGTTCGACGAGATCACCCACGATCTCGTGGAGCGCTGCCTGGGGCCGGTGCAGCAGGCGATGACGGACGCGAAGGTGACCGCGAACGACCTCGACGAGGTGATCCTGGTCGGCGGCTCGACCCGGATCCCGGCGGTCCAGCAGCTGGTCCGGCGGCTGACCGGCGGCAAGGACCCGAACATGACCGTGAACCCGGACGAGGTGGTCGCGATCGGCGCGGCGACCCAGGCCGCGATCATCAAGGGCGAGCTGAAGGACGTGCTGCTGCTCGACGTCACGCCGTTGTCGCTCGGCGTCGAGACGCTCGGCGGGATGATGACCAAGGTGATCGAGCGGAACACCACGATCCCGGCCCGGCGGACCGAGACGTTCAGCACCGCGGAGGACAACCAGAACGCGGTCGACATCGTCGTACTGCAGGGCGAACGTGAGCGGGCCGCGGACAACCGGGTGATCGGGCGGTTCCGGCTGGAGGGGATCCGGGCGGCCGGGCGGGGCGAGCCGCAGATCGAGGTCACCTACGACATCGACGCGAACGGGATCCTGAACGTGTCCGCGAAGGACAAGGACACCGGCGTCGAGCAGACGATCACGATCACCGAGAGCTCCGCGCTGGACTCGTCCGAGGTGGACCGGATGGTCGCGGACGCCGAGCAGCACCGGTCCGAGGACACCCAGCTGCGGGCGGACGTCGACGCGCGGAACGAGCTGGACGCGGTCGCGTACCAGGTCGACCGGCGGCTCGGCGAGCTCGGTGACGCGGTCGCCGTGCACGAGAAGGCGCGCGCGGAGACGCTGGTCGCGGACGCCCGGCAGGCGGTCAAGGACGGCGCCGGGGTGGACCGGGCGCGGCCGCTGACACAGGAGCTGCAGCAGGTGTACCAGAGCTTGGCGGCGAGCCGGCCTGCCGACCAGCCCGCTGCGCCGGCTCCCGATGCTGACGACGACGTGATCGACGCCGACTTCACGGTGGACTGATGTCCGGCGAGGAAGCGCTGTCGGACAAAGTTGATGAGGCGGCGCTGGCGGAGGAGTCTCACAAGGGGCATGCCGAGTCCGAGATTGCCCGGCTCGACGACCAGTTGCGCCGTACGGCGGCCGACCTGGACAACCTGCGCAAGCGCTACCAGCGCGACCTCGACCGGGAGCGCGCCGCCGAGCGTGCCCGGGCCGCGGTCGCCTGGCTGCCGGTTGTGGACAACCTCGAACTGGCCCTCCAGCACGCCGACACCGGCGCCGAGGCCGTCGTCGAAGGGATCAAGGCGGTCCATCAACAGGCCGTCGCGGCACTCGAGCGGCTCGGGTACCCGCGGTTCGACCCGACCGGCGAGCCGTTCGACCCCGCCGTCGACGAGGCCGTCAGCACGCTGGCCGATCCGGACGCGGAGCCGGGCACGGTGATCGCCGTGGTCCGGGCCGGCTACGGCACGCCGGACGCGCTGCTGCGGCCCGCGTCGGTCGTCGTCGCGAAGCAGTAGCGCCATGGCCGATTTCTACGAGTTGCTCGGGGTCGGCCGGGACGCGGCGGCCGACGAACTGCAGCGCGCGTACCGGAAGCTGGCGCGGAAGTACCACCCGGACATCAACAAGGACCCCGGCGCCGAGGAGAAGTTCAAGCAGGTCTCCGAGGCGTACGACGTACTGTCGGATCCCGAGCAGCGGAAGCGGTACGACGCGTTCGGCGACGACTTCCGGCGAGTACCGCCGGAGGTGGATCCGCAAACCTGGGGGCAGCGCGGGCGGCCGAGCAGTTCGTTCGATGCCGGGGACATCGATCTCGAGGACCTGTTCGGCGGCATGTTCGGCGGGCGGCGTGGCTGGGGCCCGATTCCGGGGGCGGACCAGGAGGCGGAGCTCGAACTGCCGGTCGTCGAGGCGTACCAGGGCGGCCGGCGGAAGCTGACGGTCGGCGGCCGGACGGTCGACGTGACGATCCCGGCCGGGGTGACCGACGGGCAGCGGATCCGGCTGGCCGGTCAGGGCGGCCGGGGGAGTGGCGACGCGCCGGCCGGCGACCTCTACCTGATCGTCAAACTCCTTCCGGACCAGCGATTCCGGGTCGAGGGCCGCGACCTCTACGCCGACCTCCCGGTGTCGCCGGCGGAGGCCGCGCTCGGTGCTCAGCTCGCCCTCGACACCCCCGGCGGCCAGGTGAAGCTCCGGGTTCCCGCCGGTACGTCGAGCGGCAAACGCCTGCGCCTGAAGGGCCGCGGCCTGCGGAACGGCGACCTGTACGCCGAAGTACGCATCGTCCTGCCCGACAAGCTGTCCGACGACCAACGTCGCCTCTACGAACAGCTCGCCACCCTCGACCAGGGGAGGTCGTGATGAGTACGGCGCTGGCCCGGCCGCTGTTGCTCGACCTCGAAGCGTTCGCCCGGGTGACCGGCGTACATCCGCAGTTGATCGGGCGGTTCGTCGCGCTCGGGCTGCTGGAGCCGGCACGGGTCAGCGGCGGCCGGGTGTGGTTCGCGTACGACGACGTCGCGGCGGTCGCGCGGATCCAGCGGCTGCGGGCGGCGTTCTCGCTCAACTACGCGGCGGTCGGGCTGGTGATCGACCTGCTCGACCGGCTCGCAGCCCAGGAAACAGCACTCCGTACCCGACACTTCGGAGACCGGACATGGACCTGAACCACCTGACGCAGAAGTCGCAGGAAGCACTGCACGACGCGCAGACCAAGGCGCTCCGCTACGGGCACACCGAGGTGGACGGCGAGCACCTGCTGCTCGCACTGCTCGACCAGCCCGACGGCCTGGTGCCCAAGCTGCTCGCCCAGGCGGGCACCGACCCGGACCGGCTGCGGACCGACCTGGAGGCTGACCTCGACCGCCGCCCCAAGGTGACCGGCCCGGGCGCGCAGCCCGGCCAGGTGTACGTGACGCAGCGGCTGTCGAAGCTGTTCGACACCGCCGAGCGGGAGGCGAAGCGGCTCAAGGACGAGTACGTCTCCGTCGAGCATCTCGTGATGGCGTTGCTGGAGGAGGGCGCCGACACCGCGGCGGGTCGCCGTACACGCGAACAAGGGCTGACGCGGGACAAGTTCCTGCAGGCGTTGACCGCGATCCGCGGCAACCAGCGCGTCACGTCGGCGATGCCAGAGGCGTCGTACGAGGCGCTGGAGAAGTACGGGCGGGAGCTTGTCGCGGACGCGCGGACCGGGCGGATGGATCCGGTGATCGGCCGGGACCAGGAGATCCGCCGGACGATCCAGATCCTGTCCCGCAAGACCAAGAACAACCCGGTGCTGATCGGTGAGCCCGGCGTCGGGAAGACCGCGATCGTCGAGGGACTGGCGCAGCGGATCGCGAACGGCGACGTACCGGAAGGGCTGAAGGATCGGGCGGTGTTCGCGCTGGACCTGGCCGCGCTGGTGGCCGGGGCGAAGTACCGCGGCGAGTTCGAGGAGCGGCTGAAGGCGGTGCTCAACGAGGTCACCGCGGCCGAGGGGCGGATCCTGCTGTTCGTCGACGAGCTGCACACGGTCGTCGGTGCCGGTGCGACCGAGGGCGCGATGGACGCCGGCAACATGCTCAAGCCGATGCTCGCGCGCGGCGAGCTGCACATGATCGGCGCGACGACGCTCGACGAGTACCGCAAGTACATCGAGCCGGACGCGGCGCTCGAACGCCGGTTCCAGCCGGTGACCGTGGACGAGCCGACGGTCGAGGACGCGATCTCGATCCTGCGCGGGCTGCGCGAGCGGCTCGAGGTGTTCCACGGCGTGAAGATCCAGGACGGTGCGCTGGTCGCGGCCGTCGTACTGAGCCATCGCTACATCAGCGACCGGTTCCTGCCGGACAAGGCGATCGACCTGGTCGACGAGGCCTGCGCGATGCTGCGCACCGAGATCGACTCGATGCCCGCCGAGCTGGACGAGCTGACCCGGCGGGTACGGCGGCTGGAGATCGAGGACGCCGCGCTCGCGAAGGAGGACGACCCGGCCAGCAGGAACCGGCTGGAGGAACTGCGCAAGGAGCTGGCCGACCTGCGCGCCGAGTCCGGCGCGATGCGGGCGCAGTGGGAGGCCGAGCGTCAGGTGGTACGGCGTACCCAGGAGCTGCGCGGGCAGATCGAGCGGGTCCGGCAGGAGGCCGACCAGGCGGAGCGTTCGTACGACCTGAACAAGGCCGCCGAACTGCGGCACGGGAAGCTGCCCGAACTGGAACGGCGGCTGCTCGCGGAAGAGGAGCAGCTCGCGACGAAACAGGTCGCCGGGCGGTTGCTGCGCGAAGTGGTCACCGACGAGGAGATCGCGTCGATCGTGGCGCGCTGGACCGGGATCCCGGTCAGCCGGCTGCAGGAGGGCGAGCGGGAGAAGATCCTCCGGCTGGACGACGTACTGCACGAGCGGGTCGTCGGGCAGGACGAAGCCGTGCAACTGGTCGCGGACGCGATCGTGCGGGCCCGGTCCGGGATCAAGGACCCGCGCCGGCCGATCGGGTCGTTCATCTTCCTCGGGCCGACCGGGGTCGGGAAGACCGAGCTGGCGAAGGCGCTCGCGGCGGCGCTGTTCGACTCCGAGGACAACATCGTCCGGATCGACATGAGCGAGTACCAGGAACGGCACACGGTCAGCCGGCTGGTCGGCGCGCCGCCCGGGTACGTCGGGTACGAGGAAGGCGGCCAGCTGACCGAGGCGGTCCGCCGGAAGCCGTACTCGGTGGTGCTGTTCGACGAGATCGAGAAGGCGCACGCCGACGTGTTCAACACGCTGCTGCAGGTGCTCGACGACGGCCGGCTGACCGACGCGCAGGGGCGGACCGTCGACTTCCGGAACACCGTGATCATCATGACGTCGAACATCGGGTCGGCGTACCTGCTCGACGGGGTGACGCCGGACGGCCAGATCAAGGAGGACGCCCGGGAGGCGGTGCTGACCGAGCTGCGGCACCACTTCCGGCCGGAGTTCCTGAACCGGGTCGACGAGATCGTGCTGTTCAAGCCGCTGACGCTGCCGGAGATCGAGCATGTCGCGGAGCTGATGTTCGGCGATCTGCGGGCACGGCTCGCCGATCGCCAGATGACGCTGGTCGTGTCCCCGGAAGCCTTGCAATTCATTGCCGAGCAGGGCTTCGACCCGGTGTACGGAGCTCGGCCGCTGCGGCGGTTCATCTCCCGCGAGGTGGAGACGCGGGTGGGGCGGGCGCTGCTGAGCGGTGAGGTGCTGGACGGTGCGGAGGTCGACGTGACGTTGTCGGACGACGGCGCTATCGCTGTCCGGTACGAGAATCCGCCGGTCTGATGGCCGGCGTCGTGCAGTGCCCGCACTGCGGTCAGAAGAACCGCGTTGCCGGGGAGGGGAAGCCGGTGTGCGGGAAGTGCGGGAAGCCGTTGCCGTGGATCGTCGACGGCGGCGACCCGGACTTCTTCGCGACGGTCGAATCGTCCAAGACCCCTGTCCTGGTGGACGTCTGGGCACCGTGGTGCGGGCCGTGCCGGATGGTCAGCCCGGTGCTGGAGAAGCTCGCGGCCGAGAAGGCAGGCGAGCTCAAGCTGGTGAAGGTCAATGCCGACGAGGCACCGGACGTGTCCCGCCGGTTCGACATCCGATCCATCCCGACGCTGATGGTGTTCCGCTCCGGCAAGCCGGTCGCGACATACACCGGAGCGGCGCCGGCCACGGTCCTGCGGCCGTGGCTGGAAGATGCCCTGAGCAACAGCTCCGCGAGGTGAGACAGCCATGTTCAACCACCGCCGAGACCTCCAGTTCAGCTGCCGCCCGGCGCGGCCGGACCAGCGATCCGCCGACCAGCTCAGCCTGGTCCTCTCCGACCAGTACGCCGAGATCCGCGTCGCCACGCACTACCTCCGCGAGTGGACCGGCGCCGTACCCGGCCACTACCGCGACACGTTGGTACACCTCGGCGTCGACCAGGTCGCGATGATCGAGATGCTCGCCACGATGATCGCCCGGCTGCTCGAAGGCGCTCCGCCGGAGACGGTCGACCGGGTACTGCGAACCCACCCGGCCGTCGCCGCCGTGATGGGTGGTGCCGACCTGGAGCGTGCGCTCGAGCCCGAGGTCGCTCCGTGGCATCGGGAGGGTGCCAGCGATCGGCAGCGCCTGCTCGCCGACTTCCTCGCGAACGCCCGGGCCGAGCGCGACCACCGGGCCGTCGTACAGGCGTTCCACGACCGCAGCGACGACCCGGACATCAGGCTGCTGCTGTCCTGCGTGCTCGCCCGTACGGACGAGCACCGCCGCAAGTGCGCGGCGGCCGTCGGTGCGCTGACCGAAGAGCCGGAAGAGCGTGTCTATCCCTCGACAAGCCGACAGGACTGGAGTAGCAGATGAGTGATGACGAGTTGCAGCGTGATGTGAACGATGCGATCTTCTACGATCCGAAAGTCGACAATGTCGCGATCGTCGCGGCGGTCGAGAAGGCCGTGGTCACGTTGCGCGGGACGGTCGGGTCACTGCGCGAGAAGGTCGAGGCGGAGAACGACGTACGCCATGTCGCCGGGGTTGTCGAGGTCCAGAACGAGTTGGTGGTGACGCCGCTGAACGCGGCCCGGCAGGACGACGCGGACCTGCGGGGCGCCGTACTGCAGGCACTCGTGCTGGACAGCGGCGTACCGTCGACTGTCGACATCAGGATTGCCGACAGTTGGGCGACCTTGAGCGGTACGGCGAGTTGGCAGCACGAGCGTGCCGAGGCGGAGACCGTGGTCAGCCGGATGGAGTCGGTCAAGGGCGTCACCAACAACATCCAGCTCGTGCCGACCGAGCCGATCGCGCCGGACGTCCGGCAGTCGATCGTCGACGCGCTGCAGCGCAACGCCCGGGTCGACGCGAAGGGCATCACGGTCGAGATCGACGGCACCACGGTGGTGCTCGGCGGGACCGCGACCTCGCTGGCCGAGCGGCTCGAGGCCGCCGCGGCCGCGTGGGCCTCGCCGGGCGTGACCGAGGTGGTCAATCAGATCGAGATCGTGAACTGACCGCGGCGGGCGGGTCGTCGAGGAACCCGGCGGCCGGGACGAAGAACAGGCTGCCGGTGACCGCGGTCGAGAAGTCCAGGATGCGGTCGTGGTTGCCGGCCGGTTCGCCGACGAACATCCGGTGCAGCATCCGCTCGATCACGTCCGGCGTCCCGGCGTACCCGATGAAGTAGGTGCCGAACTCGCGGGTGCCGACGGCGCCGAACGGCATGTTGTCGCGGACGATCTGCCGCTGCGTCCCGTCGGCCTCGACGATCGTGTTCACCGCGACGTGCGCGTTCGATGCCTTGTCGGCGTCCGGGATCTCGATGTCGCTGAGCTTGTGGCGGCCGATCACCACCTCCTGCGCCTCGACCGGCAGCTTGTTCCAGGCGTCCAGGTCGTGCAGGTACTTCTGGACCACGACGTAGCTGCCGCCGGCGTACGCCGGGTCCTCGGCGCCGATCGTCACCGCTGCCGTCGCGGCCGCGCCGGCCGGGTTCTCGGTGCCGTCGACGAAGCCGAGCAGGTCGCGTTCGTCGAAGTACCGGAAGCCGTGCACCTCGTCGACGACGTCCGCGTGGCCGGCGAGGCGGTTGGTCAGCTGTGCGGCGAGTTCGAAGCAGAGGTCCATGCGGCGGGAACGGAGGTGGAACAGCAGGTCGCCGGGGGTCGAGACGGCCGTGTGGGTGGCGCCTTCGAGCCGCTGGAACGGATGCAGGCCGGCCGGGCGCGGCTGGTCGAACAGGCGGTCCCAGAGGTCGGCGCCGATCCCGACGACGCAGTTGAGCTGCGCGTCCGGGACGCGGAACCCGACCGCCCGGACGATGCCGGCGATGTCGGGGAGGAGTTCGCGGACGGCGTCCTCGCCTCCTGGGCGTACTGTCGCCACGACAAAAACCGCCGCCACCGCGGGCGGTGCTACCACGTCCTGGACCGTCATGTTCCTCAATCTGTCCGGTCGGGTGTGCACAGGCCAGCGCCACGGCTGATCCCTGTCCGGACCGCCAAACCTCGCTGGCGGATCGGACAACGGTTAAGGGTTCGACTACAACTTCTCGTGGCGGCACGGGCGTTCTGCCACACTCGCGGCACCCATCAGCTCGACCAGAAGGGTCCCGCCCATGCCCTCCAAACTAGCAGCCGCCACCCTCGCCCTCGGTGGCCTCCTCCTCGCCACACCACCCACCTCACCCGCGCAAGCGTCCACCGTGCAGCCCTCCGTCACCGTGAAGCTGCCTTCAGCGGTTGCCGGCACTCTCGGCTCCGGCAGCAAGTCCCTCGTCGACACCGTTGCCGCCGACATCCTCGCCCGCTCCCACGACGCCAAGGGCCTCTCACCGGCCGTTGCCGTCAGCAAGCTCTCCTCCCAGGGCCGCAAAGTCGTCGTCGACGTCCGCACCGCCACCCCCACCTGGGCCCGCGGCGTCGCCTACGTCGAGGCACCCCGCACCGCCGAAGGCAGCCCGGAAGGCTGGCTCTACATCGCCCGCAACGTCAACGGCCGGTGGGTTGCCGGCCTCGAAGGCGACCGTACGTTCGCCACCTACGTCGCCACCTCACCCCTCGTCGGCCAGGCCGAGCGCCGGACGATGACGGCGTACGCCGACCACAAAGCGAACCTCACCGCGGCGAACACCGGCGGCCTGCTGCTCCCGTGGATGCCGGACTACTACATGAACCTGACCGGCGGCCCGCACGCCAGCGACGGCGCGACGGGCTACTGGAGCAGCCTCGACTTCTCCGGCGGCAACGCCAGCGGCCGGGTCCGCTCGTCCGGCAGCGGTACGGCGACCTCGATGTGCGGCGCCGGCGGCGGCTGGACGCGGGTGATCCACCCGAACGGCTTCTCGACGGACTACTACCACATGTGGAACGCGACGTACTACAACGGCACCGCGGTCGGCAGCAGCGCGCTGCTCGGCAATATCGGCATGGACACCTGCGCGGGCGGCTCCGCGACCGGTGCGCACGTGCACTGGAGCCTGCGCACGTACGACGCCAACTACAACGGGACGTACACCTGGCTGAACGGCCGTACCATCGGCGGCTGGACCTGGTGGAACGGCTCCAGCCAGTACACGGGCTGCGCGACCCGGCTCGGCGTCACCGCGTGCCCGGGCAACGACATGTACAACCGCGTCAGTTGATGCCCAGGAGGCCGGCGCGTGCCTAGAATCTGCTGTGGCGCGCTATCAGCTGGAGCCGGGGGACTACGGGCTGGTGCGGTTCGTGGTGTCCCCGCTCACTGAGCTCGGCAACTCGCTGCGGGCGCTGCGCGCGCCGTCCTCCTACCCGTTGCAGGCACCCTGGTACGCCGCCGTGTGCGGCGTCCGCGACCAGCTTCCGCTCGACGTACTGCGCGGGTTGATCGGGCCGACCTTTAACACGCCGGACCTGTTCAACCCGCGGGTCGGCGTACCGCTGACGCTCACCGCGCAGCTCGCGTACCTGCGCGACCAGGACCTGCGGACCCTCGGCGCGGACATCGAGTCCGCGGTCGGCGGCGTACCGCGGGGGCTCGGGGCGAGCGGGCAGTCGTTCGGCCACCGGCTCGCGGACGCGCTGGCGACGTACTGGCGGCTGGCGTTCCAGCCGCACTGGTCGCGAATGCAGGCGGTGCTCGACGCGGACGTGGCGGTTCGTGCGAGGTCCCTCGCGGCCGAGGGCGTGATCGCGACGCTGAACGGCTGCGGGCCGGGGATTCGCGCGGACCGGACGTCGATCACCGCGCACATCCTCGGCCGGGGCGACGACGACCTGGTGCTGACCACGCGCGGCCGGCCGTTGTTCGCCGTACCGTCGCTGTTCACGCTGAGCAGCTCGACGCCGCTGACCGACTCCGACCCGATGGTCATGTACGGCGCGAGCAACCAGCGGTCGATGTGGACCGGCCCCACCGATTCCGGCGGTACGGCGCTGCTGAGCCCGCATCGCCTGCGCTACCTGCGGGCTCTCGGCCCCGGGCGGACGACGACCGCCCTGGCCGAGCAGTTCGGCGTCTCGCCGTCGGCCGCGAACCAGTCGCTCCGCGCGATGACCGCCCAGGGCCTGGTCCGCGCCCGCCGCGACGGCCGCACCGTGGTCTACGAACGCACGCCGCTCGGCGACCAGCTCGCCGACCTCCCCTAGCGTCCGAGCAGCTTCCCGAGCCAGCTACCGCCTTCGCGCTCGCCTTCGGGTGGCCGGGGCACCACCTGGTCGTCAACGGCAACGATCTGGCGACCGGCCGCGTGCAGGAACGAGGCGGCGATCGACGCCCGGTAACCGGCCGAGCAGGGTGACCGGCGTACCCCAGGGGATCAGCCAGCCGAGGTACGTCGCGACCACGAACGCCACGTCACCGTCGTGCGCGAGATAACTTCGGTCGCCGAGCGACGGTGCCTCGACAGTCCGGATCGTCAGCCGGCTCATCACCTGCTCCTCACTGAACGGCCTCCCGAGCCTACTGCCACTCGTCAGCACGGGTCTCCAGCAATGCCTCACCGACGAGGACTCCGATCTCGACCCGGCCAAGCTGGAGAAACTCTTCCTCTCGCTCGCCTAACGCCGAGGTGTGCCGAGGCGGAGGATGCGGGCGGACGGCTCGGGTGTGTCGGTGGTGACGGTGAGCCGTTCGCCGGTCCAGGTGAAGGTCCAGGCTCCGAGCTCGCTCGGGAAGTGCGGATGGATCTCCGTCGGGGGGATGTCCAGGGTGATCGTGGCCGGTCCGGGGCGGCGGTGCCAGATCGCCAGGTACGACGTCGCGGCGCCGTTGAGGCAGACCGCGACCCACTCGTCGGTCCACTCCGGCAGTCCGAGCGGCCAGGTTGGCACGAGGGTGTCGAGGTCCTCGAGTACGGCGCGATGCGCAGTGACAGCCGCGCGGACGAGGTCGAGTTCCGCGGTGGTCATCCGGTTGAGATGACCGGACAGGTACAGGCGGCCGAGGATGCCGTTGGCCAGGGCGAGGGTGAACTCCTCGCGGGTGGTTCCGGTGATCGGGTACGCCCAGTGGCCGGCCTGTTCGGGGAGTACGGCGGCCGGCGCCGCGGCGGCGATCGGTGCGTAACGCAACGGGTCTTCCTGGTCGGACGTCGACTGCAGATGGAGTCGCGAGAGCATCGCATAGTCCATCCGCATCGCGCCTGACGCGCAGTTCTCGATCAGGAGGCCGGGATGGCGCGCCTGGAGGTCGTCGATCCAGCTGAGCAGTGCGCGGTTGTGTTCGAGCAGGCCGTGGCCGAGCGCGGTCCCGCCCTTGTCGGTCCCCGGTCCGGTCATCGTGTTGTTGTCGAACTTGAAGAAGCCGATGCCGAACTCGCCGATCAACCGGTCGACCGTCTCATCGAGGTGCTTGCGGGCGAACGGGCTGCGCAGGTCGAGAAGGTACCGGCCCGACTCCGACACGCGGCGGTCGTGGCGGGTGAGGAAGGCGTCGTCGGGCAGTTCACCGGCGATGGGGGAGCGGACCCCGATCACTTCGGGTTCCAGCCAGAGGCCCGGCACCATGCGGCGTTCGTGGATGCGGTCGATCACCTCGGCGAGACCGTTCGGGAAGCGGGTGGCCGACGGTTGCCAGGCGCCGACGGTGTTCCACCAGTCGCCTTCGGCGTACCAGCCGGCGTCGATACAGAAGTAGTCCGCGCCGGCGTCCGCGGCGGCATCGATCAGCGGCAGGAGCTTCGCGGTGGTCGGATCACCGAGCAACGTGTTCATGTAGTCGTTGAAGATCACCGGCATCCGCTCGTCCGCCGGCCGACGGCGTCGTACGGCGCGCCGCTGCCGGGTGAGCGCCCCGAACACGCTGTCCCGGTCGGTGCCCGCGACGAGCGACACCGGCACCGTGACGAACGGCGCCCCGGGGCTGATCGGCACGCTCCACTGGTGTTCCTGATCGGTCGGGCCGCTGAGCAGCAGGTAGCCGCCGTGCCGGCTCTCACCGAGCTCGTAGTGCCATGGGCCGTTGTGCTCGATCTGCCAGCCGAGCGCGTACGGCGTACTCCGGTCGACGAGGACGCCGATGGGCAGCCGTTCGCCGGTGGACCACGAGTTCGTGCTGGTCACGGCGTACCGGCTTCTGGCGACGTGCTGATGCGCGGCGGTGACGATGTCGGCCAGACCGTCGGAGCGCAGCGCGCCGACCGACCAACGGGACTCGGCCATCCAGCTGTTCGAGGCTGTGTGCAGGTCGGCGTCGACCGAGGGCAGCGCGAGCACAAGCGAGGACAGGAACGTGAGCTCCAAGGTGCCCGTGCCGACCATCGAGGCCTCGGTCCAGGTTTGAATGCCCGCGCCCGCTTCGAACACGCTGGTGACCCGCAGGCCGGCGTCCGGTTCCTCTTGGACGATGCGCAGCGTCGTCCCGGACTCTTCGTGCCGCACGTAGCGCAGCTGCTGCCCCAGGACCGTGTCGACGTGCCGATTGCTGCTCGGCGATCGCCCGAACCCGACGGCCTCCACCTCGACCAGCGGCTGCGCCGGTACGCCGTCGATTGCCAGCCGGACCGGTCCGTCATCGAGGTGGAAGGTCAGCGTCAGGTCGGGTGCGGTCCAGCGCAGCAGGTTGTCCACAGATCCTCAGTCCGTCGTACGGCGTTCGAGGAGGTAGTCCTCGACCGTGAAAAGGTGCGCGGCCATCCGCGTCCGGGCCCGGTCGGCGTCACGGGCCGTGAGCGCGGAAAGGATCGACAGGTGCTCCCGATGGGCGGTCTCGTCGGCGCCGGGCTGGGCGATCGAGCGGCGGAGCCGATCGCGCATGGTGCGGCCGCCGAGGGCGTCGATGAGCGCGGACAGCACCGGGTTCCCGGCGGCCGCGGCGATGATGCGGTGGAACGCGATGTCGTTCTCGATCACCGTCTCGTGGTTGGGTTCGGCCAGCCTGAGCTCGACCTCGTTGCCGTGCAGCAGTTCCGCTGCCGCCGCGAGCGCGTCGGCGCCGATCTGCCCGGCGGCCAGTGCGGCGGCCTCGGTCTCGAGCATCCGCCGGACGGCGTGCAGGTGGTGCGTCCCGCTGGCGTGCTGCAGGTCGACCACGAAGCCCATCGGTGCGAGCAGCATCGACGGGTCGAGTGCGGTGACGTACGTCCCGTCGCCTTGGCGGGTCTCCAGGACGCCCATGATCGAGAGCGCGCGAACGCCTTCGCGCAGCGCGTTCCGGGAGACGCCGAGGGCCGGCGCGAGCTCCTTCTCGATCGGCAGCCGGTCGCCGGGCCGGAGCCGGCCGTCGATGATCATCTGCCGGATGCTCTGCACCACGACATCGGTCTGCGAGGGTCCGGGGGTGCGCCCCGGCGCGGCAGGCTTGACGGCGCTCATGTCGCCGCGGCAGCAGCTGCCGTCCAGTAGGTGCCGTCCGGGAACCGGTAGGTCTCGAGTGACTGCCTGTACATCTCGGCACTGTAACCGGGCGCCGTCGGCAGCACGTAGGCGCCGTTCCGCACCACGCAGGGATCGACGAAGTGCTCGTGCAGGTGGTCGACGTACTCCGTGACGCGGCCGTCGAGTGAGCCGGAGACCGCGACGTAGTCGAAGATCGCGAGGTGCTGGACGAGCTCGCACAGGCCGACCCCGCCGGCGTGCGGACAGACCGGTACGCCGAACCAGGCGGCGAGCAGGTACACCGCGAGGATCTCGTTGACGCTGCCCAGGCGGGCGGCGTCGAGCTGGCAGTAGTCGATCGCGCCGGCCTGGAACAGCTGCTTGAACAGCACCCGGTTCATCCCGTGCTCACCGGTCGCGACGCCGATCGGCGCGACCGCCTTGCGGATCGCGGCGTGGCCGAGGACGTCGTCGGGACTGGTCGGCTCCTCGATCCACAGCGGATCGAACTCGGCCAGCGCCTTCACCCACTCGATCGCCTCGGGTACGTCCCAGACCTGGTTCGCGTCGATCATCAGGTGCACGTCCGGTCCGAGCACCTCGCGGGCGATCCGGCAGCGGCGGATGTCGTCGTCGAGATCGGCGCCGACCTTCAGCTTGACGTAGTTGTAGCCGGCGGCAACAGCTTCCTCACAGAGCCTGCGGAGCTTGGCATCCGAGTACCCGAGCCAGCCGGCGGACGTCGTGTAGCAGGGGTAGCCGGTGTTCTCCAGTTCCGCGATCCGTTGCCGACGGCCACTTTCGCGGGAGGTCAGCAGGGTGATCGCCTGTTCGCGGGTGAGGGCGTCGGTCAGGTACCGCAGGTCGGCGGCGTCGACCAGCTGCTCGGGCGACATCGCGGACAGCAGTTGCCACAGCGGTACGCCGGCGCGCCGGGCGGCGAGGTCCCACATCGCGTTCATCACCGCCGCCAGCGCGAGGTGTACGACGCCCTTGTCGGGGCCGAGCCAGCGCAGCTGGGTGTCCGACTGCAGCTCGCGGTACACCGCGCCGAGGTCGTCGCACAGCTCACCGACGTCCCGCCCGATCAGCGGCTCTGCGCGCTGCACCGCCGCCGCCACGCACAGGTCGTTGCCGCGCCCGATCGTGAACGTGAACCCGTACCCGGCCAGGCCGTCGGCGTCGGTGTGCAGGATCACGTACGCCGCGGAGTAGTCGCCGTCCTTGTTCATCGCGTCGGACCCGTCCCGGGTCAGCGAGGTCGGGAAGCGGACATCGACGGCCTCGACCGAGGTGATACGGGGCATGGCGGCCTCACCTGAGAATAGATGGGATCTTTCGAGATCTTTCGACGGCGTTCAGTATGGACCATGGCGGCCGTGAGCGCTACGATCCCGGAAATTCATGGGATTAATCCTCGTCATCACGACGGAGGGCTGGAGATGAGCGACCTGGTGAGCGCTGATCGGCTCGGCACACAGTCACTGCGGTACGACAGGCCGGCGGCGACCTGGCTGGAGGCGCTGCCGCTCGGCAACGGCCGGATCGGCGCGATGTGCTTCGGCGGCCTCGGAGCCGACCGGATCGGGCTGAACGACGAGACGCTGTGGTCGGGCGGTCCGGAGACGGCCCGCCTGCTGTCGACGCCGCTCGGAGCGACCGGAGCGGAGGCGGTCCGCGACGTTCGGGAAGCGTTGTGGGCCGGTGACGTCCGCCGTGCGCACGAGCTGGCCCGTGGTTTCCATTCGGGCTACTCGCAGGCGTATCTCCCGCTGGGTGACCTGCTGCTCGACCTGACGCTGAACGGCGACGCGACGCGGTACCGCCGAGTGCTCGACCTGGACGCCGCCGTAGTGACGACGGAGTACGACGTCGACGGGACCGCCGTACGTCAGGAGGTCTTCGTCAGCGCACCTGCAGGTGCACTCGTCGTACACCTGACGACGTCGGAGCCCGTACCGGAGTTGACCGCTCGGTTGACGTCGAAGCTGCGCTCTCGGCCGAACCCGGTGGACGCCGGGCTCGGTTTGTTGCTGCAGGCACCGGCCGACGTCGCGCCACCGCACCGCGACGTACCGGAGCCGATTCGGTACTCCGACGGGCCCGACCGCGGGATGGCTGCCGCGATCGCGCTACGGGCCACCAGCGACGGCGAACTCCGTGCCGATGAGGCCGCTCTCACGGTCCGGGACTTCACCGAACTCACGCTGTTCCTGTCGACGGCGACGGGGTACGACGGCCCGTCGAAGGCACCGGTCCGGCCGGCCGAGGAGTGCTGGGCGATCGCGGACCAGGTGGCGCGTGCGGCCGCGGACCGTCCGTACGCGGACCTGCTGGCCGACCATCAGCGGGACCACCGCCGCCTCTTCCGCCGTTCGTCGCTCGAGCTGCCCACGACGGCCGCCGCCGAGCTGCCGACCGACGAACGCGTGGCGCGGTCCGCCGAGACCGATGACCCGGCACTGGCCGCGTTGCTGTTCAACTACGGCCGCTACCTGATGATCGCGAGCTCCCGCCCCGGCGGCCTGCCGACGAACCTGCAAGGCCTCTGGAACGAGGTTCTGCGCCCGCCGTGGAGCTCGAACTACACGGTGAACATCAACACCGAGATGAACTACTGGCCCGCGGAGACGACCGGCCTGCCGGAGTGTCACGAGCCGCTGCTGAGGTTTATCGATCATCTTGCCGAGGCGGGCCGCCGTACCGCCGCGGAACGCTACGGCTGCGGGGGCTGGACAGCCCATCACAACACCGACGCCTGGTGCTGGACCGCTCCGGTGGAGGGTGATCCGCGCTGGTCGAACTGGCCGATGGCCGGCGCCTGGCTGGTGCGGCACCTGTGGGACCACTACGAGTTCACCGGCGACCTGGCCTTCCTCAAGGAGTCCTGGCCGACGCTGAAGGACGCGGCCGTGTTCTGCCTCGACTGGCTGACCGAACTGCCCGACGGAAGCCTCGGTACGGCGCCGTCGACCTCGCCGGAGAACGACTACCTCGCCGCGGACGGGCAACCCGCCTCCGTGACCGTGTCGTCGACGATGGACCTCGCGCTGATCTCCGACCTGTTCGCCAAGGTCGAGCAGGCGGCCGGGCTGCTGGAGGTCGCGGATCCGCTGCTCGCCGAGCTGTCCACGGCACGCAAGCGCCTGCCCGAGCCGTCGATCGGTGGCCGGGGGCAACTACAGGAGTGGGCGGCCGACCTGCCCGAGGAGGATCCCCAGCACCGGCACATGTCGCATCTTGTCGGCCTGCACCCCGGCGACGCGATCACGCCGGATGGGACCCCGGAGCTGGCCGCGGCCGCACGGCGGACCCTCGACCTGCGCGGCGACGACGCGACCGGCTGGTCGCTTGCCTGGAAGATCTGCCTGCGCGCACAGCTGCGCGACGCGGCCGCGGCACACCGCCTGGTCCTGGCGTTCCTGCGGCCGGCCGACGACTCGGCGACCGGCCGGCCGGGCAGCGGCGCCGGCGTCTACCCGAACCTGTTCTGCGCGCATCCGCCGTTCCAGATCGACGGGAACTTCGGCGCGACCGCGGGGATCGCCGAGCTGCTGCTGCAGAGCCACACCGGCGAGATCGAGCTGCTGCCCGCGCTGCCGGCGGCCTGGCCGACCGGCCAGGTGACCGGTCTGCGGGCGCGGGGCGGCGTGGCGGTCGACATCGCCTGGACACCGGACGGCACCGAGGCAGTCCTGACAGCCGACCGGGACCAGGAACGAACGATTCGGCGTGGCGACGACCGGGTGCGGGTCCAGCTGACCGCCGGCGCCGGTCACCGCGTGCACACGGCGTGACCACCGGCACGGACGAGGAGGGTTCGATGGCAACACTGACGACAGTCCGGCCGCCGGCCGGTGAGACACCGGTACGGCGGCGGCGCCGGCGACGCGAACGTCCCGGGATGAAGGGCTTCCGGCGCAGCCTGTCCCGGCACTGGACCCTGTACCTGCTGATGGTCGTACCGCTGATCTGGTTCGTGGTCTTCAAGTACATCCCGATGTCGAACGCCGTGCTCGCGTTCAAGAACTACAACGTGATCAAGGGCATCTGGGGGAGCCCCTGGGTCGGCTGGCAGAACTTCGACCTGTTCTTCCAGAACCCGGTGTTCTGGTCGCTGGTGAAGAACACCTTCGTGCTGTCGGTCTACACGGTCGCGGCGAGTTTCCCGCTCGCGATCGTCCTCGCGCTGGCGCTGAACGAGATCCGCACCGGGCTGTTCAAGCGGACCGTCCAGCTGGTCACGTACGCGCCGTACTTCATCTCCACCGTCGTGGTCGTCTCGATGACGATCCTGGTGCTGTCACCGCGGTTGGGGCTGGTCAACGAGGGGCTCGGCTTCTTCGGGGTGCCGGCGGTCGACTTCCTCGGCAACCCGGACTACTTCCGGCACATCTACGTGTGGTCGGACGTCTGGCAGACCACCGGGTACTCCGCCGTGATCTACCTCGCGGCGCTGGCCGGGATCGACCCGGCGTTGCACGAGGCGGCCAGGGTGGACGGCGCCAGCCGGCTGCAGCGGATCCGGAACGTCGACCTGCCGGGGATCATGCCGACCGCCGTCATCATCCTGGTACTTGCCGTCGGCAACATCATGGCGATCGGGTTCGAGAAGGCGTTCCTGCTGCAGAACCCGCTGAACCTGAGCGAGTCCGAGATCATCGCGACCTACGTCTACAAGACCGGCCTGCTGAATGCCGACTTCAGCGGGGCGACGGCGGTGGGCCTGTTCAACTCGGTCATCAACCTGGCCCTGCTCCTGATCGTCAACGCCGTCGCCAAGCGGGTCACCGGGAACGGACTGTGGTCATGACGACTCTCACCGAACCACGAACGGCCGCGAGCAAGAAGGGCAAGAAGCCCGAACGCCGCGAGGCCCGGGCGCGCCGGATCCGCGAACCGCGCACCGACCGGATCTTCCTGTTCTGCGTGTACCTGCTGCTCGGCGTCTTCCTGCTCGTCGTGCTGCTTCCGCTGCTGTACATCGTGGCGAGTTCGTTCAGCAGTCCCGAAGCGGTGTCGTCGGGGAGGGTGCTGTTCTGGCCGGTCGACTTCTCGCTGCGCGGCTACCACGCCGTGTTCGAGAACCCGCAGATCGTCCAGGGGTACCTGAACTCGCTGTTCTACACGGTCGTCGGCACGATCGTCAGCGTCACGATGACGATCGCGATCGCCTACCCGTTGTCCCGCCGTACGCTCGTCGGCCGGAACGTCGTGATGACGCTGATCCTGTTCACGATGCTGTTCACCGGCGGCCTCGTACCGACGTACCTCGTGGTCCAGTCGGCCGGCCTGCTCGACACCCGGTGGGCGCTGATCATCCCGCAGGCGATCGGGGTCTGGCAGGTGATCATCGCCCGGACGTACTTCCGGACCGCGATCCCGGACGAACTCGTGGAGGCCTCGCAGCTGGACGGCTGCGGCGACCTCAGGTTCCTCTGGTCGGTGGTGATCCCACTGGCCAAGCCGATGATCGCGGTGGTCGCGCTGATGTACGCGATCATGCAGTGGAACTCGTACTTCGACGCGCTGATCTACCTGAAGAACCCGGACCTGTTCCCGCTGCAGCTCGTGCTGCGCAACATCCTGATCCTGAACACGACCGGTGGTGGCGCCGTCGACGCGTCCCTCGTCATCCAGCGCCAGCAGCTCGCCGACCTGCTCAAGTACTCGCTGATCGTGGTGGCGAGCGTGCCGGTGCTGCTCATCTACCCGTTCGTCGCCCGCTACTTCACCAAGGGAATCCTGATCGGCGCCGTCAAGGGCTGATCCTCCAACGTGCCCCAACTTCTGTGAGGAACCCCCATGTCTGTCAAGCTCAGTAGGCGGAGGCGTGCCGCGATCGTCGGCACCAGCCTCCTCGCACTCGCCCTCGCGGCCTGTTCCGGAGGCAGCTCGAACGATTCCAGCAGCAAGCCGTTGCCGACGATCAGCGGCAACCCCGCGGTCACGCTGAGCGTGTTCTCGCCACAGTCCGCGGACTGGAACCTCGCGACCAACGACTTCACCAAGCTGATCCAGCAGAAGTTCAACATCACGATCAAGTGGCAGACCACCACGTTCGACGGCGGACCGGCCAAGGAGAAGCGGCAGATCTCGCTGGCCAGTGGCGACTATCCGGACCTGTACCTGCTGATTCCGTGGGTCGACCAGTTCACGCAGGTCGACCTGCTGAAGCTGTCCCAGCAGGGTGTCGTCGTACCGCTGAACCAGCTGATCGACCAGTACGCGCCGAACATCAAGAAGGCGCTGGACTCCACTCCTGAGTGGAAGGCGATGGCGACCGCGCCGGACGGGAAGATCTACGGGATGCCGCAGTGGGTGGACTGTTTCCACTGCTCGTACCAGGACAAGCTCTGGATGAACTCGGCCTGGCTGAAGAAGCTCGGTCTGCAGCCGCCGAAGACGACCGAGGACATGCGCAAGGTGCTGGAGGCGTTCAAGACCCAGGACCCGAACGGCAACGGCAAGGCCGACGAGATCCCGCTCAGCGCCTCCGTCGGGAACTCCCTGATCCCGTACTTCATGAACGCCTTCATCTACGACCCGCAGGGTACGAGCAGCGGCAACAACGACTCGACCCTCGTCCTCAAGGACGGCAAGGTCGACCTCCAGGCGAACAAGGACGGCTGGCGCGAGGGCCTGCGGTACATCAACTCGCTCTACAAGGAAGGCCTGATCGACAAGGGCGCCTTCACCCAGAACGGGGACGCGCTCTCGCAGCAGGGCAACCGCGCCGGCGGGGTCGTGCTCGGTTCCGCGACCGTCCTGCACCCGGGCCAGTTCGTCAACACCGGCTCTGCGGACGGACGGGACAAACAGTACGACGCCGTCGCGCCGCTCACCGGACCGAGCGGGGCGAACTACACCGGCTTCAACTTCCCCAGTGTCCCGGGCGCTACCTTCGTACTCACGTCCAAGGCGACCCAGGAACAGCAGATCCAGGCGATCAAGATGCTCGACTACATCTTCACCGATCCCGGTCAGATCAACGGCCAGTTCGGTATGGAGGGCAAGGGCTGGACCCAGCCGGGGTCCGGTGACGTCGCGCTCGACAAGTCGCTGAAGCCGATCTTCAAGCAGATCCCGCAGAAGCCCGGGTCGAAGCCGCTGAACTCCGGCTGGGGCGCGCTGGCGCAGTACAACAACACCGCGCGCTTCCGGAATTCCGAGGCGATCGGCACCGACATCTACTCGCAGCCGGGCTACGAGCGTAAGTTGTTCGAGGCAACCAAGCTGTACGCCGGCCACGAGGACAAGGCGCAGATCTACCCGTTCTGGAAGGTCTGGCCCGACCCGGCGCAGGCCAACGAACTCGCGACCCTGCAGACCAACATCCAGAACTACGTGCAGCAGAACGCGCTCCAGTTCATCACGGGTTCGAAGAACCTCGACACCGACTGGGACGCCTACGTGAAGGGCCTCGACAGCCTCGGCCTGAAGCGCTACCTGGAGATCCAGCAGGCCGCGTACGACAAAGTCCCGAACAAGTAGACCAGGAGCGACCAGTGCCGTTCGACGCAACCTTTGAGTCCCTGACCACGTTCGAATGCCCCGACTGGTTCCGGGACGCGAAACTCGGTATCTGGTCGCACTGGGGTCCGCAGTGTGGAAGGCGGAGAGGTTCGAGCCGGACGCGCTGATGGATCAGTTCGTGGCCGCGGGCGCACGGTACTTCGTGTCGCAGGCGGTGCACCATGACAACTTCTTCAACTACGACTCGGCGGTGAACCCCTGGAACTCGGTGAAGGTCGGTCCGGGCAAGGACATCGTGGGGCTGTGGAAGGCCGCGGCTGACCGGCGCGGCGACGGGCCGCTGCCGTTCGGCGAGGCGACGTACGAACCGGGGCTGCGGGCGGTCAGCCATCTCTACAACACCAACCCTCGGGCCGTGTACCAGCAGAAGGACCGGCGGCCCGAGGTGAGCGCCGTCGGGATCATGGACATCGAGCGCAGCCAGACCCCGGGGGTCCATCCCACGCCGTGGCAGACTGATACCTCGGTGGGCGACTGGTTCTACAACGTCCGCGACGTCTACAAGACCGCCGGCCACGTCGTCGAGCTGCTGGTCGACATCGTGTCGAAGAACGGCAACCTGCTGCTCAACGTGCCCCAGTTGCCGGACGGCACGATCGACGGCGAATGCACGCGCATCCTCGAGGACCTGGGTGCCTGGACCGCGATGTGCGGCGAGGGCATCTACGGCACCCGGCCCTTCCATGTGTTCGGCGAGGGATCGTCGAACGTGCTGATCAAGGGCTTCACCGAGGACCGGGTGCCGTGGACGAGCTCCGACTACCGCTTCACCCGTCGCGACAACACGGTCTACGCCTTCCAGCTTGTCTGGCCCTCGGACGGCCGCGCCGTGATCCGCAGCTTCGTGGACGACCGGGTGACCGGCGTACGGCTCCTCGGACACGGCCCGGTCGCGTTCGAGCAGGCCAAGGGCATCCTGGTCGTCAGGCTCCCCGACACTCCACCGGCCGCCGTCGCGAACTGCCTTGCCGTCGACCTGGAGGCCAGTTGATGTACCACGGCTATCTGTACGCGCACTTCAAGCGTGAATCTGCGGACGGCGAGCAGATCTACTTCGCCTTGAGCGACGGCAACGACCCGCTCCGGTTCCACGACCTCAACGGCGGCCGGCCGGCGCTGCGCTCGACCGCCGGGGAGTACGGCGTACGCGACCCGCACCTCGTCCGCTCGCCGGACGGGTCCCGTTTCTACCTGCTCGCGACCGACCTGCGCCTGTACGACAGCCTCGACTGGGACCGCCACCAGCGACACGGCAGCCGTTCGGTCATGGTGTGGGAGTCCACCGATCTGGTGCACTGGGACACCGGCCGCCTCGTCGAGGTCGCGCCACCGGAGGCCGGCAACGCCTGGGCTCCCGAGGCCGTTTGGGACCCCGAGCAGGACGCGTACCTCGTGCACTGGTCGTCGACGCTCTACGACAATCCCGAGCACGTCGGCGAGAGCTACAACCGGATCATGTACGCCGCCACCCGCGACTTCCGCGAGTTCTCCGAGCCGCGGATCTGGATCGACCGCGGCTGGCAGACGATCGACGCCACCGTGATCGTGCACCAGGGCCGGTACTACCGCTTCCTGAAGGACGAACGGAGCCGCGACGGCGGGGCGCCGTTCGGCAAGACCGTGTTCTCCGAGATGTCGGACTCCCTGACCGCCGCGGAGTGGAAGCCGCTGACCGAAGGCATCGGCCTCGGCACGATCACGCAGGGCGAGGGGCCGCTGGTCTACAAGTCGAACACCGAGGACAAGTGGTACCTGTGGATCGACGAGTTCACCGCGGACCGGCGCTACGTCCCCTTCGAAACCACCGACCTGGAGGGCGGTGGATGGGTCCCCAGCACGGACCACCGGCTGCCGGAAGACCCCTGCCACGGCGTCGTCCTGCCGCTGACGGCCGACGAGTACCACCGCCTCGACTCTGTCTGGGGGAGCGGGCTGGAACCACAGCAGTGAGCTGGGCTGTGGCGCCCGCCCTGCGGGTGATCTACGCGCCATGCCTGCCCAGTGCCCACGGGGCGGCTGAGTTGGTCGCGGCTACCAGGGATCGCGGACGTAGTTGATGTAGCCGACCGTGCTGCCGACCAGCATCATGGCGGCCAGGACGAGGATCAGGATGTCGCGGAAGCGCTCGACGCCGAGGGACGAGGTGTAGAACGAGTCCGGGTTGCGCTGGTCGTACACCACGTCGACCTTGTCGCCGATGTGCCGGGCGCGGCTCCACAGCTGGACCGTCTGGGTGGTGGTGTGGAAGCTGCCGTCCGCGGACCGGAAGCCGACCGTGACCTCGGTACCGCCGCCGGTGCCCTGGGGCTCGTGCGGGAGTTTGCGGGCGGCAACGATCTCGCCGCGGGCGCGGGCCTGGTGGTCGGCCAGGTCGCCGACGTCGCTGAGCCGGTGGATGCCCCAGAGCAGCGTCGCGACCCCGGCCGCGAACACGCCGACGGCCATCGCGGTGAACATGATCCAGGCAGCGACGACGCCGAGTCGCTTCCGGCGGGTCAGCCGCCGCGCCGAATGCTGGGTGCTCACATCTCTCAAGAGAACTCAGCGGCCGGAATCTGTCCAGTCGAACCGGCGCGCCGCGTCGCGGTGCAGACTGCCTGAAGATGCCTGTCTCCACCCCTTGACGAGCACTTCTGCGCAATGGCTAACTGTCGGCACCCGCCTGCCCGAGGAGACTCGATGCGCCTGCTCCGGTCTGCTGTCTGCGTGCTCGCCCTGGCCGCCCCGTTCGCGATCGCGCCACCCTCCGCCGGCGCCGCACCACCACCGGCGCCCGCCGACTCGCCGTCCGCCGACTCGCCGGTCGCCAGCTCGGCGGCCGGCGTTTCCCCCGCGCCGCAGCAGTTGGTGCAGCGGGCCGACGGCTTCCCGATCACCCCGGTGGTCGGTCTCGTCCGTACGGCGCGCACCGACGCCGACGCCGAGCGCGTCGTCCGGCAGGCCCTGGACCGCGCGGGCGTGAAGACGGTCCGGACGACGGACGGCACCGACCCCGGTACGCCGACCACGATCTGGCTCGGCCGCGCCGCGCCCGTGTTGGACTCGCTGCACGTCACCGACAGCACCGGCCTCCCCGCCGAAGGCTACGTACTCGCCGCCGGCCGCGACCGGAACGACCGCGCCCAAGTGGTCCTCGACGGCGTAGATGCCGACGGCACCTTCTACGCGGCCCAGTCCTTCGCCCAGCTGATCCAGAACCACGACGGCCGCGACTGGCTCCCTGGCGTCGCGATCCGGGACTGGCCGACGATGCGCTACCGCGGCGCGATCGAGGGCTTCTACGGTACGCCGTGGTCGCAGGCGGACCGCCTCGACGAGTTGAGCTACCTCGGCGAGCACCGGATGAACACCTACGAGTACGCCCCGAAGGACGACCCGTACCACCGCGAGCAGTGGCGCGACCCGTACCCGGCCGACAAGCTCGCCCAGCTGTCCGAGCTGGTCGCCCGCGCCCGGCAGAACAAGGTCGACTTCACGTTCGCGCTGTCGCCCGGCCTGTCGATCTGCTACACGTCCGAGGCCGACTTCCAGGCGCTGATCGCGAAGTTCCAGGCGCTGTACGACGTCGGCGCGCGGTCGTTCAACGTGCCGCTCGACGACATCGACTACAACACCTGGCACTGCGCCGCGGACAACGCGAAGTACGGCACGGGCGGTGGTGCCGCCGGGCGGGCGCAGAGCGACCTGCTGAACCGGGTGCAGCGCGAATGGGTGGCGTCCAAGCCGGACGTTGCCCCGCTGCAGATGGTGCCGACCGAGTACTACAACGTCAGCGAGACGCCGTACAAGAAGACCCTGCGGGAGCAGCTCGACAGTCACGTGGTCGTGCACTGGACCGGGATCGGGGTCGTGCCGCGCACGATCACCGCGGCGCAGGCCGCGCAGGCGAAGGCCGTGTTCGGCCACGACATCCTGATCTGGGACAACTACCCGGTCAACGACTATGCGGCGGGCCGCCTGCTGCTCGCGCCGTACACGGGCCGCGAGCCCGCCATCGCGGACAGCGTCGCCGGCGTCATCTCGAACCCGATGAACCAGCCAGCGGTCAGCAAGGTCGCCCTGTATTCGTTCGCCGAGCTCGGGTGGAATCCGGCGAAGTACGACCCGCAGGCGTCCTGGCACCGGGCTCTCGCCGAACGCGCGGGCGGTGACCCGGCCACGACCGCCGCGCTCGAGGTGTTCGCCGACCTCAACACGTACGACGGCACGCTGCACCCGGAGAGTGCGCCGGTGTTCGCCGCCGCGGTCGACCAGTTCTGGCAGCTGTGGCGGTCGGGCCGGCGGACCGACGCGATCGCCGTACTGCGGCCGAAGGTGACCGCGATCGCCGCCGCCCCGGCCACGATCCGCGCGAAGGTGGTCGACCCGGCGTTCGCCGACCAGGCGGAATCGTGGCTGAAGGCAACCGAGCTGTGGGGCCAGGCGATGAACCGCGCCCTCGACCTGCTCGCCGCCCTCGATGCCGGCGACGGAGCGGGCGCCTGGACCGCGCGACAGGCGATGAACGCGCTCGTGACCCAGGCGAAGGCGATCCGCGACAGCCGGCTCCCGCACAGCGGCACGTACCCGCGGATCGGGGAGGGCGTCGTCGACGCCCTGGTCGCCGAGGCCGCCCGCGTCCAGGACCGCTGGCTCGGTGTGCAGCCCGGACGTACGGCGACGACCAGCCTCGGCACGTACCAGGACAACGTGCCGGCGCGGATGATCGACGGCGACCCGAACACCTTCTACTGGAGCGACGGCGCGCCGAGCACCGGCTCCGAGGTGCGGGTCGACCTCGGTCAACTGTCGACAATCGGAGTGATCACCCTCCTGATGGGGAAGTCGTCCAGCCCGAACGACTACATCCACTCGGGTGTCCTGGAGTACTCGCCCGACGGCAGCCGCTGGACCGAACTCACCCGTGCGACCACGGCCGAGGTCCGCGCCACGGCTCCGGCGGGCACGACCGCGCGCTACGTCCGGTACCGCTCGCTGAGCGCGAGCGACTACTGGCTGGTCGTCCGTGAGTTCACGGTCGAGACGATCGGCGGGCGGACCACCACGCTGACCGCGAGCGGTACGCCGGCCCCGGCCGCGGGCTCCTCGTTCCGGCAGGCCGTGGACGGCGACCTCGACACCGCGTACGTCCCGGCGACCACACCCGCCGCCGGTGAATTGTTGACAATCGGATTGTCGGCACCGCGGGAGCTGGCCGGTCTCACGGTCCTTCAGCGGAGTGTCGGGTCGGCGGACGTCGAGGTCCAGGTCGGGGGAGTGTGGCAGCGCGTCGGCTCGGTGTCGTCGGCGTACACGGAGCTGCCGGTGGCCGACCTGAAGGCGGAAGCCGTACGCCTGGTCTGGACGGGCGGTACGCCGGCCGTCGCCGAGGTGGTGCCGCTGTGGTCGGACACGCCGCTGGCCGCGTTGCACGTCGACGAGAACCGCGCCGACGTGATCCGTGGCGAGACGTCGACCTTCACAGTCGACGTCGCGGCTGACCGCGGCACCGACGTCAACGGCACGTTCGCCGTCACCGCGCCCGCGGGCTGGACGGTCGACGCCGCGTCCGCCGTGACCGTCAAGCGCGGCTTCACCCAGTCCGTACCGATCAAGCTGACCCCGCCCGCCGACGCACCCCTGGCCGACGTGGACGTCCCGCTCAAGCTGACCGTCGGCCAGACCGCCTTCGACGCCGTCCTACGCGTAGCAGTTCGTCCGCGTACGGCGACGACGAACGTCGCCCTGCACCGCCCGGTCGTTGCGTCCAGCATCGAACCCGGTACGTCGTTCACCGCCGACCTGGCCGTCGACGGCAACACCGGCACCCGCTGGGCGTCCGGGTACGACGACGCCTCCTGGCTGCAGGTCGACCTCGGTACGCCGACCCGCCTCGGCAAGGTCGTGCTGCGCTGGGAGACGGCGTACGGCTCGGCGTACCGGATCCAGGTGTCGGACGACGGGACCACCTGGACGACGGCGACCGAGGTCACGAACGGCGACGGTGGTGCCGACACCCTCTGGCTCGACACCACCGCCCGCTACGTCCGCATGCAGGGCGTCCACCGCGCCACGCAGTACGGCTACTCGCTCTACGAACTGGAGGTCTACCCAGCTGTCTGACAGCTGAGGGCCGGCCGGCCACTCGACATGAGAGGACGCTGAGAGGGGCGTGTGTGCGGCGGCCCGGCGGCTTACGGTGGAACGGTGGGCACGGGGCAAGGGGTCCGTCAGCTGACGCGTTTTCTGGGCGTCAGCGCGCTGGCCGGTGCACTCGCGGCCGGCCTGGCGGTGCCGATCGCCGGATTCGCCGGGCTCGGCACCGAGGCGGTGATGGACTCGCTGGCCACCCTGCCGAAACCGCTGAACAGCCGGCCCGCCGACGTCGGGACGCGGATCCTGGCCGCGGACGGCAGCCTGATCGCGAACCTGTACGAGGAGAACCGGGTCCCGGTCGCGCTGGACAAGGTCGCGCCGGTGATGCGGCAGGCGATCGTCGCGACCGAGGACTCGCGGTTCTACCAGCACGGCGCGATCGACCTGCAGGGCACGCTGCGCGCACTGATCCGCAACCACGCCGAGGGTACCCAGGAGGGCGGTTCGAGCATCACCCAGCAGTACGTGAAGCTCACGCTGCTCGAGGACGCCCGGACGCCGGCGGAGCAGCGCGCCGCGACGGCCCCGACGTACGAGCGGAAACTGCTCGAGCTGCGGTATGCGATCGCGGTCGAGCAGCAGCAGTCGAAGGACCAGATCCTCGACGGCTACCTGAACCTCGCGAACTTCGGCGACGGCGCGTACGGCGTCCAGTCCGCCGCCCAGCACTACTTCGGGGTGAACGCCGCGGACCTCGACCTGGCGCAGGCCGCGGTGCTCGCCGGGCTGGTGAAGAACCCGAGCGGGTACGACCCGGTCACGCACCCGGCGGCGGCGACCGACCGGCGGGCGACCGTGATCCAGCGGATGCTTCAGCTCGGCACCGTCTCGGTCGCCGAGGCGAACAGCGCGCTCCGGTCGCCGGTGATCGACCTGTCCCAGATGCACCTGGTGCCGAACGGCTGCGGCAACTCGGCGTACCCGTTCTACTGCGAGTATGTCGTCTCGAAGCTGCTCGACAACCCGGCGCTCGGCCCCACCGAGCAGGCCCGCGACCAGTACCTGAAGACCGGCGGGCTGACGATCCGGACCTCGCTCGACCCGCGGATCCAGGCGGCCGCGCAGAAGTCGATCGACGAGAACAGCAAGCCGACCGACAGCACGATCGCCGCGATCACCGTCGTGCAGCCGGGCACCGGGCTGGTCAAGGCGATGGTGCAGAGCAAGCCGTACGGCGAGGGCCGCGACGAGACGGCGTACAACTACAACGTCGAGAAGTCGTACGCGGGCGGGTACGGCGGGTTCCAGAACGGCTCGACGATGAAGGCGTTCACGATCGCGGCGGCGATCCAGCAGGGCATCCCGATCGACTACCAGATCGACTCACCGCAGCAGATCGACCTGAGCATGGTCCCGTACCGGACCTGCGACGGCTGGACGCGGGACCAGAACTACCAGCCGGTGAACTCGACCAAGAGCGGGACGTTCACGATGGTCGACGCCGCCCGGTTCTCGGTGAACACGTACTTACTGCAGCTGTCCCGCAAGACCGGGCTGTGCCCGATCGCGACGATCGCGGGCAAGCTCGGCATGTACAACGCGCAGACACTGCACCCGCTCGAACAGGTCGTCTCGATGACGCTCGGCGTCGGGTACGTGACCCCGCTGATGCTCTCGAACGCGTACGCGACGTTCGCCGACCGGGGCGTGTACTGCGAGCCGCTGCTGATCACGTCGATCAAGGACCAGAACGGCAAGTACCTGTCGACACCGAGCGAGTCCTGCAAGCAGGTCCTCGAACCGTGGGTCGCCGACGGCGTGAACCGCGTGCTGAGCGCGGTCATGCAGCCCGGCGGCACCGGCGGCAACCTGAAGTTCGGCAGCTGGGACCTGGCCGGAAAGACCGGCACCATCAACCAGAACCTCGCCGTCTGGTTCTCCGGGTACACGCCGAACCTCGCCGCCGCCGCGGTCGTCGCCGACGCGACCCCGCCGTACCAGAACCTGATGGGCCAGACCCTCGACAACCAGACCATCTCCGACCCGACCGGCTCGGGCACCGCCGGCCCCCTCTGGGAGGCGGCCATGCAGGGCGCCCTCGAAGGCCTGCCCCACGACCACTTCACCGCGCCACCTTCCCGCGTCCTCGGCAGCCTCGGGCCCTAGCTACGCGGTCGGATCTGGGCCGAGGGCGACGTCCAGTAGCCCGCCCAACTGATCGAGCTGGGCGGGAGTGAGCGTGTCGAAGGACGTCTCGAAGACGGCGTTGACCGCTTCCTGACCCTCGGCGCGGAGCTCTTCGCCTTTCGCCGTCAGGCGGTGTTTGACGGCGCGGCCGGGGCCGGGGACGCGTTCGATCAGGTCGCGGTCGGCCATCCGGGTCGCCAGGGAGCCGAACGACTGGTCGGTCTGGAAGGTGAGGACGGCCAGGTCGTGCAGGGAGGCGTCCGGGGTGCGGTGCAGGTGGCGGAGGGTGTCCCACTGCACAAGCGAGAGGCCGAGTGGGGCGAGCGCGCGGCTGAGGGCGCGGTGGTGACGGTACTGCAGGCGTTTGACGGCCAGGGCGACGTCCGCGGGCTGGTGTTTCATGCCGCTCACTGTATCAGGTTGCTTATATCAGGATACTGATCTAAGGTTCCTGATATAAGCAACCTTGTGAGGGAGTCACGATGAGCGCACCGATCCCGGCCGGCAGCCTCCGGCCCGTCCGTACTCTGACCACCGCCGCCGGCATCACCGTCCAGGACCGCGACCGCACCCGGCCGTTCCTGTTGCTGCACGGTGGCGGCGGCGCCCTGACGATGGCCGGCTTCGCCGACCTGCTCGCCGAGCGCACGCATTCCCAGGTGCTGCTGCCGACACATCCCGGCTTCGGCGGTACGCCGCGGAACGCGGAGCTGACCACCGTGCGGGACCTGGCTACGGCGTACGTCGCGATGCTCGAGGAGCTCGACCTCGCCGACGTGACGGTGATCGGGAACTCGTTCGGCGGCTGGCTCGCGGCGGAGATCGCGCTGCGGCACAGCCCGCGGGTGAGCGGCGTGGTGATCGTGGACGGGATCGGCATCGAGGTCGAGGGGCAGCCGCTCACCGACGTCAGCGGGTTCTCCGCGACCGAGATCCAGAAGTTCTCCTGGCACGACCCGAGCAAGGCGCCGGTGCCGGCGAGCGCGGGCGGGACCGGGCCGAGCCCGGACATCCAGGCGCTGATCGGGTACACCGGGCCGGCGATGTCCGACCCGACGCTGGCCGGCCGGCTCGCCGGCATCGACATCCCGGTGCACGTGGTCTGGGGTGCGAGCGACCGGATCGCGGGGCCGGAGTACGGCAAGGCGTTCGCCGGCGCGATCCCGCTGGCGACGTACACGCTGCTGCCGCGGACCGGTCACCTGCCGCAGCTGGAGACGCCCGAGGAACTGCTCGGCGCGCTGCTCGGACTGGGGGCGTGATGACGACGGTGACGGTGACCCGGATCGGGCACGCCTGCCAGCTGATCGAGATCGGTGACCGCCGGATCCTCACCGATCCGTGGTTCACCCAGACCTCCACCTACTACCAGGGGGAGCCGGTCGCCGCCACGGTCGCGGAGCTCGGCCGGATCGACGCGGTCGTGGTCAGCCACGAGCACTACGACCACTGCGACCTCGACGCGCTCGTCGCCGGCGGCTTCGACCTCGGCGTACCGCTGGTCGGACCGGGGACGGTCGCGGCGATCGCGCGGGGCAAGGGGTTCCGGGACGTACGCGCGATCGAGGCGTGGGAGGCGACCGAGGTCGGCGATGTGCGGGTGACCGCGGCGCCGGGGAAGCACGGCGTGCACGAGATCACGTTCGTGATCCAGGGCGGCGGGCGGACCGTGTACTTCGGGGGTGACTCGCTGCGGGTGCCCGAGCTGGACACGATCCCCGAGCGGTTCGGCCCGATCGACCTCGCGATCCTGCCGACGAACGGGTTGTGCATCCGGCCGATGAACCTCGAGCAGGTCGTGATGGATGCCGAAGAGGCGGCGGAGCTCACGGCGGTGCTCGAACCAACGGTCGCGGTCGCGCAGCACTACGCGTTCCACAGCGGCCGCCTCGGCGACCAGATGATCACCAAGGGGGACCAGGACCCGCGGCACTACGCCGACGCGGTCGCACGGCTCGCGCCGCACGTCGACGTACGACTGGTGCTGCCAGGCGTCCCGGTGACGGTCCGATGAGGCGCCGGCCTTGGATGGCTGCACCCCATCTGGGGTCGGGCGACAAGCAATAGCTTGTTCCGCGACCCCTTGGCGTGTTCAGGGGCCTGGCAGCCGGTGGTGCCGCTACCTGCTGCTCTCCAGTAGGGACAGGGAGGCGGCGGCGGCGCTGGTGCTGTCGCCGGCTTCGATCGCGGCGGCCAGTGCTTCGTGCCAGGTGTCGCCGCCGGACGAGAAGACCTGCAGGCACTGGTCGTCGCGGACGCTCTCGGTGAGGGCCCGCGCGAAGCTCGTGTAGAGCTCGATGAGGACAGGGTTGTGTGAGGCGCGCGCCACGCACAGGTGGAACTCGACGTCGTTGGTGACGAACGCGGCCTCGTCACCCGCCTCGCCCGCGGTGGCCCGGGCGGCGAGCGCCTTGTTCAGCGCGTTGACGTCGGTCTTGGTACGACGGGACGCGGCCAGCCCGGCGGCCACGATGTCGAGGCCGCGGCGGACCTCGACCACGTCGCCGTGTTCAGCCGCGCCGAGCCGGCGCCGGATCGCGACGTCGGTGGCGTCCTGTGCGGTGACGTAGGTGCCGTCGCCCTGCCGGGTGGCGAGCAGACCGGCGTGCACCAGCCCGCGCACGGCCTCGCGGACCGACGCCCTGCTCACGCCGAGTTGACCGACCAGCTCGGTCTCCGACGGGATGCGTGCGCCGACCGCCCAGCGACCCGCGGTGATCTCCTCGCGGAGCTGGGTTCCGACGGACTCGACCAGAGAGACCCGCTCGACCTTTTTCATCGCAGCCTCTTCCTCAAACATCAGATGACTGGTAATCCTATCACCAAGCAACTCCGAGATCCCGGCTCGGTTCCGACGAACATCCTCCAGAGGAGGTCGGTCCGATGCACTCGACTGAATCACCGAACCAGCTCACCTCCGCGCAGGCCGCTCCGGCCGCGGACGCCGTGTCCGTCGTAGGTCGCGTCCTGGACGCGATTCCGTTCAACCGTGCGCACCGGTTGATCCTGCTGATGGTCCTGCTGGGCGCGTTCTTCGACGTGATGGAGGAGAACTCGCTCGGCGCCGTCGGCCCGGCGCTGAAGTCGGTGTGGAACATCTCCACGCCGGAGCTCGCCTTCCTGCAGACCGTGACGATCGGCGCGATGATCATCGGCAAGGTCGTCACCGGCGCGCTCGGCGACCACAAGGGCCGCCGGTTCGCGCTCGCGTTCAACCTTGCGATCTACTGCCTCGGCGCGCTGGTCTGCGCGCTCGCCCCGGGGTACGCCGTCCTCGCGATCGGCCGGTTCATCGTCGGCGTCGGCCTCGGCGGCGAGATCGCGGCCGGTATGACGATGCTCAGCGAGCTGGTGTCGACGAAGTACCGCGGCGCGGTGGTCGCCTCGCTGAACGTCGGCGCCGGCGGCTTCGGCAACGTGGTGTCGTTCGGCTTCGCGGCCGTCGTACTCGGTCCGCTCGGCAACTTCTTCGGCGGCCCGGGCAACAGCTGGCGCTGGATGTTCGGCCTGCTGGTGCTGCCCGCGCTGCTGGTGCTCGTGTACCGGCGGTTCCTCCCGGAGACGCCGCGGTACCTGGCGTCCCGCGGCCGGATCGACGAGGCGAACGGCGTACTGACCCGGCTGGCCAACGGCCGCTTGAAGGACCGGGGCGGACCGGTCACGCCGTACATCCAGCACACCGGAACGGCGCCGGCGGTCGAGAAGGTGCGGTTGTCCGAGGTGTTCCGCGGCGTGCTGCTGCGGCGTACGGCGGCACTCGCGGTGATCTCCTGGATGACCTTCGGCGCGCAGGTGACCGTACTGGTGCTGATGCCGACGATCCTGGTCGAGCAGGGCTACACGATCACCAAGAGCCTCGCGTTCACGATGGTGATGAACCTGGGCAGCCTGTTCGGTGCCGCCGCGGCGACCTGGGCGGCGTTGCGGCTGCCGCGCCGCGCGGTGATCACCGGCGGTGCCGTCGCGGCGTGCGCGGCCGCGCTCGCCTTCGGGTTCCTGGCCACGTCGCCGGCGCTGGTACTGATCCTCGGCGCACTCTTCCAGTTCTTCGTGCTGCTGCTGAACAGCACGATCTTCGCGTGGGCACCGGAGCTGTATCCGACCCGGGTCCGCGCGTTCGGCACCGCGATGGTGGCGGTCCAGGGCAATGTCGCCGGGGCGTTCGTCCCGATCGGCGCCGGGCTGCTGCTCGACCGCGCGGGCGTGGTCGCGGTGTTCGTCCTGATCGCCGCCATGTACTGCGTCATGGCGATCACGAGTCGGTTCGCGCCCGAAACCCACGGCCGCTCGCTCGAGGACATCAACTCCGACACGACTCAAGGAGTCTCATAATGGATCGCTTGCACGTCACCGCCACCTCGCACTGGCCGAACTACCTGCCGGAGTACGTCGCCCGCGAGCTGGGGTACTACGAGGCCGAGGGCCTCGAGTTCTCCCGGTCCGCGCCGGACGACTGGACGCAGGTACTGCGGGACCTCGAAGGCGGCACCGCGGACGTCGTACTCGGCGGCCTGTGGGTGCCCGCGATGTACCACGGCCGGGGCCGCGAGTACCGCGCGTTCGCGCAGCTGAACGCGCGCAACCCGAAGGCGCTGGTGACCCGCGAGCCGGTCGCGGACTTCAGCTGGAAGGACCTCGAGGGCAAGGTCGTGCTCGCGCCGGGCGCCGGCGGCACCGCGCCGTTCGTGCACACCGCCGGGCTGATGCGCGCGGCCGGTGTCGACATGTCGAAGGTGCGCTGGGTCCGCGACCTGTCCGGGTCGATGCTCACCGAGCTGTTCCTCGGCGGGATGGGGGACGCGTTGGTCACGGACCTGGTGAACGCGTCGTTCATGGAGCACCGCAAGGAGGCGTTCGTTGCCGTGCGCCACGATCGGGCCGGCGGCCTGATGCCGAACAGCGTGTACTACACGACCGACGACGTACTCGCCCGCGACGACCAGCTCGTGCCTCGGTTCTACCGCGCGCTGCAGAACGCGTACGACTGGCTGAAGGCGCACGAGGCGGCCGAGCTGACCGATCTGCTGGCGCGGGAGTGGCCGTCGCTGGACACCGGCGTACTGGTGTCGATTGTCGACGATCTGCGGGCGAGCGGGATCTGGGACGACCTGCGGATCAGCGAGGAGGGATACGACGAGTGGATGCGGATCCTCGCCGAGGACGGCCTGCTCGACGAAGCTCCGGCGTACGGCGACCTGGTCCGAGGAGTGTCATGAGTGCGCGGCCGATCCTGGCGCTCAGCCGGGAGGAGATCGCGAAGACCCTCGAGATGCCGGCCGTCATCGAGGCGGTCGAGAACGCGCACGCCGCCCTGTCCACCGGCGGTGCGGTCCAGGCCGAGCGGTCCACCGTCGAGGTTCCCGGCTGTACGACGTTGCTCGTGCCGATGACGGCGGCGATCGGGTCGCGCGCGGCGGGCATCAAGCTGCTCACCGACACCCCGGCCAACCTGGCGCGGGACCTGCCGGTGCAGCAGTCGACGATCCTGCTGGTGGATCCGGAGACGGGTACTTGTGAGGCGATCCTGGACGGGCCTGCTCTCACCTTGTTCCGTACTGCGGCCGCTTCCGCGGTTGCTACCAAGTACCTGGCGCGAGGTGGGGCGCGGACGGTCGGGTTCGTCGGGGCGGGGGCGCAGGCGCGGGCTCATCTGGACGCGCTGGCGTGTGTTCTCGACATCCAACGGGTTGTGGTGTGGAGCAGGACGAAGGCGCGGGTCGAGGGATTCGCCGCGTACGCCCAGGACCGTGGGTATGACGTGGTTGTTGCCGAGGGCCCCGAAGAGGTCGTGCGGGCGGTGGACGTGGTGTGTACGTTGACGCCTTCGCGGGAGCCGATCGTACGGGGCGAGTGGTTCGCGCCGGGATTGCATGTGAACGCGGTCGGGGCGCCGCCGCGGCCGGATCACCGGGAGATCGACAGCGACGGCATCGCCCGGAGCAGGGTCGTCGTCGACAGCTATGACGTCGTACGCCGGGAGTCCGGCGACGTCCTGGTACCGCTGGCCGAGGGCCGGATCAGCGCGGAGCACTTCGCGACCGAACTCGGTGACGTGGTCGCCGGCGTCCGGCCGGGGCGCCGTACCGACGACGAGATCACGCTGTTCGACTCGGTCGGCCTCGGGCTGCAGGACATGGCGGCCGCCCGGCTCGCCGTGGACGCGGCCCGCCGTACCGGGCTCGGCGTCGAGCTGCGACTCAACTAGACGTGTGGCCCGCCGCTCGCCGGGATCGAGACGGCGGGCCACACCCCAAAACTGCGACAAGGAGCGACATGCCCACACCGAGCCCCGGATACTCGATCACCGCACGGGTCGAGGCGCCGGCCGCACCGCACCTCACCACCGCCCTGACCACCGCGATCGGCGCGGCCGGCGGCGCGCTGACCGCGCTCGACGTGGTCGAGTCCCGCGCGGACCGGATCGTCGTCGACGTGACCTGCGACGCGGTCGACGTGAACCACGCGGCCGCCCTCGAGAAGGCGCTCGGCGCGGTCGAGGGCGTCGTCGTCCGGAAGGTCAGCGACCGGACGTTCCTGCTGCATCTCGGCGGCAAGCTGACCGTGGTGCCGAAGGTGCCGCTCAAGCACCGCGACGACCTGTCCCGCGCGTACACCCCAGGTGTCGCCCGGGTCTGTCGGGCGATCGCGGAGAACCCCGCCGACGCGCGCCGGCTGACGATCAAGCGGAACACGGTCGCGGTCGTCACCGACGGCTCGGCCGTCCTCGGGCTCGGCAACATCGGCCCGGCGGCGGCGCTGCCGGTGATGGAGGGCAAGGCCGCGCTGTTCCAGCAGTTCGCCGGCGTCGACGCCTGGCCGGTCTGCCTGGACACCCAGGACACGGACGCGATCGTGGAGATCGTCCGCGCGATCGCGCCCGTGTACGGCGGCGTGAACCTGGAGGACATCGCGGCACCGCGGTGTTTCGAGATCGAGAAGCGGCTGCGGGAGCTGCTCGACATCCCGGTGTTCCACGACGACCAGCACGGTACGGCGATCGTCGTACTGGCGGCGCTGACGAACGCGCTGCGGGTGGTCGGCAAGCCGATCGAGGACGTCCGGATCGTGGTGTCCGGGGTCGGCGCGGCCGGGCACGCGATCATCCGGCTGCTGGCCGCGCAGGGCGCGGGCGAGATCGTCGCCTGCGGGCGGACCGGTGCGGTGCACTCGGGGCAGACGGGGCTGGACGAGTACCGCGGCTGGATCGCGGCGAACACCAACCCGCGCGGCGAGACCGGCACGCTGACCGAGGTACTGCCCGGGGCGGACATCTTCATCGGGGTCTCCGGTCCGGGCCTGCTGACCGGCGACGACGTCGCCACGATGGCTGGTGACGCGATCGTGTTCGCGCTCGCGAACCCGGACCCGGAGGTGGACCCGGCCGCGGCCGGCGAGCACGCCGCGGTGGTCGCGACCGGACGGTCCGACTACCCGAACCAGATCAACAACGTGCTCGCGTTCCCCGGCTTCTTCCGCGGCATGCTCGACGCCGGCGCGCACGAGATCACCGACGCCGTGATGCTGGCGGCCGCGGACGCGATCGCGAACTCGGTCGCGGCCGACGAGCTGAACGCGGCGTACATCGTCCCGAGTGTGTTCGACCCCGCCGTCGCACCTGCGGTCGCTGCGGCAGTGCGGAAGGTGGCCGAATGCGCATCCTGATCGCGAACGTGAACACCACCCGGGCGATGACCGAGACGATCCGCGCGTCGGCCGCGGCGTCCGCGTCCGAGGGGACCGAGATCGTCGGCCTCACCCCGGACGTCGGGCCCGAGTCCGTCGAGGGGAACTTCGAGAGCTACCTGGCCGCGGTCGCGGTGATGGACGCGGTCGTGCGGTACGACGCCAAGTACGACGCCGTGATCCAGGCCGGGTACGGCGAGCACGGGCGGGAGGGGCTGCAGGAGCTCCTCGACGTACCGGTCGTCGACATCACCGAGGCGGCTGCCCAGGTCGCGATGCTGGTCGGGCGGAGCTACTCGGTGGTGACGACGCTGGACCGCGCCGTACCGCAGATCGAAGACCGGCTGATGCTGGCGGGGTTGTCGGCGCGGTGTGCGTCGGTGCGGGCCAGCGGGCTCGCCGTACTGGAGCTCGAAGCCGATCCGGAGCGCGCGGTCGAGGCGATCGTCGAGCAGTCGGTCAAGGCGGTGACGGAGGACCGGGCGGAGGTGATCTGCCTGGGCTGCGGGGGAATGGCCGGTCTGGACCGCAAGGTCGCCGCGGCCACCGGAGTGCCGGTGGTGGACGGGGTGGCGGCGGCGGTACAGCTGGCCGAGTCGCTGGTCCGGCTGGAGCTCACCACCAGCAAGGTTCGTACGTATGCCGCGCCGCGGCCCAAGGTCATCAGCGGATGGCCGTTGCATGTGTAGGTAACACCCTGAGATCCCGGCTCGATCGACAGCAGAATCCCTTGTCAGTAGGAGGTCGGCCATGAACCCCTCGGATCTACGAAGCACCGAAACACCGCAAGCCAACAGTCGCCTCTCGGAGGTGATGGACCGGATCGGCTGGACCCGCGCGCACTGGGTGGTGGCCGGCCTGGTCCTCGCCGGGATGTTCTTCGACGCGCTCGAACAGGACACCACCGGCGCCATCACCGAGGGCCTGAAGGCCTCCTTCGGGATGGGGACCACGGACCTCGCGTTCCTGAACACCGTGATGATCATCGGCGGACTGGTGGGCCGGCTCGGCACCGGCTACCTCGCGGACCGCAAGGGCCGCCGGTACGCGCTCTCGTTCAACCTGTTGCTGTACACGCTCGGCGGCATCCTGAGCGCGGTCGCGCCGAACCAGACGTTCCTCGAGGTGTCCCGGTTCATCGTCGGGATCGGCCTCGGCGGTGAGTTCACGGTCGGGCTCGCGCTGGTCACCGAGATGGTCGCGACCAAGTACCGCGGCACCGTCGCCGCCTCGCTGAACATCGGCTCCGGCGGCGTCGGGAACTTCGTTGCCTTCGGCCTCTTCCTGATCGTGCTCGGCCCGCTGAACGACTCGCTCGGCGGGACCTCGGCGAGCTGGCGGTGGCTGTACGTGCTGCTCGCCGTACCCGCCCTGCTGATCGTCTTCATCCGCCGGTACATGCCGGAGTCGCCGCGGTTCCTGCTCTCCAAGGGCCGGTTGCACGAGGCAAACGAGGCGCTCACCACGCTCGCGTCCGGCCGGCTCGGCCGCAAGGGCAGCGCTCCGGTCACGCAGTACCTGACCGAGCAGGACATCCCGGATGTCGTCGGCCAGACGGTGCCGTTGCGGACACTCGTATCGGTGGGCTCGCTGCGACGTACGGCGGCCATCGGGGTCGCGTCGTGGATGTCGTTCGGTGCGCAGATCACACTGCTGGTGCTGATGCCGACGATCCTCGTTGCCCAGGGCTACAGCATCAGCTCCAGCCTGGCGTTCACGATGGTGATGAACCTCGGCAGCCTGCTCGGGGCCTGCGCCGCGGCCCTGGTCGCGCGGAACGTCGGCCGCCGGACGACGGTCGTCAGCGCGGCGGTCCTCGGCTGCGGGGCGGCGGTCGCGTTCGCCACCTTCGCGCACGGTACGACGCTGATCCTGCTGCTCGGCGGCACGTTCCAGTTCTTCGCGCTGCTGCTCAACACCACGCTCGCCGCCTGGTCGCCGGAGGTCTACCCGACCGAGGTACGCGCGCTCGGCTGCTCGATCGTCAACGGGATCGGCAACGTCTCCGGCGCCGTGATGCCGCTGATCGCGGTCCCGGTGTTCGCCGCCTGGGGGATGAGCGGCGTGTTCCTGATGCTCGCGCTGATGTACGTCGTGCTCGCGATCGCCGCCCGGTTCGCGCCGGAGACGTACCACCTGTCGCTCGAGCAGATCAACCAGAGCCAAATCTGAGAGAGGAAGCGTCCTGTGAGGGAATACAGCACCCCGGTCGACTACAAGCGGATGGAGTCGCTGCTGCGCGACTTCGAGCCGAGCTTCGACTTCGAGCCCGCCGCGCAGCTCGGGGAGGCGGAGTACGCCGACCGGATCGAGCGGCTCCGCCGGGAGGCGACGGTCGCCGGCCTCGACGCGCTGCTCGTGCACGCCAGCCTGGTCGGCTGGTACCACACGTCGAACCCGTTCCTGCGGTACCTGTGCGACTGGATGCGGGAAGGGGTGCTGATCCTTCCGACGGACGCGGATCTCGAACCCGAACTGCTGTCGTTCTGGACCGAGTCCGCGGTCGTGCCGCCGGGCGGTGAACCGGTGCTGGTCGGCGACATCTGGCAGATCTCGCCGTTCGGCCGGGAAAGCGTGAACCGCCCGGGATCTCCGCTGCGGAAGACGATCGACGGCTGCGTCGGCGTCCTGCGACGGCTCGGGCTCGCGGGTGGTTCGCTCGGGCTGATCGGCGACGACACCGCCGCGACGTTCTTCGCCGGGCTGCGCGAGGAGCTGCCGCGGACGGCGTTCACGAACGCGACGGACCTGATCCTGCGGATGCAGCGGGTCCGGTCGGCGGCCGAGATCGACATCATCCGGTCCGCGGGCGAGCTGATCGGGATCGGCTGGGAGGCGTTGTGCCACGTCGTACGGCCCGGCGTCACGGACTACGAGGCGTACGCGGCGTTCTCGTACGCGCAGATGGCGCGCGGCGGTGAGACCGGCGACGGCTACCAGATCGGTGCGAACCGGTACGGCACGCTCTGCGGGAAGCCGTACGGGCATGTCCTCACCGAGGGCGACCTGCTCAACCTGTACATCTCGAACGTCACCTACCTCGGGTACTGCGCGCAGGCCGCGCGGATGCTGGTGGTCGGTACGGCGACCCCGCAGCAGGACGAGGTCCTGGAGATGACGGTCGACGCCGTACGGCGGGCCGAGGCGCTGATCCGGCCGGGCGTGAAGTTCAGCGAACTGCACGACGCGGCGTTCGAGGCGTACGTCGAGCGCGGGTACCTGAAATCCAAGGAAACGCGGACGATGCCGTTCAACTGGGAGGCGATGCCGGACGGCTCACCGCGCCAGGTGAAACGCCAGCACGTCGAGGACGCCGACTGGGAGGCGCAGGGCCGGCGGCTGATGCACGTCTGGCCGGCGGCGCCCGGGCCGCACAACCCGAACCTCGGGCACGCGATCGGGATGCCGAAACTCCCGCAGTACAACGTCGCCTCGCACAACACCGACCGGATGGAGCCGGGGATGGTGTTCGTCCTGCACGCGCAGTGGGTCGACCCGCTGGTGGCCGGCTCGAACCTCGGCGACCTGTACGTCGTGACCGAGGACGGCTACGAGAACCTGACCTGCCGGACCTCGGTCGAGCCCTACCGAACGGAGACTTCCGTATGACCATGCTCAAGCTCAGCTCGATGGCGCACGGGCTCAACTACCTCCCGGAGTACGTTGCGCGCGGCAACGGAATCTTCACCGCGAACGGGATCTCGGTGCCGTACACCCTGCACGACCCGTGGGACGGCATCATGCACGCGCTCGCCGACGGCAGCGCCGACGTCGCCCTCGGCGGGGTCTGGGTACCGGCGATGTACTCGGGCCGCGGCAAGGACTTCGTGGCGATCGCGCAGCTCAACGACCGGTTCCCGATGTGCGTCGTGACCCGGGAGCGGGTCGACGGCTTCGAGCTGTCCTGGCTGCGCGACCGCACGATCCTGGTCCCCGGCCAGGGCGGCACGGCGCCGGCCGAGTTCACCCGCGGGCTGATGCGCGAGGCGGGTCTCGACCCGTGGCAGACCCGGTTCGCGCACGACCTGTCGATGCCGATGCTGTACGACCTGTTCGTCGGCGGCCTCGGCGACGCGTTCCTGACCGACCTCGTCACCGCACTGGAGTTGCAGCGCGCCGGCCTCGGCCACCTCGCGTACTTGCACGCCGAGCGCGGCGGCCGGATGCCGAACAGCGTGTACTACGTCCTCCGCGAACGCCTCGACGAGCTCACACCGGCGCTGATCCCGTTCGTGAAGTCGATCGACCAGGCCATGCAGCAACTCCGCGACGGAACGGTCGCCGACCTCACCGGCCTCTTCGCCGCGGAGTGGCCGGGCGCGGATCCGTCGACGCTGCTGGCCGCCACCGAACTGCTGATCAAACACGGCGTCTGGAACACCGCCCGGGTGGACCGCGACGCCCTCGAACGGTGGACCGGCATCCTGCACACCGCGGGTCTCACCGTCGACCATGTCAAGTACGACGACATCATCGCGACCGTGGACTGATTCTCAGTCGGGGACGAAGAAGTCCATGTCCTGCCAGAGGCTGTCGACGTGCGAGATCGCGGTGCGGCTGCGTTGCGGCTCGATCGCGATCAGCGCGGCGGCCAGCCCGTACGCGAGGCTGGTGGCGACCGTCATCGAGCGGAAGTTCGAGATGCCCTCGGCGGGGATGATCAGCACGTGGTCGGCGTGATCGGCGGCCGGGGAGTGCCGGGTGTCGGTGACCGCGCACGTGGTTGCGCCGACCTGCTGCGCGAACCGCAGCGCCGCGACGGTCTGCTTGTAGTGCTGCCAGAAGCTGAACGCGACCACGCAGTCGTCGCTGGTCAGCCGGGCGAGCGCGTTCGCCAGGTGCGCGCCGCCGCGGTCCTCCAGCGTGATGTCGTACCCGCGGCTGGCCGCCATCATCGCGAGCCCCTGCGCGGGCAGCGCGTGCGTCCCGGTCGCCACCACCAGCGTCCGGGGCGCGGCGTGGATCGCCTCCACCACGGCGGCCCCGGCCGTGAAGTCGAACGTGTGCAGGCAGGACTGCAGGTTCTCCGCGTCCCGCGCGAACGCGGTCGCCAGTACGCCGGCGTGCCCCGTCGTGGGCGCGCCGGCGTCGACGTCGTACCGGCGTACGACGTACACCGAACGGAACTCGGCCTGGAACTGCGGCCAGCCGGCGAACCCGAGCGACTGGGCGAACCGGACCACGGTCGCGCCGTTCACCTCCGCCCGCTCGGCGACCTCGGCGGCCGTCGCGTACGACGCGAAGCTCGGCTGGGTGGACACCACGTGCCGGACGCGCTCGGCCTTCGGCCCCAGCCGCGTACCGGGGGACCGGGCGTCCAGCCACTCGCCCACCGTATGGACCTGGTCAGTCATCACCCCATTGTGCCGGATGCACGAAATATTGCACCAGCTATTGCATGCATGAATTCATGCATCTACTGTCCTGGGCATCCACCCCGCTGAAGGAGGCTCCGATGACCGTCGACATCCCTGCGTCCGGCCGGACCCTGCTGGACCGCCTGGAACGCCTGCCGCTGTCCCGTCCGCACCTGATGCTGCTGCTGATCGGCGGCCTCGGGATCGCGTTCGACGGGATGGACGGCTCGCTGGTCTCGTACCTGCTGCCGGCCGTCAAACCCCTGTGGCACCTCGCCCCGTGGCAGATCGGGCTGGTCGGCAGCTCGCTGCTGATCGGCATCCTGGTCGGCGCGCTGAGCGCCGGAATCATCGGTGACGCGATCGGCCGCCGCAAGGTGATGATGTATGCGCTCGCGCTGTACTGCGCCGCCACGCTGGTCGCCGCGTTCGCGCCGTCCTGGGAGCTGTTCTTCAGCGCCCGGATCGTCGCGGGCATCGGCGTCGGCGCCGAGGCCGCGATCATCCCGGCGTTCATCGCCGAGTTCATCCCGGCCCGGTCCCGCGGCCTGCTGGTCGGCGCGGTCGCCGGGTTCTTCTCCGCCGGGTACGTCGTGTCGGCGCTGCTCGGCCGGTTGTTCGTCCCGGCGTTCGACAACGGCTGGCGGGTGGCGCAGGTGCTCACCGCGCTGCCGGTGCTGATGCTGCTGTGGTGGCGCCGCGGTCTGCCGGAGTCGCCGCGCTGGCTGATCCAGCAGGGCCGGTACGCCGAGGCGGGCGCGGTCGTCGACGCGCTGGAGGACGCCGTACGGGCATCCGGCAAGGATGTCCCGCCGGTGCCGGCGCAAGTTCCGCAGACGACGTTGTCGGTGCCGCGGGCGACGAAGCCCGGCGCGGGGCTGATCCTCATGTGGCGCGACGGCCTGGCCCGGCGTACCGCTGTGCTGTGGTTGTTGTGGATCTCGATCACGTTCGCGTTCTACGGGTTCTTCACCTGGATCCCGTCGCTGCTGGTCGAACGCGACCTGACCATCTCGAAGAGCCTCAGCTACGCGTTGCTGATCACGGTCGCGCAGATCCCCGGGTACTACTCCGGCGCCTACCTGAACGAGCGGCTGGACCGGAAGTGGACGATCGCGTTCTACCTGACCGCCGGGTCGGTGTCGGCGCTGCTGATGGCGAACGCCGGGAGCAACGGGCAGTTGCTCGTGGACGGCATCCTGCTGTCGTTCTTCATGAACGGGACGTACGCCGGGTTGTACGCGTACACGCCCGAGGTCTACCCGACGGCGATCCGGGCGACCGGTATGGGTACGGCGTCCGCGGTCGGGCGGCTCGGCGGGATCAGCGCCCCGATCCTGATCGGCGTGCTGTTGACCTCGATCGGGTTCCTCGGGGTCTTCTCGATGATCGCGGCCGCGCTGCTGCTCGGTGCGCTGGCGATTCTCACGCTCGGGCTGTCGACCCGCGGCCGGCGGCTGGAGGATCTCGATCCGGAGTACGCGGTCGCGCACAACTCGGTCGGTGTCGCGGAAGTGGCGAACTGATCATGAACACGGTGTTCGTCAACGCGACCGTCCTCGACGTCCGGCAAGGACAGCTGATCGAGGACCAGGAAGTTGCCGTCCGCAACGGCCGGATCGTTTCCGGCGTACGGCGCGGTGGGCAGGTGATCGACCTGCACGGGCGGATCCTGATGCCCGGGCTGATCGACTCGCACGTCCACGTCACGCAGGGCAGCGAGAGCTTCGCGGAGCTGAAGTCATGGCCGGCGTCGTACGCGGCGCTGCGGTCCGCACAGACCCTGAACGACATGCTGCATCGCGGTTTCACCACCGTTCGTGACCTCGGCGGCGCCGAGGCCGGGCTGGCGCGGGCGCTCCGCGAAGGGCTGATCGAGGGGCCGCGGCTGCTGTACGGCGGGCCGATCCTGGCGCCGACCGGAGGGCATGTGCTGACCCGGATCTGCGACGGACCGGTCGAACTGCGGCGGGCGATCCGGGAGCAGTTGGCGCAGGGGGCGCATCACATCAAGCTCACGTTGAGCGGCGGGGTGGTGTCTTCGATGGCGCTCGACTCGCTGGCGTACTCCGAGGAGGAGATCCGCGCCGCGGTCGAGGAGGCGGGGTTCGGGCAGGGGTACGTCGCGGGGCACGCGTACTCGGCCGCGTCGGTGAACCGGGCGATCCGGTACGGCGTCCGGACGATCGAGCACGGGAACCTGATCGACGCGGAGAGTGTCGAGTTGTTCCTCGAGCACGGTGCGTTCCTGGTGCCTACGTTGGCGACGTTCGATGCGCTTCGGCGGAGTGGGGCGGAGCACCTGACTCCTGAAGGCAGGGGGAAGCTCGACACCATTCTTGAGCGCGGGCTGGAGGCGCTGGAGCTGGCCGACCGGGCGGGGGTGGCGATCGGGTACGGGACCGACCTGCACGGGGCGTTGCACGCTCGTCAGCTGGACGAGTTCACGTTGCGCGCCGAGGTGCAGAAGCCGGCCGACATCCTGCGGTCCGCGACGGTCGTCGGGGCCGAGATCGCAGGGCTGGTGGGCGAGGTGGGGGAGATCCGCGACGGTGCGTGGGCCGACCTGCTCGTTGTCGACGGCAACCCGCTCGAGGACATCGCCGTACTGACCGAACCCGAACGCCGGTTGCGCCTGATCATGCAGGCCGGCCGGATCGTCAAGAACACGCTGGACAAGGAGATTGCCTGATGTGCCGTGACCACGACGAGCTCGACCCCCTCCCCACCTCCCTCAGTCGCCGCGGCGTGATCGGCGGCGCGATGGCCGTGATCGGCGCCGGCCTGGCGGCCGTTGGCCTCCCCGCCGAGGCGTCGGCTGCAGGCGGGGCAGACGCCGGCGGGTCGTCGGGCGTGGGCTCGCCTGCGACTGGGCGCGCCGGGCTTGGGCGCGCCGGACTCGGGCGCCTGCCGGTGCCGGGTGCGGTGGTCGTCGAGGGCGGCACCCTGCTCGACCCGCTCACGGGGCAGGTGGTCGAGGATGCGGTCGTCGTACTCGACCGTGGGAAGGTAGTGGCCGCAGGCAACCGTTCGCAGACTCGGGCGGCGGTTGCCGTGGCCAACGGACAGGTGATCGACGCGGGTGGGCGCTGGATCCTGCCGGGGCTGGTCGACGTCCACGTGCACGAGAACGCGGTCGCCGACGCGCACGCGGCGCTCGTCCTCGGCGCGACGACAGTACGCAGCGGTACGTCGGACTTCTACCAGGACATCGGTCTCCGGGCGCTCGGTCCGTGGGCGCCCGGTGTGGTACCGCGGATGCGTGCGACCGGGACCTTCATCACCCCGGACCTCGGCACCACGATCATCGGCGACCCGGCGCTCGCCCCGCTGGCCGGCGGCGTACGGACCCCGCAGGAGCTGCGGTACATGACGTCGGTCAACCTCGACCGCGGCGTCGACTGGGTGAAGACCCGGGTGAACCCGCGCGCCGGGATCCCCGACCAGGATCCGCTCGTCCAGGTGTACGACTACGAGCAGATCCGCGCGATCGTCACCGAGGCCGGCCGGCGCGGCGTCGGCGTGATGTGCCACAGCTACAGCGAGAAGGCGATCGACGACGCGGTCCGGGCGGGGATCAGGACGCTCGAGCACGGCGTGTTCGTCGGCGAGCGGACGCTGGTCCGGATGGCGCGGCAGAACACGTACTTCACGCCGACGATGTCCGCGATCAACGGCCTGAAGGACTCCCCGAACCCGATCCTCAAGCAGCGCGGCGAACAGTTCTTCCCGGTCCTGCAATCCGCCGTACGCCGGGCCGCCGAGCTCGGCGTCAACGTGGTCGCGGGCACCGACTCGTTCGGTCTCGCGGTGGACCCGATCGGCGGCGAGGTCCGGCTCCTGCACGAGGCCGGGATGAGCGCCCTCGACGCGATCCGCGCCGCCACCACCGGCGCCGCCCGCCTGCTCGGCCTGCAGAACACGGTCGGCCGCCTCGCCCGCGGCTACGCCGCCGACCTGATCCTCGTCGACGGCAGCCCTCTCGACACACCCGCCGTACTCGAGAAGCCCCATCTGGTCATCGCGAACGGCACCGTGGTCGGCGGGTGACTTGGACACCCGGTGGGGTCGGGCGACAAGCAATAGCTTGTTCAGCGACCCCGCCGCGTGTTCAGCGGGTGATGCGGTCGACGCGGCGGCCGGTGTGGTCGAAGAGGTGGATGTGGGTGGTGTCGAGGGCCAGGTGGACGCGGGTGCCGCGCTCGAGCTCGGTGTCGACCGGCAGCTCGACGACCAGGTCGGCGCGCCGGTGGGTCGGGCCGTGGATCTCGGGTTCGGGGGCGGGCGGTGAGCCGAGGCCGATCCGGGTACGGAGGCGGGAGAAGCGCGACGGCTCCGGGGCCGTGGCCGGGATCGCGTGCGCGGGTGCCGGGCGGCCGATCCGGTCCGGGTCGGCGACCTCGATGCCGCACTGGACGAACGCGATCGACTGCTGGCCGTGGAACTCGAACGCGCGGATCGTCCCGGTCAGCTGGTTCGGCGCGTCCTCGGTAGTGATCAGGGTGAAGGCGTTCGAGCGGGCGCCGACGATCACCGGGGCGCCGTGGTGGTGCCGCAGGATCAGCGACCGCCGGTCGGTGGGGTCGAGGCCGATCGACTGGGCGCCGAACTCGAGCCGGACCCGGTGGTGCGCGGTCACGTTCACGGTCGCGGCCAGCAGGTTGATCCGCGGCGTCCCGAGGAAGCCGGCCACGAACGCGGTCGCCGGGTCGTTGTAGACCTGCGTCGGCGTACCGACGTCCTCGATCCGGCCGTCGCGCATCACCGCGATCCGGTCCGCGAGCGTCAGCGCCTCGACCTGGTCGTGCGTGACGTACAGCGTGGTGACGTTCAGGTCGCGGGTCATCGCGCCGATCTCCTGCCGGAGCTCGGTCCGCATGGTCGCGTCCAGGTTCGACAGCGGCTCGTCGAGCAGGAACACCTCCGGCCGCCGTACCAGCGCCCGTCCGATCGCGACCCGCTGCCGTTGCCCGCCGGACAGCGTGCGCGGCATCCGGTCCAGCACCGAATCGATGCTGAGGATCTGCGCCAGCCCGGCCGCGGTGGCCCCGGCCTCGGCGTCACCGTGCCCGGCGATCTGCAGCGGGAACATGATGTTCTCCTGGACCGTCCGGTTCGGGTACAGCGCGCCGGTCTGGAACACCATCGCGACGCCCCGGTCCCGCGGCGCCATGTTCGTACCGTTGGTCCGCCCGAACCAGACCTCACCCTCGGTCACCCGCTCGAGCCCGGCGATCATCCGCAGCAGCGTGGTCTTCCCGCACCCGGACGGCCCGAGCAGCACCATGAACTCGCCGTCACCGATCTCCAGCGACAACTCGTCCACGGCCACGTGTTCACCCTCGAACACCTTGGATACCGCGTCGAGCCGGATCGCCGTCATGTACGCCTTATACGGGACACACAGGGCCACCGGCAAGAACTACTGCATGTAGATGCAAGTAGTTGCTGAATGCTTGACTGTTGCCTGTGGCAACTAGTGGCTGACGGTCGAGCCGTTGACAACGATCGCGTTGAGGGTGCCGAGGGGGCTGGTGGGAGTCGGGGTGAACTGGAGAATGTCGGCTCGGGTGCCGGGTTCGAGGCGGCCGCGGTCGCGGAGGCCCAGGAGGTTGGCGGGGGTGGTGGTCGCCATCGTCACGGCGATGTCCAGCGGGAGGTGCTTCGCGGCCCAGCGGAGGCAGTCCAGCAGCGAGGCGCCGCTGCCGGCGAGGTACGGCGTACCGGTCAGGCGGAGGCCGCCGTCGGACGTGACGGTGACCGCGCCGCCGACCGCCGTCTGGTAATCGCCCGGCGCGCAACCGGCGAGCGCCGCGGCGTCGCTGGTGAGGACGCAGCGCTCGGCGCCTTTCGCGCGGACCAGCGCGACGAACGTGTCGGCCGGGAGATGGTGGCCGTCGGCAATCAATCCGGCGGTCAGGGCGTCCTCGGTGAGCTGCGCCCAGATCGGGTTCCGGTGCCGGTCGACCTGCGCCGGAAGCCCGTTGCCGAGATGCGTCGACAACCGTCCGCCGGCCGCCGCGAACGCGTGCACGTCCGCGGCGCTCGCTAGTGAATGGCCGACCGACGGCAGTACGCCGTTCGCCGCGAGGTGCCGGGTGAACTCGATCGCGCCGGTGCGTTCGGGGGCGATCGTCATGATCGCGATCGCCCCGTCGGCGGCCGCCTGCCAGCGGTCGAACTCACCCGTGTCCGGGTCCCGGATCACGGCCGGGTCGTGCGCCCCGCGGGCACCCTCGACGGACGAGATGTACGGACCCTCGAGCTGCAGACCGGGTACGGCGTACCGCACGACCGGATCGTTCGCGCGGGCCGCGGCCGCCGTCTTCACGAGCGTCGTCGTGGTGGCGTCGTCGGCGGAGATGATCGTCGGGACGACCGTGGTCACGCCCTGCGCCCAGAGTGCGCGGACGAGTGCGGGCAGCGCGTTGGCGGACGGGTCGTTGACGTCCAGGCCGCCGTACCCGTTGAGCTGGATGTCGACCAGGCCGGGGATCAGCAGCAGGTCCGGCGCCGACGGGTGGTCGGCGACCTCCTCGATGCCGGCGGGGGAGTACCGCACCCGCACGCCGCGGCCGTCCGCCGTACGGCCTTCCAGGACCTCACTCGTCACAGTGCGCCTCCACGGGCTCGGGGTACCGGACCAGATAACTACATCTTGGGACTGACGGCAAAACCTGCTAGTTTGCTGCAAACGTTTGTAGCCTATCACCGTCCCGAGGGAGCAGATCGTGTCCGTCACCCAGATCGAGGACCTCCGCCTCGAAGTCTTCGCCGCCACCGCAGACATGGCCGCCGCGGCCGCCGCCGGCACCGCCGAGGTGCTCACCCGTGCGGTCGCCGAGCGCGGCGCCGCCCGGGTCGTGATCGCCACCGGAAACTCGCAGCTCGCGTTCGTCACGGCCCTGAGCGGGTACGACGTCCCGTGGTCGAAGGTCACCGTCTTCCACATGGACGAGTACGTCGGCATCGACGCGCACCACCCGGCGTCGTTCCGGCGCTGGATCCGGGAGCGGATCGCGGAACCGTTCGGCCCGGCGCGGGTGGAGTACATCGACGGCGAGGCGGCCGACGTCGACGCCGAGTGCGCGCGGTACGAGGCGTTGCTGCGGGCGGCGCCGATCGACCTGACCTGTATGGGGATCGGGGAGAACGGGCACCTCGCGTTCAACGAGCCCGGGCAGGCGGATTTCGACGACCCGCGGTGGGTCAAGCAGATCACGCTGACCCCGGAATCCCTGCGGCAGCAGGTCGGCGAGGGACACTTCCCGGACGTCGCCGCGGTGCCTCCGACGGCGATCTCGCTGACGGTGCCCGCCCTGCTCAGCGCCCGCGAAGTACAGGTGGTCGCTCCCGAGCAGCGGAAGGCGGCCGCCGTCCGCAACACGCTGACCCTGCCGATCGACGCCACCTGCCCGTCGACGATCCTCCGCCGTACCCCGCACGCGAAGCTCTACCTGGACGGCGCGTCCGCCGCCGCCTCCCTCGACCTCCTCCCCGCCACCGCCTGATCACCCGCGGTCCGCGAACCCTCCAGTCCAGGGGAGATCCCCTGCACTGGAGGGTTGCCCACTGAAAATCTCGGGGGGCAAGCCTCCAGTTGAGGGGGCAACTCCTACGCGAGCAGGGCGGGAAGGTTGACGGGGCGGTGGGTGGTGAAGGACTGGATGAGGGCGTCGCCCATGGCCACGGCGTACGCCGCTTCCGTGCTGGTGGCGAGCAGGCCCAGTTCGACGGACTCCGGGCTCGGGCCGGCGAACAGGTCGTGCCGCATCCGCGGGTCGGCGCCGCCGTGGCCGCCCTGTTCGGCGGCGACCTCGATCTCCCGGGCCGGGCCGAAGAGTTCGGCGACCCTGATCCGGTCCGAGTCGGGGAGGGCGGCGCCCTCGACCGTGCGACCGTGCAGCAGGTCGATGGATCCGTGCGTACCGGCGACGCTCAGCCGGAAGCCCTCCCAGGTGCTGGAGAAGTCGATCGAGTACGTCAGCATCGCCCCGCCGGGGTAGCGCGCGACGGCGCTGTAGGTGTCCTCGACGTCGATCTCGTCGTCGTAGATGTAGAGCTGCCGGTCGGCGGGGTACTGGCCTGGGTAGTGCAGCCCGAACAGTCCGGCCCGTACGTCGGCCCCGTCGGGGAAGACGCCGGATCCGTGCTGGGCAAGGAAGTACGGGTCCTCGGCCCGGGGCGCCCGGTGCGGGCTCGACGCGCCGTAGTAGTTCAGCGCGCCGTACCCGAAGATCTCCTCGGGTGCCTCACCGATCCACCAGTTCAGCAGGTCGAAGTGGTGTGACGACTTGTGCACCTGCAGGCCGCCGGAGAGCTCACGGCGGCGGTTCCAGCGCAGGAAGTAGCTCGCGCCGTGCCGCAGGTCGACGTGGTAGTCCATCACCACGCGCGTGACCCGGCCGATCGTGCCGCTCTGGATCAGCCGCTTCACCTCGCGGTGCGCGGCGGCGTACCGGAAGTTGTGCGTCACCTGCACGCTCCCGCCCGACGCGCGCTCGGCCTCCAGCACCTCGCGCGCGGCGGCCGCGGTGGTGACCATCGGCTTCTCGGTGATCACGTCGATGTCCTGCCGGAGCGCTCCGAGGATGTACTCGGCGTGCGTGTGGTCCGGCGAGGTGACGATCACCGCGTCCGGTACGACGGTCTTCAGCATCTCGTCGTAGTCCGCGAAGTACGGGATGGGCGCTTCGAGCGAGGCGTTGAACTCGGCGACCCGGTCCGCGTCGGTGTCGACGATCGCGACCACCTCGGCGTACTGCGAGAGGTCGTCCTCGTCGGCGCCGTACCCGAAGCCTCCCTCGGCGGTGCGGTCGGTCAGGCCGAGGATCGGGAGGACGAAGCTGGCGAGGCCGCGGGCGGACAGACCGCACACGGCGTACCGGCGGATGGCGGGCATCGGGGCTCCTTCAGTCGAGCAGCCGGCAGCAGGCGCTGTCGGCGGCATACAGGCCAAGACTCTCGAACAGCGTGCGTGCGATCACCCGGTGGCCGCGGCCGCCCGGGTGCGTCGGGTCGGCCATCCACTCCGCCGGCGCCCACCCGTCGCCGGCCGTGGTCCACTGCGCGAAGTGGTCGACCAGCAGTACGTCGTGGTCCGCGGCGACGGTCCGGATGGTGTCGGCGTACGCCGGGAGGTGGTCACCGAGGTTGTACCGGCAGGTGCGCAGTACCGCGGTCGGCGTCTGCGCGACGACGAGCGCGCCGGTGTCCAGGATCGTGGTCAGCAAGGTGTTGTAGCGCTCGGCGAACGCGGCGACGCCGTCCGCGCCGGCCTTCGCGTCGTTGGTGCCGACACCGATCACGACCAAGTCGGGCGCGAGGTCCAGCGCGGCCGGGAGGCGGCCGAGGGTGTCCTCGGTGTTGGCGCCGGAGACGGCCCAGCGGACGAACGAGTCGCCGTACCGGGTGAGCTCGTAGCGGACGCGTTCCTCGAGCAGCTGGACGTAGTCGCGCTCGGCGCCGGTCCAGTGCGCGCCCTGGGCGATGCTGTCGCCGATCGTGGACCAGCGGATCGGTTCGTCCGACCGCAAAGCGGCCTCGACTCCGGTGCGGTTAGCCATGGCGACCACGATAGCAACATTCTCTGCTATTGCGACAAACGTTTGCAGTCCGTATCGTCCAGCGCACCCCCTCCGTCACAGAGGAGTCCGCCCATGAACGACAGCTCCGGAATCACCCGCCGCAGTCTGCTGGCCGGGACGGCCGCCACCGCCTTCCTCGCCGCAGGTACGACGACCCCGGCCCGCGCCGCGGCGTCCGCTCTCACCCTTCCGAACCCATCCGCCGACGGGATCGGCCGCGGGCAGGTCTTCGACAACTCGATCCCGGACCGCTCGGTGTACGCCGGGCTGGTCCAGTTCGTCTGGGGCGCCGCCAGCCTCGCGCAACCGGCCGGCGCGGTGCCGTCGGCGTACATGCCGGCGTTCCGCGACTTCGACAAGACGCACACGCTCGCGTGGTACCAGGCCAATCACCCGGACTGGGTGGTGTACCTGGCGGATCGGACCACGCCGGCGTGGGAGTTCTCCAACACGACGTACGTTCCGATCGACTTCCAGAACCCGGACGTCCGGACCTATACTGGAACGCGTTCATCCAGCCGAAGATCGACGCCGGCTACCCGATCATTGCCCTCGACAACGTCGGAACGTTCAACGCGTTCGTCAGTTCGGGGCACTGGCGGGGGAGCACCTGGATCCAGCAGTACTCCGGGGACCGGGTCGACACCGCCTGGTCCAGCGCCGTACTGGACTGGCTGTCGTACCTGTCAGGTCGGCTGCATGGCCTGGGCATCGGGCTGGCCGCCAACATCACCTGGAACGGGTCGGTCGTGCTGGCCGACATGCTCGAGGCGGTCGGGTTGGTCGACGTGTACGTCGACGAGCAGGGCTTCACCGTGCACCGGCCGGGGAACTACAACGACGCCGCCTGGCTGAACAAGTACAACTTCACCCGGCAGGTCGCGGCGCAGACGCTGCACTTCGCGATCAACCAGACGACCGAGGACACGCTCGCCACCGCGACCCAGGCGCAGCTCGACTGGGCGGTCGCGAACTACCTGCTGTACCGCGAGCGGAAGAGCATGATGACGCTCTGCGGACTCGGCGAGTACCACGTGTGGGTGGATTGCCCGCAGCTGCACACGAACGTCGGCACCCCGTCGGCCGCACCGGTGCAGGACGCGTCCGGCGCGTACACGCGTGCCTATCAGCGTGGTCTGACGCTGGTGAATCCCTCGTCCACCGCGACCGCGGTGGTCACGCTTCCGTCCGGGACCTTCACCGATCTGCACGGTCGGACGGTGTCCGGGCAACTGTCCCTTGCGCCCAACTCGGGCAGCGTTCTAGCTCAGTGAGAGGAATGTTCATGAGAGTCCGCCGAATGTCTTCGGCCGCGGTGATCGTCGCCGTCGGCCTGGGAATGCTCACGTCAACGGCTCGAGCGGCTGAGCCCGACAGTGCGGGTGGTGCGTGTGCGCCCGCGGCGTCCGGCGTACCGCTGCCGGTGACGCAGGATCACGGCGTACTGCAGGCGCAGGTGTTCGACCGGCAGGTGCCGGATCCGTCGGTGTACGCGGGGCGAGTCGGGTTCGTCTGGGGCGCGTTGAAGGCGGCGCAGCCTTCGGGCGTGCTCGCCAGTTCGTACGTGACCGCGTTCCGGAACGCGCCGGCGCGGCAGTACACGCCGGAGTGGTTCAAGACCAACCACCCGGACTGGATCGAGTACACCCCCGACCGGACGACGCCGGCGTGGGAGTTCAACAACCAGGTGTACACGCCGATCGACATTAGCAACCCTGAAGTACGTCAGTGGTTCACCACGAACCTGATCGATCCGGCGCTGGCCGCCGGCTTCAAGACAATCGCCGTGGACAACATCGGCGTACGGAACGACTTTCACGTCAGCGGGCACTACGACAAGGACGGGAACTGGGTGCAGCAGTTCGGCACCGACCCGAAGGACCCGGCGTGGGTCGCGGACGTGCTCGACTGGCTGCGGTACCTGCGTGACTACGCGCACGCGCACGGGGCGTCGGTGGCGTTCAACCTGACGTTCAACGGGTCGCTGCACGACGAGTTCCAGGACAAGTCGCCGGAGTATCTGGCGGCGCTCGATCAGATGATCGACATCTCCGACATCTGGCTGAACGAGCAGGGCTTCACCGTGCACCGCGTCGAGAACGTCGTCGACGACGAGTGGCAGATCATGTTCGACCTGCTCCGCCGGCACCGCTGCAAGCCGTCGGTGATCATGAACAAGCTCCCCACCGACTACTGGTACCAGGCGACACCCGAGCAGCGTCAGTGGGTCGTGGCCAACTACCTGCTGTACCGCGAGTCTCCCGCGATGCTGGAGTCGACCGGCCGCAAGGACTACGCCGGCTTCAACGAGATCCCCGAAATGTCGGCCGACCTCGGCAAGGCCATCACCCCGCCGGTCCACCGCGGCCCCACCCTCTGGACCCGCCTGTACCAGTCCGGCCTCACCGTCGTGAACCCCACCTCATCCACCCCCGCCGCCCTCAACCTCCCCGCCGGCACCTGGACCGACCTCCACGGCGTCCAGTACTCCGGCACCATCACCGTCCCCGCCAACACCGGCCTCGTCCTGAAGCACTCCTGAAACCAGAACGCACCGCTCCCGTCTCCGGGAGCGGTGCGTTTCTCAGCTGAGGGCTTCTGGGGGAATGCCGGTGGAGCCTCGGATGACCAGGCGGGTTTCCAGTTTGACCGTCGTGGTCGGGGTTTCCTCGTCGTGGAGCTGGTTCAGGAGGAGGTCCACAGCGGCGGAGCCGAGCTCGGCGGCGGGGACGTGGATGGACGTCAGCATCGGGTGCGTGACCGTGGAGAGCGGGCTGTCGTCGATGCCGATGACGCTGATCTCGCGGCCCACCTGCATTCCGCGTTCGGTGAGGCGGGACATCACGCCGAGCGCGATCAGGTCGTCGTACGCGATGGCGGCGGCCACCTCGGAGGACTGCAGCAGGTCCGCGGCGCGCATGCCGGCCTGGATCTGCGGTTCGAAGGGGCCGAGCTCGCGCAGCTCCACGTCGTTGGCGGCGCAGGCCTTGGCGAGGGCATCGCGGCGTTGCTGGTTGGACCAGGAACGGCGCGGGCCGGCCAGATAGGTGATCCGGCGGTGGCCGAGGGAGACCAGGTGCTCGACGGCCTCCTGCATGCCCTCGTTCTCGTCGATGACGACACTGCCGGCGCCTTCGACCTCGCGGTTCACGAACACGACCGGGAGTTGCTGCGCCAGCCGGGTGAGCTCGGCGGGCGCGGTCCGCGGGGACGCCAGGATCAGGCCGTCGACCTGCCGGCTCAGCCCGCGGGCGAGCTCGAGTTCGTCGGCCACGTGCTCGTCGGTGTCCGCGATCAGTACGGCGTACCGCTTGTCGCGGGCGCGCGCCTGGACCGACTTGATGATCGGCGGGAAGAACGGGTTCGCGATGTCCGGGACGACCAGGCCGACGGTGTCGGTACGCCCGGACACCAGGGACCGGCCGGCCCGGCTGGGCGCGTAGCCGAGCTGCCGGGCGACCCGTTCGATCCGGGCCCGGGTCTCGGCGTTCACCTTCTCCGGATCGGTCAGCGCCCGCGACACGGTCGACGTCGACACGTTGCAGGCTGCGGCCACCTCCGCCAGCGTGACAGCCAAGGCAAGCTCCCCAAGTCGCGTACGGATAGTTCATGGCATCGTAGCGCAAACGATTGCCGCTCCTCTGCACCCTGATTGTAACCACTTGGAGGAGTTTCCACTGCAAACCGTTGACTCTTGCTGCAAACGTTGGCAGTCTCATCACACCCCGGCCGGTCCGGCCGTGGATCGAAGGGAGATCCCGTGCGCTCCAGAGTGAAACTGACAGCGGTCGTGGCCGGTCTGGCCCTGCTGTCCGCCGTGACGGCCTGTTCGGGGGGCGCCGGCGCCACCGGCGGGGCCGCGAAGACCCCGCCGCTGACGGTCGCGGCGTACTCGCAGCCGACCTTGCAGCCGAACTTCAACCCGTTCTCGGTGAACGCCCTGCGCGGCACCATCGGGCTGATCTACGAGCAGTTGTTCGACTTCAACACCGCGCACGCGTCCGAGTTCATGCCGAGCCTGGTGACGAAGTACACCTGGGCGCCCGGCGGGAAGGCGATCGACCTCGCGCTCGACAACCGCGCGAAATGGTCCGACGGCAGCGCGCTGACCGCCGACGACGTGATCTTTACGTTCGACTACCTGAAGCAGCACGAACTGCTGGCGCTGCCGGTCGACAAGGTGACCAAGACCGCCGACGGCGTGCACCTCACGTTCACCAAACCGGCGTACGCCGCGATCCAGGATCTCGGCCGGACCGTGATCGTGCCGAAGAAGGTCTGGACCGGCAAGGACCCGGACACCGACACGAACCTCAAGCCGATGGGCTCCGGCCCGTACACGCTCGGCCAGGTCACCGGCCAACAGGCCACGTTCAAGGCACGCGACGACTACTGGAAGCAGAAGGTCCCGGTTCCGCAGATCACCTACGTGACCACGAGCAACACCAACCTGCTCGCACAGCAGCTGGTCCGGCACGAGGTCGACCTCGCGTACGCCGGGATCCCGGACGTCAAGACGCAGTACGTGCAGAAGAACGCGGCGCAGAACCACCTCTGGCCGGTCTACGCGAGCATGAAGCCGCTGATGCTGAACCTGAAGCGCAAGCCGTTCGACAACGTGCACGTCCGCAAGGGCATCGCGCTGTCGATCGACCGGCAGGCGGTCACCGACGCGTACAACCCGGGCGTCTACCAGCCGGTCGGCCCGACCGGGCTGTACCAGGGCACCTGGTCGAAGTGGATCGACGCGAAGGACCGCGACCCGCTGAAGCCGGACAAGACCGCCGCGCTGGCCGAGTTCGCGCAGGCCGGCTACAAAGAGCAGGGCGGCAAGCTGATCGGTGCCGACGGCAAGCAGCTGAAGCTGCAGATCCTCACCGTCAGCGCGTTCGCGGACGGTATGGCGTACACGCAGGAGCTGGCGTCGCAGCTGACCGCGGTCGGCATCGACGCGACCGTGAACGGCGTACCGTCGGCCGCCTACACCGGTGACGAGGACAAGCGCGACTTCGACGCGATCTACGGCGACGCGTTCACCTTCGGGACGAACCCGTACACGTTCTACAACAAGATGCTGTCGAAGAAGTCGAAGACCAACGTGGTCGGCTGGGACGACCCCGCCACCGAGGCCGCGCTCGGCGCGCTCGCGCAGGCCGCGCCGGACGCGCAGTTGCAGGCGTCGAAGCCGCTGCAGCAGATCATGCTCACCCAGCTTCCGGTGGTCCCGGTGTCGGTGAAGGGCACGCCGTACATGTACAACACCGAGCACTGGACCGGCTGGCCGAGCGCCGAGGACCCGTACACGACGCCGGACCCGGGCGCGATCAGCGGTGTGTTCGCGGCCACGATGTTCCTCTCGCTGAAGCCGGCATGACCCGGTTCCTCGGTACGCCGTTCGTGCAGCGGATCGGGTTCTACCTGATCGCGGCCTGGTCCGCTGTCACGATCAACTTCGTCCTGCCGCGGTTGATGCCGGGCGATCCGGCGTCGGCGATCCTGTTCAAGATGTCCGAGCTCGGGCCGGTGTCCGAGCAGCAGGAGGAGCTGGTGCACCGGCTGTTCGGCGGCGCCCGCGGGCAGTCGTGGTGGCACGAGTACGTCGGCTACCTGAACGGGATCGTGCACCTGGACTTCGGGCGGTCGATCTCGTTCTACCCGGCGACCGTGTCGGCGGTGGTGAAGTCCGGCTTCCTCTGGACGTTGCTGCTGGTCGGCAGCGCGACCGTGATCGCGTTCGTGCTCGGCACCGGTCTCGGAATCGTGGCCGGCTGGCGGCCGGGGAAGGCGCTCGACTCGGTCGGCAGCCTGGTGTCGATCTTCCTGCACTCGATGCCGTACTTCTGGGTGGCGCTGATCCTCGCGTACGTGTTCGCGTTCACGCTCGGCTGGTTCCCGCTGTCCGGCGGCGCCGACCTCGGGCTGGTGCCCGGGTTCGGCCCGGACTTCCTGAGCAGCGCGGTCCGGCACGCGATGTTGCCGGCCGCAACGATCGTGCTGACCTCGGTGAGCGGGTGGATGATCCACATGCGCAACATGATGGCGTCGGTGGTGAACGAGGACTACGTGCTGCTCGCGCAGGCGAAGGGCCTGCCGGGGCATCGCGTGGTGTTCTCGTACGCCGCACGCAACGCCGTACTGCCCAGCATCAGCGGCTTCGCGGTGTCGATCGGGATGGTGGTCGGCGGCTCGCTGCTCACCGAGATGGTGTTCAACTATCCCGGCCTCGGCAGCCTGCTCAACCAGGCGATCGTGAACGTCGACTACCCGCTGATGCAGGGCCTGTTCCTGATCATCTCGCTGACCGTGCTGGCGGCGAACTTCGTGGTCGACTCGCTCTACGTACTGATCGACCCCCGCACCCGGGAGGTGTCGTGATGGCCCGCGACCGCAAGGTGACCGTCGGACTGGCGGTCCTCGGCGTGATGCTGCTGATCGCCGTCCTCGGTCCGTACTTCGTCAGCGGGGTGCTCGGCCAGTCGCCGACCAAGCTGCACGCGGGTCCGCCGATGGCGGGTCCGTCCGGCGAGCACTGGCTGGGTACGACGTCGTCCGGCGTGGACGTGTTCGCGCAGTTCATCACGGGTACGCGCGTGTCGGTGTTCGTGGGCCTGGTCGGCGGCACGATCTCGACGTTCCTCGCTGTACTGTTCGGGCTGGTCAGCGGGTACCACAAGGGCAAGACGGGGGCCGCGCTGACCGGGTTCGTGAACATCTTCCTGGTCATCCCGGGGTTGCCATTGCTGCTCCTGATCGCGAGCTACACCAGGGGTCGCGGCGGTTGGCCGGCGGTCGCGCTGATCATCGGGCTGACCAGCTGGGCCGGTGGCGCGCGGGTCAAGCGGGCGCAGACGTTGTCGCTGCGGAACCGCGACTTCGTGGCCGCCGCGCAGTACTCCGGTGACAAGCAGACGCGGGTGCTGTTCCTGGAGGTCGTCCCGCATCTGGCGCCGGTGATCGCGTCGACGTTCCTGTTCGCGGTGGTCGGGTCGATCGCCGCGGAGGCCGGGCTGGACTTCATCGGCGCCGGCAACACGAACACGGTCAGCTGGGGCACGATGCTGTACTGGGCGCAGTCGCAGGGCGCGTTGCAGACCGGTGCGTGGTGGTGGTTCCTGCCGCCGGGCCTCGGCATCGCGCTGGTCGGTACGGCGGCCGGCCTGGTCAACTTCGGGATCGACGAGCTGTCCGACCCACGGCGCCGTACGCTCCGGACCTCCGCACGGACAGCCAAGAAGCAGCGGAAGGCGGTGACCGCATGACGTTGCTCGAAGTCCGCGACCTGGTGGTCGAGTACAGCGAAGAGGTGCGCGCGGTCGACAAGGTGTCGTTCGACGTCGGCCGCGGCGAGATCTTCGGCGTCCTGGGCGAGAGCGGCAGCGGGAAGACCACGCTGATGACCGCGATCACCCGGCTGCAGCGCCCGCCCGCGCGGATCGCCGGCGGTACGGTCACCTACCGGCCCGCCGACGGCGAGCCGGTCGAGCTGCTCGGCTGTACGCCGCGGGAGCTCCGGGAGCTGCGCTGGGAACGGCTGGCCGTCGTGTTCCAGAGCGCGATGAGTTCGCTGAACCCGGTGATGCGGGTCGGCACGCAGTTCGCCGACGCGATCCGCGCGCACCGGCCGATGAAGCGCGCCGCGGCGTGGGACCGGGCCGGGGAACTGCTCGAACTGGTCGGCATCCCGCGCGACCGGGTCCGCAGTTACCCGCACGAGCTGTCCGGCGGGATGCGGCAGCGGGCCGCGATCGCGCTGTCGCTGGCCTGCGAGCCGGACCTGGTGGTGATGGACGAGCCGACCACCGCGGTCGACGTGGTGATGCAGCGGCAGATCCTCGACAATCTGAAGGACCTGCAGGCGAGCTTCGGGTTCTCGGTCCTGTTCGTCACGCACGACCTGTCGCTGCTGGTCGAGCTGGCCGACCGGATCATGGTCATGTACGCCGGTCGCGCGGTCGAGATCGCCGACGCGTCGGCGATCTACCGGGACCCGAAACATCCTTACACCCAAGGGCTGCGGGACTCGTTCCCGTCGCTGCACGGTCCGCGCCGGGAGTTGCGCGGGATCGGCGGGGCGCCGCCCGACCTGCGCCGGTTGCCGACTGGGTGTGCCTTCGAACCGCGGTGCCCGCAGCGCGTCGACGACTGCAAGGAGACGCTGCCGTTGCTGATCGAGCGCGACCGTACGCAGGCTGCCTGTCTGCTTCTCGACCGTCAGGAGGTGGGCCATGCTGGAGGCCATTGACGTCACCAAGCGGATGGCGTTGCACGGCAGGCGGCACGGTCAGTGGTTCACCGCGGTGGACTCGGCGTCGCTGAAGCTGGAGCCGGGCAAAGTGGTGGCGCTGGTCGGCGAGAGCGGGTCGGGCAAGAGCACGCTGGCCCGGATCCTGGCGCTCGGGGACGAGCCGTCCGAGGGCACGATCAAGCTGGGCGGCAAGGAGGTCAGCGGCCGGCGGCGCGCGGACCGGCAGGCGCACTTCGGTCAGGTGCAGCTGATCATGCAGGACCCGTTCGCCTCGCTGAACCAGCTGCACAAGGTCCGCTACATCCTCGGCCGGCCGCTGCGGAACTTCGGCGCGAGTGGGGACCTGGACGCGCGGATCATCGAGCTGCTCGAACGGGTGAACCTGACGCCGGGGGAGCAGTACATCGACAAGTACCCGCACGAGCTGTCCGGCGGGCAGCGGCAGCGGGTCGCGATCGCCCGCGCGCTGGCCGCGGACCCGACCGTGCTGATCGGGGACGAGCCGGTGTCGATGCTGGACGTGTCGATCCGGCTCGACGTACTGCGGCTGTTCGCGGACCTGTGCGCGCGGGACGGGCTCGCGATGCTCTACATCACGCACGACATCGCCAGCGCCCGGTACCTTGCGGACGAGATCACCGTGATCTACGCGGCCCGGATGGTCGAGGGCGGCCCGGCGGAGGAGGTCACGCAGCACCCGCGGCACCCGTACACGCAGCTCCTGCTCGAGTCGTCGCCGGATCCGGACCGCGACAGCGAGCGCGGTAGATTGCCGATTGTCGACAATCCTACGGAGCCGGTCGACCGGGAGCAGGAGCTCGCGGGCTGCCCGTTCGCGGCCCGCTGTCCGCACGCGATGCCGGTCTGCACCGAGAAGCCGCCGCCGGTCACCACCCTTGCCAACGGTCATTGGTCGCGCTGCTGGCTAAGTGACAGCTGACGTGAGCGTGACGTCGACCGTGGTGCGGTTGAGGTAGTCGGTCCACGCCTGCGCCAGCCGCGTGACGCCTTGAGTCAACGTTGCCGGCGGCAACGCATATGGCAGGCGGGTGTGGTGGTCGGTGCTGCCGTCGGCGGAGAACACCGCGCCGGGGAGCAGCGCCACGCCGTACCGGAGGGCGATCTGGGCGAAGTGGGTGGCGTCGCCGTGCGGGAGGCGGACCCACAGCGACGCGCCCGCCTGCGGCTCCTGCCAGCTCCAGTCGGGGAGGTGCCGCGCGAGCAGCTCGGTCAACGTCCGCAATCCGACGGGCAGCGCGGTACGGCGTTCCGCCTCGGCTGCCGGGCGGTGGTCGAGCAGCCGCAGCGCGACCTCCTGCGCGACCAGCGAGCTGCCGAGGTCGGTGATCCCGCGGACCCGCGCGAACCGGGACACCACCTGCGGTACGGCGCGGATCCAGCCGAGTCGCAGTCCGCCCCAGAACAGCTTGCTCATCGACCCGATCGTGACCAGCCGCTCGTGCGTCCCGAGCGCAGGCGGCGTCGGCCGGCCGTCGAACGCCGTACCGGCCAGTGAGGTGTCGTCGACGAGCACCACCTCGTGCTGCTCCAGCAGCTTCGCTAGCCGCGCGCGCAGGTCGTCGGACAGGACGGCACCGGTCGGGTTGTGCGCGGCCGCCTGCACGTACACGAGCCGCGGCGACTCGTTCGTCAGCAGCCGCTCCAGCGCCACCACGTCGAGCCCGTCGGCGTCCGTCCGCACGGTCCGCAGCCGGCTCCCGGTCCGTGCGAACGCCTCCAGGGCCCCGCGGTACGTCGGTTGCTCGACGACCACGCCGTCGCCCGGCTGCAGGCATCCGCGCGCGACCAGTTCGAGCGCCTGCTGGGCACCTGACGTGATCAGGATGTCCTCGGGCGCCGTCGGCGTACCGGCATCGCTGTACCACCGGGCGATCCGCTCGCGGAGGGCGGGCAGCCCGCGCAGGTGGTAGCCGTGATGCGTACTGGTCAACCGCAGGTAGTCGTCCCGTGTCAGTCCCGCGGCGACGTCGGCGACCAGGTCGAGGCTGGGCAGCGCGGCGGTGGCGAAGTCGATCGTTGCCAACGGCCCGTTCAGGAACTGGCTCGACGCGTGGTCGCCGGCGAGCCCGGACACAGTCTCCCGGTTGCGGTCGAGCGCGACCCGCGTCCCGCTGCCCTGCCGTCGTTCGAGCTGCCCCTTCTCACGGAGCGCCTGGTATGCCGCGACCACCGTCGTACGGCTGACCGTCAGCGCCGTGGACAGCGCCCGCTCCGGAGGGAGGTTGGCGCCCGGCGGCAGCTCGCCACGCCCGATCAGCTCGGCCAGGCTGTCGCTCAACTGCCGGTACAGCGGCCCGGACCGGGCGCCGGTCCCGACCAGCATGCGCGCGAGCTCGTCCGCTGAGAATTTGCCGTCCTGGCTCACAAACAGAGTCCAATTCCGTCGCTCTGGCTATAGAAGGCATCGGTTTCGAAGTCCAATCTAGGGCCCATGCCTGTGACCTATCAGTTCGAGTACCCCGAGCGGCTGCGCGTCGCGTTCATCGGCGCGGGCGGGCACTCGTACCGGAACGTGTATCCGGCGTTCCAGTACGCGCCGGTGGATCTCGTCGCGGTGTGCGACGTACAGCTGGAGCGGGCCGAGACGTATGCGCGGCAGTTCGGGGCGGGTGCGGCGTACGACGACCATCGGGAGATGTTGTCGGTGGAGCGGCCGGACGCGGTGTTCATCGTGACGTCGTACACGGATGCGGGTGATGTGCAGGCGACGGCGCTGGCCGAGGACTGTGTGCGGGCCGGGGCGCATGTGTGGATGGAGAAGCCGACCGCGGCGGGGATCGCGCAGCTGGATCGATTGGAGGCGGCTGCCACCGAGACGGGCCGGACGGTGATGACCGGGTTGAAGAAGATCTTCACACCCGCGACCGAGAAGGTGAAGGCGATCATGGGTACGCCGGAGTTCGGGGCGGCGTCGTCGATCGCGGTGCGGTACCCGCAGGCGTTGCCGGCGCCGGAGGACCGGGCGGACGACGTACGGATGATCGGGTTCCTGGACCACATCTTCCATCCGGCGGCGGTGCTCACGTACCTGATGGGACCGGTCCGGCGGCTGAGCTACGAGTGGGAGCCGCGGACCGGGGCGAGTGTGTCGAGCCTGCTGTTCGAGTCGGGCGCGGTGGGGACGCTGCACCTCGCGGCCGGGGCGGCGAACGGGGCGCCGCTGGAACGGGTCGAGGTGATCGGCGACGGGGCGAACGTCGTGGTGGAGAACGGCGTACGGATCACGTACTACCGGCGTGGGGCGGAGCTCGGGTACGGGCGTACGTCGTCGTTCGTGACCGATGACGCGGTGGCGCCGCTGCACTGGGAGCCGGAATTCTCGCTGGGGCAGCTGTACAACAAGAACTTGTTCTACCTCGGGTATGTGCCCGAGATCGTGCACTTCTGCGAGAGCGTGCTGGCCGGGAAGCCGGTGCGGAAGGGCACGCTGGGACAGGTGCGGGAGATCCTCAAGCTGTACGAGCTGTACCGCCGGCTGCCCGCCGGTACGTCCGCGACGATCGGGAGTTGACCATGGGAGAGAAGAGCCGGGTGACGGCCGCCGACGCGGTGGCGGTGGAGCAGCAGCCGTGGGGGCGATTGGAGTGGATGGTCTCCGCGGCGCTGGGCAACTCCGGCACGATGACGGTCGGCCGCTGCTACATCCGCCCTGGGGAGCAGAACCCGCGGCACTACCACCCGAACTGCGACGAGGTCCTGCATGTGCTGCAGGGCACGATCGAGCACACGGTCGACGACGACAAGGTGACGATGTCGGCCGGCGACACGATCAGCATCCCGTCCGGCGCCGTCCACAACGCCCGCAACCTCGGCGAGGACGAGGCAATCTTCGTCATCTGCTTCTCCACCCCCAACCGCGAAACAGTCGGTGAGTGAGACGCCTAGCTGCTGTAGTCGGGCACCTGGATCTCCGCACCGCCCCGCAATGCGGACTGGTGCGCGCAGATCCCGGGTGCGGTCCACGTCGCTGCCGTCCGGGCGTCGACTCGGGGCATGCGGTGCTCGACGATGCTGGAGACGAACTCGTGGACCAGGTGCGGATGCGACCCGCCGTGCCCGCCGCTCGTGAACCGCCTGATTGCCTCGGGCAACAAGTCCGGTGCACCGGCCGGCTCGACGTCGGCAACGGCTACCTCGCGTCCGCGCCGTACCTCGGTCAACGGGGCCATCCGGAACTCCTTCATCGGTCCGCCCTCGAGCTGCGGCCACTCCAGTGCGCCTTGGTCGCCGTACACCGAGAATCCCTCGAGGTAGCTCCGCCCGAGCTGGAAGAACGACATCGTCACGTTGGCAACCAATGCGTCGTCGCCCGCCAGCTTGAACAGTGCTGCCTCGGTGCCGAACCCGTCGCCCGCGACTCCGATGTGTTCCGGTGTGAGTTGGCTCGATCCGAGGCATCGCACGGATTCCACCCGGGCGTCGGCGAGTGCGAGCGCGGGGGAGAGCGCATGGGTGACGTAGTGCATCGGCGGGTAGCCGCGCCAGTACTCCGGGAACCCGTCGAGGTTCTGCAGATGGTCGCCCTTGAAGTAGCTCAGCCGGCCGAGTACCCCGTCGTCGAGGAGTTGCCTGGCGTGGAAGAACTCGCGGGAGTACACCGCGGTCTCCATCATCAGGTAGTTGCGCCCGGACTCGTCCTGCGCCGCGATCAACGCGTCCAGGTCGTCGAGAGTCGTCGCCATCGGTACGGCGGACGCGCAGTGCCGGCCGGACCGCAGTACCTGCTGGACCTGCCCGGCGTGGAACCGGACGGGCGTCAGCAGATGTACGGCGTCCCACCCGTCCGCGGCGAGCGCCTCCTCGAGCGACATGAACCGGTCCGCGATCCCGAGCCGGTCCGCGACGGTCGCCGTACGGGCTGGGTCCGCGTCCACCACCGCGACCCGGCCGACGTCCGGATGTGCCTGGTAGATCGGTGCGAAGTCGGCTCCGAACCCCAGGCCGACCACGATCACGTCGATGCTCATGCGCCAACTCTGCCGGGTCGCGGCGCCGGCTGCTACCGGGCGAGTGCCGTGCGGAGTTGGCGGCGGGAGGTGATGCCCAGTTTGGAGAAGGTCTTGCGGAGGTGCCATTCGACGGTGCGGGGGCTGATGAACAGCTGGGCGGCGATCTCCGGGTTGGTGAGGCCGTCGCGGGCCAGGCCGGCGATCTGGGCTTCCTGGGAGGTCAGGTCGTTGGTGGTCTCGGCGGTGCGTTTGCGGACCGTCTCGCCGGTGGCCAGGAGCTCGTGCCGGGCGCGGTCCGCGAACGCGGCGGTGCCCATCGCGGAGAGTTGTTCGTGGGCGGTGCGAAGGTGCTCGCGGGCGTCCTGCCGGCGGCCTTCGCGGCGGAGCCATTCGCCGTACAGGAGTTCGGCGCGAGCCGTCTCCAGGCGGAGCGCCGTCCGGCCGAGGTGGTCGATGGAGGCGCGGTACGCCGTCTCGTCGTTGGTCAGGAGGGCCTGGGCGCGGGCGTGCATGCCGCGGGACCAGTCGGTCGGGACGGCCGCGACGCGGTCGGCGAGCCAGGTGAGGGTGGTCTCGACGAGCTTCCGGTCGCCGGTGCGGGAGGCGGCTTCGGCGAGTTCGCCGACCGCGAGGGCGCCGTACGCGACGGGGTCCTGTTCGAAGACCTGGAGTGCGGCGTCGCGGGCGGTCTCGTAGCGGCCGAGGCCGTTGTTGAGGAGGGCACTGGTGTACGTCGCGATCGCGGTCATCCGGCCCTGCTCCTGGGCGCGGGCCTCGCGGATCATTGTGTCGATGAGCGGCTGGGCGGTGGACTCGTCGCCGCGGAGAGCCTCGAGCTGCATGGCGCCGATCCCGAGCACGCGATTGCCGGAGGCCTTCGCCAGTTGGCGTTCCTCCTCGACGTACGCCGCGGTCGCGGTCAGGTCGCCGGTCATCGAGACGACGTTGGCGCGGAAGTTGAGGGCCCATTGGAGCTGGACGAGTGCGCCACTGTCGCGGGCGACGCGGTCGTGACGCGCGGCGAGCTCGAGGGCCGTGTCGAGGTCCCAGAGATCGATCGCGACGATGCCACTCGCCCGGTTGCCGGCCAGCCAGAGCCACCCGTCGTCCGCGTCCCCTTCACGCGCCTGATCGAGCGCCTCCCTGAGCTGCGCCGCGGCCGCGCCATACCCCTGCGTAAACCGAACCGCCAACGCCTGCAACAACACCTCCCCACCCGCACCCCCACCGCCGCGCAGGACGGGTTCGCCGGCTCCTTGACCACCCTCGCCCCCGCCGCTGTGTGGGGTGGGAGCTGCGGTGGCGGTTTCGGTGAGGATGCCGGGGGTTTCGGGGCCGCTGGCCCAGATGGCTGCGGACATTGCTTCGAGGTATGCGACGCGTGCTTGGTCGTGGTTGTGCGGCTCGAGTTGTTGAGCGGCTTTGACGAGCGTACGGGCAGCCTCGACCGCATGCCCGCGGTCGAAGGCGATCTCCCCGCGCAGGCGAGTGATCTCCGCCTCCCGGACCGGGTTCGCGGGACCGGTGGCGGCTCCACCGAGGAGGTCGAGGGCGGAGTCGAGCGCACCGGCACTGCGCTTCGCGGTCGCGGCGGCCAGGACGCGGTCGGCCCGCCGGTCCGGGTCGATCGTCAACGCGGCCGCGCGTTCCAGAAAGATGCCGGCAGCAAAGAACCCACCGCGAGCACGAGCCCTGTCCGCGGACCGTTCCAAGTCTGCAGCGACGTCCTCGTCAGGCGTCACCGCCGCCTGCGCCCGATGCCACGCGCGCCGGTCCGGATCGGTCTCCGGATCGGTCACCGCCGCCAACGCCCGGTGTACGGCGAGCCGTTGCTGCGGAGTAGCCGTCCGATACGCCGCCGACCGCACCAACGGATGCCGAAACCGAACCTGCTGATCGAACTCGATCAACCCCGACGCAATAGCCCCAGCCGCCACATCCGTACCTAACCCGAGCTGTTCGGCGGCGCGCCAGAGCAGGGTGGGGTCGCCGAGGGGTTCGGCGGCGGCGGTCAGCAGGAGGAGGCGGGTTTCGGTCGGCAAGGCCTCGAGGCGGCGGGCGAAGCCGTCCTCGATGCGACCCGCGAGGGTGCCTGACATCTGTCCGTCCGCCAGCTCGGCCGCGGTCCAGGCGCGGGGGAGTTCGAGCAGCGCGAGCGGGTTGCCGCGGGTCTCGGCGACGATCCGGTCGCGGACCCGCGGGTCGATCGGCCCGGGGAGTACGGACTCGAGCAACGCCCGTGCGTCGCCGTCGTCCAGCCCGCGGACCGCCAGCTCCGGCAACCCCTCGAACTCGTGCGCGATCCCGTCCCGCACCGCGAACACCATCGCCACCGACTCGGCCCCGAGCCGCCGCGCGACGAACGCGAGGATCCGCGCCGACATCAGATCCAGCCACTGAGCGTCATCAACCACACACACCACCGGCTGCTCACCGGAAGCGAGCAGGTTGAGCACCGCCAGCCCGATCAGAAACCGGTCCGGCGTAGCCCCGCTCCGCAGCCCGAACGCCGTACCGAGCGCGTCCCGCTGCGGCTCCGGCAACCGCTCGAGGTTGTCCAGGAACGGCAGGCAGAGCTGATGCAACCCGGCGTACGCGAGCTCCATCTCGGACTCGATCCCCGCCGTCCGAGTCACCCGGCACCCGTCGGCCCCCGCGACCAGCACCTCCAGCAGCACCGACTTCCCGACGCCGGCCTCGCCGGTGAGCACCAGCACCTGACTACGCCCAGCCTTGGCCTCACCAACGAGCCCAACCAGCGCCGCAGTCTCCCGCCGCCGCCCACGAAGCTCCAGTTTCCCCACCACGCCCGCCAGCCTAGACGGTCACAGCCTGTCGGTCAGACCAGCACCACCGGGCCGCGGGCGATCTGGCCTGAGCCATGCTGGAGCGTCAGTACGGTCAGGGCGGCCGCTGTGGACTCGGCTTGTACTGCGCTGGTTCCGCTGATGACGCTGCGGCGTACGTCGACCTCCGGGTAGACCTCCGCCCACGCTCTGATGTCCGCCGGACCCACCACGGTCAGGCCGGCGCCGCGTCGGCGTGCTGCACTGAAGGCGAAGCCCAGGGCGTCGGAATCGGCGACGACAACCCTGCCTGTGGACGGGCCGGGCGTACGGTCGTGAGCCAGCCCGACGACCGCGAGCGAAGCTGTCGTACGGCGGGCCAGTCGGCGTGCGAGCTTGCGTTCGTACCGGCGACCGTGGCCGATGACGACCAGCGCACCGGTGCTCTCGCGGGCCTCGTTGAGCAGCGCGGTGACTGGGCGACCCGGGAAGATCGTGGAGGAGACGCGCAGGCTCGGGAACAGGTCCCGGGCGTACTCGATCGCGTCCTGCACGACCACCTCGGCCGCTGCCAGGTCCTGCTCGTCGACGGCCAGGTCACCGAAGGCGTCGAGTACGTGCGTCCAGGGGAACGCGTACACAACGCGGAGCTCGGCGTTACGGGCCGCTGCCTCGGCTGCGGCCCAGTCCAGGGTGTCCTGGCTGTCCTGCTCGATCAAGACCACTACTTGTTCCATGGCCCCACCGTCTCTTCGCAGGTGGGTGCATCACACCAGGGAGACCCACGGGCGGACTCACGTGTCCAGCAGTTGCAGGGCCTCCGTAATGGACCCCGTGACCAGTGCTCCCGTGGTCAGCAACGCCTCACGGGTCATCGCTCCAGTAGTCACCAGAACACACCGCGTACCAGCCGCCTGCGCCGCGTTGGCGTCGTCGACGACGTCACCGATCAGTACGACGGACCCCGGCTCCAGCTGCTGCTCCTGGAGGTGCCGGGCGAGACTGTCCGCCTTGGAGCCACCACCTACCTCACCGGGCAGCCCGTCGACGCGGGTGAAGTACTGGGTGAGCCCGTACTGCTCCACGGTCGGTGTGAGGCGGGAGTGGAACCACATCGACAGCAGCGACTGCGTCCGCCCGCCTGTGGCGCATGCACGCAGTACGTCGTGTGCGCCGGCTGCGAGCTCACACGTGTGCAGGAGTGCGTCGTACCGGTCGTGGTAGAGCTTGTCGACCTGTGCCCACTCTTCTTCGTCGAGGGTGCGCTGCAGGACCTGCTCGTACGAGAGGCGCATCGGGCGCGCGTACGCTGCCTGCCACTCGCCCCACGTCAGCTCTGGCCGGCCGAACCCGGTACAGACCTCGTTGACCGCCGCCAGTACGGCGTGGTTGTCGTTGAGGAGCGTGCCGTTCCAGTCCCACACCACATGCGAAATCACGAGCGTCACTGTAGTGCGGGGTGGAAGGATGGCCCGCATGGCTTTCGTCCCCGCGCAGGAGTTGTCGGCTGGGTTCTACGAGGACGTGGTGGCCCCGGTTCTCGGCAGCACAGGCCATGCGGCCGGTTTGCTGGGCTGGGGATCCGATGTGCTCGGCTACGACACCTCACGCTCGATGGACCACGACTGGGGTCCACGGCTGGTCGTGCTGGTCGACGAGCCGGAGACGGTCCGCAAGCAGATTGAGGCGGTGCTGCCGGACGAGTACCGTGGCTACCCGGTCCGGTTCGGGTCGTCTGTGCATGCCGTGGAGCACCGCGTGACCGTGGCGCGGCTGGGCGACTGGCTGCGCGGACACCTCGGCTTCGACGCGTCCGAGGGCATCGGTCTGGACGACTGGCTGGTCACACCGCAGCAGCAGTTCCTCGGTGTGGTGAAGGGACACGTGTACGCCGACGACGGCCGGCTCGCACCGGTGCGTACGGCGCTGGCGTGGTACCCGGACGAGATCTGGCGATGGCTGATGGCCTGCCAGTGGACCCGGATCGCGCAGGAGGAGCCGTTCATGCAGCGGACTCACGAGGTCGGCGACGAGCTCGGGTCCCGGATCGTCGCGGCCCGGCTCGCCCGCGAGGTGCTGCGGCTCGCGCTGCTGCAGTCCCGGACGTACGCGCCGTACACGAAATGGCTGGGTACGGCGTTCGCCCGGCTGGGGCATCCGGACGGGCTCGACCGGGCGCTCGCGGAGACGGTTGCCGCGGGCAACTTCGCGGACCGGGAGCGGGCGCTGGTCACGGCGTACCGGCTGGTTGCTCTGCGGCACAATGCGCTCGGGATCACGGCCGAGCTGGACCCGGAACCGCGGCCGTTCTTCGACCGGCCGGCCTTGGTGCTGGACGCCGCGCGGTTCGCCGAGGCCTCTCACGCGACGGTGTCGGACCCGCGGCTGAAGCGCGTCGGCCCGATCGGGTCGATCGACCAGTTCGTGGACAGCACCGACGTACTGAGCAATCCGTCCGCCTATCGCCGGCTTGTGGAGGTCTTCCAGTGACGTTGTCGAAACACACGATCAGCTCGGTCACGACGGTGCAGCTCGGGTACGAGTACCTGCGGACCGTCGGGCGGAACTCGTTCCTCGGCAGCCACGGGAACGGCGGCAGCGTCACGGCGTACGTCGTGGAGACGGACCGCGGCGCGACCGGCTGGGGGCTGCCGCTGTCGGACGGGGACCCCGGGCCGCTGATCGGACGGCCGCTGGTGGAGCTGATCGATCCGGAGCGCGGGGTGCTCGACCCGGCGGCGGAGTTCCTCGACTACCCGCTGCACGACCTGGCGGCGCGGATCCTCGAGGTGCCGGTGTACGCGATGATCGGCGGCGCCGGGTCGCCGCGGGTGCGGTGCTACAGCGGCGGCATCTACTTCGACGACCTGGACGGCGGGCCGGCCGCGATCCGCGCGAACCTCGCGCAGGACCACGCGTTCGGGTTCCGCGACTTCAAGCTGAAGATCGGGCGCGGCCACCGCTGGATGGATCCGCGGGAGGGCTTGCGGCGTGACATCGAGGTCACCCGGCTGACGCGTGAGCTGTATCCCGACGCGGCGATCCTGGTCGACGGCAACGACGGCTTCACACTCAACGGCCTTTTCGAGTACGTCGACGCGGTCGCGGACTGCGGCCTGTACTGGATCGAGGAGCCGTTCCCGGAACGCCGCCCCGACCTGCAGGCGCTGCGCGAACACCTGCACGACAGCCCGATCCGGATCGCCGACGGCGAGTACGACCCGAACGTCGAGCACGTCCTCGCACTGGCAGCCGAGGGCCTGGTGGACGTAGCCCTCATGGACGTCATCGGCCACGGCCTCACCGCCTGGCGCCGAACCATGCCGCTGCTCCAGGCCGAGGCCTCACCTCACGCCTGGGGCCTCCCACTCAAAACCCTGTACGCGGCCCACCTCGCTGCCGGCCTCGGCAAGACCCCCATCATCGAAGGCGTCCCCGGCCCCAACGCTTACACACTCGAGGACGGCTACGTCGTCTTGTCGGAGGAGCCTGGGTTCGGCCTCAAACCAGGGTAGAGCGCTGTCAGCGAGGCTCGGTACCACTTCACGCTCTGCTGGAAGACGGACTGGAAGAGGTTACTGAACAACGAGAAGCGGAAATCCCAGCTGCACAGCTCCCAGCTGTAGTCCGGTATGTCCAGAGCCTTCCAGTAGTGCCGTAGGAGGTCGGCTGCGTCGGCTTGGCGGGACGGGAGTGCGCTGAGCGAGTAGGCGAGGTCGTGGGGTGCCAGGCCGGGTTTCAGCTCGGACCAGTCGATCACCTTGGGCCGCGGGTCTCCGGCGGTGAAGAAGACGTTGCCCAGGAAGTGGAAGTCGCCGTGGATCAGCGTGAGGTGCTGACGGCCGGCGACGCGTGCCTGGAACTGTGGCTCCCAGCTGGCGAGTACCTCGTCGAGAACCGCGCGCTCTGACCGCTCGAGCTCCGTGGTCCGGGCGAAGAACTCGTCGGCTGCCTCGCGAACAGCCAGGGCGTGGCGGGTGATCACGTCCGGCGGCCAGGCCTGTGCGGAGCTCGTCACCGAGGCCTCGAACTCCGGTGTGTCGGTGCAGTTCCAGAAGTGTGCGTGGACCCCGGCGATGACGTCGATCGCGCCGTACAGCTGCTCGTCCGACACCGCCGTACCGACCACGCGGTAGCCGGTCTGCGCGAGGTCTTCGGTCAGCAGCAGTACTGCGTTGCCTGTGTCGTGCGCGCCCAGGTACTGCGGAGCTGGATGTGACCAGCCCGGAGCAAGCTGCTCGAAGAACTGCACCTCACGGCGGGCCGCAGCGACCCCGTCCCCGGTGGCCAGCTTGGCGATCACCGTGAGGTCAGCACCGGCAGTACGCACCTGCAGCCGGGCAACGTCCGCAGCCGAGGCCGCGAAGGTCTCCAGCACGTCAAGACCGCGCACAGGCGTACCCAAGGCGGCGCCTACGTCGCCGGCTGTGAAGCTCACGCCTGACCGCGTTCCGGCAGGTTCTCCAGGTACTTCGCTACCTGGCCCAGCGCCTTCTTGTCCGCCCAGGACCACGAGGGCGCCGGTGTTGACGGACCGTCGTACGGGAGGTCGGCGTAGTGCGCCTGCAACTCACCCAGGCGAACAGCCAGGCCCGCGCGCGTCTCGGCGTACGCAGGGTCGTCAGCCACGTTCGTCAGCTCGGCAGGGTCCTTGTCGAGGTCGTACAGCTCCCACTCAGACTCGAACAGGCGGTCCGACGAGCCCGGTACGCCCAGACCGGCGCCGTAGTAGTGGATGAGCTTGTAGTCCTTCGTCCGTACGCCGTAATGGGCCGGAGCATGGTGGATCGGGTCGTCGTGCTCCCAGTACCGGTAGTAGACGGCGTCCGGCCAGTCGGAGACCTCCTCGCCGCGCAGCAGCGGCAGGAAGCTCCGGCCCTGCGACGTTGGGAGCGCCGACGCCGCGTCCAGGCCGGCCATCTCCAGGAACGTCGCCGCGAAGTCCACGTTGGTGACCATCTCGTCGCAGGTGCTGCCGGCCGGGATGACCGACGGCCAGCGGATCATCATCGGCATCTGCAGCGACTCGTCGAACATCAGCCGCTTGTCGAACCACCCGTGGTCGCCGAGGAAGAAGCCCTGGTCCGACGTGTAGACCACGACCGTGTTCTCCGCCAGCCCTTCGGAGTCCAGTACGTCGAGCAACCGGCCGACGTTGTCGTCGATCGACTGCACGCACTGCAGGTAGTCCCGCAGGTAGCGCTGGTACTTCCACCGCATCCGCGCCTCCCGGTTCTCCTGCCCGCGCAGCTCGTCCGGGAGCTTCTCGTTCAGCTCCTCCGCGGCCAGGTCGTCGGCAACGGACATGTGGACGCCGCGGACCGCCTGGCTGCGGGTGCTGTGGTCGTCGAACAGCGTGTCCGGCTCCGGGATCGAACCGACCGGGTAGAGGTCCTTGTGCTTCTCGTCCGGCACCCACGGCCGATGCGGTGCCTTGTGGTGCACCAGCAGCAGGAACGGGCGTTCCGGGTCCCGCTGCCGGATCCAGTCGATGCTCTGGTCCGTGACGATGTCGGTCGCGTACCCGGGCACCGTCTCGGCGCCGTCCGGCCCAATCATCAGCGGGTCGACGTACTCACCCTGCCCGGGGAACACCCGCCACGCGTCGAAGTTCCGCGGCGCGGACGCCGGCTGCTCACCGAGGTGCCACTTGCCGAACAGCGCGGTCTGGTACCCGGCCTCCTGCAGCACCTCCGCGATCGTCGGCACCCGGTAGTCGATCTCGGTCCAGATCGACGCGACCCCGTTCACATGGCTGTACGTGCCGGTCAGGATCGACGCCCGCGACGGCGAGCAGATCGAGTTCGTGCAGTACGTCGCGTCCATCCGCACACCTTCCCGGGCCAGCCGGTCCAGATTGGGAGTGCTGTTGACCCTGCTGCCGTACGCCGAGATGGCGTGCGCCGCGTGGTCGTCGGACATCACGAAGACGATGTTCGGAGTCGGCATCTCTGCACGATAGTTCACCCGGTACCGGAGATGGACAACGGTTTCCACCGGGCCGCCTGCTGGCGTAGGTTTACCGGTCATGGCCATGTTCGACCTTTCCCTCGACAAGCTCCGCGAGTACCGGCCCGAGGTGGCCGTGCCCGCCGACCTGGTCGACTTCTGGCGCCGATCGATCGAGAAGGCGCGCACCGACGACCTGTCCGCCACGTTCACCGCGATCGACAACAAGCTCGCGGTCGTCGACACCTACGACGTCACGTACGCCGGCTTCGGCGGCACCCCGGTGAAGGGCTGGCTGCACGTGCCGGCCGGCGCCGAGGGTCCGTTGCCGACGGTCGTGCAGTACCACGGCTACAGCGGCGGCCGCGGGCTGCCGCACTCGACCACCCTCTGGGCGCAGGCCGGGTACGCGCACTTCGTGATGGACACGCGCGGCCAGGGCTACAGCCAGGGCGGCTTCGACAGCACCCCGGACGACACGCCGTACGCCGGTCTCAACCACACGCCGGGGTTCATGACCGCGGGCATCACCGACCCGGAGACGTACTACTACCGCCGCGTGTACATCGACGCGGTCCGGGCGCTGGAGGCCGCGAAGGCGTCGCCGTTCGTCGACCCGGCGAAGCTGGCCGTGAGCGGCGGCAGCCAGGGCGGCGGCATCTCGATCGCGGCGGCCGGCCTCGCGCCGCTGGCCGGGATCGACCTGGTCGGCTGCGCTCCCGACGTACCGTTCCTCTGTCACTTCCAGCGGGCGCTGCAGATCACCGACAAGGACCCGTACGGCGAGATCACCCGGTACCTGAAGGGGTTCCGGCAGGACGTCGACACCGTGCACAACACGCTGAGCTACTTCGACGGGGTGAACCTCGGCGCGCTGGCGACGGCGCCCGCCCTGTTCTCGGTGGCGCTGATGGACGCGACCTGCCCGCCGTCGACGGTGTTCGCCGCGTTCAACAGCTACGGCAGCGAGCAGAAGCAGATCGAGGTGTACCAGTACAACGAGCACGAGGGCGGGCAGACGTACCAGCAGGCCGTCCAGCTCGACTGGTTCGCAGAGATCTTCGGCTGATCGCCTGCCGTTCGTCCGCCGGACCGCTCGACCCCCTAGTGTGGTCGGCATGCTCGGACTACCTACGGGGATCCAGGCCTGCTTGTTCGACCTGGATGGCGTGCTCACCGACACGGCTGCCGTCCACGCTGCGGCGTGGAAAGAAATGTTCGACGAGTTCCTCCGCGAGTATTCGGCGCAGCACGGCATCGAGTTCGTGCCGTTCGACGCCCGCGCGGAGTACGACGCGTACGTGGACGGCAAGCCGCGCGCCAGCGGGGTCCGGGACTTCCTGGCCGCGCGGCACATCACACTGCCGGACGGCGACCCGGACGACCCGCCGTCGGCGATGACCGTGAACGGCCTCGGGAACCGGAAGAACGAGGCTGTCCAGCGGCGGATCCGGACCGAGGGCGTGCACGTCTTCGAAGGCTCCCGGCGGTACCTCCAGGCCGCCGTCGAGGCGGGCCTGCGGCGAGCGGTGGTGTCGTCCAGCGCGAACACCCGCGAGGTGCTCGACGTCACCGGTCTGGCGCAGTACGTCGAGGAGGTCGTCGACGGCGTCACGATCCGCACCGAGGGCCTGAAGGGCAAGCCCGCGCCGGACACGTTCCTGGCCGCGGCCGAGCGGTTCGGGATCGAGCCGTCCGCGGCGGCCGTCTTCGAGGACGCGCTGGCCGGCGTGTCCGCGGGCCGCTCCGGGCACTTCGGGCAGGTGGTCGGAGTCGACCGGGTCGGCCAGGCCGCCGACCTGAAGACCCACGGCGCCGACGTCGTGGTCAAGGACCTCGCGGACCTGCTGGAGGAGAAGTGATCGATCGAGGCCACCACCCGGTCGAGCCCTGGCGGCTCCGCGAGACCCGGCTGGCGATGGACAAGCTGGCCCAGTCCGAGTCGCTGTTCGCGTTGTCGAACGGCCACATCGGCCTGCGCGGCAACCTCGACGAGGGCGAGCCGTACGCGATCCCCGGCACCTACCTGAACTCGTTCTACGAGCAGCGCCCACTCCCGTACGCCGAGGCCGGCTACGGGTACCCGGAGTCCGGGCAGACGCTCGTCGACGTCACCAACGGCAAGCTGATCCGGCTGCTCGTCGACGACTCGCCGTTCGACATCCGGTACGGGTACCTGACCAAGCACGAGCGCTCGCTCGACTTCCGCAGCGGCATCCTCGAACGCGACGTCGACTGGACCTCACCCGGCGGCAAGCGGATCAAGGTCCGGACCCGCCGCCTGGTCTCGCTGACCCAGCGCGCGGTCGCGGCGATCGAGTACGTCGTGGAGCCGGTCGACCAGCCTGCCCGGTTCGTGATCCAGTCCGAGCTGGTCGCCAACGAGACGCAGCCGAAGCTGTCCGACGACCCGCGGGTCGCCGCCGTACTGGACAACCCGCTGCACCCGGTCAGCCACGACGGCGGCGAGCACGGGACCGTACTGATCCACCGCACCAGCCGCAGCCGGCAACTGATGGCGGCGGCGATGGCGCACGAGGTCGACACCTCGGTGCGGTACGCGATGGACCAGGACGTCCGTGAGGACTGGGCGCGGACCACGGTGATCTGCCAGCTGCAGCCGGGCGAGAGCCTGCGCGTGGTGAAGTACCTGGCGTACGGCTGGTCTAGCCTGCGCTCGGAGACCGCGATCCGGGACCAGGTCGCGGCCGCGCTCGCGAGTGCCCGGTTCTCCGGGTGGGACGGGCTCACCAAGCAGCAGGTCGAGTTCCTGGACGACTTCTGGGACGGCGCCGACGTCGAAGTACAAGGCCATCCCGAGCTCCAGCAGGCGGTGCGGTTCGCGCTCTTCCACGTGCTGCAGGCCGGTGCGCGGGCCGAGCGGCGGGCGATCCCGTCGAAGGGTCTGACCGGTGCCGGGTACGACGGGCACACGTTCTGGGACACTGAGGGCTTCGTGCTGCCGGTGCTGACCTACACGATGCCGGACGCGGCCGCCGACGCGCTGCGCTGGCGGCACTCGACGTTGCGGATGGCGAAGCAGCGGGCCGAGGAACTGGGCTTCAAGGGCGCGGCGTTCCCGTGGCGGACGATCCGCGGCCAGGAGTGTTCCGGCTACTGGCCGGCCGGTACGGCGGCGTTCCACATCAACGCGGACATCGCCGAGGCGGTGATGCGGTACTACCGGGCCAGCGCCGACGACGACTTCCTCGACGAGGTCGGGCTGGAGCTGCTCGTCGAGACCGCCCGGCTGTGGATGTCGCTCGGCCACCACGACCGCGACGGCCGCTGGCACCTGCCCGGCGTGACCGGCCCGGACGAGTACAGCGCCGTTGCCGACGACAACGTTTTCACGAACCTGATGGCGGCCCGCAACCTGCGGTCCGCGGCCGGGATGGCGGCGAAGTTCCCGGCCCGGGCACGCGAGCTGGACGTCGACGCCGAGGAGGAGGCGTCCTGGCGGGACGCGTCGGCTGCCGTGTACGTGCCGTACGACAAGGACCTCGGCGTCCATCCGCAGTCCGAAGGCTTCACCGGGTACGCCGTGTGGGACTTCGAGGGCTACAAGGACAAGTACCCGCTGCTGCTGCACGCGCCGTACTTCCAGCTGTACCGCACGCAGGTGGTGAAACAAGCCGACCTGATGCTGGCGACGTACTGGTGCGGTGACGCCTTCACCGACGAGGAGAAGGCGCGGAACTTCGACTACTACGAGCGGCTGACGGTGCGGGACTCGTCGCTGTCGGCGTGCGTGCAGGCGGTGATGGCAGCCGAGGTCGGGCATCTGGACCTGGCGTACGACTACGCGTACGAGGCCGCGCTGATCGACATGCGGAACCTGCACCACAACACCGGCGACGGGCTGCACATGGCCTCGCTCGGCGGTGCGTGGAGCGCGCTGGTGGCCGGGTTCGGCGGGCTGCGCGATCAGGAGGGCATGCTGTCCTTCGACCCCGCGCTGCCGATCGGGCTGGCCGGGTTGAGCTTCACGGTGCGGTGGCGCGGCGTACGGCTGAAGGTGGAGATCGATCCGGTCGCGGTGAAGTACAGCGTGCACGACGGGCCGGACGCGTCGATCACGTTCCGGCACGCGGGCGAGGAGATCACCGTCGCCGCGACCCAGCCGGTCGTCCGGACACTGCGGAAGCGCCGCCCCCTGCTGCCCCGGCCGCCGCAGCCGCCAGGCCGTGAGCCACGGCCGGCGATGGCGGTCAACGAGGACGGCTGAGGACGGTCAGTTCTTGCTCTTGGCGGCCAGTGACTCGGCGGTCCCGACCAGCATCACGGACGAGATCACCGCGACGACGAAGCCGAGCACGTTCAGTTCGAAGATGCCGCCGGTGCCGAGGATGCTCGCGATCGTGCCGCCGATCACCGAGCCGGCCAGGCCGAGCAGCAGCGTGGCGAGCAGGCCGAGCTTCTGCTTGCCGGGGGTGAACAACCGGGCGAGTGCACCGATGATGAGACCGGCGATGATGAAGCCGAACATGGCTGGGATCCTCCGAGGTGTCGAACGGTATGCCCCAAGTCTCCCGGCGGGACGCCGCCCGCGGCAGTGGAGTTTCCCCTGACCGAACCCGGACCCGACCCCTGGTGCTCCTGGAAACACTGTCCGGACGAGACCGTAGGCTCGGGGCGTGACTGTTCATCAGCTGTCGAAACGCGACGCCAGACGATTGGCCGTGCGCGCGCAGCTGCTCACCCGCGAGCGCCCGGCCGACCTCTTCGACGTGGTCCGGGGGCTGAACGCGGTCCAGCTCGACCAGACGGCGTACGTCGCTCCGAACGCGGACCTGGTCGCCTGGAGCCGGCTCGGATCGTCGTACGACCCGGCCGAGCTGGCCGACGCGCTCGCGTCGCTGGAGCTGCTCGAGCTGCGCGGGTTCGTCAGACTGCCCGAGACGCTGGCGTTGTACCGGGCGGAGATGGACGCCTGGCCGACTGACGGCGAGCCGCTCGACTGGCAGGAGTACCGCCGCGACTGGGTCCGGGCGAACGAGGGCTGCCGGATCGACATCCTCGAGCGGCTGCGCCAGGACGGCCCGCTGGTGATGCGCGAGCTCCCCGACACCTGCGTACGGCCGTGGAAGTCGAGCGGCTGGACGAACAACCGGAACGTCTCGCAGCTGCTGGAGTTCATGATCCAGCGCGGCGAGGTGGCGATCGCCGGCCGCGACGGCCGGGACCGCCTGTGGGACCTGGCGTCCCGCGTCTACCCGGACGATCCGCCGGTGCCGATCGCCGAGGCGGTCCGGACCCGGGACCGGCAACGCCTGACCTCGATGGGCCTGTTGCGCGCGAAGGGCCCGGCCTGCCCGGGCGAGCCGCTGGACGCGGGTGAGGCGGGGGAGCGGGCCGTGGTGGACGGCGTCCGCGGCGAGTGGCGGATCGACCCGGAGCTGCTCGACCAGCCGTTCACCGGCCGGACCGCGATCATCTCGCCGCTCGACCGGCTGGTGTACGACCGCAAGCGGCTGACCGAGATCTTCGAGTTCGACTACCAGCTGGAGATGTACAAACCGGTCGCGAAACGGCGCTGGGGGTACTTCGCGCTCCCGATCCTGCACAACGACCGCCTGGTCGGAAAGCTCGACGCGATGTCCGACCGCAAGGCCGGCATCTTCCGCGTCGACGCCATCCACGAGGACGAGCCGTTCTCGAAGACCCTGAACACCGCCGTCCACCGAGAGCTCCGCGACCTCGCGACCTGGCTTCGGCTGGAGCTGGTCATCGCCTGAGGCCTGCGAGCCGCGGCTCAGACGACGATGAGCGGCAGGGTGGGGTCGAGCTTTCGCAGGTCGCCTGGGTCCGAGGTGACGACCGGACAATGCCCGAGGTGCTGGGCGCAGATCGCGACGCAGGCATCCACGACATCCGCTGTGCCCGATCGGCCGAGCAAGGCGCCGATCTCGAGGGCGGCCGCGTAATCGAGACTCTCGAAACGCAGCGCGGAGTCGGCGAGAAACCTCCGCAGGTTCGCCTGCCGACCGCCCTCGCGGACGACCTGGGCGACGACCGGTGCCGGTATGACGACGGACGCGTCCCGCGCCCGGGCCGCGACGAGTAGCTGCTGAATCCTGACCGAGCGCCGTTCGACCGCGATCAATGCGCCGGAGTCGAGCACGAGTGCTTTGTTCACGCCGCGCTGTCGCCCTTGGCGCTCACGGCCTGCTCGCCGAACGCTCGGTCCAGTTCGCGTTCTGCCCAGGACTCGTCGTCAGTGGTCGGTGCGCCGCGGTCCGCATTCCATTCGGCGAACAGCGCATCCATGACGACTCCAGGTGCGAGACGCGAGGCGATGTACGACGACACCGACCTCGCCTCGCCACGTTCCACCGCGGACTTGATCGTGTCGATCAGGTCCTCCGGCAGTGTGATCGAGATCTGACGAGTCTTACTCATGATTCAATCATAGTGGACTGATGAGTCGGCTCGTCGATCGAAAGACTCCTCATGCTGAGCGTGCACGATGTGGGCGTCCGGGCCGGGGAAGAACAGCGTGTCGGTGTCGGTGTCCGACCAGTGCACGCGGTACGGCGGTGCGCCGTTCGGGTCGGGCACTTCGACGATCTGCCCCTCGCGCCGGTGCGCCGCCAAGTGACTGCTCTCCACGACAACCTGGTCACCAGCTACGGCTTTCACCACACCCACCTCCTTCACCACCCAGCTTGGTCCCGCCGTCAACGGATGTCTACGGTGAGCCGACCTGAGCAGCGCGGTCAGTTCGGCAGCGTGACCGTGGCCGTCGTGCCGCCGGTGGGGGCCGAGGTGAGCGTGATCGTGCCGTGGTGGGCGCGGGTGATCTCGCGGGCGATGGACAGGCCGAGGCCGGAGCCGCCGCTGGCCCGGGAGCGGCTGGTGTCGAGCCGGACGAACCGTTCGAACACGCGCTGCCGTTCCTCCTCGGGGATCCCGTCGCCGTCGTCCTCGACCGTGATCACCGCGGCGCCGTCCTGCTCGGAGGTCGTCAGCCGGACCGTGCTGTGCGCGGCGCGGGCGGCGTTGTCGACGAGGTTCCGCAGTACCTGACTCAACCGCGCCGGATCGCCGGTCACCCGGACCGGGTGGACGTCGCCCTTGACCGTCAGCTCGGGCTTCGAGCTGCGCAGCCGCTTGATCTCCGCCTCGACCAGGTCGTCCAGGTCGACATCGGTCTGCCGCATCCGGATCCCGGTGTCGTCCGCCTTCGCGAGCAGCAGCAGGTCCTCGACGAGCTGGCGCATCCGGTCGGTCTCGGTCTCCATCACCTGCCGCAGCTCGCGCCACGCCTTCCCGGAGGTGTCCGCCTCGATCACCTCGAGCGCGGCGGTCAGCGTGGCGAGCGGCGACCGCAGTTCGTGGCTGGCGTCCGCGACGAACGCCCGCTGGGTCGCCTGCCCGGTCTCGAGCCGGTCGAGCATCTCGTTCATCGTGACCGCGAGCCGGGCGATCTCGTCCCGCGTCTCCGGCACCGGGACCCGCTCGGTCAGGTCCCGGCTGCCGATGCCCTGCACCCGGGAGCGGATCCGCTCGACCGGCCGCAGCGCCTGCCCGATCATCAGCCACCCGGCGACTCCGACCACGAGCAGCAGCACCGGGAACCCGATCAGCAGGTACTGCGACACCGTCGACACGGTCTGCCGCTGCGTCTCCACCGACGACGCGACCACCACCGTGTACGTCGTACCGTGGTATTCCGCGCCCTGCGCCACGATCAGGAACGAGTGGTCGTCGTCGATCAGCGGCATCTCGCCGACCTCGGCCCGCAGCAGCGCACCGGCCGGCGGGCGCAGGTCGGTGAGCGGCGAGTTGTCGACCCGCGACGACGAGGCGGCGACGATCTTCCCGCTCGGGTCCAGGACCTGGATGAGCTGGCTGGCGCGGGTGGTGTTGGCGAGATCCGCGCCGAGGCCGTTGGTGCCCTCGGTGCTGACCTGGCGGGCGACATCGGCGACCCGGCCCTCGGCGGCGTCGGAGACCTCGGCGATCAGCGCCCGCTGGAGGAGCAGCAGCAGCGCGGCGGCACCGATCAGCAGCGCGACCGCGACCACGATCACGGCGGCAGCGGTCGACCGGCTCCGCACGCTGGCCTGCCGGAGGCCGCCCGCGGTCCGGTACCACCCGTCAACGCGACGTCGCACGACCGTGCTCACCCCACCAGTTTCGCAGGTCCGTCCTCAGCTGGGTCTCAGCCGCCCTCGGGGTTCATCCGGTAGCCCATTCCGCGGATGGTCTCGATCGCGTGCCGCGCGAACGGCGTGTCGATCTTCTTCCGAAGGTACCGGACGTACACCTCGACCACGTTCGGGTCGCCGTCGAACGCCGGGTCCCAGACGTTTTGCAGGATCTCGGTCTTGCTGACGGTGTCGCCGCGGTGCCGCATCAGGAACTCCAGCAGCCCGTACTCGCGCGGCGTGAGGGTGATCTCCCGCCCGTTCCGCTCCACCCGCCGGCGGGCGACGTCCAGCGACAGGTCGCCGGCGGTCAGTACGACGGGACGCTCGGGGCCGCCGCGCCGGATCAGCGCGCGCAGCCGGGCGACCAGGACCAGGAAGCTGAACGGCTTCGTCAGGTAGTCGTCGGCGCCCAGGTCGAACGCGTCGGTCTGGTCGTACTCGCCGTCCTTCGCGGTCAGCATCAGCACCGGCGTCCAGATCCCGCGGGCCCGCAGCAGTTCGAGTACGCGGTACCCGTTCAGCTTCGGCAGCATGATGTCGAGAACGATCACGTCGTAGCTGTGCTCGGTGGCCGCCCAGACCGCGTTCTCTCCGTCGTGCACCAACTCGACCACGAACCCGGCGTCGGTCAGCCCGCGGTGGACCGTGTCGGCCAGCCGCAGTTCGTCCTCGACCATCAGCACTCGCATTCCGACAGTGTCACTGGCGAGCACTGAGAGTCCGCTGAGAGGTTCCCGGATTGACGGCCCGGACCGCCCCGCCTAGCGTTGTCGAAGCGCTTCGACAATCCTCTGGAGGCCGGCAACCATGAAGTTCACCGACGGGTACTGGCAGCTCCGGCCCGGGTTCAGCCGGCTCCGGCCGGCGGCGGTCGAGAGTGTCGAGGCGGGGGACCGCGAGCTCACCGTGTACGCGCCCGCCCGGCGGATCGAGCGCCGCGGCGACACGCTCAACCAGCCGCTGTTCACGATCACGTTCAGCTCCCCGGCGCGCGGGGTGATCGGCGTCCGGATCGCGCATCACGTCGGCGGTCTGCCAGGACATCCGGCGTACCGGCTGAACACCGACGACCGGCATCCGGTGAAGGTGGAGGTCGGTCCCGCCGAGGCGCGGCTGACCTCGGGGGAGCTGAGCGTCATCGTCGGGCTCGACGGGGCGTGGGACGTCCGCTTCGAGCAGGACGGGCGGCCGTTGACGAATTCGGGGGAGCGGAGCGTCGGGCTGGTCACCGATGCTGACGGCCGCCGGTACGTCCACGAGCAGCTCGCGCTGAGCGTCGGCGAGACGATCTACGGCCTCGGCGAGCGGTTCGGCCCGCTCGTCAAGAACGGTCAGATTGTCGACAGCTGGAACGCGGACGGCGGTACGTCGAGCGAGCAGGCGTACAAGAATGTGCCGTTCTACCTGAGCAGCAAGGGGTACGGCGTACTTGTCGACAATCCTGCGATGGTCTCGTTCGAGGTCGGCTCGGAGGTCACGTCCCGCAACCAGTTCAGCGTCGAGGGCGAAGAGCTCCAGTACTACGTGTTCGCCGGCCCGACCCCGAAGGACGTACTGCGCCGGTACACCGGGCTCACCGGCCGCCCGGCGCGGGTGCCCGCGTGGTCGATGGGGTTGTGGCTGTCGACGTCGTTCACCACGGACTACACCGAGGAGACGATCACGTCGTTCGTCGACGGGATGGCTGAGCGCGACCTGCCGCTGAGCGTGTTCCACTTCGACTGCTTCTGGATGCGCCAGTTCCACTGGTGCGACTTCCTCTGGGACCCGATCGCCTTCCCGGACCCGGAGGGCATGCTGCGCCGGCTGAAGGACCGTGGGCTGCGGATCAGCGTGTGGATCAACCCGTACATCGCGCAGCGCTCGGTGCTGTTCGACGAGGGCCGCCGGCTCGGGTACCTGCTGAAGCGCCCGGACGGCTCGGTGTGGCAGTGGGACCTGTGGCAGGCCGGGATGGCGATCGTCGACTTCACCAACCCGGACGCGACCGCCTGGTACCGCTCGAAGCTGCAGGCGCTGCTCGACATCGGCGTCGACTGCTTCAAGACCGACTTCGGCGAACGCATCCCCACCGAGGACGTCGCCTGGTACGACGATTCGGACCCGCAGCGGATGCACAACTACTACGCGCAGCTCTACAACGCGGCCGTCTTCGACCTGCTCGAGGAGAACCGCGGCGCCGGCGAGGCCGTACTGTTCGCGCGATCCGCAACGGCCGGCGGCCAGCAGTACCCGGTGCACTGGGGCGGCGACTGCGAGTCGACGTTCGAGGCGATGGCCGAGTCGCTCCGCGGCGGCCTGTCCTTGGCCGCGTCCGGCTTCGGCTACTGGTCCCACGACATCGGCGGCTTCGAGGGCACCCCCGACCCGGCGATCTTCAAGCGCTGGGTCGCGTTCGGCCTGCTCTCGTCCCACTCCCGCCTGCACGGCTCCTCGTCGTACCGCGTCCCGTGGGCCTTCGACGAGGAGGCGGTCGACGTCCTCCGCAAGTTCACCAAGCTGAAGCTGTCGCTGATGCCGTACCTACTGACGGCCGCCGAGGAGGCCCACACGGACGGCGTACCGATGATGCGCCCGATGATCCTGGAGTTCCCGGACGACCCGGCCACCGCCTACCTGGACCGCCAGTACATGCTCGGCCCCGACCTCCTGGTCGCCCCCGTAATGAGCCCCACCGGCGAAGTCTCCTTCTACCTCCCCGCCGGCACCTGGACCTCACTCCTCACCGCCGAAACCCACACCGGCCCCACCTGGCTCCACCAAACCCACGCCTTCGATTCCCTCCCACTCTTCGCCCGCGAAGGCTCCCGCGTTCTCGGCTACGAGGTGGCGCCGGTATAACGCCGTACCCCTAACCTCCACAGGAACAGGGCTGCTGACGTGAAGCCGGCGCCGAGGAGGACGGCGGTGATCAGCACGCCTGGGTCGGGGCCGCGGGTGAGAGCCAGAGCCGGCCAGGTGGTGAGGGCCGCGACCGGGAACCCGAACGTCAGCAGGCGCCGGAGCCAGCGGCCGTAGATGTCGACCGGATAGCGGCCGGTCTCCCAAGCGGCAGCATGCAGTACGCCGAGGCTGAGCCGTGGTGCCCAGAACGCCAGCGCCGCCAGGACCACCGAGGTAGCCCAACCGATCAGCAACCCGATCACGGTCAGAGCCAGCCATCCGGCCACGGCGGCCGGCGATGGAACCGTCCCCAGTTTGTGCAGTCCGGCGGCGATCACGCAGATGCCGAGCAGACCTTGGATCAAGGCAAGCGGCGCATGCCGGGTGCACGTCGCGAGCACGACTGTGCTCGCGGGCCTGAGCAGGTACGCATCGAGCCGGCCATCGCGGATCTGTTGTGCGAAATCGGACAGGCTCGGGTCCAGGAACGTCGCCCGGAGGCCGGTGATGAGCGCATAGGTGCCGGTGAGGGTCAGTACCTGACCGGCCGTCCATCCCGCGAGCAACCCGGTGCGCGCGAACACGATGCCGACCGCGGAGAGCGACGCGGTCAGTTGCACGAGCGCCAGCAGGGCGTCGAACATCAGATTGGTCCGGTAGGCCAGGGCCTGCCGCGCCGAGAGCGAGAACGCGGTACCGAACAGCCGCACGACTGTCATCACGCACCCACCGTGCTGTAGCGGCGGACGCCGAGCCGCCACGCAGCGACCGCACAGGCGCCCAGGACCACGAGCCACCCCGCCGAGACCGCATAACCTGCGGAGGCAGCGGCGGGCGTCAGCGTCCCGGTGGCCAGCTCGGCGGGAAAGCCGAGCATCGAACGGAACGGCAAGACCTGGGCAACGGTCCGCAAGGGATCGGGCAGCATGGCATTCGGCGCCGCGGAGCCGCCGAGAAGGAAGATCAACACGGTGCCGAAGGCAACCACTGCGTGAACCCGCTCGGTCCAGAAGGCAGCCATTGCCAGTGTCCAGACGAACAGGAAGTGCAGGACAGCCGCGAGCACGAGCGCCGGTACGGCGACCAGGACCGCCAGCGGCGCGAAGCTCACGCCGGAGGTGAGCCCTACGACCGCGAGCAAGGGGAGACCGAACAGGAACATCCAGAAACGGATCGCGAGGTTCTCACCGAGCGGTCCGATCACCGCGGGCTGCGGACGGAGGAGGGCGGCGGCTACCGTGCCGCTGTAGATCGACTGCGCGAACGTGTGGTTCTCGAACGACGCGGTCAGCAGTGTCACACAGATGACCGCGAGGTAGTAGGTGGCGACGCCGGAGCCGGCGCCGGGGACGTGCCGCCAGAGAAAGAGGCCGAGCAACGGTGCTACCGCCTGCCCGAGGACCAGTGTGACGATGAACCACCAGGCGCCCGACCAGCCGATGACCTGACGCCAGATCTCCAGCCGTATCAGTCGGAGGAGGCGGCTCACGACGCGAGGTCCGTCGTACGGCGAAGGCTCCGGTAGGCCTGATCCATCACGCTTTCCAGCGACGGTTCCTCGACGGACAGATCCACGACAGCGAACCGCGCCAGCAGACGTGCGGTGCCGGCCGGCACCTCGTCCCGCCCGATCCGCAGCAGCCACTGGTGCCCGTCCCGCTGCAGCACCTCGCCGTACGGTGTCAGGTCCGGATCGTCGTCGGTCAAGGTCACCCGGATCAGCTTGGCCGGCGCGAAGAGCGAGCTCAGCTCGTCGCGCCGGCCGTCGAAGGCGATCGTGCCGTCATCCACGAGGATGAGCCGTGGACACAGTGATTCGACGTCGGCCATGGTGTGACTGGTCAGCAGTACGGTCGCGCCGGTCCGGGCAGCGTACTCCGCGAGGAACGTCCGGATGGTCCGGGCCGCCGACACGTCGAGCCCGATCGTGGGCTCGTCGAGGAACAGCACCCTCGGGCGGTACACCAGCGCGAGCGCGAGACCGGCCCGCATCCGCTCACCGAGGCTCAGCGCGCGGACCTGACGTCGCAGGATGCCGTCGAGGTCGAGGAGCTCGCCGAGCTCGGCCAGGTTGTGCTCGAACTCGGCGTCATCGATGGCGTAAAGCACCTGCTGGTAGTGGAACGAGTCCATCACGGTGAGCTCCGGCGCGTCGCCGATCGGCTGGCTGCCCCGGATCAGGGCGATCTCACGGAGGTAGTGGTTGCGTCGCCGCCACGGCGTCTCCCCGAGGACGTGGACCTGGCCGCCGGTCGGGTGCAGGATTCCGGACAGGATCTTCAACGTCGTCGTCTTGCCCGCGCCGTTCCGGCCGAGGAATCCGACGACCTGTCCGGCCGGGATCTGGAAGCTGATGTTGCGGACCGCGTGGACATCGCGGTGCTCTCGGCGTACCAGGGCACGGGCCGCGGCGACGAGCCCGCCGTCGCGCACCGGTACGTGGTAGGTCATCGACAGGTCGTCCACTTCGACGGCATCCATGCTTAAAGTTTATCGTTGAAGTATCGATTGACTGTTTGCCTCGGAGCGACTTAGGAGTGCTGTGGCGAAAGCCTCAAGCGGTGCGTCAAGGACTGTGCGCGGGGTAGTGCTCGCCCGTGAGGCCGGCATCTCGGTCCAGCAAGTGCGGAACTACGAGGAGGCCGGGCTGTTGCCTCCGGTACGTCGCTCCGCGGCCGGATACCGCGAGTTCGACGAATCGCATCGGCACGCGCTGACGGCCGCGCGGGTGCTGGTGCGCGCGTACGGCTGGGACACCGCCGCGTCGGTTCTGGCGGCAGTGCACCGCGACGATCTGCGGACCGCGGTGGCGCGTCTCGACGAAGCCCACGCTGCTCTGCACCAGGAACGCGAGCGGATCCAGCAGGCACTCCGGGCGTTCGAGATCGTGGTCACCCATCCGCTGGATGCGGACCCGCGGATGGCCTCCGCGCTCGAGCAGATCGCCAGGCAGGGTGCTCCGCTGCGGGTCGGTCAGTTGGCGAGTCTGCTCGGCGTACGGCCGTCGGCGTTGCGCTTCTGGGAACGCTCAGGGTTGATCCACCCGGTCCGCGAACGAGCCACCGGCTACCGCAGGTACGACGTCGGCGCCGCCCGGGACGCGCATCTCGTCCGTCTGCTCCGCGAGGGCAACTTCCCGATGCGGATCATCCGCGCCGCACTCGACGAGATGCACTCGTCACCGGACGGCCGCCCGGAACGCGTCGGCAGTGAACTCAACCGCCGCGACGCCCAACTTCACCACCGCAGCCTGGCGCGACTTCGCGCCGATGCGGCATTGGTCAGCTACCTGGACTGGCGTGCTGCAAGCTTTCCAGGATGACGTCCGGTGTGGAGAACACCGCGTAGAGGGTGTGAGTGCCGGGGCGTTCGCTGAGGGTGACGGGGATCGGGGCGAGGGCGCTCGTGGGTGGGATCTCCAAGGTGCCGAGGAGGTCGCCGTGGTGGGGGTCGTCGAGGCGGAGTTCGATGGTGGCCGGCCGGTTGGTGGGGTTGGCTGCGCGGGCGTGGAGGGTGGCGGTGGGCACGAGTACGTCGTCGAACGCCAGCCAGGCCCGGGGTTCCAGGGAGATGACCGCGTCGCCGGGTTCGTGGGGTGCCGCGGTCAGGGTGATCGCGCAGTGGTCGTCGAAGGTCGCGGCGGGCAGCTGGGCGAGGGTGCGCGGCGGGATGTCTTCGCCGCGGACGTCGAGCGTCGTGGTGAGGCGGAGGTCGGTGCTGGAGCGGCCGACCATGATCGTGTGGCGGGCGGTCTCGACGCAGCGGCGGTTGCGGGTGACGTCCCAGAACCCTAGGTCGGCGATGGAGAGGGTCAGGCTGACCTCGGTGGATTCGCCGGGCTGAAGTGAGACTCGGCGGAAGCCGCGAAGTTGGCGGAGCGGTTGCTTGACTCGCGAGTGTTGCTGGCGGGTGTAGAGCTGGGCGAGTTCGGTGCCGGAGCGGTCGCCGGTGTTGGTGACCGTGAACGTGACCTGGACCTCCGCGTCCGACGGTTCGCTCAGCCGCAGGTCGCCGTACGCGAAGGTCGTGTAGCTGAGGCCGTGGCCGAACGGGTAGAGCGGTGCACCGCGGAAGTACAGGTACGTCGCGTCCGTGGAGATGATGTCGTAGTCGAAGAGGCCGGGGAGGTCCGCGGCCGAGTGGTACCAGGTCTGCGTGAGGCGGCCGGACGGGTCGTGGTCTCCGAGCAGTACGTCGGCCAGTGCGTGGCCGTACTCCTGCCCGCCGTGCGCGGACCACAGGATCGCAGGCAGGTGCTCCTGCGCCCAGCCGATCGCGAACGGGTAGCTGCTGCTCAGCACGAGCACGGTCCGCGGGTTGGCCGCGTGCACCGTGCGGATGAGGCGGTCCTGGGCGGGTGGGAGGTCGAGGCTGTCGCGGTCCTCGGTCTCCCGGCCGTTCACCAGCGGGTGGTTGCCTACGACAACGATCGCCACGTCGGCCCGGGCCGCGAGCCCGGCGGCCGCGGCGGCGCCGTCGACGACCACGTCCAGCTCGAAGGCGGTCCCGTCGACGCCGAGTCCGACGGTGCCGTCGGCTCTGACCTGGACGAATCGGTCGGAGTGCAGGTGGCGGATCAGCAGGCCGGCGGCCGTGCGGACCAGGCCGAAGGTCTGCTTCACCTCCCAGCCGTTGGGTCCGGGCTGGTCGGCGACCAGGGCGCCGTCGTCGGTGACGCTCAGGTGCCGGCCGTTCCGCACCGACCGCAACGCCGTCGCATCGCCGCCCCAGTCGAACAGGTCGAACTCGCCGGCGGTGGTGCTCGCCCGCAGTACGGCGTCCGCGTCGACCTCCAGGTAGGACGACGTACTCGCGACCCGCAGCGTGATCCGGTCGACGCCTTCGCAGTACTCGACGTGCTCCAGGCGCTCGGCGATGCCGTCCCTGGCGGTGACCTGATACGGCAGCGTGCCGGCGTACCAGTCCTCGGAGAGGGTGCCCGCGAGCGGGCCGACGACGGCGACGTGGGTGGACGGGGTGAGGGGCAGAAGTTGGCCGTCGTGCTTGAGCAGGACGATCGACTGGCAGGCCGCGTCCTGGGCGAGGCGCCGGTGGGCGGGGCAGTTCACGAGGTCGGGGCCGAGGTCGCGGTACGGGTCGCTGTCGTCGAACTCGCCCAGGCGGAAGCGGATCGCGAGGGCTCGCCGTACGGCGGTGTCGACGTCGGTGATCGTGAGGAGGCCGCGGTCGAGGGCCGCGGTCAATCGGTCGACGGTGGGGGCGGCGTCGGTGCCGTCCTGGGTGAAGCTGTCCACGCCGGCCCTGAGGGCGGCGGCGTACGCGGCTGGTCCGTCAGGGAGGTAGCGCTGGAGGCCGAAGAGGTTGCCGGGTGCGTACGCGTCGCTGACGACCAGGACCTCGTTGTGGGTCCAGGTCCGCAGTACGTCGTTGATCAGCGGGGTCACGTGGGCGGGGCGGCCGTTCACCAGGTTGTACGACGGCATCACAGCGACCGCGGCGCCTGCCTGGATCGGGGCTTGGAAGGCGGGCAGTTCGTAGTCGTGCAGGACCCGCGGCGGGAGGTTGCTCGACGTCGTACAGCGGTCGGTCTCGTTGTTGTAGGCAAGGAAGTGCTTCAGAGTCGGCGCGGTCTTCAGATACGCCGGGTCGTCGCCTGCCAGACCGTTTCCGTACGCGGTCGCGATCACGCCAGTCAGCCAGGGATCCTCGGCGTACCCCTCCTCGTTGCGGCCCCAGCGCGGGTCGCGGAGCGGGTTCACGACCGGCGCCCACACGTTCAGTCCGACGCCGGCCGGGTCCTTGCGGTGGAAGACGCGGACCTCGTCGCCGACGGCGGAGCCGACCGCCCGGACGAGTTCCGGGCTCCAGCTGGTGGCCAGGCCGATCGCCTGCGGGAAGACCGTCGCTGGACCGTGCCAGGCGACACCGTGCAGCGCCTCGGTGCCGGTACGAAAGGCGTCCACGCCGAGCCGGGCGATTGGCGGCTGGTACTGGTGCAGCATCGCGATCTTCTCGTCCGGGGTGAGCCGGGCGAGCAGGTCGCCGATCCGGTCGTCGAGCGACCGCGACGGGTCGCGGAACGGGTGCTGCGGATCTGGAGCGCTCATCGGCGATCGACTCCACGGGCTGTGCGCCGAAGCTCTCCTGCCCGGCGAACGGATAATCGAAGCGCTTCGACAGTTGGGCGTGCACAGAGGGTCGCATCCCACACCCACCCGGTCAAGACCTCACCACGCCCCGGCCGGGGGCGGTGCGGGGTGCGGGCTGAGATGGTCCGGCGGGGCAGGGTCAGGAGCTGGGGAGGTGGCCGGTGGTGAGGGGGGTCAGGGCTTGGGCGGTGGCGCCTAGGGGAGTGGCAGTGGTGGGGAAGGTGGAGGGGACGATGGTGCAGCCGCCGGCGTCGGGGGCGATGGTGGATTCGTGGAGGGCCTGGTCGATGGCTGGGGTCAGGTGGGTGGCCAGTAGGGCGTAGGCGCCGCCCAGGACAACCGCCTCGGGGTTGAGGAGGTTCACGATTGCCGCGATGCCGTGGCCCAGGTGGGTGCCGGCGTCGGTCAGGGCGGTGGTGACGGTCGGGTCCGCGGCGTCGGCGCGGCTGATCAGCGTGTCGAGCTGGTGCTGCGGGTCATCGTCGATGGTGCCGTCGACCCGGCTGAGGATCGCCGGCAGGCTCGCGAGCGCCTCGAGGCACCCCCGCCGCCCGCACCCGCACAGCGGCCCGTCCGGTAGCACCCGCAGGTGGCCGATCTCCCCGACGTACCCGAGATGCCCCTGGAGCGGACGCCCGTCGGTGATGATCCCCGCGCCGACGCCGGTATCCCCGGTCAGCTGGACCAGGTTGGCGGCCCCCGCCAGCGGCCCGTACAGATGCTCGGCCAACACCCCCAGCGAGGCATCGTTCTCGACCGTCACCGGAATGTCCGGCCGCCCGAGCGCCGCGGCCAGCTCGGCACGCAGCGGCACATCCCGCCACCCGAGCCCAGCAGCGAGTACGACGCTCCCCTCGCGGTTCACCAGCCCCGGTACGCCGACCGTGATGCCGAGGATCCGCCGCCCCGACGACTGCACCGCGGTGACCGCCCGCCGAGCCAGCGCCGCCAGAGCAGCGATCGTCTTCGCCGGCCCGGCGTCGACGCCCGGCCCGGCCCGGTGCCAGCGCAGGACCTGCTCGCCCGCCGTGTCACAAGCGAGCGCGGTCAGCCCGCGCGCGCTCACCTCGAGCCCGATCGTCGCGTACGCCGACCCGTCGAGCACCAGGAGCGTCGCCGGACGGCCGACGTGGTTCTGGGTCTGCTGCGTCTCGCGGACCAGCCGGCGATCGAGCAGTTCGCCCACGATGCTCGTCACGGTCGCCTTGTTGAGCCCGGTCCCGGCGGCGATCGCGGCCCGTGAGCAGGGCGCCGTACGGCGCAGGTGCCCGAGCACCGCGGCCAGGTTGGTGGCGCGAATGTCGGTGTGGTCCGCGGTCTGTGTGCTCAAGGTCCGTCCCGTCGGGCAGCAGAGTTCTGGATCAGTTCTACACCTTGTCGTGCTGTCGGCTCTGCGTTAATTTGTTTGGCTACCAGCCAAACTAAGCCTAGGGGATGCGACGTGACCGGACCAGTGATCGGCGGAGCCAGCCGCCGGACCTTCATCTCCCTGCTCGGTGCCGGCGCGGCGGCGGCCGCGGGCGGGGTGACACTGACCAGCTGTTCCAAGGGCGGTACCGGCTCCAGTACGTTGGGGCGCGCCGAGACCGAGGACAAGCTGGCGGGCCTGCTGCCGAAGTACGTCGCGTACGAACCGGTGAAGCCGGACCTGCCGGGCGAGAACGGCGCGTCGCCCGCCTTCACGCACTACCCGAGCGAGCTGAAGCGCGGCGTACCGGGCACGATGGTGCCGAGCGGCAAGGAAGTGTCCGCGATGACGCCGCTGTGGAGCCCGATCCCGCCGCTGACCGGCAACTCGTACTTCGACGCGAACAACGAGCGGATCGGCGCGCCGGTCAAGTTCAACATCCTGAACGGCAACGACTACGGCGACAAGCTCGGCCCGATCCTTGCCGCCGGCAACGTCCCGGAGCTGCTCTGCGTCCCGGGCTGGAACATCTCCGGACTGACCCGGTTCGGGCAGGCGGTGGACAAGCTGTTCGAGGACCTGACGCCGTACCTCGCCGGCGACAAGGCGGCGGGGTACCCGATGCTCGCGAACCTGCCGACCCGCGCCTGGGCGTACGGCGTCTGGAACTCGCAGCTGAAGGCGGTCCCGTTCCCGTCCGACGGGTTCCCGTGGATGCTGATGTACCGCAAGGACCTGTTCGACCAGTTCGGGGCGCAGCCGCCGAAGAACTCGGACGACCTGCTGGCGCTGGGCAAGCAGCTGACCGACGCGAAGGCGGGGCGGTGGGCGTTCGGCAGTGTCGCGGACGAGGTGATCCGGTCGTTCGGGGCGCCGGGGAGTTGGCGGAAGGACTCCAGCGGCAAGCTGGTGAACAAGATCGAGACGCCGGAGTACGCCGAGGCGGTCGGGTTCCTGCGGAAGCTGTTCCAGTCGGGCTACGTGCACCCGGAGGTCGTCGCGAACGCCGGTGCCGACGAGAACGCGCTGTTCGAGGGCGGGAAGCTGTTGATTCGGCAGAACGGGCTCGGCGGCTGGCACGAGTCGTTGCAGCGGCAGGCGCCGATCAACCCGAAGTTCGACCCCCAGCCGGTGCTGCCGTTCGCGGCCGACGGCGGTACGCCGATCGTGTGGAGCGGCGAGCCGGCCGGGATCTTCACGTTCGTGAAGAAAGGGGTCGGGCAGGACCGGGTGAAGGAGTTGCTCGGGGTGCTGAACTACACGTCGGCGCCGTTCGGGACGCGGGAGTACCAGCTGGCCACGTACGGGGTGGAGGGCAAGCACTACGTTAAGCAGGCGTCCGGTGCGCCGAAGCTGACCGCGCTGGGGCAGAAGGAGGTTTCGCAGACGTACGTGTTCCTCGGTGGGCGGCCGACGGCGATCACCGAGAGCGAGTATCCGGGGTATGTCCAGTCGATGAGCGCGTGGCAGAACGCGGCGGCGAAGGTGCGGGAGAAGAACCTCTTCGACGGGATCCGGGTCGAGCAGCCCGCCAAGATGGCGGCGCTGGCACAGCCGTTCGACGACGCGCTGCAGGACATCCTCCGCGGGCGGCGGCCGGTGAGCGAGCTGAAGACCGCGGTGAAGCAGTGGCAGGACAACGGCGGCAACGAAGGCCGGGACTTCTACACCAAGGTCCTCAGTGACAACGGTCGGTAGGGTGCGCGTGCGTACGGCGCGGGCACGAACCGCTCGCGTCGGCGGGATGAGGTTTCGGCAGCGGTTCAGGCGGGACTGGCCGTTGTTGGTGATGGTGGCGCCGGTGGTGGTGTTGCTGGGGGTGTTCCACTACTTTCCCACGTTGGGGAACGTGATCGCCTTCCAGGACTACTCGCCGTACGCCGGGATCCGCGGGAGTGAGTTCATCGGGTTCGGGAACTTCCAGCGGATGTTCTCGGAGCCGGCGTTCTGGACCGCGGTGGCGAACACGCTCTCGATCACCGCCGTCCAGCTGATCTTCTTCTTCCCGGTCCCGATCGCGCTCGCGCTGCTGCTGAACGGCGTGCTGTCCACCAGGATCCGCGGCCTCGTGCAGGGCGTCGTCTACCTGCCGCACTTCTTTTCCTGGGTCCTCGTCGTCTCGTTGTTCCAGCAGATGATCGGCGGCGCCGGGCTGCTCTCGCAGACGTTGCGCGACCACGGGCACCAGGCTGTCGACCTGATGACGAAGCCGGACACCTTCATCCTGCTCGTCACCGCGCAGGCCGTGTGGAAGGACGCCGGCTGGGGCATGATCGTGTTCCTCGCCGCGCTGTCCACCATCAACCAGGCGCTCTACGAGGCCGCGGCGGCGGACGGCGCGAACCGCTGGCGCCGGCTCTGGCACATCACCCTGCCCGGACTGCGCCCGGTGATCGTCCTGCTGCTGATTCTCCGCCTCGGCGACGCGCTGACCGTCGGCTTCGAGCAGTTCATCCTGCAACGCAGCGCGGTCGGCGGCGGCGCCGCGGAAGTCCTCGACACGTACGTCTATTACCAGGGCCTGCTCGTCGGCGACTTCGGCTACGGCGCCGCGGCCGGTCTGTTCAAGGGCGTCGTCGGTCTCGTCCTCGTCCTGGTGGCCAACCGTTTCGCCCACCTGGTGGGCGAACAGGGGGTGTATTCGCGCTCATGAGCGAAAGAGCTGTCTGGGAAGAAGAACCGACCGTCGTCGACCGGCTCGGCAAGCCGTTGGTGCTGACGCTGATCACGCTGGCCGTAGCGTTCCCGCTGTACGTCGTCGTCGTGACAAGCCTGTCGACGACCGAGGCGGTGACCCGCGCGGGCGGGCTGGTCGTCGTACCGCGGGAGCTCACCGTGGCGGCGTACGTGCAACTGCTCTCCGGTGGGGTGGTGACGAAGGCGCTGGTGATCAGCGTGGCGATCACCGCGATCGGTACGGCGTTCAGCCTCGGGATCACGGTGCTGGCGGCGTACGGGCTGTCCCGGCCGGGTTCGTTGTTCCACCGGCCGCTGCTGTTCGTGGTGCTGCTGACGTTCCTGTTCGGACCGGGCATCATCCCGAGCTACCTGGTGGTGAATTCGCTCGGCCTGATCGACCACTACGCGTCGCTGATCCTGCCGGCGGCGATCTCGGCGTTCAACCTGATCGTGATGCGGTCGTTCTTCATGGGCATCCCCGCGGAGCTGATCGACAGCGCCCGGATCGACGGCGCCGGGGAGCTGTCGATCCTGCGCCGGATCGTGCTGCCGCTGTCGAAGGCGGTCGTCGCGGTCGTCGGGCTGTTCTACGCGGTCGGGTACTGGAACGCGTTCTTCAACGCGCTGTTGTACATCAATGACAACTCCAAGTGGCCGTTGCAGATGGTGCTGCGGACGTACATCGTCCAGCAGCAACCGCTGCCGACCGGTGCGGGCGGGGTTGCGTCCGTCGGGATCGGGCTGCAGCCGGCGCCGGGGCTGGCGATCAAGATGGCGATCGTGGTGATCGCGATCGTGCCGGTACTGCTGGTGTACCCGTTCATCCAGCGGCACTTCCAGAAGGGCGTCATCATCGGCGCCGTGAAAGGCTGACTTCGTGAAGCTTTGGTATGGCGGGGACTACAACCCTGAGCAGTGGGACTCGGCGGTCTGGAAGGAGGACGTCGAGTTGATGCGGCGGGCCGGGGTGAATCTGGTGACCGTTGGGGTGTTCTCGTGGTCGAGTCTGGAGCCGGCGCCGGGGCGGTACGAGTTCGGTTGGCTTGATGAGGTGTTGGATTTGCTGCACGGCGGTGGGGTGCGGGTGGATCTCGCCACGCCGACGGCGTCGCCGCCGCCGTGGTTCGGTCGGTTGCATCCGGAGGCGCTGCCGGTGAACGCGGACGGCGTGCGGTTGACGCACGGCAGTCGGGACACGTACTGCGCGTGCGCGCCGGCGTACCGGGAGGCCGCGCTGAGGATCGCGCGAGCGTTGGCCGAGCGGTACGGCGATCACCCGGCGCTGGCGATGTGGCATATACACAACGAGTACGGGACGACCTGCTACTGCTCGCTCGCGGCGGAGCGGTTCCGGGAGTGGCTGCGGGAGCGGTACGGGTCGCTCGAGCGGTAGAACGAGGCGTGGACGACCGCGTTCTGGAGTCAGGGGTACGGCGACTGGCGCGACATCGAGCCGCCCCGGAAGACGCAGTACCTGGTGAATCCGGCGCAGTACCTGGACTACCGGAGGTTCTGGTCGGACGAGTTGCTGGCGGCCTATCTCGAACAGAAGCAGGTAGTGCGGGAGTTCTCCGAGCTGCCCGTTACCACCAACTTCGTGTTCGGCGGCTGGGTGCCGGTGAACCATGCGCGGTGGTCCGCCGAGGTGGAGGTGGTGGCGATCGACCACTATCCGGATGAGGCGGGGATCGGCGCCGAGGAGCAGACCGCGTTCGGTGCGGATCTCGCGCGGGGCTGGGCTGGTGGGAAGCCGTGGCTGCTGATGGAGCAGGCAGCCGGCGGGCTGAACGTCGGGCGACGCTGGCACCCGAAGGAGCCGGGCCGGATGGCGCGGAACAGCCTGTCGCACATCGCTCGCGGCTCCCGGGGCGCGCTGTTCTTCCAGTGGCGGGCGTCGCGTGGCGGCGCGGAGATGTACCACCCGGCGATGGTCCCGCATGCCGGACCGGACAGCCGGATGTTCCGCGAGATCAGCGAGCTCGGTTCGGTGCTGCCCCGGTTGGCAGAGGTTGCCGAGAGCAACGTTGTGGCGGACGTCGCGATCCTCTGGGACACCGAGTGCTGGTGGGCGATGCAGGGCACGCACCTGCCGTCGTCGGACGTGGACTATCTGAAGGCGGTCCGGTCCGCGCATCGGCACTTCTGGCGCGCGGGCGTGACGGTCGACTTCGCCGCGCCGGACGCGGACCTCTCGTCGTACCGGGTGGTGGTCGTGCCGTCGCTCTACCTGGTCTCCGACGAGACGGCCGCGAACCTCACGGCGTACGTCGAGAACGGCGGGCAGCTGGTGGTCGGGTACTTCAGCGGCGTCGCCGACTCTGATCTCCGGGTCCGGCCGGCCTTCGCGGAGTTGCTCGGCGTACGCGTGGAGGAGTTCCATCCGCTCGCGGACGAGGTCGCGTTGGCGTCCGGCGGTCGGGGGCGGGTTTGGGCGGAGGACGTGCAGGCGTTCGCGGCCGAGGTGGTCGATCGGTACGCCGATGGTGTGCTGGACGGGAAGCCCGCGATCACGCGGCGACAGGTCGGCGAAGGTACGGCGTGGTACGTGTCGACCGAACTGGACGACGCAACCGCGGCGCGTCTCATAGGTGCGGGCGAACCGATGGAGACGGTCCGCCGGCGCGCGGGAGACACGACGTGGACGTTCCGCATCAACCACAGCACGCAGGACGTTGTCGTGCCGGCGACCGGCGTCGAGTTGGTGACTGGGAAGGACGTCGACGGGGAGCTGACGGTGCCGGCTGGAGGGTATGCGGTGGTGAGGTCCTCAGCGGGCGCGGTCGGTGGGTCGGCCGGAGCTGCCGCGCGCGGTGAGCGCGGGCGGTAGCAGCGTCAGCTCGGGGACGGCGCCGCCCTCGAGTTTCGCGATCAGGGACTCGACGGCCAGCGCGCCGATCTGTTCCGCCGGGATCGTCACCGACGACAGCTGCGGCACCTGACGCTCGGCCACGTCGTCCGCGCAGATCGCGACGAGCGACATGTCCTCGGGCACGCGCCGGCCGAGTCGCCGGAGTACGTCGAGCAGCGGGCCGATGATCGGCTCGTTCTGTACGACCAGCCCGCTCAGGTCCGGGTGCTCGCGCAGCAGCCCCTCGACCGTGTGCAGGACTGCGTCGAACGTGTGCTCGCACGGCGTCTCGATCCCTTGCACACCACGCCGTACGGCGGCCGCCGCGAAGCCGGTCAGGGTCCGCTGGGCGAACCCGGTCTGCCGCTCGTACACGGCCGACGGCGTACCGAGCAGCGCCAGCGAGCGATGCCCGAGGTCGGCCAAGTGGTCGACACACAGCGCACCCGCGGCCGTGAAGTCCAGGTCGATGCAGGTCAGGCCGTCGGCGTGCTCCGGATACCCGATCAGCACGGACGGCATCGGCAGCTCGCGCAACCCCGGCACCCGTTCGTCGTGCAGTTCGACGTCCATCACCACCAGCGCGTCGACCAGCGCGCTCTGCGCCACCCGCTCCAGCCCGTCCGGGCCTTCGTCGGCGGTCAGCAGCAGTACGTCGTGGTCGAACCGGCGGGCCGTGGTCACGACGGCGGCCGCGAACTGCATCATCACCGGTACGTGCATCCCGGTCCGCAGCGGCATCACCAGCGCGAGCACGTTCGACCGCTGGCTGGCCAGTGCGCGGGCGCTCGCGTTCGGCCGGTACCCGAGCGCGCGGACGCTGCGCTGGACGCGCTCGCGGGTGTCAGGCGAGATCGTCCGTTTGCCGCTGAGCACATAGGACACGGTGCTGGTCGCGACCCCGGCGTGCCGCGCGACGTCCCCGATCGTGACCATGCCGCCATGATGGCACCTGACTGACCGCGATGCCGAGGAACACCAGTGCGAGTCCGAGCCCCTGCCGCGCGGTCAGTACGTCGCCGGACCACAACACCCCGAGCAGTACGCCGGTGACCGGGTTGAGCAGGCCGATCAGCCCGACCGTCGCGGCCGGCAGCCGCCGGAGCCCGGCGAACCAGGCGGTGAACGCGAGCGCGGTGGCGACCAGGCCGACGTACGTGAAACCGGCGACGGCCGGGAGGTCGAGGTGCGGGGGCGCGCCCTCGACCAGGACCGCGAACGGGATCAGGACCAGACCGCCCGCGATCAGCTGCCACGACGTGGTGGACGCGATCGACGCGCGGCCCCACTTCTTGGCCAGCACGTACCCGAACGACGACATCGTCAGCGCTGCGGCCGAAGCGGCGACTCCGCGTAGGTCGACGGCGGCCGCTCCGGCCCCGAGCAGCAGTACGACGCCCGCGATCCCGGCGGTCGCTCCGGTGAGGACGAGGACGGTCGGTCGCTCCGCCAGCAGCCCCCACGCGAACAGCGCCATCGTGAAGGGCGCCGCGGACATGATCGTCGACGCGAGGCTGACCGGCAGCAACTGCGACGCGAGATAGATGAGCGCGAAGAACGCGCCCATGTTGCAGATCCCGAGCACGAGCGAACGCCACCACCAGACGCCGTGCGGGAGTTGCCGCGCGAGGGCGAGCAGCAGCAGTCCGGCGGGCAGTGCGCGGAACAGCGCGCCGTACAAGGGATGTCCGGCCGGCAGGTACTCGTGGGTGACGAAGTAGTTGGTGCCCCAGGCGATCGGCGCGATCGCGGTGACCAGCGTCCAGCGGAAGGTATCTTCCATGGAAACCACTATATCTTCCCAGGAAGGTATAGTGGAACCCGTGGACCACGTAGCAAGAATCCAGGCGGAGTGGCGGGTCGAGCGGCCGGACGTCGACACCGCGCCGCAGGGCGTGATCGGCCGGCTGCACCGGATCGCCAACCAGCTGACGGCCGAGCTGACGTTGCTCTACGCGCAGTTCGGGCTGACCGAGGGGGAGTTCGACGTACTCGCGGCGCTGCGCCGTGCGGGAGCGCCGTACGAGCGGGCGCCGGGCGAGATCGCGCTGCACACGATGGTGACCACCGGCGCGGTCACGAAGCGGGTCGACCGGCTGGAGAGCGGCGGGCTGGTACGGCGGCGACGGAGTGACGCGGACGGCCGCGGGAGGGTGGTGCGGCTGACGCCCGCCGGCCGGCGGTTGATCGACAAGGCGTTCACCGCGCACATGGCCAACGAGCAGCGCCTGCTCTGCAGCCTGGCGCCCGCTGAGCGTGCGCAACTGGAGACTCTGCTCACCACCTGGCTCGCGCACCTGGAACCGCAGGGCTGAATCACCACGAAGACACGTGCGGCAGAAGTGCGCGGGCTTGCGTAGAGGTCGTATATTGCCTGCTCAGGGCCGCCGTACAGCCGGCGTCCCCTTGAAGTTTCAGGAGAGTGAGTGGGCGGACCTCATGTCGTCATGCTCGTTGCGAACGACATCACCAACGACACCCGGGTACTGAAGGAAGCCGTCGCTCTGGGGAAGGCGGGCTACCGGGTGACCCTGCTCGGCGTGACGACCGCCGGGCGTACGCTGGTGGACACCATCGAGGGCGGGGTCGTGATGATCCGGCTGCCCGGTCGCTTCGTGCTGCGTGACGAGCGGAACCGGCGGCGGTTCGAGCGCCGCAGCCGGCGGCTGCTCGGGGTCCAGTCGGACCCGGCGCGCTCGGCCCGGATCGCGGCCCGGGTCGCGGATCTGCGGGCCGAGTCCGGACGGGCGCTGGCCGGTCGCCGCGACGGCACGGTCGGGCGCGTCGGCTTCCAGGCCGGACGGGTCGCGCGCGCCGTACGCCGCCGCCGTTGGCAATTGGCGCAGACCGCGTTGTCCTCCGGGGCGTGGCTGACCGACTACGAGAGCCGGAAGGCGTCGGACCTCTGGCAGTGGTGGGACGGCTGGCTGCCGGCCCGGCGCGGGATGGTGAACTGGCGTTCGATCATTCCCGAGGCCGACGACTACGAGGCGATCTTCGCCGACATCCTGGACGACCTGCGTCCGGACGTCCTGCACGCCCACGACATGCATGTGATCGGCGTGGCGTCCCGTGCCGCCGGGCGGGCCGCGCTGCGGCGCCGTACCGTCAAAGTCGTTTACGACGCCCACGAATTCGTCGCCGGGCTGTCGGAGTACGGCGGGCGTACGCCGCGCACGATCGCGGCCTGGGCGCAGCACGAGCGGGAGTACATCAGGACCGTGGACCGGGTGGTCACGGTCAGCCCGGAGATCGCACGGACGCTGCACACGCGGTACAAGCTGGACCGCGAGCCGACGGTCGTGATCAACAGCCCGCAGCTGTCGATCGACGCCACGTCGGGCACCGACATCCGGACGGCCGCCGGGCTGGCGGACGACGTACCGCTACTGGTTTACAGCGGTGGAATCACCCGGGCCCGCGGCGTCGAGACCGCGGTCGCGGCCCTGCAGTCGCTGCCCGGCGTCCATCTGGCCGTCGTCTGCGTGCCGCACGCGGGGACGCGTCCGGTCGCGGAGCTGCGCGACCAGGCGGCCGAGCTGGGTGTCGCGGACCGGGTGCACTTCCTGGACCCGGTGCCGACCAGCGAGGTGGTGCCGTTCCTGAGTACGGCGGACATCGGCCTGATCCCGATCCTGCGGTACCCGAGCCACGAGATGGCACTGCCGAACAAGGTCTTCGAGTACACGTTCGCCGGCCTGCCCGTGGTCACAAGCGACATGCCGACGCTGGTGGAGTTCGTCGGCAAGACCGGCATCGGCGAGGTGTTCGAGGTCGAGAATCCGGACTCGCTCGCGGCCGCCGTCCAGCGGATCCAGCGCGACCCGGCGGCCTACCGGGAGCGGACCACGGATCCCGGGCTGCGCAAGGAGATGTCCTGGGAGGCCCAGGCCGGACACCTGCGCGACCTGTACGCCGAACTGGTCGGGCCGCCGGACCTCGCCGAGCGGCCGGCCAAGCTGGTGATCGGTCCGATGGGCGCCGCCGCGGCCGAGCGGTGGGCCCGCGAGCTCGGCCCGGTCGCGAGGATCCGCGAGAAGCTCACGCTCAGCGACCTCGACGGCGTCACGCACCTGCTGATCGAGGACTGGCAGTCGATGCTGGAGAGCGAGCAGTTGGTGACCGATCTGCCGATGCTCGCGGCGTCCCGGGTCAAACACGCGGTCGTGGTGTACGGACGCGTCGATCGGGAAGAGGTCCGCCGGAAGGCCAGGGCGTACGGCGGCACCGTCTTCGTCACCGATCGCGTCATCGCGGACGCCGTCACCGGCACTCGGTGGTTGCCGGCCGGCCCCGCGGGCACCGAAGTACTCCGCGCCTTCCTGGCCGAGTGACGCGGCCGCGACCGACTGACCATGGACTTCGTGACGGGCACCGACGGGCGGCGCCTGGACTTCGTACGGCGTGGGCAGGGCGCGCCGCTGCTGCTGATCCAGGGGATGGCGGCGACCCACGCGATGTGGGGCGAGGAGCTGCTCGGCCCGCTGGCGGAGCACTTCGACGTCGTCGCGTACGACCACCGTGGCGTCGGCCGCGGCGACCGGGCGGACGGCGAGTTCACGGTCGCGGACCTGGCCGACGACGCGGCCGCGGTGATCGCGTCGGTCGGGTGGACGGACGCGCACGTCTTCGGGATCTCGCTCGGTGGGATGGTCGCCCAGGAGCTGGTACTGCGGCATCCGGCGGCCGTCCGCTCGCTCGTCCTCGGCTGCACCTGGGCCGGGGGAGAAGGCGGTGAGATCGCAGAGATGTCGCACCGGATGGTCGAGGCGATCGCGAGCCGCGACCTCGGCCGCGGGCTGCGCGTCAGCTTCGAGGCGAACTTCTCCCAGCGGTACGCCGCTCTGCCGGGTACGCGGGAGCTCTACCGGCAGCGGGTGCTCGCGGTGCGGATGCCCGTGCCCGTCGTACAACTGCAGTTCCGGGCTGCCCTGGCACACAATGCGGCGGATCGGCTGCACGAGGTCGCCGTACCGACCTTGGTCCTGCACGGGACCGCGGACGCGGGGATTCCGGTCTCGAACGGCTACCGCCTCGCCGAGCTGATCCCGGCCGCGCGGCTCGAACTGTTCGAAGGCGCCGGCCACCTGTTCTGGTGGGAGGACCCGGCCCGGGCGGCGGCCCTCGTCGTCGCACACGCCACACAGGGGGACCTGCGCGCCGCCGGCGGCCAAGGTGGGTAACCTCGGCGCCGAGCGGTGTCTGACCCGGGCTGTCGCCGGGTGGGCCGATAGGAGATGATGCCGACCGTGACCGGACCACAACGCGAGCTCGCGCCGACGCCATCGGAGGCCGATCCGGCCGTCGCCGGCCTGACCGTCGGGCTCGGCGGGCCGTCCGGCCGGTTCGCCCGGCTGAGTTCGTCGTGGTGGACACCGCTGCGGATCGCGCTCGCCGTCTGCACGATCACGTTCGGCCTCGGCGTACTGCAGAAGGCGCCGTGCATGGAGGCCGGCTGGGACCGGCAGAGCTGGCGCCCGTTCAAGGCGCTGTGTTACTCCGACATCGGGTTCCTCTATCAGGAACGCGGTTTCGCAGAGGGCAACCGGCCGTTCCTGGACACCGGCAACTACCCGGTCCTGGAGTACCCGGTGCTGACCGGTGGGTTCATGGAGGTCGCGGCGCAGATCACCTGGCTGATGACCGGCGACCCGAAGAAGGACATCACCGTCGAGCAGAAGCGCGACACCGCGGGCGTGTTCTTCGTGGTCAACACCGTGATGCTGTTCCTCTGTGCACTGGTGATCGTCGGTCTCACGGTCGCCACCGCGCGCGGCGTCTCGACCCGCCCCGGCGCGGCCCGCGGGCAGCCGCTGAACGCCCTGTACGTCGCTGCCGCACCGGCGTTGGCGTTGACGTCGACGATCAACTGGGACCTGTTCGCGGTCGCGTTGACAGCCGGCGCGATGTGGGCCTGGTCGCGCGGGAAACCTGTGTGGTTCGGCGTACTGCTAGGTCTTGGGACGGCGGCGAAGTTCTATCCGTTCCTGCTGCTCGGGCCGTTGCTGATCGTGTGCCTGCGCGGCAAGAAGCTGGGGTCCTGGTTCCAGGCGGCGATCGCGGCGGCGGTCGCGTGGGGCCTGGTGAACGCGCCGATCTACCTGCTGGCGAAGACCGAATGGCTGTCGTTCTGGCAGTTCAACGACCAGCGCGAGAGCGACTACGGCTCGATCTGGTACGTGCTGAAGCTCGCCAAGCACGAGGTCACCGACGTCAACCAGCTGAACATCGTGATCTTCGCCGGGCTCTGCCTGTCGATCGCGATCCTCGGGCTGATGGCGCCGCGGCCGCCGCGGTTCGCCCAGCTCGCGTTCCTGGTGGTGGCGGCGTTCCTGCTGATCAACAAGGTGTACTCACCGCAGTACGTGCTGTGGCTGCTGCCGCTGGTGGCGCTGGCCCGGCCTCGGCTGCGGGACTGGCTGATCTGGCAGGCCTGCGAATGCTTCTACTGGATGCTGGTGTGGATGCATCTGGCGCAGTTCCTGCAACCGGGCGATCCGAACGTGCCGGACCGGATCTACTGGTTCTCGGTGATCCTGCGGATGGCCGGCACGCTGTGGCTGATGCTGGTCGTCGCCCGCGACATCCTCCTCCCGGAAAAGGACCCGGTCCGGCAGGGTGATCTGCTCGACGACCCGTCGGACGGCGTTGGCTCGCGCGCCCTCGCGACCGCCTGATGAATGTCTACTAACTAGATCATATTTCGAGACAAAGCGCGGGCGGGGTCCGCGGCGATCTACCGTCGGTGTCATGAGGCCGACGCTGACCGTGATCGTGGATCCCGCCGACCGCTGGATGAGTCGTGCCGCGTGTATCGGGCAGGCACCGGCGTACGACGAGACCGCGTCGCGGTGGGAGCAGGCCAGGGCGCGGGAGTTGTGCCTGCGGACGTGCCCGGTGCTGGAGGAGTGCCGCGAGTGGGCGCGGCGGACGAAGTACACTGGGACAGCCGCCGGCGAGACCCTGCTGTACGGGCGTCGCCGGGGCCACCCGGAATCGGCTGCGAGCTAGAGGCGCCCGGCGACCGCTGCGGCGAGCTTGTCGATCGCGGCGGGGGACTGCGGGAAGAACAGGTACGGCTCGATGAGCTCGATCTCCATCAGCAGGAACCGGTCGTTGACCACAACGCCGTCGACGCGCGCGTAGACCGGCGCCTGACCGGCGGTGGCCAGCGCGGCGCGGGCGCTCTCGAGTACGGCGGCCGGCGGCTCCGTGAGGGCCGTCTGGCCGCCGTAGGACTCCTGGACCCGGTAGTCGCCGTCGGCGGGCCGCTTCACGACCGCGTGGCTGAACTCGCCGTCGAAGAACAGCAGCGACCATTCGCCCTCGGACTGGATCTCCGGGACGAACGGCTGCACGAGGTACACCAGGTCGGGCAGCTCGGCGAGCGCCTGCTCGAGCTCGGGGGAGCCGGCCACGCCGCGGACCGTGTGCAGCGCGTTGCCGCTGACGGTCGGCTTGACGACGATCTGCGTGCCGGTCAGCCCGGCGACGACTTCACGCAGGCACGCGCCCGCGGCGACCTGCGACGGGACGATCGACGCGCCGCGCTCGCGGAGCTCGAGCAGGTACTGCTTGTCGCTGTTCCAGCGGACCAGACCGGTGTCGTTCAGCACTGGTACGCCGGCCTTGTCGAGCTGGGCGAGCCACTCGGTGAACTCGGCGTACAGCTGGAAGTAGTCCCAGACCGTGCGCAGCAGGACCGCGTCGTACGCGGACCAGTCGACCGACGGGTCGGTCCAGACCTCGACCACCGGCTCGAGGTCGTGCGCCCGCAGCGCGGCGAGCAGCGGGCGGTCGTCAGGGTGCAGCTCGGCGAGTTCGGCCGAGGTTGCGAGGGCGATGCGTTTCGTCACGCCCGCCAGTGTTCGTGGGCAGGGGGCGTCCGGTCAAACCTGATTCGGCAACGACCCGGTGACGGAGGGTGGTCGCGGTGACAACGATGACAGCCGCAGCCAGGTAGCTCAGGCCCTGCCGCGTGTCGTGTCCGTAGCTCGCATAGGCGACGTAGGCGGCGAGTGGTACGGCGATCCACTCCGGGCGCCGGGCGAGCGCGGCGAGGGCGATCAGCGGGAGGCCGTACCACGGGTACGTCGGGGTGGCGATCAGCAGCGCGGCGCCGTACAGCCAGCAGCAGGTGAGCGCGATCGGGTCGGTCCTCGTCCGGTGGAAGGCGAGGGCGGCGAGGGCGATCGCGAGGACGGCGGCGGCGAGCTGACGGGCCTCAGGAGGCAGCAGGAGCGCGAGAATCGCCGATCTGGAGCTGCCGTCGTCGAACCCTTCCTGGTTCAGGTAGCCGGGCAGGAAGCCGAGGACAAGGGTGCCGACGGCGAGCAGGTGCGGGACATAGGTCGCCATGAAGGTGCCTAGGGCAACTATTGACTTGCGGCCGCGGAAGGCGGGGAGCAGGAGCAGGGGAAGGAGCTTCACGCTGCCGGCCGCGGCGAGCAGGATCGCGGCGATCCTCGGGCGGCGTGCGGTGGTGATCACGGCGGCGGTGATCAGCAGGGCGGCGAGCACGTCGACGTGGGCCGCGTTGCCGGCTTCCAGCGCGACGATCGGTGACCAACCCCACAGGGCGGCCCAGCGGGGGCTCTGTACGGCGAGTAGCCAGGTGAGCGCGATCGCGATCAACGCGGCCGCGATCTGCAGGCCGAGCGTGCCGGCCGACCAGGGCGTGAACAGCGCGACGGCAGCGAAGTACGCCTCCGCCACCGGCGGGTAGATCGTCGGTACACGGGGCCGGTTGATCCGCGTCCGTGCGTCGTCCACCGGCTGCTGCGCCGGATCCGTCGGTATCCCACTGACCCCCGACCGCTGGTCGGTCGAGAGCCCCGGAAACAGCACCGGATCCCGCAGCTTCGCGAGCGCGTCGTCCAGCGGCACATACCGGTACGGCGAATGCCCCGCCAACTGCACCCGCCCGTCCCACACGTACCGGTACGCATCCGTACTGGTGATCGGCGCCTGCCAAACCCCCGGCACCTGACAAGCCGCCGCCACAACCACCACCGCGGCGATACTCAACCCTCGCCCGAACCGCCACACCACCCCGGCGACGATCACAGTCCCCGCCACCAGCACGACATCCGCCCACCACCCGCGCGCGACGGCCCCCATCACCACGGCCCCCACCCCAACCGCCACGGCCCCCACCACCGCCGCCAGGGCACCCGCCGTCGCGCGCACCGTCGCGCGCACCGCTGCGCGCACCGTCGCACCCGCCGCCGCGCGCGCCGTCGCACCCGCCGCCGCGCGCACCGCCGCACGCACCGCCGCACCCGCCGCCGCGCGCCGACCACCGCCCGGCAGCCGGGGCGTTTGAGGGGTTAACCCTTGACCTTGCCGGTTGCCACTCCGCATGCCGGGGGTAGAACCGTCCATTTCAGAGGTTGACCTCTCAAATGGACGGCGGCGGCGCTCGGCTGGGCCGGGGTGGTTGGCGGGGCGGCGGCGCTCGGCTGGGCCGGGGTGGTTGGCGGGGCGGGGGTGGTTGGGAGCGGGCGGCGTCATGCGGTGCGCCGGAGGGTGAGGAAGGCTCGGTGGGGGGTGCGCCAGTCTTCGGTGGGGTGGAGGCGGGTGGTGCGGGCGTGGCGGAGGAGGGTGCGGGCGCCAACTCTTGCCCAGGGCAACGGGGTGGAGCGGCGGCCGGTGGAGGTGTGGAGGATGATCGGGGTGCTGTCGTCGAGGTCGTCGTCGGGGTCGACCTCGACCAGGACGAGGCCGTCGGGGCGGACGAGTTCGGCGCAGCGGCGGAGCAGGTCGGCGGGGTCGCCGCCGATGCCGATGTTGCCGTCCATCAGCACCACGCTGCCCCAGCGCCCCTCACCGGGCAGCGGTTCCTGCACCGGGCGATGCAGCGCGGCCGCACCACGCGACGTGGTCAGCGACACCGCCCGCGGCGACACGTCGACGCCGAGCGCCGGAATCCCGCGCTCCGCCAGCGCCGTCACGATCCGCCCCGGCCCGCACCCGATGTCCAGCACCGGCCCCTCGCACCGGCTCAACGCCAGCCGATCCACCTCGTCCGCCGGCGCCGACCACCGGTCCAGCTCGGACAACGACGGCACCGCCCGCCCATCGATGCCGGTGGCAACGACCCGCGCCGTACCGCCCAGCGCCTGCTCGAACAGCAGTCCCGGATGCGCCGAGTGCACCACCCGCGCGTACAACCGCGACACCCGCAGCTCCGGGAACTCGGCCGCCAGGTACGCCGCGTCCTTCGGCGTGTCCATGTCCCGCAGCGTCGGCAGCATCCCGACCCGCAACCCCAGCGCCCGCAAGCGCCGCAGCTGATCCCGCCCGGTGTGCTCGGTCGACATCGGTACGCCGGCCAGCGCGCGGCGATCCGGCGTACGTAGCCCGAGACACCAATACCCGCCGTCCTCGGTCAGCCCGAGCACCGCGTCGTACTCGCCCCACTCGAACCCGAGCAGCTCCGGCGCCACCTGCGGCGTGTCCATCCCCACCAGCAGCATCGGCGAACCGTCGTACGCGTCCTCGAACGCCGCCGCGATCCGCTCGCCCAGCCCGTCCCCGCGCTGCGCCACCACCTCGACCCCACCCGGCAACCACGACCCCGGCGCCCCGTCCAACGCGATCACCGGCCGAGCCCCGGTCGCCCCTACGGCGCTCAACGTGTCCATCAAGGACGCCCGCGCCAAGGCCGCCGCCTCCCGCGGCGTGAACTCCGTCTGCAACCGCGTCTTCACCCGCCCCGGCACAGGCTCCTTCGCGATCACGATCACCGTGCCCTTCACCGGGCGAGCACTTTCGACATGTCGAGTACGGCGCGCGCGGCGCCCAACGGTGTTCCGGTGACCTTCGATCGTCCCGAGCGGGGGAGGTAGTCGACGTCCACCTCCGCGATCCGCCAACCCGCATCGGCAGCCCTTACGACGGTCTCCAACGGATACCCGGACCGGCGGTCCGTCAGCTCCAGCCCGAGTAGCGCCGTACGTCGTCCAGCCCGCATCGGACCGAGGTCGTGCAGCGAAACGCCCGTACGCCGACGGATCCGCCGCGACAGCTCCGCATTCGCGAAGCGCAGATGCCAAGGCCAAGCCCCCCGGGAAACCGGCCGCCGCCGCCCGAGGACCAGGTCGTACCGGCCGCTCAGAACCGGCGCCGTCACCCGCACGAGCTGCCGCGGATCGAGTGAAGCGTCCGCGTCCATCACCGCGACGACGTCCGCGTCGGCCGCCTCCAGCCCGGCGTGACAGGCAGCGCCGTACCCCTTGACCTCGCACGCCACGACGGTCGCTCCGAGCCCGGCAGCGACAGCGGCAGAGCCGTCGGTGGAGCCGTTGTCGACGACGATCGCGCGGACGCCGTCCGGGAGCCGTTCGAGGATCCAGGGCAGCGCAGCCGCCTCGTTCAGGCACGGCAGGACGAGATCGACGGACATGCTTAGACGGTAAGGAGGAACCCGCGCCGCCGGGGCCACAACCCGGCTACGGGTCGCTTACGGCGTGCTGCGTTCCGGTGCCGGTGCGGCTGCGGGCCGCGCGGAGGATCTACGCTCGGGGCGTGGCTACTCGTGTGCTCGTCGTCGACGACGACCCGACCGTGTCCAACGTCGTCTCGGCGTACCTGACCAAGGCCGGGTACGACGCCCGCGTGGTCGCGGACGGCCTGTCCGCGGTCGAGGTGTGGCAGCAGTGGAAGCCGTCGGTCGTCGTACTGGACGTGATGCTCCCCGGCCTGTCCGGCCTGGAGGTGCTGCGCCGGATGCGCGCGGCCGACGACGGCGCCGCGGTGATCATGCTGTCCGCGCGCGGCGAGGAGGAGGACCGGCTGGTCGGCCTCGAGGTCGGCGCGGACGACTATGTGGTGAAGCCGTTCAGCCCGCGGGAGCTGACGCTGCGGGTGCAGGCGATGGTACGGCGGGAGGAGCGGCTGGCCGGGCTGGATCTGACGCCGACGAAGCTCAGCGCCGGACCGGTCACGGTCGACACGGCGGCGCGGCGCGCGTACCTCGGCGAGGACGAGCTGTCGCTGACGCACCGCGAGTTCGACCTGCTGGCCTACCTGGTGTCGCATGCCGGTAAGGCCTATACGAAGGCCGAGCTGCTGCGCCGCGTGTGGGGCTGGGACTTCGGCGACTCGTCGACCGTCACGGTGCACGTACGGCGATTGCGCGAGAAGATCGAGGCGGATCCGTCGGACCCGAAGCTCGTGCTGACCGTGCCGCGCACCGGGTACCTGTTCGCGGGTGACGCCTGATGAAGGACATGGCGACGATCCTCGCCCTCACCACGCTGTGGACGCTGGTGGTGGCGGCGGTCGGGGCCGTCGTACTGTGGCGCTTCCGGCGGCGGTCGTTGCGGATCACGATGATCGTCGCGGCGCTGGCGCCGATGGCGGCCGCGCTGGCCGCCGTACTGCAGAGCGTGCGGGCGATGTTCATCTCGCAGCACGACTCGTGGGTGGTTCTCTGGACGCTGGCGTTCGCCGCGCTGCTCGGGCTGGCGATGTCGGTCCTGCTCGGGCACTGGATCAGCATCGGGTCGCGGGACGTCGGGCGGCGGCTGCGGCATTTGGGTACGTCGTACGAGGCGCCGGAGATCGCGGGTGGCGCCGTACCGGCCGAGCTGCGGGAGCTGACGAACGAGCTGGAGATGACGCGGAAGAAGCTCGCCGCGTCGCACGAGCGGGAGCTCGCGCTGGAGACGAGCCGGCGGGAGCTGGTCGCGTTCATGTCGCACGATCTGCGGACGCCGTTGGCCGGGCTGCGGGCGGTGTCCGAGGGGCTCGAGGACGGGGTGATCGACGACGTACCGGGGGCGCTACGGCAGATGCGGTCGACGGTGGACCGGATGACCGGGCTCGTGGACGACCTGTTCGAGTTGTCGCGGTTGTCGGCCGCGCCGCCACCGCGCCGGCGGGCCGCAGTGAGCTTGCGGGAGCTGGCGGAGGATGTCGCGGGGGAGAACAACGAGCACGCGCGGGCGGAGGGTGTGCAGCTCGCGCTGTCGACGCCGGACGGGGACGATCGGCTCGCTGTGCAAGGGGATCCGGACGAGTTGACGCGCGCCGTGACGAACCTCGTGGGCAACGCGATCCGGCACACCGCGGCCGGTGGGACGGTGACGCTGGCGGTCGATCGTGAGTCCGACGGGCGGGTGAAGCTCGCGGTCACGGACGGGTGCGGTGGGATCCCGGCGGACGATCTGGAGCGGGTGTTCGACGTCGGGTGGCGCGGAGACGAGCAGCGGACGCCGGAGACCGCGGCGGCGAGTTCGGGTGGTGGGCTCGGGCTGGCGATCGCGCGGGGCGTGGTCGAGTCCCACGACGGAAAGATTGCCGTCAGCAACGTCGACGGCGGCTGCGCCTTCGAGATCGACCTACCACCCGTGCACAGCTAGCGCGGACGCCCCGCACTCACCAACGGCTCACGGGCACCGCCTCAGGCGGCTGGGCCGGGGCTGGTGGGTGGTGGGCGTCCGCCTCGTGCACCAGCTCCGCGAGGCCGGTGGGCAGGTCGTAGGTGGGTTTCCAGCCGAGGTCGGACTTGAGGCGGTCGGACGAGGCGGTGATGTGGCGGACGTCGCCGAGGCGGTACTCGCCGGTGACGAGCGGCGGCGGGCCGGCGTACGCCTTGGAGAGCTCGGTGGCGACCTCGCCGATGGTGGTGACGGTGCCGCTGCCGACGTTGTACGCCGTGAACGTCGGCTGCTGGGGGAGTGCGGCCGCGGACAGGACGACCGCGGCGGCGACATCCCGGACGTGGACGAAGTCGCGGCGCTGGCGGCCGTCCTCGAAGACACGGGGTGCCTCGCCGCGTTCGAGCGCGGACCGGAAGATCGCGGCGACTCCGGCGTACGGCGTGTTGCGTGGCATGCCTGGTCCGTAGACGTTGTGGAACCGCAGCGCGGTGACCCGGCCGCCGGTCTCGCGGGCCCAGGTCGCGGCCAGGTGCTCGCCGTTGAGCTTGCTGGCGGCGTACGCGTTGCGCGGGTCGAGCCGCGCGTCCTCGTGGACCAGGCCGGGCCGCAGGAAGGCACCGCAGTACGGGCAGGGCGGCTCGAAGCGGCCCGCCTCCAGGTCCTCGACCCGGCGCGGACCGGGCGCTACCTGGCCGTGTTCGTCGCAGTCGTACCGGCCTTCGCCGTACACGACCATCGAGCTCGCATACACGAGATTCCGGATCTGCCCGAGCGACTTCAGCAACACCGCCGTACCAAGACTGTTGGACGACACGTAGTCGTCGATGTCGCTCAGGTCGACCCCCAGCCCGACCTTCGCCGCCAGATGCACCACGGTATCGATCCCGTCGAACGTGCGCTCCTCCCGCACATCCCCCACAATCAACCCCTCCTGCGCCTCCGGCACGCCCCGATGCACATCCCCCCGAAACGAGTCGAGCACCACAACCTCATGCCCACCCTGCACCAGCCCCCGCACCACATGCCCCCCGATAAAGCCGGCCCCACCGGTCACCAGCACCCTCATCGCGCAACCGCCGTTCCGTCAAGCGTGTGGTGGCAGGCGCAGTCTCTGTCTGGTTTGGGGAGTTGGGTGATGACTGTTCGGAGCAGTTGCTGGAGGCGTTGGATGCTGTGCTGGAAGGCTGCGAAGACCTCCGCCTGGGTTACTCCGGTGCCGGACTCGATGCCTGCGTCGTGGTCGGTGACCACGGCGATGGACGTGTAGCAGAGGGCCAACTCACGCGCGATCGCGGCCTCGGGAGCGCCTGTCATGCCGACGACGGACCAGCCTTGCGCGGCGTGCCAGCGGGACTCGGCGCGGGTGGAGAAGCGGGGGCCGTTGATCACCACCATCGTCCCCTCCGGTACGACGTTGCCGCTGGCAATCACCGTCGCGCGGCCCGCGGGGCAGTACGGATCGGCCGCGTCGACGTGCACCACCTCGTCGTACACGGTCTGCTCCCGCCCCCACGTGCGGTCGACGTACTGATCCGGCACGACAAAGGTCCCGGGCGTCAACTCCGCCCTCAGCGACCCCACCGCACACGGAGCGAGCACCTGCCGTACGCCGAGCTCCCGCAGCGCCCACAGGTTCGCGCGGTAGTTCACGCGGTGCGGCGGGAACCGGTGGTCAGCGCCGTGCCGTGGGATGAACGCGACCGACCGCCCGTCGAGGTCCCCGACCACCGGCGCCTCGCTGGGTGGACCGAACGGCGTGTCCACCTCGATCCGCTCCGCGCCGGACAGGAACGAGTAGAACCCGGATCCACCGAGTACGCCGATATCAGCCATGGAAGTGACGCTAGTGCCGCCGGACGCGACGACTACCGGATCCGGCCGGACCGTCAGCGCTCCGTAAGGAGTGATCGAATGGGGCTGTGGAGATCTCCTGGGTGCTGCTCGCGGTGGGTGCCGTGCTGCTGCTGTTCGGCGCCTACGCGAGCTGGACCGCCGGCCGCCTGGATCGCCTGCACCACCGCGTCGAGCTGGCCCGGGCCGCCCTGGGGACCGAGTTGGCGCGCCGGGCCGCGCTCGTCGCGGAGCTGGCCGGCAGCGACATCCTGGACCCGGCGTCCGCGCTGCTCCTGCTCGACGCCGCGCACCGCGCGCGCACCGCCGCCCTCGAGTCGGTCGAGGTCCACGAGCAGGCCGAGTCCGCGCTGACCCGGGCGATCCATGCCACCGGCACCGATATCGAGCCGTGGGCGGGGGAGCTGAGCCTGGCGATGCGCCGGGTCCAGCTGGCTCGCCGGTTCCACAACGACGTCGTTGTGTCGACGCGCGACCTGCGCCGGCGCCGGCTGGTGACCTGGTTCCGCCTCGCGGGCCACGCCCCGATGCCGGCCACGATCGAGCTCGAGGACTAGGTACGCCGTACCCGCGCCGAAACCCACCGGACGAGCTCGATCAGCACGATCCCGACCGCGCCCATCACCAGCCCGCCGAGCACCCGCCGAGGGCTGACCTCGAGCAGGAAGATCCCGTTCCCGATCGCCGGCACGAGTACGGCGACCGCCGCCAGTACCGCCATCGCCGCCACCAGCCCGGCCTTCCAGAGCCGGAACGGCCGAGCCTGGATCGACAACGTCCACAACGAGACGACCAGTACGACGATGGTCGTGACCGTACGCGCCTCCGCGACCGTCGCCGCCGAGTCGAACACCCGCACCAGCCGGTACCCCGTGAACGCGCAGATCGCGGTGATCACGCCGACGGGTACGGCGAAGCGCAGTACCCGCCCGAGGAATCCGGGGATGTAGCGCTGCTTGTTCGGCCCGATCGCGAGGAAGAACGCCGGGATGCCGATCGTCAGGTTCGAGATCAGCGTCAGCTGGATCGGGGCCAGCGGGTACGCGACCAGAGCGACCGCTGTGGTCATTGTCAGCAGCAACGAGTACACGTTCTTCACCAGGAACAGCGTCGCCGCCCGCTCGATGTTCGCGATCACCCGGCGGCCCTCGGCGACCACGTCCGGCAGGTGCCGGAACTGCCCGTCGAGCAGCACCAGCTGCGCGACCGCCCGGGTCGCCGGCGAACCGTTGCCCATCGCAACACCGATGTCGGCGTCCTTCAGCGCGAGCGCGTCGTTCACGCCGTCGCCGGTCATCGCGACGACGTGCCCGCGGCGCTGCAGCGCCGCGACCATCGCCCGCTTCTGCTGCGGGCTGACCCGCCCGAACGCCGACTTCTCGTCCAGTACGGCGGCCAGCTCGTCGAGGTCGTCCGGCAACGTCCGCGCGTCGACGGCGTCGTCCGCCCCGGTGACCCCCGGTACGCCGACCGCGGCGGCGACCGCGCCGACCGTCCGCGGGTTGTCGCCGGAGATCACCTTCAGCGCGACGTCCTGCTCGGTGAAGTACTTCATCGTCGGGGCAGCGTCGTCGCGGATCCGCTCGGCGAGTACGACGAGGGTCACCGGCACCAGCTTCGCGGGCAGCTGGTCGTCGTCCTGCGCCGTACCGCGGGCCAGCACGAGGACCCGCCGGCCCTGCGCGGCGATCTCGTCGGCCTGCGCGCGGGCGTCCGCGGTCGCCGGGTCCGCGGTGTCGACCAGGACCATCTCGGGCGCGCCGAGCACCCACGTATCGGTTGCCGTCGTCACCGACTGCCACTTGCGCGCGGACGAGAACGGCACCCGGGCGAGCGCGGTCATGGACGTGTCGGCGTACGACGCCGTGATCGCCTTGCCGGTCGCGTTCGGGGTGTCGCTGACGGCGGCCAGCGCGAGCGCTTCCTCGGTACGGTCGTCCGCGCTGAGCGGGACGAGGTGGTCGAGGACGATGTCGCCGCTGGTGAGCGTGCCGGTCTTGTCGAGGCAGACGACGTCCACGCGGGCGAGCCCTTCGACCGCGGGCAGTTCCTGGACGAGGGTGCGGCGCCGGGCCAGCGTGATGATCGCGAGCATGAACGCCAGCGACGTCAGCAGCACCAGCCCTTCGGGGATCATCCCGACCAGGCCGGCGACCGTACCGGTGACGGCGTCCTGCCAGCTGGGGTTGTCCTTGCTGCGGAACTGCGCCCAGAGCAGCAGCGGGCCGACCACCAGCAGGATCAGCGAGATCCGGCGGAGCAGCAGCGTCGTACCGGCGACGAGTTCGGACTTGGTGACCTGGTAGCGGCGGGCCTCGGTCGCGAGCTTGGCGGCGTACGTCTCCGGGCCGACCGAGGTCGCGGTGAAGTCGCCCTCGCCGGCGACCACGATCGCGCCGGAGCGGACCTCGTCGCCGGGGCGCTTGTGTACCGGGTCCGACTCGCCGGTGAGCAGCGACTCGTCGAGTTCGAGGCCTTCGGACCGCAGAACCGGTCCGTCGGCGGGGACCTGGTCGCCGCTGCCGATCCGGACCAGGTCGTCCTGGACGACGTCCTCGATCCCGGCCTCGTGGACCTCGCCGTCGCGGACCACCCGGACGTGCGTGACGTTGAGCAGCGCGAGCCGGTCCAGGGTCCGCTTGGCGCGGAGCTCCTGGAAGATGCCGATGCCGGAGTTCGTGATGATCACGAAGCCGAACAGGGCGTTCTGCCAGCTGCCGGTGGCGATCACCGCGACGAGCAGCGTGCCGAGGAGCCCGTTGAAGAACGTGAACACGTTCGTGCGGACGATCTGCCCGAGCGTGCGGCTGGTGCGGACCTGTACGGCGTTGGTCCGGCCGTCGGCGACACGCTCCGCGACCTGCGCTGCGGTCAGCCCATTGCCCATCAGACGTCCTCCTCGGTAGTGGGGGCGGGCAACCTGGCGGCGCGGACCAGCGTACCGGGGTGAGCTTCGGATTGAATGGACCTCGTGGACGGGTTCGCGGAAGAGGCCGAGCGCTACCGGCATGAGTTGCGTGTGCACTGCTACCGGATGCTCGGGTCGTTCGACGACGCGGAGGACGTGGTCCAGGAGACGCTGCTCCGGGCGTGGCGTGGGCGCGAGAGCTTCGAGGGACGGTCGTCGCTCCGGGCGTGGTTGTACCGGATCGCGACGAACGTGTGCATCGACGACGTGCGGCGGCCGCGGCGGGTGCTGCCGTACCAGCTCGAGCCGGCGTCGTTCCCCGCGACGGCGCTACCGCCGCGGGAGGACGTGCCGTGGCTGCAGCCGTTTCCCGACGTACTGCTGGATCGGGCCGAGGAGCCGGACGCCACCGTGATCCGGCGCGAGACGATCGAGTTGGCGTTCCTGATCGCGATCCAGCACCTGCCGCCGCGGCAGCGCGCCGTCCTGATCTTCCGCGACGTCCTCGGCTGGTCCGCCCGGGAGACCGCGGCGGCGGTCGGCCTGTCGGTGGCGGCGGTCAACTCGGCGCTCCAACGCGCCCGCCCGGTACTGCGTGAACACCTGCCGCCGCACCGCTCCGAGTGGACGGCCCGCGACCCGTCCGACGACGAACGCAAACTCCTGGCGCGCTACGTGACCGCCTGGGACAACGCGGACCCCGCCGCGCTGGCCGCGCTGATGCACGAGGACGTCCGCATCACGATGCCGCCGTACCCGTTCTGGTTCGAGGGCCGCGAGGACGCAGTGCGCTCGCTGACCCCGAATTTCGGCGACCGCTGGCGTTTCCGGCCCACCACTGTCAATCGTCAACCGGCCTTGGCAGCCTATCTCCGGTCTGCGGTCGAAATTTCCTACCGATTGTTCGCGCTGGACGTTTTCCGGCTGGAATCCGGCCGCATCGCCGAGATCACTGCCTTCGAAACCACCGATCACCAGGTGTACGGCCTACCCGAGACGGTGTGAAGGAGTCCTTTACAGCTCCAATTTGGTGTTGCCCCTGGCCACCCGGGCGGCTTGGCGCCCAGAGATGCGGCCGTTACCTTCCAGTGCAGCGTTCGCGGCCATGACGGCGCGACTGGTCTTGAGATCTGCCTTGGTCAACTGCCCCGGCCTGGGGGCCTTCTTGGCTTCCTTGGCCGCCTTGGCCTCGGCTTTCCGCTTCTGCTCGGCCGCAGCCTGTTGCGCCTCGATGCTGCCAGGCATCGGACGACCCTTGCGGCCCTGAGTCATCGCTGGACGATCGTCCATCGGGTCTTGACGGATGCCGAATTTGCCGGCCACAACCAACCTCCGAATGTCGGTGACGGAACGCACCTGGAAACGCTGCTATTTGCCGAGTCGGTTCTGGGTCTTCGCATACCGCTTGGCTTCTTTCCAGGAGACCTTGACCGGCTCGCCGGACTCGACCTTCTCCTTCGTCTTGGCCTCCTTCTTGGAGACTTCGCCTCTTCCGAACTTTCGGGCCATGAAAGCACTTCCTCTCGTCAGACCCGGATATTCGCTTTCCCGAACTCCAGGCGACACCGACCATACAAGTGTGAGAGGCCAAGACCACCTATTCGGTTCCCATCGAAAGCTGCCGCCTGTTACTTCGCGTCCGCGTAGACCTGGACGGTCGCGGTGGTGAAGGCGAAGTTGGTCGGAGTGGGGCCGAAGGTGAGGGTGCCGGCGAGGTCGCCGGCCCGCTGGATGGCGGCCGCTACCTGGTCGGCCTCGGCGGCGGGGCAGTGGACGATGACCTCGTCGTGCTGGAAGAACACCAGCTCCGCCTCGAGCGGCGCGAGCGACTGCCGGAGGGCAGCCAGCAGCAACAGCGCCCAGTCGGCGGCGGACCCCTGGACGACGAAGTTCCGGGTGAAGCGTCCGCGGGCGCGGGCGTGTCGCGGATCCGTCGCCGGCACGTCCGCGGGTGGTCCTTCGAGCAGGGCCTCGTCGATGGGCTGTCCGCTCGGCGGGCTGGTGCGGCCGAGGTACGTGCGGACCAGTCGCCCGTCCTCACCCGCCCGCGCCGCGTCGTCGACGTACTCGACCGCCTGCGGGAACCGCTTCCGCAGCATCGCCAGATTCTTCAGCCCGTCGCCCGACGTCTGCCCGTAGATGGCGCCCAGTACGGCGATCTTCGCCTGCGCGCGGTCGCCGGAGAACGCCCGGTCCGACACCGCCTTGTACAGGTCGCCCGGATCGCTCGCGACCTCCATCAGCGCCCGGTCCCGGGAGATCGCGGCCAGCACCCGCGGCTCGAGCTGCGACGCGTCCGCGACCACCAGCCGCCACCCAGGATCCGCGACGACCGCGCGCCGGATCACCTTCGGGATCTGCAGCCCGCCGCCGCCGTTGGTCACCCATCGCCCCGACACCGTCCCGCCCGGCAGGAACCCGGGCCGGAACCGCCCGTCGTGGACCCAGTCGTTCAGCCAGCTCCACCCGTTCGCCGTGTAGATCCGGTAGAGCGTCTTGTACTCCAGCAGCGGCGCCACCGCCGGATGGTCCAGTTGCTCGAGCTCCCACTTCCGCGTCGACTTGACCTGGTACCCGGCCTGCTTGAACGCCTTGAGTACGTCGGCCGGCAGCTCCGGCCGCACCCGGTGCCCGAACGCCGCCGAGATCTGGTCCGCGAGCTCGGTCAGCCGGCGCGGTTCGCCCGACCCGGCGAACCGCTCCCCGAGCAGCTCGCTCAGCACCGCCCGGTGCGCGTCCGCGCTCCACGGCAGCCCGGCCAGGTCCATCTCGGCGGCGATCAGCATCGCCGACGATTCCGATGCCGTGAGCAACCGCATCCGCTCCGGGTACTCGGTCAGAGCGTGCCGCCGGAGCTGGTCGGCGTACACCTTCAGCAATGCCGCGAACGGGACAGGCTCGGCGGCGATCTCGAACAGCGACGACTGCTCGCCCGGTACGACGGCGCGCAGCGGCGGGTCGGCCGGGATCGGGCCTCCGCTCAGCCGGCCCCACGCGGCCGCGGCGGACCGTGGCTCACCCAGCCGGCCCTCGTGCCCGAGCAGCAGGCCCTCGGTGTTCTCGACGTCGTAGCACCGCTCCACCCGCACGCCGGCCGCGAGCAGCCGCGGGTAGATCTCCGCCGTCGACCGCCACACCCACCGCGCCACCTGCGGCCGCAAGGCCACCGCCGCGACCAGGTCCGGCTCGTACAACACCTCCCCGGCAGGCTGCCCGTCCGGATGCAGCGCAACAAGCATCGCGCCCCCACCCTCACCCGGGCCAATCGCCCACCGCTCGTCCACACCCAAATCCAAGCACCCCGCACCGACACTCCCGCACCCCACTTTGAGAACCCACCAACCATTCCTGAGGTGGAAATCTGGTTGGTGGGTTCTCAAAGATGGGTTGTAAGGCCAGTTGTGGGAAGCTGGACTTATGTGGCGGGTGGGGGACCTGGAGGCGGCGGACGGCACCAAGACCGAGCAGGTTGAGGGGCTGGTACTGCGGCGGATCGAGCGCGGCGACCTGTCGATCGGGTCCCGGCTGCCGTCGGAGCGGGTCCTCGCGGAGCGGCTCGGCGTCAGCCGGGTGACCGTCGTACGGGCGCTCGAGAACCTGCGGCGGGACGGCGTACTGGAGACGAAGCGCGGCTCGGGGACCGTCGTGCGGCCGCTGGACCGGCTGCTGGACCCGGTGGCGCCGGCGTCGACGGTGACGGCGGGGGACCGGCCCGTGCTGGACCTGCGGTTCGCGACGACGGCCGCGCCGCACGACGTGGCGGAGGCGGCGGCGCAGATCGTGCAGGACGGGTTGCCGCAGGCAATGGGTGGGGACGGCCCGCCGCCAGGTGGCTCACAGGAACTCCGCACCGCACTGGCCGAGCGGCTCACGAAGGAAGGGGTTCCGACCGAGCCGGACCAGCTCACGTTGACCGTCGGCGCGGCGGCGGGGCTCAACGCGGCGCTCGCTGGATTGGACCTAGGCCCGGGCGTCGCGATCACCGAGACGCCGACGTACCCGGCTGCCTTTGACCTGCTCCGTAAGCATCGGCTCGATGTGGCGGGGTGGCCAGCCGGGGTGTGGGACACCGATCAGCTGGCGCACCTGTGTCGGCGGCATCGGCCGAAGGTGATCTATCTGCAGGCGGACAACCACAATCCGACCGGCCTGAGTTTGCCGGCCGATCGGCGGCAGGCGGTGGTCGAGATCGCGCGGAGGTACGGCGCGGCGCTGATCAGTGACGAGACGATGCGGCCGCTGTGGCTGGCGAATGGGGAGCAGGCCGAGCCGCTGAGCCGTTATCCCAGAACTGTGAGTGTGGGGTCGCTCTCCAAGATTGTGTGGGGTGGGTTGCGGGTTGGGTGGGTACGGACGGGGAAGCAACTGAGGCGGCGGATCAATACCGCGGCTCAGTTGAGTGTCGCGTCGCCCAGTGCGTTGGACGATCTGCTGGCGCAGGCGATCGTTCCCAAGCTCGACAAGGTGATCGGGCGCCGGCGGACCCGGCTGCGGGCCAACCTGAACGCTCTCGAGACCGGTCTGCGGACGCTGGACGGTGTGGCGTGGGCCACGCCGACCGGCGGGATGACGCTGTGGCTGGAGCTCACCGAGACCAGGGCGCGGCGGGTGCTGGAAGCGGCCCGCGAGCGGTCGTTGCTGCTCGGTGCCGGGGACCTGTTCACGCCGGACGCGACCGACCGCCGGCACATCCGGATCCCGTTCACCGCGCCGCCCGCGACGCTCCGGCTGGTGGTCGCGCGGCTCGGCGAGGCACTTCAGTCCACTTGATCCGGAGTGGACTGAAGTTGGGCGCCCGACACCTCCTAACCTGGAAACGAGCCCCACGACCAGGAGGATGCAGTGAGCCAGCAGAACGAGACCGGCACCGCGAAGGTGAAGCGCGGCATGGCGGAGATGCTCAAGGGCGGCGTGATCATGGACGTCGTCACCGCCGAGCAGGCGAAGATCGCCGAGGACGCGGGTGCGGTCGCGGTGATGGCGCTGGAGCGGGTCCCGGCCGACATCCGTGCCCAGGGCGGCGTCTCCCGGATGAGCGACCCGGACATGATCGACTCGATCATCGCCGCGGTGTCGATCCCGGTGATGGCCAAGGCCCGGATCGGTCACTTCGTCGAGGCGCAGGTGCTGCAGAGCCTCGGGGTCGACTACATCGACGAGTCCGAGGTGCTCACCCCGGCCGACTACGCGAACCACATCGACAAGTGGCAGTTCACGGTGCCGTTCGTCTGCGGTGCGACCAACCTCGGCGAGGCGCTCCGCCGGATCACCGAGGGCGCGGCGATGATCCGCTCCAAGGGCGAGGCCGGTACCGGCGACGTCTCCAACGCGACCACGCACATGCGCCAGATCCGCCAGGAGATCCGCAAGCTGCAGAACCTTCCGGAGGACGAGCTGTACGTCGCCGCGAAGGAGCTGCAGGCGCCGTACGACCTCGTCAAGGAGGTCGCCGCGCTGGGCAAGCTGCCGGTCGTACTGTTCACCGCCGGCGGCATCGCGACCCCGGCCGACGCCGCGATGATGATGCAGCTCGGCGCCGAGGGCGTGTTCGTCGGCTCCGGCATCTTCAAGTCCGGCAACCCGGCCCAGCGCGCCGAGGCGATCGTGAAGGCAACGACCTTCCACGACGACCCCGACGTGATCGCGAAGGTGTCCCGCGGCCTCGGCGAGGCGATGGTCGGCATCAACGTCGACGAGATCCCGCAGCCGCACCGGCTGGCCGAGCGCGGTTGGTAGCAGCCGGCCGATCCGTCACCGAGACGCTTGGACCAGGGACCTCAGCGGGCGAAAGAAGGTTCGCAGTTCTTCGATCACCTGCTGGGGTTCCTCGTGTGCCATGAAATGGCCGCCCTGGTCCGGGGTCGACCAATGTCTGAGGTCGGTCATGGTGCGTTCGACCAGACCCTTGGGAAAGTTCGCCATCAGTGGCTCGTGGCTCAAGGTGATGGCGGCCGGGACGGTGACGTCCGGGCGAGGCTCGTTGTGGGCGTAGTCGTAGTAGATGCGGAAGGACGAGCCGATGCTTCCGGTCACCCAGTACAGGGTGGCGACGGTCAGCAGGGTGTCCATGTCCCAGCGACTTTCCAGCTCGCCGCCGCAGTCGCTCCAGTCGCGGTACTTGTCGGCGATCCAGGCGAGCAGTCCGGCCGGTGAGTCGAGCAGTGCGGCCGCGATGGTGTCGGGCCGCGTACACATGATGCCGCTGTAGCCCTGGTCTTCGGCATCGTAGGCCTCAAGGCCGGCGAGATAAGCCTCTTCGTCAGCGGTCAAAGGTTCGTCGCCGAGGTTTGCCGTCAGCGTTCCCGATGTCATGTGCACGCCGATCAGACTCTTCGAGGGTCTCGGTCATCAGGGCGTGCCACATCTCGGCGATCCGGCGACGGGTCAGTGGGTCGGGTGGCGCTTGCGAGTACAGGAACCCGGGCAGCGACGGGACGACCACGTGGTTGTTGGTGCTGTTCCGTGGACGTCGATTTCGATCGTGTTGACCGCCGTGTTCATGGCGACCCTCGACTCGTTCATCGTCGTGGTCGCCGCGCCGTCGATCGTGGCGGATCTGCAGGCGTCCGACAGTGCCGTCCAATGGGTCCTGGCGGGTTATCAGTTGGGCTATGCGGTCTTCATCATCACCGCTACGCGGCTGGCCGGCTGTACGGTCGCAAGCGGATCTTCCTGCTCGGAGTGGCGCTGTTCACCGTGGCATCGGTGGCGTGCGCGCTGTCGCCGAACGCGGGGAGTCTGATCGCCGCGCGGGTCGTCCAGGGTCTCGGCGCTGCGCTGGTTCTGTCGGTGACGATGCAGCAAGGCCTCGGCCTGTCGGCACTCGGCGCGGGCCTGGTGTACGCGCCGGCCGCGGTCGCGTTCTTCGTATTCAGCATGGTGGTCGGCCGGACCATCCCGACGTACGGGCGACGTGTCCTCGAGGTCGGGGCGATCGTCCTCGCCGGCGGATATCTGGCGACCGGCCTGCTGTTGGTGTTCGGACCGCCGATCACGCCGCTGCTCGTGATTCCCACCCTCATGCTGCAGAGCATCGGTGGCGGACTGGTCATCACACCGGCGCTCAACACGGTGCTGAGCCGCGTCGCGCCGGAATCGGCCGGCGTCGCCTCAGGGGTACTGTCCACGGCGCAGCAGTGCGGCGGAGCGCCTGGCGTCGCCGTCATCGCGGGTGTCGTCGTCTTCCTGCTGCCGAACCAGCCGGTGACCGATCCTGCGGCGGCGCGATCGAAGCGGAGTCCCGTACCAACAGGCGTTCGGCGGCGGCGATGACGAGATCGGCGACCGTTTCGGCCGACAGACCGCGTCCGGTGTAGAGCTGGTCGAAGAACTCGAACCCAGTGACCGCCCACAGCAAGTTGACGGCATCGGAGGTGGACAAGTCAGGACGCAGGAAACCCTGGTCGGCCAGCCGCTCGACGTGGACCGCCAGGCCCGCCGCGCGCTCCTCGGCCATCCGATCGACGACGCCGTCAACCGCTTGCCGGTCCAGCGTCGCCGACGAGTACAGCACCCGAAGCACGTCGCGGTGCTCGGCGAAGATCGGGACAGCGGCGCGGATCGACTCCCGCAACGCCTGCAGAGCATCGGAGTTGCCAGCATCCGGCGCCACAGGGCCGGTGAAACCGCCGCGGTGGCGAAGGTCGTCCCCCAGCGCGTCGAACAGTCCTGCCCGGGAGCCGAACACCAGGTAGACCGTTGAGCGCGACACCCCTGCCATCGCGGCGATCCGCTCGACGCTGACCGGCTCGGTCGGCGCATCCCGCAGCCGTTGGTAGAGCGCGTCCAGGATGTCGCGGCGGGTCTGCTCCGCCGCGTCTGCGCGCAGGCGCTGGTCGTACTTCCGGCTGGCCATGATCCCGGATCCTAGCTTCCACTTGACAGTACGTCCATCCAAAGACAGGCTGTCCAGCAAAAGACAGAGTGTCTGATGAAAGTTGCCAACAGGGGAGTGCTTCATGGATCTGCAGTTGAGCGGAAAACGTGCCTTGGTCACCGGCAGCTCCAGCGGGATCGGCCGCGCGATCGCGATCGCGCTGGCCGCCGAAGGTGTTGCCGTCCTCGTCCACGGCAGGGATGCCGAGCGCGCGAAGGCGACTGCGGACGCCATCGTCGGAGCCGGCGGCGTCGCATCTGTCGTGGTGGCCGACTTGACTCAAGAGACCGAGGTGCTACTGGTCGTCGCTGCGGTGAGTGCGTTCGGCGGCGTCGACATCCTGGTCAACAACGCTGCGGGGACCGGCCGGGACGAGGGGTGGCTGGCGGGTGGCGCCGACCAGTGGCTCGATCTCTACAACACCAACGTGGCGACCGTGGTGCGGCTGATCGGCGCGCTGACTCCGGCTATGCGTACTGCCCGTTGGGGCAGAGTCATCCAGATCAGCAGCGCCGCACATCCGTACCCGCTACCGCAAAGAGCCGCCTACAGCGCCACCAAGGCCGCGCTGGCCAACCTCACCGTCAGCCTGTCCAAGGACCTGGCCGGTACTGGCGTCACTGCCAACACCATCAGTCCCGGTCCCACCGAGACGGACGGGTTCCGCGACCTCGCACTCAGCTTCGCCCGCCACCATGGCATGGCCGACGACGTCGAGGCGGCCGGTCGCGCCCTGATTGCCGGTCCGCTGGCCAATCCGTCGGACCGCCTCGTCCGGCCCCACGAGATCGCCGCACTGACAGCGCTGATCGCGAGCCCACTCAGCGCGTCCGTCAACGGCGCCAACCTCCGCATCGACGGCGGATTCACGCCAACGGTCAACTAGTGTCCCCCGCCAGGAATCCTTTGAATATATGCGTTGAGTCGTTCGAAGATCTGGTCGGCGGTCTTGGTCCAGGTGAACGGTCGCGGGTTG
>NZ_JBHWKR010000020.1:0-110375 GCF_042730855.1 Kribbella sp. NPDC059898
GGTTGTCAGGTGGGCTCAACTGGTATTGGTGCCCACCGCCGGGAGGTACGGGCCAGGTCTTCTCGGCCAGCGGTTGTTAGTTGGTTGATGAGTTGGGTGCGGGCGGTGTCTACTGCGGCTACTGCTTCGTCTGGCGTGGGGTGGGGGCCGGACCAGTTGCAGGTGGCGTCGCCGGCGTACCAGGCGCCTGCGGGGGAACGGCGTACGTGGGAGGTGGCCAAGCGGGCCGCGGGGAGTAGGATGTCGGCTAGTTGTACGACCGCGTCGACAGCGACCACGTCAGCCGACAGGTCCAACAGCGGCTGGAGCTCGACCGCGTCCGTGTGGACGAACTGATAGCCGGCGGGGGCACGTTCCTCCAGCCAACTGAAGGCGCGTGCCGCCACCGCGGCCAGTTCGGCCGACATTTCCGGGTCCAGCGTCTGTACGCCGCACACGCGCGGATCGGTCGGCCGCAGGGCCGCCTGGCACCGGCGTACCAGCATCTCCTCCGGCAGCGTCTGCCGGCGTCCGACGATGCGCGACAACCCGACGATGTCGAAGTTCAGCTCGTCGGGCGTCCGCTTGCGGCCGGGCTCGAACGCGGCGCCGGCCGCCGTACCGCGCGTCGTCCACGGGCCGACATGCCACCGGGTGAGAGCCGTCATACGGCCGACCCTACAAGCGTGCTCACGCCGGCCGGACAGGCGCCGGTACGTCGAACGTCTTCGCCAGGTCGTCCAGGATCGCCCAGGCGCCCTGCAGTCCGACCGCGGTCATCCAGGTCAGGTCCGGTACGTCGTGCACCTTCGGCGCGAGCGGCGTCCACAACGGGTTCGCCTTGAACTGGGCGGCCGTCTTCGCGCTCAGCCCCTTCTCGTCGGCGTACGTCGTGACGAAGATCGCGTCGGCGTCGGCGTCCTTGATCCGCTCCGGGCTGATCTCGAGCGCGAACCCGTCGACGTCCTGCGACTTCGGGCGCTTCAGGCCGGCGTCCTTCAGCACGATCCCGGAGTAGCTCGCGTTCTGGTACAGCCGGGTCGGCCCGTCGACGAACCGGACCACCGAGATCGTCGGGTTGTGCGCCTTCGCGTTGATCGCGTCCCCGGTCGCCTTCGCGGCCTTCTCGTACGCCGAGATCTCCTTCTCCGCAAGGTCCTCCTGGCCGAGCGCCTTCGCCTCCAGCCGGATGTTGTCCTTCCAGGTGGCACCGGTGGTCTCGGACATGATCGTCGGCGCGATCGCGGACAGCTGGTCGTAGAGCTTCTCGTGCCGGACCTTCGCGGTGACGATCAGGTCCGGGTTCAGCGCGGCGATCTTCTCCAGGTTCGGCTCGGCGAGCGTGCCGACCGACTCGGCCTCGGACCCGTACGTCTTCCGGTCGTCGCCGAGGTAGTCCGGGAGCTGCCCGTTGATCGTGCGGTAGTCGGTGTACCCGACGACCGGGGTGTCGAGGATCAGCGTCGCGTCCACATAGCTGGTGTCGAGCGCGACGACCCGCTTCGGTTTGCTCTTGATCTCGGTCTTCCCCATCGCGTGCTCGACGGTCCGCGGGAACCCTTCCCCGGCGGCACCCGCGGCGGCCGGCTCGTCGCCGGATCCGGACGAGCCGCACGCGGTCAGCGCGAGGGCGGCGGCAGCGAACAGGGCGGTCATGCGGGACAGTCGCACGGGTGTCTCCAGGTCGGCACGAGTCGCGGGTTAAGGTGTCTCTCCACCTCACAAGTAAGGCAAACCTAACCACATGCCCCCGCCCCCCGCGCCCCCACCCGTGTCGCCACCCCCACCGGACCCGCCGTCGCCGCCCCGGCCGCGGCACCCGCCCCCACCGCCGCAGGGCGGGAGGACGTCGAACCCGCCTCCTTCGACGTTCAGTTCGTCGTACTCCGGTGCTCGGCGGGGTGTTGTGCTGCTTGGGCTCGTCGGGCTGCTGGTGGTGGCGCTCGGGGCCAGTCTTGCGCTGGGCTCTCGGTGGTTGGGGCCTGGTGCGTTGTGGCACGCGTTGGCCGCGAACGACGGCTCGGACCCGGACGTGATCGTCCGCAGCCTGCGGTTCCCGCGTACGGTCGTCGCCGTGCTGATCGGGCTCTGCCTGGGTATCGCCGGCACGCTGATGCAGGGTCACACCCGCAACGCGCTGGCCGAGCCCGGCATCTTCGGTGTGAGCTCCGGCGCCGCGTTCGCCGTCGTACTCGGACTGCAGGTAGGTCTCGTCGACTCGGTCTCCGCGACGGTGTGGGTCGCCCTGATCGGCGCGCTGATCGCAACCTTCGCCGTACAGCGGCTGGCCTCCCGCGGAAGCGGTGCCTCTCCGGTCGGCCTGGCGCTGACGGGTGCGGCCGTCGCCGCGATGCTCGGCGCCTTGACGTCCGCGATCGTCCTGCTCGACGCGAACACGTTGGACAGCTACCGCTTCTGGGCCGTCGGTTCGGTCGCCGGTCGCGGTCTGGACGTGGCCGGCCAGGTCCTGCCGTTCGCGGTGGTCGGTCTGCTCCTGGCCGCCGTCAACGCCCGCGACCTCGACCTGCTCGCCCTCGGCGACGACGTCGCGGCCGGCCTCGGTCTGTCGGTACGCCGAGCACGCCTGGTCGGCCTCGGCGCGATCGGCCTGCTGACCGCGGCGGGCGTCGCGGCCTGCGGCCCGATCGGGTTCCTCGGGCTGCTGTCCGGTCATGTCGCGCGGCGGCTGTTCGGCGCCCGCAACACCTGGCTGATCCCGGCCGCGGGCCTGATCGGCGCGACCACGCTGGTACTCGCGGACCTCGTCGGCCGCCTGGTCGGCGGCGCCGGCGAACTCCAGGCGGGCGTGGTCCTCGGCATCATCGGCGCCCCGCTCTTCGTCCTCGTAGTACGCCGCCGCGCGGTGAGCCTATGAGGTCGCGGGCTGTCATCTTGAGTTTGTTGTTTGCGGTGCTGGCGGTGGGGGCGGCTTTGGTGTCGTTGAGTGTCGGTACGACGAAGTTGCCGGTGGGGGAGGTTGTCGAGGTCTTGCTGGGTGGTGGGCGGCGGGGGACTCGGCTGGTGGTGCTGGAGTTGCGGGCGCCGCGGGTGGCGACGGGATTGCTGGTGGGGATGGCGTTCGCGGTGTCGGGAGCGTTGTTGCAGACGTTGTCGCGGAATGCGCTGGCGAGTCCGGACATCGTGGGTGTGAACTCGGGCGCGTCTGCCGGTGCGGTCGCGGTGATCGTGCTCGCGGGGACGGGTGGCGGCAACATCTCCGGTGTCGCGGCGAAGGTCGGGATCCCGTTGGCGGCGGTGCTCGGGGGGCTGGTCGCGACGTTGGTCGTCGGAGCGTTGTCGGTCCGGCGCGGCGTGGTGGACGCCGGCAAGGTGGTGCTGATCGGGGTCGGCATCGCGGCGGCGGCGAACTCGCTGGTTGCCTGGCTGCTGGTGATCGGCGACGTCAACGACGCGGGTCGTGCCGCCGCCTGGCTGGCCGGTTCGCTCAACGCGCGAGCGTGGAGCGACGCGATCCCCGTGCTCATCGCGGTCGTCGTGTTGTTGCCGGTAGCAATGATGTTCAACCGCGACCTGTCCGCACTGGTGCTCGGCGACGACGTGGCCTCCTCGCTCGGCGTCCGGGTGGCGCGGGTCCGGCTGGCGCTGCTGGTGATCGCGACCGTGCTGGCCGCGATGGCCACTGCGGGCGCCGGTCCGATCGCGTTCGTCGCGCTGGTGGCGCCGCAGGTCGCACAGCGGCTCACCCGGATGGAGCGCCCGCCATTGCTGACAACCGCGATGCTAGGCGCGCTCTTCGTCGTACTGGCGGACCTCCTGGCCCGCAACGGTCTGCAATGGGCGCACATAGGTCCGTACGAGCTACCCGTTGGCGTAGTGACGGCCGCCTGCGGAGCGCCGTACCTGCTTCATCTCATCGGTCGCCAGCAGAAGGGGCGCTAGATGCACGTCGAGAACCTGACCCTCGCGTACGACGGTGCGCCGGTGGTGGACGGCCTGACGCTGGAGGTGCCTACCGGCCAACTGACCGCCGTCGTAGGCCCGAACGGCTCCGGCAAGTCCACATTGCTCCGGGGAATGAGCAGACTGCTCACGCCCCGCAGCGGACAGGTACTACTGGACGGCAAGGACATCCACCAGCTGCCGGCCCGTGAACTCGCCAGAAAGCTAGGTGTGCTCCCGCAAGGCCCTGTGACACCAGAAGGCATCACCGCGGCCGAGCTGGTCTCGAGAGGTCGCCACCCGCACCGCGGGCTCTTCGGACGCCTCACAGCGGAGGACGACGCCGCCATCGAGGAGGCCCTGGCCGCGGTTGAACTAACAGAGCTCCGTGAGCGTCCCGTCGACCAACTGTCCGGTGGGCAACGCCAGCGCGTGTGGATCGCCATGGTGCTGGCTCAGGGCACGCAGCACCTCCTGCTCGACGAGCCCACGACGTACCTGGACCTGGCACACGCAGTGGACGTGATGAATGTCGTACACGCAGCAGCCACGACAGGGCGGACCGTTGTGGCCGTCCTGCACGACCTGACGCTGGCAGCGCAGTACGCCGATCACCTGGTAGTGATGGGCGACGGTCGGATCGCCGCGGAGGGAAGGCCGACCGACGTACTCACGGCTGGGTTGCTGGAGGAAGTGTTCGGCCTCAAGGCCACCGTGGTTGAGGTAGGCGGCGCCCCTGTGGTTGTGCCTGATCGCCTGCACCACCTGCCCGGGTCGGGTTGATTGGTCTATACAGCCTCGCTCGAAAGGATTGCCGGTTCCGGCGCCGCCACGGAGGCTTGGCGGCATGCGCTGGACACGAGTAGTGGTGGCGAGTGGACTGATGGTGACGACGACCGGGCTGGCGCCGCTGGCGCACGCGGCCGGCGCGGCACCGGGCATGTGGACCGAGACGTCGTACAACTCGGTCTTCAAGGACAGCGGGCGGTCGCCGGAGGCGGGCGACGAGATCCGGCTGGACACCGCGAAGAACGACTACGAGGCGGCGCAGATCGTGCTGCGCGGGCCGGCCGCGTTCACCGTGAACAGCGTGGACTTCAGCGCGCTGCAGGGGACCGGCGACGCCATCGCGGCGAGCGAGATCAGCTACAACCCGGTCGGGTACGAGTACCTGGACCACAACTCGTACAACGGCTGGGAGCCGGACAACTTCGTCGTACCGACGACCCGGACCGCGCCGGGCGACTTCCCGGACCGGCTGCTGAACCAGCCGGGCATCGACGTACCGGCGAACCAGACGCAGTCGATCTGGGTCCGGGTGCACGTGCCGGCGACCGCGCGGGGCGGTATCTACAGCGGCCACGCGACCGTCCGTACGACGAACGGCAACCTGAACGTGCCGATCCGGGTGAACGCCCGGAACGTCGTGATCCCGCCGGCGAACCAGAGCGAGTTCACCAACGTGATGTGGACGAACTTCCTCGGCCTGACCTCGTGGGACCTGGGCCAGGGCGACACCGTCAAGCTGTTCTACGGGCACGACCGGTACTCGCCGCAGTGGTGGCAGCTGATCGACAACTGGGCCGACACGATGAAGCGGTACCGGCAGAACAACCTGCAACTGCCGCTGGTCAACCTGCTCACCGACGGTGGCAGCAAGGTCGATGCCGCGGGCAACTACACGTTCAACTTCGACCGCTTCGACCAGGTCGTGCAGCGGTTCCTGGACAAGGGCGTGGTGAACCGGCTGGAGGGCTTCACCGGCGCCGGTCCGCAGAACCCGGACCACAACCCGCAGTACCCGCGGTACCTGCAGGAGGTGACGCCCAAGGAGACCGGGCGGCAGCTTCCGGACTTCGTGTACTGGGACTCGCCGGAGGCGGACAACTGGTACAAGCAGTTCTATCCGGCGCTCCGTCAGCACGTGGCGGAGAAGGGCTGGTCGAGCATGTTCTGGATGCACGTGGGCGACGAGCCGGGTGCGGGCGGTGACCCGGGCTGGTTCGGGGTCGCGAACAAGCTGCGGCAGTACTGGCCGGACGTGAAGATCGGTGACGCGGTGGTGAACGGCCTGGCTCCGCGGGTCGCGCACGCCGAGGACATCGTGATCCCGAACCTGTTCACGTACACGGCGAACCCGAAGCCGTTCGACGACGAGCGCAAGGCCGGCAAGCCGCTGTGGTTCTACAACTGCAACATCCCAGCCGGCAACCACCTCAACCGGTTCATCGACCAGCCGGAGTGGGATCAGCGGCAGACCATGTGGCTCGCGTACGGCAAGGGTGCGACCGGGTACCTGCACTGGGCGTACGGCAACTGGCAGTTCAAGATGAGCGACCAGACCGTCAAGGGCGACGGCTACATCGTCCGCCCGGACACCGTGCACAACACGGTCGAGGCCTCACCGCGGTATGAGTCGTTGCGGGACGGCATGGAGGACTGGGAGGTCCTCAACCACCTCGGCAAGACCAACCCGGGGCTCGCGCACGACCTTGCGACCGCCGTCGTGCAGGCCAGCGACAAGTACTCGCCTGACGTGAGCTACATGCAGCGGATCCGCGCCCTGACGCTCGACGCGGCGGCTGGTCTTCCCCTGAAGGGCCTGCGGTACACCAGGAACGGCCTGCAGCTCGACCTTGGGCGTCAAGCCCAGGTGGACGGGGTGGAGCTGCATTGGGGTTCCACGTGGGCCAGCAAGTACCACGTGCAGATCTCGTACGACGGTACAAAGTGGGCGGAGGCGGCGAACCGGACCGATGACCCGGCGGACGACCTGGCCAAGCCCGGTGGTGACGACTTCCTGGGTGTTAATGCGAAGACGCGCTACATCCGGATCACGGTGGACGGCACAGCGCCGTACGACCTGCAAGGAATCGACGTAGTGGGGCACAGCCTCCTGCAGCAGAACCTTGCGGGTGGGAAGACGTACACGAAGAGCGTTGCACCGTCGACACGGTTCCCGGACGCCGGTAACGAGGCGACAGACGGGGTATTAGGGGACAACTGGGGTGACGGCAAGCAGTTCGGGTACGAGCTGGCCAACGTCGGCGACAGTGTGCATCCGGCGGTCACCATTGACCTCGGCTGGGCACAAACGGTGGGCACGGTGCGCGTTCACGCGTACGAGGAGTACCCGGACTATCGGCCCGACCAGATCACGGTCGCGACCAGTACCGACGGTACGAACTTCACCAACCGCGGGCAGGTCAGTTCGGTGAACGGGGCCTCGCGAATCTGGTACGACATCGGCTTCGCACCGTCGAAGGCTCGTTGGGTGCGGCTGACCTTCGACAAGACGATGCACAACAAGTACCAGACCGGCGTGTTCATCGACGAGATCGAGGCATACGGCGCGGGCCACGCGGGTGATGTCGTACCCGGCGCCACGGCGTACCAGTGGAACGACGCAGGTGGTGCCGGCCATGAGGTGATCTTCGCCCCGACCGCGGCTGGCACCATGGGGCGTTGGGACTGGAGTGGCGCGGCCGGGCTCAAGCGGAACGACCTGGGCGGCGGGCCGATCGCAGGCAAGAGCACGGGGTATGCCTGGGAGAACCAGCAGCACGCAGTGGCCCGAAGTACGACGGGAACGCTGCTGCACTGGTGGTGGGTCGAGGGCGAGTCAGCGGCGCACTACGCGGACTGGGGAGGTGATGCGGCCGGTGATCCGGCCGCAGTGGTCTGGTCCGGCCAGCAGCACATCTTCGCGCGCTCCTCGGACGGGGGCCTCACTCACTGGTGGTGGGACCCGGCCGACGGCCAGCTGCGCCTCGACAGCTGGGACGGCGCGCCCGGGCCCATCGTTGGTACGCCGTCGACGTACGTGTGGGACAACCAGCTGCACGTGGTCGCCCGTGGCGCGGACAACCACCTGTACCACTGGTGGTGGCAGCTGGGTGACTTCGAGCCGCACTTCGCCGACTGGGGCGGTGAGGCGTACTCCGACCCCACGACGTTCGTCTGGAACGGACAGCAGCACGTGTACACGCAAGCCGCGGACGGGCAGCTCTACCACTGGTACTGGGACGCCGGTGACGGGCTGCACCAAGTGGAATGGGGAGGTGCTCCGGAGAAGTTCGTCGGGGCACCATCTGCGTTCAAGACCGCGACACAGCAGCACGTGGTCGCCCGTGGCCCCGGCAACACGCTCTACCACTGGTGGTGGGACCAAGGCACCAGCAAGGTGACCTGGGAGGACCTGGGCGGGCAGGTGTACGCCGATCCGGTGGCGTTCGCGTTCGCCGACCAGCATCAGTATTTCGCCCAGAGCGGAACCGGAACGCTGTACCACTGGTGGTGGACGCCGCAGGACGGCTGGCACCGGAACGACTGGGGCGGCTCGGTGAAGGTTCCCGCCTGAAAACTGTCGGAGCCGCCAGGGACGATGGCCGGCATGAGTCGACATGCCACCCAGGCGTCACCGACCGGTAATTTTCTGGTCGGTTGTCCAGCCCCTGAGCCGGAGCTAGGTTCGCTGACGTGACCTCGCCCGGTGGTTCTCCGGCGACGACTCCGATCGGCTCCCGGGCCGAGGCGGAGGGTTACGTCGCGATGGTCTGTTTCAAGCACGGTCCACCTCGGCTGTACGGCGTCGAGCTCGAGTGGACCGTGCATCACGCGGAAGATCCGCACCGGCCGCTCGACGCCGGCCAACTGAGCAAGGCCCTGGGCGAACACGCCCCTGCGACCCTGGTCCGCGGCAGCCCGCAGCTGCCGTTGCGCCGGGGCGCTCTGGTCACCGTCGAGCCGGGTGGCCAGGTGGAGATCTCCGGTCCCGCGACCGACTCGATCCCACGGCTGATCGACGACACCGCCGCCGACGCCGCCGAGCTCACCTCCCTGCTGCTGGACGCCGACCTGGTCCCCGGCGGCTACGGCCTGGACCCGTTCCGGGCGCCGCGCCGCATCCTCGCCGTCCCGCGGTACGCCGCGATGGAACACGCGTTCCAGCGGCTCGGACCGCACGGCCCGCGGATGATGTGCAGCACCGCCGGCCTGCAGATCTGCCTCGACGCGGGCGAAGCTGACCAGACCGCTCTGCGGTGGCGCGCGCTGCACGATCTCGGTCCGGCACTGGTCGCGTTGTTCGCCAACTCGCGTCGCCGGGCCGGCTCCGACACCGGCTGGGCGTCGGCGCGGACGCAGGCCACCTTCGGGACCTGTGCACCGTTCACCGAGCCGCCGCCGCTCGACGGCGACCCGGCCGCCGCCTGGGCGCGGACCGCGATGGAGGCGCCGGTGCTCTGCCTGCGCCGGGGCGACACGTGGGACGCCCCGACCGGGCTGACCTTCGGCGCGTGGGCGGACGGCGCACTGCCCGGCGACAGACCGACGTACGACGACCTCGACTACCACCTGTCCACGCTGTTCCCGCCGGTCCGGCCGCGCGGGTATCTCGAGGTGCGCTACCTCGACGCGCAGCCGGGCGACGGGTGGATCGCCCCGACCCTGCTGCTCACCGCACTGATGTCCACGCCGCTCGACCAGGTCCTGGCCGCCGCCGAGCCCGCCGCGGGCCGCTGGTTCCCCGCCGCGCGCGAGGGCCTGCGGGACAGGTTGGTACTGCGTGCCGCCCGCGACGTGGTCGCACTCGGGACCGCGGTCCTGGACCGGACCGGTGCGGATCCCGAACTCACCGCTGCCGTCGCGAACCGGCTGCAGCGCATCGTCGACACCACCACCCAAGGAAGGCGAGCCTCATGAACCACCAACTGTCCGACCTGTCGCCCGAGGGCCTGCGCGCCTTCGTGGGTGCGCAGCTGGAACGGTCCCGGGCCAGGACCGTGCAGCTGACCGACGCGGTCGACACCGACGACCTGGTCAAGCAGCACTCGAAGCTGATGTCACCACTCGTCTGGGACTACGCGCACGTCGGCAACCAGGAGGAGCTCTGGCTGGTCCGCGACGTCGGCGGCCGGGAGCCGCTGCGGCAGGACATCGACGAGCTGTACGACGCGTTCCAGCACCCGCGCGCGGAACGGCCCACGCTGCCGCTGCTCGGGCCGGTCGAGACCCGCGCGTACGTGAACGAAGTACGGGACAAGGTGCTCGACGTGCTGGATCACGTGAAGTTCGACGGCGGACGGGAACTCGTGGACAACGCGTTCGCGTTCGGGATGATCGCGCAGCACGAGCAGCAGCACGACGAGACGATGCTCGCGACCCATCAGCTGCGGGCCGGTGCGCCGGTGCTGGACGCGCCACCACCTCCGGCCGGGCGGGTGTTGCCGGCGGCGGAGGTGTTCGTGCCGGGCGGGGTGTTCGAGATGGGTACGTCGATCGAGCCGTGGGCGCTGGACAACGAGCGCCCGGCGCACGCCGTACATGTGAAGCCTTATGTGATCGACACGGTGCCGGTCACAAACGGGGAGTACCTGCGGTTCGTCCTCGCGGGTGGTTACGACGATCCGCAGTGGTGGTCGGAGGCCGGGTGGGCGCAGGTGCGGAAGGCGTCGCTGGTCGCGCCGCGGTTCTGGTCGCAGGACGACGGGGAGTGGTGGCGGCTGCGGTTCGGGCACCGCGAGCGGTTGCCGCTGGACGAGCCGGTGATGCACGTCTGCTTCTACGAGGCGGAGGCGTACGCGAAGTGGGCCGGGAAGCGGCTGCCGACCGAGGAGGAGTGGGAGTTCGCGGCGCGGTTCGATCCGGCGTCCGGGCGGACCCGGCGGTTCCCGTGGGGTGACGAGTCACCCGGACCGCAGCACGCGAACCTCGGCCAGCGGCACCTGTCGCCCGCACCGGTCGGGGCGTACCCGGCCGGAGCCTCGCCGCTCGGGGTCGAGCAGTTGATCGGTGACCTGTGGGAGTGGACGTCGAGCGACTTCCGCCCGTACCCCGGGTTCCGCGCGTGGCCGTACGACGAGTACTCGCTGGTGTTCTTCGGCCCGGACTACAAGATCCTCCGCGGCGGATCGTTCGGTACCGACGAGGTCGTCGCGCGCGGGACGTTCCGCAACTGGGACTACCCGATCCGGCGGCAGATCTTCGCCGGTTTCCGCTGCGCCCGCGACCCCCGGCCCGAAGAACGCTGATGTGCCGCCACCTGGCCTACCTGGGCCCACCTGTGACGCTGTCGTCCCTCGTCGTGACGCCCAGCCACTCGTTGTACGAACAGAGCTGGGCGCCGTCGGACATGCGAGGCGGCGGCTCGGTGAACGCGGACGGCTTCGGCATCGGCTGGTACCCGGAAGGGGACGCGGCCGTGTCCGGCGGTCCGGTGCGCTACCGGCGGGACGTGCCGATCTGGACCGACGAGAACCTCCCCGGCCTGGCCGGTGCGATCCGGTCCGGTGCCGTCCTGGCCGCGGTGCGCAACGGCACCGTCGGCATGCCGTACGGTCAGCCGGCGGTCGCGCCGTTCGCCTCCGGCCACTGGCTGTTCAGCCACAACGGGCGGATCACCGGCTGGCCCGGCGCGACGGCCAAGCTGGCCGAATCGTTGCCGGTCGCCGACCTGCTGAGTCTGGACGCTCCCACCGACTCGGCTCTCCTCTGGGCCCTGATCGTGCGCCGCTTCGGCGACGGTGTGCCGCCGGCGGACGCGGTCGCGGCGGTCGTCCACGACGTCGCGGCGGCCGCGCCCGGCTCCCGGCTCAACCTGCTGCTGACCGACGGCGAGCAGCTGATCGCGACGACGTGGACGCACTCGCTCCACGTCCGCCGTACGCACGACTCCGTGACCGTCGCCTCCGAACCGTTCGGCGATGGCGGATGGCAGGCAGTACCCGATCGTTCCCTGCTTGTGGCCACCGCCACCTCTCTGCAGGTCACCCCGATGGAAGGACACCCGTGACCCTCATCGACGTACAGCTGACCCCGGACTACGCTGCGCGCGCGCTCCGCGACGACGTACGGGCGGGGTTGTCGGCGACGCCGAAGTGGTTGCCGCCGAAGTGGTTCTACGACGCGCGGGGGAGTGAGCTGTTCGAGCAGATCACCCGCCTGCCGGAGTACTACCCGACCCGCGCCGAGCGGGAGATCCTGCAGGCCCGCGCCGCGGAGATCGCGGCGCTGACCAATGCGCACACGCTGGTCGAGCTCGGTTCGGGCTCGTCGGAGAAGACCCGGCTGTTGCTCGACGGGCTGCGGGACCACGGCACACTCACGAGTTTCGTGCCGCTGGACGTGTCCGAGACCGCGCTGCGCGAGGCGTCCCACGCGATCAACGCCGACTACCCGGCGCTCGACGTCCATGGGGTGGTCGGCGACTTCACCGCGCATCTCGACAAGCTGCCGGGTGATCCGCCGCGGCTGGTCGCGTTCCTCGGCGGCACGATCGGGAACCTGATCCCGGCCGAACGCGAGACGTTCTACCGTTCGATCCGGGACGTGCTGGAGCCGGGGGAGTGGCTGTTGCTCGGGACGGATCTGGTGAAGGACCCGGGCACGCTGGTTGCGGCGTACGACGACGCGGCCGGTGTGACGGCGGAGTTCAACAAGAACGTGCTGCGGGTGATCAACCGGCAGCTCGGCGCGGACTTCGACGTCGACGCGTTCGAGCACGTGGCGGTCTGGGACGCCGACAACGAGTGGATCGAGATGCACCTGCGCGCCACCCGACCGATGCAGGTGCTGATCCCGGAGATCCACCTCGAGGTGACGTTCGCCGAGGGCGAGGAGCTCAGCACGGAGATCTCCGCCAAGTTCCACCGCGCCGGCGTCGAAGCCGAACTGGACAAAGCGGGCTTCACCCCGGCCGCCTGGTGGACCGACAACAAAGCCCGCTTCGCCCTATCCCTCTGGCAAGCGACCTGACCTACCCCCCGCACCCCCGCACCCCCGCGCACCGTTCCCATCTCAGGGGTTAACCCCGCCCGTGGTCGCTTTGCACCCGGCACGCAGCTGACAAACCCACCATCTCGAGGGTTGGCCCCTGAGATGGTGGGTCGGCCGGGAGGGTCAGCTTCCCTGCTTGATCAATCCGTTGATCTTGTCGACGTAGTTCGGGAGGTCGGTGATCGGCTTCTTGCCGCTCAGGATGGGCTGGTAGTTGGCGGTGGTGAGGTCGCCGACCTGGCTGGCCCACTGGGTGGTGAAGCGGACGCCGACCGTCTTCTCGGCGCCCAGGTCAGCCTTGACCGTGTCGACGACCGTCGGCTGCTGTGCCTTCGTCAGTGCGTCGAAGTAGCTCGCCTGCGCGGGCGTGTACGCCGGCGGCGCGACCGGCGAGGCGGGCAGTACGGCGTCCCACACCTTGGTGTTGATGTACTCGAGCACCTTGAACGTCGCGTCCTGGTCCTTCGTGTACTGCGGCGTGCAGATCCCGACCGAGTCGTACAGCGTGGTCGGCGTGTTCACCTGCGGGAACGGCGCGAACCCGTACTTGATCTTCGGCTTGTCGGTCTGGAATCCGGCCGCCAGCCACTGCCCGCCGAACGTCATCGGCACCTTGCCGGCCGAGAACAGCGACTGCACGTTCGACGCGTCGTACCCGGGCGGTGCGACCGACCCGTTCTTGATCGCGGCGGTGAGCTTCTGCACACCTTCCTGGTACTTGTCGTCGGCCTCGGCCTTCGTCGGGTGGTTCACGTTGTCGGTGAACGGCGCGCCGCCCGCAGACACGGAGTACAGGCTCATCGTGAACGGGCCGTCCGCGCTGGTCAGCTGGTCGGCGGCCAGGCCGTACTTCGCCCCGTTCTTGCCGGCGAGCTTCGCGGCGTCGGCGTACATCTCGTCCCAGGTCCAGCCGGCCTTCGGCAGCGGCAGGCCCGCGGCGGTGAACGCGTCGGCGTTGTACCAGACGCCGTACGTGTTCATCAGCGACGGCAGACCGCCCATCTGGCCGTCCGACGTCTTCCAGTTCTCCATCGCGGACGGGACGAACTTGTCCGACTTGAAGTCGCCGTCGCCGTTCTTCATCTTGTCGGCCCAGTCGACCAGCAGGCCCTGCGACGTGTACTGCTGCTCGGTGTCGTTACCGCACCAGAACAGGTCCGGCAGCTTCTTCGCCTGGGTCAGTGACGCCAGCTTGTCGCCGTACGCGCCGCTCGGGGACTCGAGCAGCTCGACCTTGACGTTGTCGTCCTTGAAGCCCTCCAGCGCCTTCTTGATCGCGGCGTTGGTGTCGGCCGACTCCCACGTCATCACGGTCACGGTGACCGGCCCGTTGCTCGAGCCGCCCGAACCGGACCCGCTGCTGCAGGCCGTTGCCGCCAGCAACCCCGCGCACGCCAGCGCGGTGACGCCCAATGTCCTCTTCACAACGATTCTCCCTATTTCTGGTTCGTGCTGCCGAGAGCGCCGAGGCCCTGGATGAAGTAGCGCTGCGCGGCGAAGAAGATGATCAGCGGCGGCAGCATGTACAGCAGGTTCGTGGCCATGTAGTAGCTCCAGTCCGGCGTCTTCCCGGCGAACGGCGAGATGAACGACGCCATACCCACCGACAACGGCCACTTGCCGGACGAGTACAGGTAGACCAGCGGATTCAGGTAGTCGTTCCAGGACGCCTGGAACGCGAGGATCGCCATCGTCAGCCAGGCCGGCCGGGTCAGCGGCAGCATCACGCTGACGAAGATCCGCAGGTGCCCGGCGCCGTCGATCTTCGCCGCCTCGTCGATCGAGTACGGGATGGCCAGGAAGTACTGCCGGGCCAGGAAGATGAACAGCGGGTTCCCGCCGAGGAACGCCGGCACGATCAGCGGCAGCCAGGTGTCGTACCAGCCGATGCTCTTGTACATCTGGAACAACGGGATCAGGCCGACCACGCCCGGCAGCAGCATGCTGCCGACGAACAGGTAGAACCACACCTTGCGTCCGGGGAACCGCAGCCGGGCCAGGGCGTAGCCGGCCATCATCGCGGTCATCACGCCGCCGATCACGCTCAGCGCGGTGATGATCAGCGAGTTCAGGAACAGCCGCGGGAAGTGGATCGCCTGCGGTCCCTTGATGAAGTTGCTCCAGTTGAACTCGTGCGGGAGCAGCTTCGGCGGGATGTCGAACACGGCGGTCTTGCTCTTCAGCCCGATCGTGATCATCCACAGCAGCGGGACGACCATCACCGCGCAGATGAACAGCGCGACGACGTACCACGACGTCGTACCGGCCACGCGTGGTCTCTTCTTCGCGGGCGTCACGGCCGGATCGGCGGCCGTGGCCGGGCGGGCGTCAGTCGGAAGTGCTGTCACTGTACGTCCAGAGAGAGGAGAACTTCGCGGTCAGGGCGATCACGGCGATGATGATGACGAACAGCACCCACACCTGTGCGGACGCGTATCCCAGTTGCGGGATCCGGCCCAGGGTCGGGAAACCGTTGCTGTAGATGCCGAGCATCAGCACGTTCGTACTGAACCCGGGACCACCGCCGGTGAGGATCTTCGGCTGGTTGAACGTCTGGAGCGCGGCCGTGGTCTGCAGGATCACCTGCAGCAGCATGATCGGGCTGATCATCGGCATCGTGATCCGGAAGAACACCGACCACGGTCCGGCGCCGTCGACCTTGGCGGCCTCGTACAGCTCGGTCGGCACCGACTGCAGCGCGGCCAGGAAGATGATCATGGTCCCGCCGACGCCCCACAGCATCACCAGTACCACGGCCGGCATCGCCATCTTGGGACTCTGCAGCCACAGGCTCGTCGGCAGACCGAGCCGGTCGAGGATCGTGTTGAGCAGCCCGACCTGCGGGTCGAGCATGAATTTCCACAGCGTGATCGTCGCGACCGCGGGCAGGACGACCGGCAGGTACGCGAGCGTCCGGACCACCCGGACGCCGGCGAACCGCTGGTTGCAGAACATCGCCAGCGCGAGCCCGAGGATCAGCGACAACGGGACATAGAGCAACACCAGGTAGCCGGTCGCCCGCAACGACGGCCAGAAGGCCGGGTCGGTGGTGAACAGCCGCCGGAAGTTGCCGAGGCCGATGAAGACCGGGTTCGTCAACCCGTTGTACTTCGTCAGCGCGAGATAGAACGATCGGATCAGCGGATAACCCACGAAGACGAGAAACCCGATCACCGCCGGAGCGATGAACAGGTACGCCGCCTTCACATCGGAGCCGGCATTGCGACTCATCCCACCACGGCTCTTTCTCCGAGTGGTTCCGCCTGGAGTGGCACTACTCATCCGGCCTCCTGGACGGTAACGTTTCCAACGTTTTACTGTTGGGTGACGATGCCGTGTCCCGAAAAGGAAGTCAACCCCGTGCCCGAAACGTTTCCAACCAAGCCGGAGGTCGCTCGGCCGACGATGATCGACGTCGCCCGCCGGGCCGGCGTCGGCCTCGGCACGGTGTCGCGTGTCGTGAACGGCGGCCACGGCGTCCGGGACGAGACCGCGCAACGCGTCCGCGCGGCGATCGACGAGCTCGGCTTCCAGCGCAACGAGGTGGCCCGCGCGCTCCGGCCGGGCAAGAAGTCGACGTCGCTGGCGCTGGTGCTGGGCGACCTGACCAACCCGTTCTACGCGAGCATCGCGAAGGCGTCGCTGGAGATCGCCGGCCAGTCCGGGTTCGCCGTCGTGCTGGGCAGTGTCGACGAGGACCCGGAGGGCGAGAAGCGCGCGATCCAGGAGCTGGTCAGCCGCCAGGTCGCCGGGCTGATGATCGTCCCGGACCAGGGCGACCACGCGTTCCTCGAGGGTGCCGGCGTACCGGTGGTGTTCGTCGACCGGCCGGCCACCGGGATCGAGGCCGACATCGTGATGGTCGACAACGAGGGCGGCGGCCGGATCGCGGCCGAACACCTGCTCAGGCAGGGCCACGAGCGGATCGCGATCATCCTCGCACCGTCGTACTACACGATCGGCCGCCGGTTGCGCGGCTTCCGGCGGGCGCATCGCGCGGCCGGCGTCGAGGTCGACGAGTCGCTGGTGATCCAGCTGCCCGAGGGCAACGCGGAGGCCGCCGAGAAGGCGACCCGCGAGGTGATGCTGCGGCCGGATCCGCCGACCGCGATCTTCGCCTCGACGAACTTCCTGGTCGAGGGCGTGCTGCGCGCGCTCGGCGAACTGGAGCAGGACCCGGCGGTGGTCGGGTTCGACGACTTCCGGCTCGCGGACATGCTGCCGACTCCGGTCACGGTCGTTGCCTCCGACATCGCCGAGCTCGGCCGCAGCGCGGCGCGCCTGCTGCTCGACCGGGCCTCCGGCGCGGACACCCGCCCGCCGCAACGGATCGTGCTGCCGTGCGCGTTGATCGAGCGCGGCTCGGGGGAACGCCCGCCGTCTGCTGTGAACAGAAAGGCTCAGTGATCAGCGCTCCGGGTGGCTAGGGTCGCAGCGTGTACTACGAGTCCTTCGGCGCCGGCCGCCCGCTCTTCTTCCTCCCCAGCTGGGGAGGCGACGCCGGCGAGGCCCGCGCCGTCCACGAACCGATCTTCGAACAACGCGAAGGCTGGCGCCGCATCTACGTAGACCCGCCCGGCACAGGCAGGTCCCCAGCCGACCCCACCATCACCAACCAGGACGGCATGCTGTCTGCCATTGCCGGGCTCATCACCGCGGTAGCCGGTGACGAATCATTCGCCCTCGCAGGTACGTCGGCCGGAGCCCTCCACGCCCGAGGCATCCTCAAGAGCAACCCGACCCAAGTCCTAGGACTGTTGCTCAGGGCACCTGGTGTGGTGATCGACCGTTCCCGCCGCACGCTCCCGACGGCGGAGCACCTGCAACCGTCCACCGCCCGCGACCGACAGCACATGTACTACGACGACGCGGAACAGCTGGCGGACCTCGAGTTTCTCGGCCGCATCCAGCGTGACCCGTCGACGTACGGCCTGCGGGAAGACCCGTCGATCCACTTCGACCGCCCGACCCTGATCGTCACCGGTCGCCAGGACACCATCGCCGGGTACGCCGACGCCTGGCCGCTCCTCGACGACTACCCGCGCGCGACGTACGCCGTACTCGATCAGGAAGACCACTTCCTCCCCGGTCCGGGCTCGGCGTTGTACCGCGCACTCGTCGAGGACTGGCTGGAAAGGGTCGAGCACCCGGGCGCGTGAGGGGCGGAGCGCGCGGCCGGGTGCTCGGGTTGGGGGCGGGTCAGAAGTTCGGGTACGCCCAGCCGAGGTAGCTGTTGAAGTACGGCAGAGCGCGCTTGCCGATCGCGCCGCTGACGCTGGTGGCCCAGAAGTTGCCGTCGCCGGTCGCCACACCGACGTGTCCGTACGGTGCGGCCAGGTCCCAGAAGACCAGGGCGCCCTTCGGCGGGTTCAGGTCACCCTTGTGCGCGACACCGCGGGCCACGGCGTCGTTCCAGTCGGCCTTGGCAGAGGCCCAGATCGCGGTCTTGCCGTACGAGTTCTCGGCAGCCATCTCGCAGTACCCCTGGAAGGCCGTCGACCCGTTGCGGGCGGCGTACCAGGCGATGGCCTTGTCGGCGCGCGGGTTGCTGGTGCACAGCGGTGCGATCAGGCCGCTGCTTCCGGTGTTGACGTAGGAGTCGGTGATGTAGCCCTTGCCGGGGACGTGGTCCCAGACGAGGCTCCGGCCGTACTTGCCGGTGACGGGCTCGCCGTAGATCTGGCAGTCGATCTCGACGGGTCCGTTGGGCTGGTTGCCGACCGAGCCGAAGCTGGTCGCGTTCCCGGACCGGATCGCGACGCCGGTGCCGCTGTCGGTGACGACGGTTCCGGTGGCCGCGCTGGCGGTGAGGGTGCCGGTGCCGAGGGCGGTGACGCCGGCGAGGAGGGTGGTGACGGCAACACGGGCGGTGATGCGCATGAGGGCGGTACGCATGGTGTGTTCCCTTCCTTGAAGTTGTACTCGCAGGGAACCAAAACGCGCCGGTGTTGTCGCAGTGGGCAACGGCGCCCGCGGGGCGGTCGGGCGCCGCTGCCCGGGGCGTCAGAAGTTGGGCTGTGCCCAGCCGAGGTAGTTGGAGAAGTACGGCAGGGCGCGCTTGCCGATCGCGCCGCTCACGCTGGTGGCCCAGAAGTTGCCGTCGCCGGTGGCGACACCGACGTGTCCGTAGGAGCTGATGTTCCAGAACACCAGCGCGCCCTTCGGCGGGTTCGTGTCACCCTTGTGCGCGGCGCCGCGACGTACGGCGTCGTTCCAGTTCGCGATGGCCGACGCGTAGACGCCGGTCGTGCCGTACGCGTTCTCGACGGCCTTCTCGCAGTACCCCTGGTACGCGGTGGATCCGTTGCGGGCGGCAAACCAGTTGATCGCGTCGTCGGCGCGGGACTGCGGGCTGACGACAGTGGTGGTTGCTGTGACGGTCGGGGCGGCGGTCGCGGGCAGGGCGGCGCCGCCGAGGGCGGTCAGGCCGAGTGCGGCGATGGCGGTCAGTCGTGCGAGCTTCATGACGGTTGCCTTTCACTCTGTGTTGCGTGGGGCGGTCTGTTACTTTGTGCAGACAATCAGAGCGTGACCGAATTGTCGCAGTGGGCAACGGAAATCAGTCACTGCGATTTGGTACTTTGAGTAGGTAAGTGACGGCGAGAGCGGAGAGTGCGCCGTGCGCCCAGCCCAGGCCAGATACGTCATCGGAGCGCGCATGCGGGAGCTGCGCGAGGCCGCCGGAGTGCCGCTGACCCGCGCCGCCGCCGAGTCGGGCTGGGACAAGGGCCACCTGTCCCGCGTGGAGCGCGGCCACACCAAGCCGAGCCGCGAGCTGATCGAGTGGTACGACGACTCGTTCGGCGCGAACCAGGCCCTGGTGAACCAGCTGACCGAGCTCGACGCAGCCGTCCGGGCCGGTCGCGACATGTCCCAGCGGGACCTGCGCCGGCACGTCCAGCCGGTGCTGCTCGGCGGCTCGGTCCCGATCGACCACCATCCGGACGACCGGGCGGAGCTGGTGGGGGAGACGGTCCCGGACGGTACGCAGGTGTGTCGCGACGCGACGTTCGAGAAGACCTGGGTGATCCGCAACAGCGGCGAACGGCCGTGGTGCGACCGCTGGCTCACCCGCCAAGGCGTTCCCGGTACGCCGGGACGCCTGCGGTCACCGACGCGCGCCCCGGTACCGGATGCGACGCCGGGCGACATCGTCACGGTCAGCATGACGCTGCAGGCGCCGCCGCAGGTCGGTGCCTCGACCGCCTACTTCAAGCTCACCGACGAGGCCGGCCGGCTGTACTACCCGGGCCTGGAGTCCCCGCCCATCTACTGCACGATCCTCACCGTCTACGAGCTCTAGTACTCCGCGTCGAGTTCCGCGTCGAGCTCGGCCTTGCGTTTGATCCAGCGTTCGCTGAGGCCCTTGACCTCTTCGTTGACGAAGTCGATGAAGCCGAGCGAGACGCGGATCCGGCGGTGCGCCTCGGTGCCTTCGCCGGCGGCGTCCAGGACCTTGCGCAGCGATTCGGACCAGCGGCCGAGTGAGGCGTCCTCGGTCATCATCGTCTGGTACCACGCGTCGTCCTGGACGACGTACACATCGCGGCGGCTGCCGGGCTCGCGTTCCCGGGTCGCCAGCCGGAGCTGGAGCAGGTAGTTGACCGCGCCGGAGACGGCGGCCGGGCTGGCCTGCAGCTGCTCGGAGAGTTCGGCGGCGGTCATCCGGCCGGACACGCTCGACAGGATCGCGGCGAACGTCCGGCCGGCCATCCGCGGCCATCCTGTGTCGGCCAGCAGGTTGCCGAACTGCTCGGTGTACCGCTTGACGGCATCGTCGTCTCGATGTGCACTCACCGCCCCATCATCCCCTCTGTGCTGTGAGCAAGGCGTTAGGAAGATTCACAATCTTCTGAACACAGTGTACGTTATGAATCATGACATCAGCCATCGTGGTCTCCGGACTGCACAAGTCGTACGGAAGTACGCACGCCCTCGACGGTCTCGACCTGGAGGTCGCGACCGGTGAGGTGCACGGGTTCCTCGGCCCGAACGGCGCGGGGAAGTCCACCACCATCCGTGTCCTGCTCGGGCTGCTGCGGGGTGACGCCGGCGATGTCTCGTTGCTCGGCGGCGATCCCTGGCACGACGCCGCCAAGCTGCACCGGCGGCTCGCCTATGTCCCCGGTGACGTCAACCTCTGGCCGAACCTGACCGGCGGCGAGGTGATCGACCTGCTCGGCCGGCTCCGCGGCGGGCTGGACGAGAAGAAGCGCGACGACCTGCTCCGCCGGTTCGACCTGGACCCGACCAAGAAGGGCCGGACGTACTCGAAGGGCAACCGGCAGAAGGTCGCTCTGGTCGCGGCGCTCGCGTCGGACGTCGAGCTGCTGATCCTGGACGAGCCGACCTCCGGCCTGGACCCGCTGATGGAGGAGGTGTTCCGGCAGGTCATCGAGGAGGACAGGCGCGAGGACCGCACGGTGCTGCTGTCCAGCCACATCCTGTCCGAGGTCGAGGCGCTGTGCGACCGGGTGAGCATCATCCGCCGCGGCAAGGTGGTCGAGACCGGCACGCTGTCCGAGCTCCGGCACCTGACCCGTACGTCGATCCACGCCGAGCTGGCCGCATCGCCGAACGGCCTGGCGCAGCTGCCCGGCGTGCACGATCTCGATGTCGAGGGCAACCGGGTGCGCTGCGAGGTCGACACCGCGCAACTCGACGCGGTGATGCGGCAACTGTCGGCGAGCGGCATCAAGAGCCTGGTGGCGCAGCCGCCGACGCTCGAGGAGCTGTTCCTCCGGCACTACGAGAACGACGTCGCGGAACCCGAGGCGGCGCTGCGATGAACGACTTCGTCGGTACCGGGACGCTGGTGCGGCTCGCGCTGCGCCGCGACCGGTTGCTGATCCCGATCTGGATCATCGTCTTCGTGATGTCGGCGGCCGGCTCGGCCAAGGCGTCGATCAGCCTGTACTCCGACCACAACGCGCTGGCCGAGGCCGCGCGTACGTCGAACGCGTCGCCCGCCCTGGTCTCGCTGTACGGGCGGATCTTCGACGAGTCCTCGCTCGGGGAGGTCTCGCTGTTCAAGCTGACCGCGTTCGGTGCGCTGCTCGTCGGCCTGCTCGCGGGCATGCTCGTCGTACGGCACACCCGGACCGAGGAGGAGTCCGGGCGGCTGGAGCTGCTCAGTGCCGGCGTACTCGGTCGGTACGCCGCTTTGACCGCCGGGCTGATCGTGTCCGCGGCCACGGTCATCGTGCTGGGGCTGGTGACCGCGCTGTCGCTGATCGGTAGCGGGCTGGACGCCCAGGGCTCGTTCGCGTTCGGGCTGATGTGGGCGGCGGCAGGCCTGTCGTTCGCCGGTGTCGGTGCTGTGACCGCACAGGTCACCGAAAGCGCCCGGGCAGCGAACGGCCTGACCGCTGTGGTGCTAGGTGTTTCCTACGTACTGCGCGCGATCGGCGACTCGTCTTCGGACGGCAGCACGGGGTGGGTGTCGTGGCTGTCTCCCATCGGCTGGTCCCAGCAGGTCCGTGCGTTCGCCGGTGACCGGTGGGCCGTCCTGCTGGTGCCGTTGGTGTTCGTGGTCGTGATGGTGGCTGCGGCGACCGCACTGATCCGGCGGCGCGATCTTGGCGCCGGTCTGGTGCGGCCGCGGCCCGGTCCGCCGCGAGCAGCCGCTTCGTTGCGGTCGCCGCTTGCACTTGCCTGGCGGTTGCACCGTGGCTCCTTGGTCGCTTGGGGATTCGCGTTCCTGCTGCTGGGGCTGCTGGTCGGCAACATCGCCAGCAACGTCGACGGTTTCGTCACCAGCGAGAGCGCGAAGGAGATGGTGCAGAAGCTCGGCGGTGTCCAGGGCATTACGGACGCGTTCCTGGCCACCGAGATGGGCGTGATGGGGCTGCTGGCGTCTGCGTTCGGCATCCAGGCTGCGTTGCGGCTGCGCTCGGAAGAGACTGCGCTGCGGGCGGAGCCGTTGCTGGCGACCGGTGTGACGCGCGCACAGTGGCTGGCGAGCCACGTGCTGATGGCACTGCTCGGCACCGGCGCACTGATCCTGGTTGCAGGTCTTGGGTCCGGGGTCTCCAGCGGGGCGTCGCTTGGCAACATGGGGCGACAGGTGCCGCGGATGCTGGCCGCAGCCGCCGTACAGCTGCCCGCGATCTGGCTGGTGACGGCATTGGTCGTCATCCTGTTCGGGCTGGCGCCGAAGCTGGTCACCGCGGGGTGGGGGCTGTACGGGATCTTCCTGCTGATCGGGCAGTTCGGCGAGATCTTCAACCTGCCGCACTGGGTGATCAACCTCAGCCCGTACGGCCACACGCCCCGGCTGCCCGGCGGTGACTTCTCCGTCACACCGGTGCTCTGGCTGACCGCGATCGCCGCCGCGCTCACGCTGGCCGGATTCGCCACGTTCCGGCGGCGCGACATCGGCTGACTCTCGAGCAGCGCTGGTCTGAGGGGTCCAGCGCTCACAGGCCCGCCCGGCGAGGTACCGGGCGGGCCTGTCTACGATCGCTAGGTGTTGAGTGAGCAACTGGCCGGGTTCTGGACCGAGCGGCACCTGTGCGTGCTGAGCACGGTCCGGGCCGACGGGACCGTCCATGCGACGCCGGTAGGCGCCACCCTTGATGCCGAGGCCGGCGTACTGCGGGTGATCTGCTCAGGTACGTCGTACAAGGCGCGGACGATCCGCCGGCTGGGGGAGGCCTCCGTGGCGGTGACGCAGGTGGACGGGCGCCGCTGGAGCACGCTGGAAGGCCGGGCCGTCGTCAGCGACGACCCCGCCGACGTCCTGGACGCCGAAACCCGCTACGCCAAGCGCTACAAACAGCCCCGCCCGAATCCCCAGCGCGTAGTCATCCACATCACGATCACCAAGGCCCTCGGCAATGCCGGCTGACCCGCTCACCGTCATCGGCATCGGCCCCGACGGCTGGCCAGGCCTGACCTCCGCCGCTCAGGCAGCCCTCACAGCAGCCGAGGTCGTCCTGGGCAGCCCTCGCCAACTTGCCCTCCTCCCACCCGCTTCGGGTGCAGAGCGTGTGGCGTGGCCTTCGCCTCTGTCCGAGGGTTTGCCTCGGCTGCTGGAGGAGCACCGTGGTCGCCGGGTCTGTGTGCTGGCCAGCGGTGACCCCACCTTCCACGGCATCGGTACGACGCTGGTCCGCCTCCTCGGCGCCGACGCCGTACACGTCATCCCGCATCCGTCCAGCGTCTCCCTTGCCTGCGCACGCCTCGGCTGGCCACAAGACCAAGTGCAGGTGGTCAGCACGGTCACCAACCCCGTAGACCGCCTGCACCCGCACCTCCAGCCGAACCGCCGCTTACTGATCCTCAGCCGCACCGCACAGACCCCAGCCGCGGTCGCACAGCTGCTGGTAGCCCGCGGCTACGGCAACAGCACCTTCACGGTCCTGGAGCAACTGGACGGGCCAGCCGAACGCGTCCGCACCACAACTGCCGCCGACTGGTCCCACGACGTCGACCCCCTCAACGTGATCGCCGTCCACTGCCCACCCGACGCTCCGGTGCTCTCCACCGTCCCCGGCCTCCCCGACGACGCGTACGAGCACGACGGCCAGCTCACCAAACGCGAAGTACGCGCGGTGTCCCTCTCCCGCCTAGCGACTGTACCCGGGCAGCTCCTCTGGGACATCGGCGGCGGCGCCGGCAGTATCGCGATCGAATGGTCGCGCCATCACCCCACCTGCCGGGCCATCGCCATCGAGCGCGACCCCACCCGCGCCAAACGCCTCGAACGCAACGCGACCGCGCTGGGCGCCGCGGTCACCGTGGTCGAAGGGGCCGCCCCGGCAGCCCTTGAAGGTCTCGAATCACCTGATGCGATCTTCATCGGTGGCGGCGCCACCGCTGCAGGTCTGTTCGACGCCTGCTGGAGCGCCCTCGGTCCCGGCGGCCGGCTGGTCGCGAACGGGGTCACGCTGGAGACGGAGGCGCTCATCATCCAGTGGTACAAGACGTTCGGCGGCGACCTGGTCCGGCTGGACGTGCAGCGCGCGTCAGCGATCGGCACGATGACCGGCTGGCGCCCCGCCCTGCCCGTCACCATCTGGAGCATCACCAAATGACCGGGAGAGCTGTCGCATGACTGTGCACTTCATCGGCGCCGGACCCGGCGCGGCCGACCTGATCACCGTCCGCGGGCGCGACCTGATCGCCTCGTCGCCGGTCTGCCTGTACGCCGGTGCGCTGGTCCCGGTCGAACTCCTCGACCACTGCCCACCCGGCGCCCGCACGATCGACACCGCGAACCTCACCCTCGACGAGATCATCGCCGAACTCGCCGCCGCCCACACCGCCGGCCACGACGTCGCCCGCCTGCACTCCGGCGACCCGTCCGTCTTCAGCGCGATGGCCGAACAACTCCGCCGCCTCGACGCCCTCCGGATCCCGTACGACGTGACGCCCGGAGTCCCGGCGTACGCCGCCGCGGCCGCAACGCTCAACCGCGAGCTGACCGTCCCCGAACTCGGCCAGACCGTCGTCCTCACCCGCATCGGCGGCAGCGCCAGCGCGATGCCGCCCGGTGAGGACCTGGCCACCCTCGGCGCGAGCCGCGCGACGATCGTCCTGCACCTGGCCGTGCAGCAGATCGACCGGGTCGTCGCCGAGCTGGTCCCGAACTACGGCGCCGACTGCCCGGTCGCGGTGGTCGCCCGCGCGTCCCGCGACGACGAGGTCGTGCTCCGCGGCACGCTCGCCGGCATCGCAGACCAGGTGAAGTCCGCGGGCATCCGCCGTACCGCGGTGATCATCGCCGGGAAGGTGCTGTCGGCAACGGCCTTCCGGGACAGCCACCTGTACTCGGCCGACCGCACGCGATGAGGATCCTGCTGCTCGGCGGTACCGGCGAGGCCCGCGAACTGGCCCGGCTGCTGGTTGCCGACGGCATCGAGGTGATCTCGTCCCTGGCCGGCCGAACCACCTCCGCTCGCCTGCCTGAAGGAGAGGTCCGCGTCGGCGGCTTCGGTGGAGTCGACGGCCTGATCGCCTGGCTGGAAACGAATCCTGTCGACGTCGTGGTGGACGCCACGCACCCGTTCGCCACCCAGATGACCGCCAACGCCGCGGCCGCCACCACCCAGCTCGGCATCCCCTTGCTGGTGCTGGATCGCCCGAGCTGGACCTCCGGAGACAACTGGCACTGGGTCGATACGGCTGCGGCCGCTGCGGAGCTGCTTCCCCGGATCGGATCCCGGGTGTTCGTGACGATCGGCAGGCAGGGCCTCGACGCCTTCGCGTCGACCGGCCTCTGGACCCTCGCGCGCTGCGTCGACCCACCCGAGCCGCGGCCGGCCTGGTGTGAGCTCCTCCTTGCCCGCGGCCCCTTCTCCGTGACGGACGAGCTGCAACTCCTGATGCAGCACCGCATCGACGTACTCGTCACCAAGAACAGCGGCGGCCCCGCCACCGCCGCGAAGCTCGAAGCCGCTCAGCAGCTGCGCCTACCGGTGGTCGTCATCCGTCGGCCACCGCTGCCCGCCGGCCTCGACGTCGTGACCTCACCCGCTCAGGCGTTCGCCTGGGTGATGCGAGAGAGCCATTCGCCGAGCACGTGACGCTCGCCGTCCGTGAGCATCTCCAGCTCCGGCAGGTTCGCCCGCAGCGCGTTGGCCGCCCCGCTCGCACCGTCGCCGCCCGGCTTGCTGCCGCGTCGGCGATCTGGCCCCAGGTCGTCCGCCGTCGCGATCGCCGCAACGACCGCGTCGAACATCGCGTCCGCCAACCGCGCGTCGCGACTCTCCTCGGGCGTGGCGAGCAGTGTGAGTACGGCGCCTGAGCCGGCCGCCTGCACCATCTCCGCCGCCAGTTCCTCCGTCACACGCAGTTGGCCGGCGGCCGCCAGGTTGCGGATGCGCGTACGCAGGATCGCGAGCCCGGCCTCCGCCGCCGCGGGACGTTTGCCCGGCTGCATGTCGGCGTACATCAGCAGGAACAGCTCCCGGTTCGCCAGGCCGAACCCGACGTGCAGATACCAGCCCGCACGGAGGTCGGCGATCGGGTCCGCTGTCGGGTCGAGCGGCGGCTTCTCGGCGAGGTACTTCGCGAAGCCGTGCTCGAGCACTGCCTGCAGCAGCCCGTTCTTGTCGCCGAACAGGCGGTAGATCGTCGGCGCCTGCGTACCGGCCGCGGTCGCGACGGCCCGCGTCGACACCGCGTCCCGCCCGCCGGTCGCAAGCAGCCCGGCCGCGACCTCGACGATCTGCGCGCGCAGCTCGTCGCGACTGTTCGTGCTCTCGTCCACGGACGCAACCGTAGCGCTTGGCCAGACTTGTTTCCAGTGATAACGTTCTTGCGTTTCCACTGATAACAAGGAGTTGTTCATGATCATCGTTACCGGAGGTACCGGCCGGCTCGGGCGGGCCGTTGCCGAGCGTCTCGCCGAGTTGGTCCCGGCCGGCCAGTTGGGCGTCAGCGTCCGGGACCCTGAGAAGGCGGCGGATCTCGCCGCCCGCGGGATCCGGGTACGGCGCGGGGACTTCGACGATCCGGAGGCGCTCGCGGTCGCCTTCGAAGGCGCTGACCAGGTGCTGATCGTGTCGGGGCCGGCCGACCCGGCGCCGCACCGGGTCGCGATCGAGACCGCGAAGGCGGCCGGCGCCTCGCGCATCCTCTACACCAGCCACCAGGCCGCGAACCTCGACTCGCTGTTCGTCGCCACCCGCAGTCATGCCGCGACCGAGCAGGACCTGGCGAATTCCGGCGTACCGTTCACCGCGCTGCGCAACGGGTTCTACGCGAGTACGCCGGTGTATCTGCTGCGCTCGGCGCTGGAGACGGGGGAGTTGATCGCGCCGGAGGACGGTCCGTTCTCGTGGACCGCGCACCGGGATCTGGCCGACGCGGCGGTGGTCGCGCTCACCGATCCGGCGCGCCTCGACGGGGTCACGCCGGCGTTGACGGGTCCCGACGTACTCGACTATGCCGAGGTGGCCGCGCTCGCGTCGGAGCTGACCGGGCGGAAGATCACCCGCGTGACGGTGCCGGACGAGGAGTGGAAGCAGGCGGCGCTCGGGCGCGGGATGCCGGAGTTCCTGATCGACCTGACGCTCGGGATCTTCCAGGCCGCCCGGCGCGGCGAGTTCGCGGTCGTCGACCCCACCCTGCCGAAGATCCTCGGCCGCCCGGCCACCACGATCCGCGAGGTCCTCGCCGCCGAGCTCGCCGGGTGAGGTCCGTGGGGCTTGCCGGGTGAGGTCCGCGGGGCTTGCCGGGTGAGGTCGGCCACCTCTCGGGCTCACCGCCTTCCGGGCCCGGGGTGCGTGCTCGATAGATTGACGCCATGGGGATTCAGATTGCGCCGAGCATCCTGTCCGCCGACTTCGCGCGGCTGGCCGACGAGGCGGTGGCCGTGTCGAACGCGGACTGGCTGCACGTCGACGTGATGGACAACCACTTCGTGCCGAACCTGACCCTCGGGATGCCGGTGGTCGAGTCGCTGGCGAAGGCGACGGACAAGCCGCTCGACTGTCACCTGATGATCGAGGACCCGGACCGCTGGGCGCCCGGGTACGTCGAGGCCGGCGCGTCCAGTGTCACGTTCCACGCCGAGGCCTGCCGTGCCCCGATCCGGACCGCGCGGGAGATCCGCGAGAAGGGCGCGCGGGCCGCGATGGCGCTGAAGCCCGCGACCCCGATCGAGCCGTACGAGGACCTGCTGTCCGAGCTCGACATGATCCTGATCATGACCGTCGAGCCCGGGTTCGGCGGGCAGAAGTTCCTCGACGTGTGCGTGCCGAAGATCCGCCGCACCCGCGAACTGCTCGACAAGCACGGCCTGGACCTGTGGATCGAGATCGACGGCGGCATCTCCGTCGAGACGATCGAACGCTGCGCGGAGGCGGGCGCCGACGTGTTCGTGGCCGGCTCGGCGGTGTACGCCGCCGACGACCCGAACGCGATGGTCGAGGAACTACGCGGTCTCGCGGAGCAGGTCAGCAGCCGGTAACTCCTCCACCTCCGGCGGCACCCGGAGCAGCAGCACCGTCGCGAGCACCGCGAGTACGGCGGCCAGGAGCCACACGTACCGCACGCCGAAGCCGTCGATGATCGCACCGGCGACCGCGGCTCCGATCGCCCCGCCGCCGGTTGCCGCACCGCTCATCCACCCGAAGGCCTCGGTCTTCGCCACGTCCGGGGTCAACGCGCCGAGCCGTCCGTACAGCGCACCGATCGCCGGCGCCAGCGTCAGCCCCGACACGGCCAGCGCGATCCCGAGCGACACCGACGACCAGGTCGCGAACACGCACAGCAGCATCCCGACCGCGACGAGCGCGGCCCGGCGCCACAGGTGCGACGTCCCGCGACCCGGCAGCGCACCCGCGATCACGCCGCCGACCAGGCTGCCGAACGCCCAGACCGTCTCGAAGACGCCGGCGAGCAAGCGCTGCCCGTGGTCGTCGGCGAACGCGACGATCGCCAGCGAGATCCCGTTGAACGACATGATCCACAGGCCGAACGCGAGGATCAGCGGCAACCGGTGCCGATGCCAGAGCAACTGCCGCGTGGTCAGCCGCGTGTGAGCCCGCGGACCGTGCTCCAGCGGCCTGGGTTGTCGGAGCACGTACCACCAGATGAAGACGGCCGACATCGCCGCCGCGAGTAGGACCCCCAGGCGCGGGTTGGCGATGCTGACCACGGTTGCCCCGAGCATCGGCCCGACCATGAACAGCAACTCCTGCGTCGTCGCGTCCACGGAGTACGCCGTACGTAAGGCGGGACCGTCGACGACGCGCGGCCAGGCGGCGCGCAACGTCTGCGACACCGGTGGTACGAGCGCACCGGCGACCACCGTGAGCAAGGGCAGGAGCCGGTACTGACCCGCGGGCAGCAGGGCGATCGCCAGCAGCGCCAAGCTCCAGCCGATCCCGGTCACCAGCAGTACGCCGCGCGGCCCGCGACGGTCGGCCGTCCGCGACCACAGCGGCCCGGCGATCGCCGTACCGACCGAGTAGGCGCTCGCGACGACACCGGCCCACTGGAACGATCCGCTGGCGTCCTTCGCGAGGAACGCGATGGGCACCGTCGTGGCCAGCATGGGCAGCCGAGCGAGCAGCGAGGACACAAGCAGCGGAACCACGCCGCCCGCGCGCCACAAGTCTCGATAACCCATGTCGAGATGCTCCCCCAAGCCACCGACAATTTACGATGAGCAGCGTGACCGAGCCCAAACCGGTGGATACCTGGCTGACCGACATGGACGGCGTCCTCGTGCACGAGGAGCGCGCGATCCCCGGCGCCAGCGACTTCATCGCGGCGCTGCAGGCGTCCGGCAAGAAGTTCCTCGTCCTCACCAACAACTCGATCTTCACCCCGCGCGACCTCCGCGCCCGGCTGCTGGTGGCCGGCATCGACATCCCGGAGACGTCGATCTGGACCAGCGCGCTGGCCACCGCCCAGTTCCTCGACGACCAGCGCCCGGGCGGTACGGCGTACGTGATCGGCGAGGCCGGCCTGACCACGGCGCTGCATGAGATCGGGTACGTGCTGACCGAACGCGACCCGGACTACGTCGTCCTCGGCGAGACCCGGACGTACTCGTTCGAGGCGATCACCAAGGCGATCCGGCTGATCGCCGACGGCGCGCGGTTCATCGCGACCAACCCGGACCCGACCGGCCCGTCCCAGGAGGGCCCGCTGCCCGCGACCGGCTCGGTGGCCGCGCTGATCACCCGCGCGACCGGCGTCGCGCCGTACTTCGTCGGCAAGCCGAACCCGCTGATGATGCGCAGCGCGCTGAACCGGATCGAAGGGCACTCAGAACATACCGTGATGATCGGCGACAGAATGGACACGGACATCATCAGCGGTCTGGAGGCGGGCCTGCGCAGCGTGCTCGTCCTGTCCGGGTCGACCGGCGAGCACGAGGTCGAGCGGTTCCCGTACCGCCCGACCCGGATCGTCGCCTCGATCGCCGACGTCGTACCGCTGGTGAGTGCGCTGTCCTAGCAGGTCAGGGTGCGGAACCCGTACCCCTGCGCCGTGAGCGCCTTCAGGATCGCGGGCAGCGCGGCCACCGTCTGCGCGCGGTTGCCGCCGCCGTCGTGCATCAGGATCACCGAGCCGCTGTGCACGTTCTTCACCACCCGCTGCACGATCGCCGCCGTACCCGGCTTGGTCCAGTCGCGCGAGTCGACCGTCCACACCACCAGGTCCTTGTGCAGTTGACGGGCCCGTTGCCGGACGGTCGCGCTCACCCCGCCGTACGGCGGCCGCAGGCAACCCGGCGTACTGCCGATCTGGGCGCGGATCACCTGGTCCGTCGACGCGACCTCCTGCTGGAACCTGGCCGCGGTGAGCTTGCGCAGGTCGCCGTGGTCCCAGGTGTGGTTCTGCACGCTGTGCCCGGCCTCGTGGATCCGCTTGGTCAGCTCGGGATGCTTGCGCACGTTCTGACCGACCTCGAAGAACGTCGCCTTGGCGTCGTACTTCGCGAGGACGTCGAGCACCTTCGGGGTGTACTCGGCGTCCGGTCCGTCGTCGAACGTCAGTACGACGTACTTCGTCGGCAACGGCTTCGGGCTGGGCACGACGGCAGCCGGGGCCTCGGCGGCCGGTGTGGGCGTGACGGGCTTGGCGGGTGACCTCGCGGCCGCGACCACGACCGTACCGATCACCGCGCTCACCAGCATCATCATCGCCAGGCCGACGGCCCTGTTCCCCGCACGCGTCAAGCGAACAGCCATGTTCCCCCCAGGGCGGTGGGTGGTCACTTCCTCACCCGACCAACCCTCGGTGAACTGCCGGCGAAAGCCAGCGGCCACGCCGCTTACGCCTCAACAATTCACGGATACCGGACGCCTCAGGTGCAGGACATCGTGGTGAACGAGAAGCCGCGGGCCTTCAGGGTCCGCAGGATCGCCGGCAGCGCGGCCACCGTCTGGCTGCGGTTGCCGCCGCCGTCGTGCATCAGGATCACCGAACCGCTGTGCACGTTCGCGAGCGCCCGGCGCACGATCACCGACGTTCCCGGGCGGGACCAGTCGCGGGTGTCGATCGTCCAGACCCGGATCTTCTTGCCGAGTAGCGCGGCACGGTGCGCCTCCAGCTTGTTCGTCCCGCCGTACGGCGGCCGCAGGCAGTGCGGGGTGTACCCGGTCTGCGTCCGGATCACGCGATCCGCGGTGAGGACCTGCGACCTGAACACCGGCCACGACACATGCCGCAGATCCGGGTGCGACCAGGTGTGGTTCTGCACGCTGTTGCCCTGCTGGTAGACACGCCGCGTGTACGCCGGGTAGCGCCGTACGTTCTGCCCGATCTCGAAGAACGTGGCCCTGGCACCGTAGGCGCGAAGAATCTTCAGGACCTGCGGCGTGTACGTGCTCGGGCCGTCGTCGAACGTCAGATAGACGTACTTCGGCGTCCGGGCCTCAGTGGTGGCGGCCGCGGTGGCTCGGGGCATCAGCCCGACCGCGACCGCTCCGATGGCGAGCATTGCGACCAACAACCGGCGTACAGGCATGGCTACCCCCAGGTGCGGCGTCAGACCTCCATCGTGCGCCGCGACCGGCTCACTCAGAGCACCTGCGACAGGAACTGCCGAAGCCGCGGCGACTCGGCCGCCCCGAAGATCTTTTCCGGTACGCCGGACTCGACCACGACGCCCTGGTCCATGAACGCGACCTGGTCCGCGACCTCGCGGGCGAACCCCATCTCGTGGGTGACCACGACCATCGTCATCCCGGCGCCGGCGAGGTCGGCCATCAGCGCGAGCACGCCCTTCACCAGCTCCGGGTCGAGCGCGGACGTCGCCTCGTCGAACAGCATCACCTCGGGCCGCATCGCCAGCGCCCGGGCGATCGCGACCCGCTGCTGCTGACCGCCGGACAGGTTCCCGGGACGCGCGGTCGCCTTGTGTGCCAGGCCGACCAGCTCGAGCTGCTCACGCGCCGCCGCCCGCGCGGACTCGGTGTCGAGCTTCTTGATCTTGCGCAGTGGCAGCGTGATGTTGTCGAGCACGCTCTTGTGCGGGAACAGGTTGAAGTGCTGGAACACCATCCCGATCCGGCGGCGCAGCACGTCCGGGTCACCCCGCAGTACCGACTCGCCGCCCAGCTTCACGTCGCCCGCGTCCGGCTCGAGCAGCCGGTTGACCGCGCGCAGCAACGTGGACTTCCCGGACCCCGACGGGCCGATCACGCACGCGGTCCGCCCGGCCGGTACGGCGAGGTCGACGCCGCGCAGCACCTTGTTGCTGCCGAACGCGAGCTCGACGCCGCTGACCTCAAGGCTCGCGCCCTCAACGTGCCGCATGCTCGACCTCCTCCACCGGACGCCCTTCGCGGAGCCGCTTGTCGAAGTGGTTCACCAGGTGCGTCAGTGGCACCGTCATCACCAGGTAGAAGATGCCCGCGAGCAGCAACGGCGACAGGTTGCCGTTGGTCGCGGCCGCGTCCTGACCGATCCGGAACAGCTCACGCTGACTCGCCAGCAGGCCGAGGAAGTACACCAGGCTGGAGTCCTTCACGAGCGCGATGAACTGGTTCACCAGCGCCGGCAGCACCCGCCGGACCCCTTGCGGAATGACGACCAGCCGCATGCCGCTGGGGTAGCTGAACCCGAGCGCGCGGGCCGCCTCGAGCTGGCCCTTCTCCACGCTCTGGATCCCGGAGCGGAAGATCTCCCCGATGTACGCGGCGGCGATCAGCGAGAGCGCGAGGATGCCGAGCGGGTACGGGTTCGGGCCCCACCAGTGCCGGGTGATGGGGGAGAGGCCCTGGCCGATCAGCAGGATCGTCAGGATCGCCGGCAGGCCGCGGAAGATGTCGGTGTAGATCTTCGCCGGCCAGCGCAGCCAGCGCTTCCGGGACAGGGCGAGGACCGCCACGACCATGCCGAGCACCGTGCCCAGCACGACCGAGGCGGCCGCCAGGATCAGCGTGTTGACCAGCCCGACCTTCAGCATCTCGGGCAGTACTGCCTTCATCGACTCCCAGTCGAGGAAGGTGTCACGCAGGGTGGACCAGATGTCCATCAGGCTTTGGGGGCCGTGAACTTGACAGACCCGCTGCCCGGCTTGAAGTTCGCCGGTACGGCGCGGCCCGGGTAGTACTGCTCGACCAGCTTGGTCCAAGTGCCGTCGGCGATCACCTCGTCGAGCGCCTTGTTGACGGCCTCGCGGAGCTTGTCGTTGTTCTTCGCGACCGCGAACGCCATCGGCGCGTCACTCAGCTCCTTGGCGGCCAGGATCACCGTGCCGCCGCCCTGTTCCTTGGCCATCTTCTCGCCGATCTCGGCGGGCGAGACCCAGGCGTCCGCCGTACCCGCCTTGAGCTGGCCGAGGGCGGCGTTGTAGTTCGGCACGCGGACCGGGTTCAGGCCCTTCTGCGTCGCGTAGTCGTCCTGGACGGTGCCCTGGACCACCACGACGCGCTTGCCGGGCAACTGGTCGAACTTCGTGATGCCGCTGTCCTTGGTCGTGTTGAGGCCGAGGTAGCCGAAGTCGTAGCCGTTGCTGAAAGCAACCGTCTTCTTGCGGGCCTCGGTGACCGTGATCGACGAGCTGCCGAGGTCGAACTGGCCGCCGTTCACCTGCGACAGCAGCGCCGAGAAGTCGGTGCCGACGAACTCGGGCTTCAGGTTCAGCTTCGCCGCGACCGCGGTGATCAGGTCGTTGTCGAACCCGGTGAACTTGCCGTCCTTCACGTACACGTTCGGCGGCGCGTCGGTCAGCGTCCCGATCCGCAGCGTGCCGGCCTGCATCAGCCCGAGGTCCGGGCCGGCCGCGGAATCCTTCTTGTCGCTGCCGCAGGCAACCATCGCCGCCGCCAAGGTGATAGCCCCGACCATCGCGACAACCCGCCGAAACGCACGCACAACTGTCTCCTCACACCGTCAACGAACGCAGGGCGATCGGCCCTGCCGAGGCAACCCAACACGAGTGTTCGTGGTTCGTATTCCAGTGCGACAAGGCGTGAGACGGCGGCCAAAGTCGAGTCGGCCTGTGCTATATCAGATGGTCAGCCGTGATGCGTCTCATAGTGCACGAGGGCCTCGGCGGTTCGGCCGGTGCCATAGGCAAGCAGTAGGTCGGCGACGGCCGGCGACTCCTTGGCCGCCGCCACCGCCGCCCGCTGGATCTCGGTGGCGGACGCGACCTCGCGGAACAGGTCCTGGATCGCTCGAACGACGGCGCGCGCCGGGACGTCCGGCAGCGCCGTCGCCCACGCGGCGGCGGCTGCCTCGGCGGACAGCCCGGTGGGTGAGGCGAAGGCGGTCGGCAACCCGGCGCCCGGACCGACTCCCGCGCCCGGACCGACTCCCGCGCCCAGGCCGACTCCCGCGCCTGGACCGGCTCCCGCGCCCGGGCCGGCTCCCGCGCCTGGACCGACTCCCGCGTCCTGGCCGACCCCCGCACCCGGAGCGACCCCCGCGCCCGGACCTGCTCCGGTGCCTGTCGTCACGCCGGCGCCGGCTACCTGTGCTCCCGTCCGCAGCGGTGTGCTGCCCTGTGCGTCAAGCCGGCGGAGGTGACCGGTGGTCGGGCTCGGGTAGGCGCCGGTGGCCGCCCGGATCCCGTCCAGCTCGCCCGCGATCTCCGTCGGCTCGATCCCGCCGGCCACGGCCAGGTCCGCGAGCTCGGACACGGCCCGCAGCCGGGACACCACCGCCGGGTTGCCGATCTTCACCCGCTGGGCGCTGACCAGCTGGGAGAGCATCGGCGCGGACAGCCCGATCACCTGGGCGAGACCGCCCTGGGTCAGTCCGAGCGCCTGGGTGACCCGCCGCACCACGTCGCCCAGCGGCTCGCCGTACAACTCGACCTGTTGCTTCAGGTTCTGCGTGCTCTGTTCCATCCTCGTGCTCCCTCGCCGGGCATCCGTTGGCACCTGCAAAGATCTTCGCACTTGCGAACGGCAAATGCCAGTGTGAATCGGCTTGACATTTGCGATCGCAAACTGAGAGTGTTTGCGGCAGCGAATCCCACTGGAGGAAACGATGACGACTCACCATCGACACCGCCGCCCGGCGGTGCTGGCGCTTCTCGCCATCACACTGACCGCGCTGCTCGCCGGTCTGGCGGCGCCGGCAGCCCAGGCCGACCCCGACCCAGGCACCGGCAAGCTGGTCCTGGTGCTGGACTCGTCCGGCTCGATGAAGGAGCCGGCCGGCGACGGGACGACGAAGATCGCCGCGGCCCGGACCGCCCTGACCCGGGTGGTCGGCAAGCTGCCCGCGGATGCGCAGGTCGGCCTCCGCGTCTACGGCGCCACCGTGTTCAAACGCGGCCAGGCCGGTGCGTGCACCGACACCCAGTTGACCGTCCCGATCGGCGCCGGCAACCGGCCCCAGCTCCAGGCCGCGATCGCGAAGTACCAGCCGTACGGCGAGACTCCGATCGGCTACGCGTTGCAGCAGGCCGCGAAGGACCTCGGTCCGACCGGCCAGCGCACGATCGTGCTGGTGTCCGACGGCGAGGCCACCTGCGCGCCGGATCCGTGCGTGGTCGCGCAGTCGATCGCCAAGCAGGGCATCGACCTGAAGATCGACGTCGTCGGATTCCGCGTCGGCGGCAAGGCGCGCAGCCAGCTCCAGTGCGTGGCCCGCGAAGGCCGCGGCGACTACTACGACGCCGACTCGACGATCGACCTCGAGGCCGGGCTGGGCAGGCTGTCCACCCGGGCGTTCCGGCCCTTCCGGATCTCCGGCACCCCGGTGCACGGAGCGCCGCAGCAGGAGGGCGCGCCGGTGCTTGCCCCGGGTCACTACTCCGACACGTTCGGGGTCGACGACACCTCGAAGCACTACCTGATCAAGCGCACCATCAAGGGCTCGACGCTGCGCGCCGGGGTCAGCTTCCGGCGTCCGTCGGGCGGCAGCCTGGTGATCCAGACCGAGGTCCGGCTGAACACGACGGACGGTGAGAACTGCGGCTGGAGTTACCCGCGCAGCTTCGACGGCGATCAGGGGCTGGCGACCGGGACAGCCTCGAGTTGGTCCAAGTTCGACAGCAAGAGCACCAAGTGTTCGGATCCGGACCAGATGGTGCTCACGGTGAATCCGGGCAAGGATTTCCGGGAGCTGAAGGGCGTTCCGTACGAGCTGCGCATCGACGAGGAGCCGCCGGTCGACTCCACGACCAGCCTCCCGGCGGCGGCGACCGACCCGGTCTGGACCCCCATGAACGGGTCCACCCCGCGCGAGATCGTTCCCGGTTCGAGCTTTGCGGACGCCGCCGTGGTCCAGCCCGGGACGTACAAGACGACTCTGATGCCGGGCGAGCTCCAGCTCTACAAGGTGAAGGTCGACTGGGGCCAGCGGCTGCAGGTGCAGGCGACAGTCCCCGAGATGGCCGGTGCGACCGCCGAAGCGCTCGACGGCATCCGGTACCTCGACGCTGCACTGATCTCGCCGATCGGTGAGGACGTGTACGCGGTCTTCGCGAAGAACGTGCCGGGCGGGGGGTACAAGCGCGGTGTGCTGACCAAGCGCGGCCTGGTCAAAGCGGTCACGACCAAAGAGGTCCGGTACCTGAACCGCAACGGCGCCAACGACCAGGACACCGGCACCTCCGTGCCCGGCGAGTACTACCTCGCTGTGTCGCTGACCCGGAAGACCGACGACAAGGCCTTCACGATCCCCCTCAACCTCACCATCGCCACGGTCGGCGCCGCCGGCACCGGCAAACCGCAGTACGTCGACGACGCGACGCCGGTCTCGGGAGAGACCGTGACCCCGACCCCGAGCGAGACGCCGAGCGCGTCCCCGTCGCAGTCCACCGAACCAACCAACTCCGGCGACAAGACCGAGGCCGGCGCCCCCGTCGCCGGCCGCTCCGACAATGACAGCGGCACGCCGATCGCCCTGATCGCAGGCCTCTCCGGCGGCGGCGTACTACTCCTCCTGATCGGCCTCCTCCTAGTGCTCCGCCTACGCCGCACCCCCGCCACACACCAACCGTCGCAATACCCAGGAGCCCAGCCCCCGCGCGCACCGCAGCCACCCAACGGCCCCCACCACCCAGGAGCCCAACACCCGAACGGACCGCACTACCCGAACCAACCTCCACGCTGAGCACCACCTGCCTCGACGAGCCCCGGCCCCTCACCAGGCCGGGGCTCGTCCTGTCTGTCTGCCGGGTCGGCCCGCAGGTGTGTCCTGCACGCACGTGCGGCGGCTCGGCCGTTGGTTCGCCTCGGACCCGCGCGCCGTCGGCGAGCGGGCCGCAGTTCCCGAACCAGCCACCGAGCTGAGCACCACCTGCCTCGACGAGCCCCGGCCCCTCACCAGGCCGGGGCTCGTCCTGTCCGTCTGCCGGGTCGGCCCGCAGGTGTGTCCTGCACGCACCTGCGGCGGCTCGCCGGTTGGCTCGCGTTGAACCCGCGCGCCGTCGGCGAGCAGACCGCAGTTCCCGAACCAGCCTCGGAGCTGAGCACCACCTGTGTCGACGAGCTCCGGCCCCTCACCTGGCCGGGGCTCGAGCTGTCTGTCTGCCGGGTCGGCCCGCAGGTGTGTCCCGCAGTCACCTTCGGCGGCTCGGCAGTTGGCTCGCGTCGAACCCGCGCGCCGTCGGCAAGTAGACCGCAGTTCCCGAACCAGCCACCGAGCTGAGCACCACCTGCCTCGACGCGCCCCGGCCCCTCACCTGGCCGGGGCTCGTCCTGTCTGCCGGGTCGGCCCGCAGGTGTGTCTCGCAGGCAACTGCGGCCGCTGGGCAGTTGGCTCGGTGGGTGAAGCCGATGCGTGAGGGGGCAGCAGCCGGGCGGACCGCAGTACCCGAACCAGCCTCCGCGCTGAGCACCATCTGTGTGTTGGCGAGCCCCAGCCCCTAGAACTCAAGCACCTGGCCGAGGCTCGTCCTGCATCTCAGCCGGGTCGGCCCGCACCCCGCAGTTGTCCGCGGCGGCTCGGCAGTTGGCTCGGTGGGTGGGATTAATGCGCGTGGGACCGGCGGGCCGAGGCGGTGGTGCTGGAGTGTGGGGCGGGCGGCTTGGGGTGGTGGGGGGAGCCGGATGACTTGGGTGGTGATCGGGGCGCGGGGGTGGGCGGGCTGACGTGGTGCTTCGGGGTGCGGGGCGTCCGGGGTCCAAGTGGGGTACGGCCGGGCGGGGTTGAGGTGGTGCTTGGGTGGGTTGGGGTGGTGTTGGGGGTGTGGGTTTGGGTGGGGCGAGGTGGTGTTGGGGATGTGGGGTTGGGTGGGGTGAGGTGGTGTTCGGGGTGCGGGGTCGGACGGGGGAGGAGGTAGGTTCTGGGCGGTGGAGGCGTTTGCGGGGCGGTTTCGGCTGATCGATCTGATCGGGATCGGCGGCATGGGGTCGGTCTGGCGGGCGTGGGACCTGCGGCGGTCGACGTACGTGGCCGCGAAGGTTCTCGGGCAGCACGACGCCGCGACGCTGCTGCGGTTCGTCCGGGAGCAGTCGCTGCGGATCGAGCACCCGCACGTGATCGCGCCGCACGGGTGGGCCGCGGACGACGACAAGGTCGTGTTCGCGATGGACCTGGTCCGGGGCGGTTCGGTGGCGACCCTGCTCGGCGACCACGGCCCGCTGCCGACGGCGTACGTCGCCGTACTGCTGGATCAACTGCTGCACGGGCTGTCCGCCGTACACGCCGCTCGGGTCGTACACCGCGACGTGAAACCCGTCAACGTCCTGCTGGACGTCACCGGTACCGGCCGCCCGCACCTGCGCCTGTCGGACTTCGGCGTCGCCGGCCTCCTCGACGAGCCCCGGATGACCCGCCAGAGCATGATCCTCGGCACCCCCGGCTACCTGGCCCCCGAACAACTGGCCGGCGCCGACCCCGACCCCCGCCAGGACCTGTACGCCGTGGGCGCCGTAGCCGCCGAACTCCTCACCGGCGAACGCCCGACCCTCGACGGCACCCTCCCGCTCGCCGACGGTCCGCTCGCCGACTTCATCCTGCACCTCACCGCCGCCGACCCGTCCAACCGCCCCACCTCGGCCGCAGCCGCCGCCCAACTCCTGTCCGCCGCCACCTCAAACCTTCCCAGCACCTGGCCCGCAACCCCCGACGCCCCCGAGGTCTTCGACCAACTTCCGCCCCTCCCAGCCCCCTGGACCCCCACCGGCCCCCAATCAGCCACCACCCCACCTTCCACCCGCGCGCACCAACCTCACTTCACCCCACCAACCGCCCCAGCCACCCCGGAGCCGATTGCCCCACCGGATCCGGCAGGCGCCGACGGATCAACCACACCAGGCGCGGGCGAGGCACCTGCCGCATCGGGTCTACCTACTACACCTGCCGCACTGGGCGCTTCAGGTGCCCCGCCAGTTGCTGCGCCAGGTGCGGTTGCTCCGGCGGGCGGGTCGGGCGTGCCGGCGGGAACCGCTCTTGCAGGTGCGCCGGGTGAGGTTGGTGTACGGGGTGCGGCTGGTGAGCCGGGTGCGGTTGCTCCGCTGGATGAGGTCGGTGGGCGTGCTGCGGTTGCTTCGTTGGGTGAGGTGGGTGGGCGTGCTGCGGTGGATGCGCCGGGTGGAGTGGGTGCGCCGGGTGCGGCTGGTTCGTCGGGTGGGGTGGGTGGGCCTGGTACGGGTGGTCTGTCGGGCGCTCCGGGTGGGTCGGGTGCGTCGGCGGGAACTGCTGCGTCGGGCGCGCCGGGTGGGGTGGGTGTACCGGGTACGGCTGCTGGGCCGGGTGCGGTTGGTTCGTTGGGTGGGGTCGGGGTGTCTGCTGCGTCTGCTCCAGCGGGGGTCGCCGGGCGGGGGCCGTGGTTGTGGTGGGTGGCGGGGGTTTGTTGGTTGGGGGCGGTGGGGTTGTTGGGGAGTGCTGTCTGGTTGTTGATTCGGTAAGTCGAGGGACGGCGCGCTGGCGGAGGGGGTCGGGTACTGGCCGCTGGTGCTGTCGGTCGCGGTGGGGTGCGTGGTCGCGGCGGTCGGCCTTGCCCTGACCCGGGAGGTCCGCCCGGTGGTCACGATGTGACCTGGGTCGTGGCGGGGGTTGGGGGAGGGGGCATACTTGAGGAACGAGTGAAACCCACTCGCGTGCTCCGGGGTCGGTGTAATTCCGAGCCGGCGGTGACAGTCCGCGACCCGTGACTTCGCAAGAAGGAGCGGTTGACCTGGTGGAATTCCGGGACCGACGGTGAAAGTCCGGATGGGAGGCGCACGCGGTCGGCGGGTGTGCTCTGGCGCCCGGCGGCGCGGAGCGTGGGCTGTGAGGCCCGCGGGACGCGGCGGCGAGGGTCCGGTGACGGGCCTGGCGCTGGGACCGGCGAGTTCCAGCGACGGCGGCGGAGCAGATGTGCCGAGCGAGGCCCCGGCAGCGCGTCCGTGACGACGAGGGGCCCGAGTAGTGAACGACGTGTCGCCGATGGATGTCGCCTGGATGCGGCGTGCCGTCGAGCTGGCCGCGCGTGGCACCGGCAGTACGCATCCCAACCCGGTCGTGGGTTGTGTGATCACCGCGCGCGACGGGCATCCGGTCGGCGAGGGCTTCCATGCCGTTGCCGGCGGCCCGCACGCGGAGGTCGAGGCGCTCCGGATGGCGGGCGACCGGGCCCGCGGCGGTACGGCGTACGTGACGCTGGAGCCCTGTAACCACACCGGCCGGACCGGGCCGTGCGCGGACGCGCTGATCGAGGCCGGCGTCGCGCGCGTGGTGTACGCCGTACCGGATCCGAACCGTACGGCGGCCGGCGGCGCGGACAAGCTGCGCAGCAAGAACCTCGACGTGGTCGAGGGCGTACTGCGGGCCGAGGCCGAGGCGGTCAACCACGTGTGGCTGCACAGCGTGCGGGTCGGGCGGCCGTTCGTGACCTGGAAGTTCGCGACCACGCTCGACGGGCGGTCCGCGGCGCCGGACCGGACGAGCAAGTGGATCACCGGCCCGCTGGCGCGCGCCGACGTGCACCGGCTGCGGGCGGAGTGCGACGCGATCGCCGTCGGTACGCAGACGGTCCTGGCCGACGACCCGGAGCTGACGGTCCGGGACGAGAACGACGTACCCGCGGCGCGGCAGCCGTTGCGGGTGGTGGTCGGCGATCGGGAGATTCCGCCGACCGCGCGGGTCCGCAACGACCGCGCGGAGACGTTGCTGCTGCCCACGCACGATCCCGCCGAGGTGCTCCGGCAGCTGGACGACCGGCAGATCCGGCACCTCTGGCTCGAAGGCGGCCCGACGCTGGCCGCTGCGTTCCTGCGCGCCGGGCTGGTCGACCAGATCGTCGCGTACGTCGCCCCGGCCGTGCTCGGTTCGGGGTACGCCGCGGTCGGCGATCTCGGCGCGGAATCGATCGACCACCTGCTGCGGTTCAACCTAGCGGACGTCACCCGCCTCGGCGACGACGTCCGGCTGACCCTGGTTCCTCTGGGAGGAAAGTAGATGTTCACCGGCATCATCGAAGAACTCGGCACGGTCGAGTCCCTGGACGTCGACGGCAACGCCGCCCGGCTCACGATCCGCGGCCCGCGGGTCACCGAGGACGCGGCGCACGGCGCGTCAATCGCGGTCAACGGCTGTTGCCTGACGGTCGTCGAGTACGGCGGTGGCGTGTTCACCGCGGACGTGATGCGCGAGACGCTGCAGCGCACCAGCCTCGGCGGCCTGGAGAAGGGCTCGCCGGTCAACCTGGAGCGGGCCGTCGCCGCGCACGAACGGCTCGGCGGGCACATCGTCCAGGGGCACGTCGACGGGACCGGCACGATCGCGTCGCGGACCCCCGGTGAGCGCTGGGAGGACGTCCGGATCGCGACCTCGCCGGAGATCCTGAAGTACGTCGCCGAGAAGGGCTCGATCGCGATCGACGGAGTGTCGCTGACGGTCACCGACGTCGACGACGCGACCGGGACGTTCGGCGTCAGCCTGATCCCGACGACGCTCGAGCTGACGGTGCTCGGCGCCAACAAGGTCGGCGACACGGTCAACCTCGAGGTCGACGTGATCGCGAAGTACGTCGAACGCCTGCTGACCGCGGGCGTCACCCCCTCTTCTGTTGCTGGAGGCAACAAGTGAACCCGATCACCTGGCTGCTGACCTCCCAGGTCACGATCGCCGGCTCGGCGGTGCTGGTCCGGGAGATCGTCGGCAACGTGTTCGGCCTGGCCAGCGCGCTGTTCGGGATGCGCCGGCTGGTTGCCGCGTGGCCGGTCGGCATCGTCGGCAACGTGCTGCTGTTCACGGTGTTCGTCGGCGGCATCTTCGACACCCCGCAGGACAAGGACCTCTGGGGCCAGGCCGGCCGCCAGGTGTTCTTCGCGATCATCAGCCTGTACGGGTGGTACCAGTGGTACCAGACCCGTCACAAGGGCGCCGCCCAGGCGGTCCAGCCGCGCTGGGCGACCACGCGCGAGCGGCTCGAATTGCTCGGGATCGGCATTGTCGTCTACGCGATCGCGTACTTCGTGCTGAAGGCGCTCGGCTCGTGGGGCCCGCAGTGGGACGCGTGGATCCTCACCGGGTCGATCCTGGCGACGTACGGGATGGCCCGCGGGTTCGTCGAGTTCTGGCTGATCTGGGTGGCCGTCGACGTGGTCGGCGTACCGCTGCTGGTGCAGGCGAAGTTCTACCCGTCGGCGACGATGTACGTCGTGTACGGGCTGTTCTGCGTACTCGGGTTCGCGTCGTGGTGGAAGATCCAGAACCGCGACCGGGCCGAAACCCCCGAAGCTGTGGTGGTGGGCTGAGATGGGAACCGTACTGAAGCTCGACACGATCGAGCATGCGATCGAGGAGATCCGGGCCGGCCGGCCGGTGATCGTGGTCGACGACGAGGACCGGGAGAACGAGGGCGACCTGATCTTCGCCGCGTCCAAGGCGACACCGGAGCTGCTGGCGTTCCTGATCCGGTACAGCTCCGGCGTGGTGTGCGTGCCGATGGAGGGCGCCGAGCTCGACCGGCTCGGGATCCCGTTGATGACGCCGCACAACCGCGAGCGGATGCGGACGGCGTACACGATCTCCGTCGACGCCCGCGACGGGATCAGTACCGGCATCTCGGCGGCCGACCGGGCGCGGACCATTCGGGTACTCACGGATTCGGCGTCGGAGTCGTACGACCTGGTGCAGCCGGGGCACGTCTTCCCGTTGCGCGGGCGCGACGGCGGCGTACTGGTGCGTCCTGGGCACACCGAGGCGTCGATCGACCTGGCCCGCCTCGCCGGGCTGACGCCGGCTGCGGTGATCTCCGAGCTCGTGAACGACGACGGGACGATGAAGCGCGGGCAGGACCTGCGCGAATTCGCGGACGAGCATGGGCTGGTGCTGGTGTCGATCGACGACCTGATCCGGTACCGGCGGCGGAACGAGACCCAGATCGAGCGGGTCGCGACCACGACACTGCCGACGCAGTACGGCGATTTCGTTGCCCACGGCTACCGCAACACGGTGGACGGGTCGGAGCAGCTCGCGCTGGTCCGCGGTTCGCTGGACGACGGGCCGACGTTGGTGCGGCTGCATTCGGAGTGCCTGACCGGGGATGTGTTCGGGTCGCTGCGCTGCGACTGCGGGCCGCAGCTGGACGAGGCGCTGCGGCAGGTGGCTGCCGAGGGCGGCGTTGTCGTGTACCTGCGCGGGCATGAGGGCCGCGGGATCGGGCTGCTGCACAAGCTGCAGGCGTACGAGCTGCAGGACGCCGGGCGGGACACTGTGGACGCCAACCTGGATCTCGGGTTGCCGGCCGACGCGCGCGACTACGGCACCGGGGCGCAGATCCTCGCCGACCTCGGCGTGAAATCGGTGCGGCTGCTGACGAACAACCCTGACAAGCTCGCGGGCGTGCAGGGGTATGGCATCGAGGTCGTCGAGCGGCGCGGGATCTCCATCGACCCGACCGAACACAACCTGCGTTACCTGCGTACGAAGCGCGACCGGATGGGCCATCATCTCCCCGATGGCCTGCTCACCGAAGAGAACGGAGCCGGCTGATGTCGGGCAGTGGAGCACCCACCATCGAGGTACCCCGCGTCGAAGGCGCCCGCGTCGCGGTCGTCGCCGCGCAATGGCATCCGAAGGTGACGGACGGCCTGCTGGCCGGTGCGCTGCGTGCGCTGGAGGACTCCGGGGTCACCGACCACACTGTCGTCCGCGTGCCTGGCTCCTTCGAGCTGCCGGTCGCGTCGCTGCACGCCGCCAAGGCCGGGTACGACGCGGTCGTCGCCCTGGGTGTGGTGATCCGCGGCGACACCCCCCACTTCGAGTACGTCTGCCAGGCGACGACCGACGGCCTCATGCAGGTAGGCGTGACCACCGGCGTACCCGTCGGCTTCGGCGTCCTCACCTGCGACAACGACCCCCAGGCCCTGGACCGCGCCGGCCTCCCCGACAGCCGCGAAGACAAGGGCTACGAGGCCACCCAAGCCGCCCTCTCCACCCTCACCGCCATCCGCCAACTGGGGTAGCTCAGCGCGGGGCTATTCGTCTATGCGGGTGTGTTCCATGTACCAGTTGACGGTCCAGGTGTTTCCGTTGTCGGTGGAGAAGGACTGTTCCCAGGCGGCTTTGTCGGTGCCGGGGGTCCAGAGGAAGCGGACGTCGATCGGCTGGTCGTCCCACACGTCGGGGCCCTCGAAGGTGCCTACTCCGTTGGTGAAGGAGCCGATGACGGGGGTTTCCAACTGCCCGCGGGTGCTGTTGATCCAGTGGATGGACCACTGGCGGGTCGTCGGGTTGAACAACCGGAACGTCGCGCCGCGGAAGCCTTCGCTGGGGAACCAGCCTTCGTCGAAGCTGATGGCGCCGTCGAAGTACGTCGTGGCCTGCATCGTCGCGTCGTGTTCGTACCAGGTGTACGGCTCCCCGAGGACAGGCCGCCGGCGGCGGTTGTGGAAGGACCAGCGGCCGATGAGGAAGTCGAAGTCGTCGGTGACCTTCGGTACGTCGAGCGCCGGCGGCGGAGTGAGGCGCCGGGTGAAGTCCATGGTCCAGTTGGTTTCCCAGGTGTCGCCGCCGTCCTCGGAGTACGCCTGTTCCCAGTGCGCCGTCTCCGCGGTGATGCCGGACCACTCGTAGCTGCACAGGATCGGCCGGCCCTCGTGTGTGTCCTCACCGACCAGCCGGCACCGCGACCCGTCGGCCGACCAACTGCCGTGTACCGGTGGATACAGCTCCATGGTGGTGCTGTTGACCCACCAGATGCTCCACTGCTCGCTCACCGGGTCGAACAGCCGCAGCGACAGCCCGTACGTCCCCTTCGTCGGGAAGCGCATCTCGTCGATGCTGATCTGGCCGTCGAAATACGTCCGCGCGGTCGTGGTTCCGTCGTACTCGAGCCACTCGTCGCACCCGGCGAGGGCCCGTTTCAGTGTGCGGTGGCGTACGTCGAAGTACCCGTTGAGGAAGTCGAAGTCCCCGGTCAGCTTGTCCATGCGTCCAGCGTGCGATCGAAACCTGACAACCTATGGCAGTGATCCGGACTAACCTCGGAGTATGCGTTCGAGCCGGCTGCTGTCGATCCTGCTGTTGCTGCAGACGCGTCGGCAGCTGACGGCGCGGGAGCTTGCTGACGAGCTGGAGGTGTCGCTGCGCACCATCTACCGCGACGTCGAGGCTCTCGCGGCTGCAGGCGTTCCCGTGTACGCCGACCAGGGCCGGGCAGGCGGGTACCGCCTGGTGGAGGGCTATCGCACCCGCCTGACCGGCCTGACCGAACAGGAAGCTGCCGCGCTGTTCTTGGTCGGTATGCCCGGTGCTGCCGCAGCACTCGGGCTGACGGCCGAAACGAGCGCAGCCGAGCTGAAACTGCTCGCAGCGCTCGCCCCGGACCAGCGGGACCGGGCTGGTCGTTTGAAGAACCGCTTCCACCTGGACCTACCTGCTTGGTACCAGGACGCCGAGAACTCACCGCAGCTCGCAGCAGTCGCCGACGCCGTACTGCACGACCGCCGTGTCCGCGTGCTGTACCGCAGGTGGGAAGAACCCCGCGAGGTCGAGCGCCTGCTCGAGCCGTACGGCCTAGTGCTCAAGAACGGCAGTTGGTACGTCGTAGCCGCAACAGCCGGCGGACTACGCACGTACCGCGTCTCCAACATCCTTGAGCTCACACCGACCGACGAGCAGTTCGAACGCGCCGACGGCTTCAACCTGACGCAGTACTGGCAGGAACACCTAGAGGGCTTCGACCGGACACGCTTTACCGCGCAGGCGGTCCTCAAGGTGTCAGCCAGGCTGGCCGGGAGGATGTACGACATCTCGTACCCAGCACTCGTCAAGGCGGTCGCGGCCGCCGTACCGGAGCCGGACGGGAGCGTTGTGGTGACGGTCCCGATCGAGTCGGTCCAGAACGCCGCAGCCACGCTCAGCCGCTTCGGTGACGCCCTAGAGGTGCTGGAGCCGCAGGAGCTTCGGGCTGAGCTAAAAGAGCTCGGCCGGAAGCTCTACGACCTCTACTCCTGACCTAGCTCTCCGTTGGCTCGCTGTCCGGCCTCCGTGCTGCGTTTCAGGAAGTCTGCGATGACCGTGAGCTCGTCCTCGTTGTAGTCCGCCAGTACGTCGTCCATCGCGCCGATCATCGGCTGGTACAGCCGGATCACCTCCGTACTGCGGTCCGGAAGCACCCGGATCGTCACGCTGCGCCGGTCCGCGCGGGCGCGGTCGCGGGCGATCCAGCCGCCGCGTTCGAGCCGGTCGAGGATGCCTGTCAGCGTGGCCGGGTGCAGGCCGGCCTGGCGGGCGAGGGCGCCCGGGGTGAGCGGTCCGCTGCGGGCCAGGACGTCGAGGCAGTCGAGGTCGACGTCCTTGAGCGCCAGCTTGCCGCCGATCTGATGGTTCAGCAGGGCGAGCTGGATCCGCAGGTCGCGGAGCGCGGCCTTGATCTCGTTCCCGGTCCGCCGGCGGTGCCGGACGTCACCTTGTTCTGTCTGTTCCATATATTATGATTTCCGTACTATATGAGTTGCAGATGAGATTACGGTAGCGCACAGGAGGCGGTTTTGATGCGGATCACGGTGTTCGGCGCGACGGGCGGGATCGGCGGGCACGTCGTACGGCAGGCGCTCGCGGCGGGGGAGAAGGTGACGGCGGTGGTGCGGACGTCGTCGGCGTTCGAGCTGGAGCATCCGTCGCTGGAGGTGGTCCGGGTGCCCGGGCTGGACGCGGCCGATCCGCTGCGCGAGGCGATCGACGGCAGTACGGCGGTCATCTCCGGCGTCGGCGCCCGCGGGCGGAAGGACGGGCCGGTCGCGTCCCGCAGTACGAAGTCGATCCTCGCGGCGATGGACGCGGTCGGCGTACGGCGGTTCGTCGCGGTCAGCGCGGCACCGCTCGGGCCGACGCCCGGGGACTTCCTCAACAAGCGGGTCGTGTGGCCGATGATCAACGCGTTCGCGGCCGAGGTGTACGCCGATCTGCGGGTGATGGAGGCGGACATCATGGGCAGCGGCGCGGAGTGGACGATCGTGCGGCCGCCGAAGCTCAACAGCAAGCCGTTGACCGGGCACTACCGGACGGAGGTCGGCGGGACTGTCGCCCGTGGGTACCTGATCTCGCGGGCTGATGTTGCCGACCTGATGCTCAAGTCGCTGAGCGACCCGGCGTTGGTGCGTCGGCCGGTGGGCGTCGCGTACTGAGGTCGCGGGACAGGTGGGAACGGCGGAGGCCGTGGGTGAGTAGGTAGCGCAGGTCGGGGGCCGTGTCGTACATGAGCTGGGTGTGGAAGTAGTTCACGTACTCCAGGACGGCTGCTGCGGTGAAGACCAGCCCTGGCACGGTGTTGGCGCCAGGGTGCCGTAGGAGCGACCAGGTGGTGTAAACGAGGCCCGCAGCCAGGAGCAGGACGTTCCAGCGGCGGGCGTGGGCGAACCAGCCTGCGCCGGGTAGGGGGCTGCGGGGGAGTTGGCGGAGCTTGAGGTGCCAGTATGCGGCGCCTTGGAGTAACAGGAAGGCGAAGAGTGCGTAGCCGGTGAGGTTGGCGGCTGTTGCCGGTAGGTCGACCAGTTGGAACCAGAGGACGTACTGCAGGGGGATGTTGAAGAGTTCGAGGGTTGCGAGGGAGCGGAGACGGCGGGTGATCCGGGAGCGGGTCACGAGGGCGGCTGGATTCGGTGGTGGGGGACGGCGTGGGCGGTGTGGTTTTCGAAGCCGGTCGTGGTTCGGGCCATGGTGAGGGAGTTGAGGAGGGCTTCCTCTACTGATTCGGTGATGGCCTGGAACGGGGTGCGGAGGTCGCGGTCGGCGTAGGACGGCGTACGGCTGGTGGTGAAGGCGATCGCATAGTCGCCGGAGCCGGGGGCGTAGTCGGAACCGACGCGGGCCATCGCGAAGATCGCCCGGCGCGCGAGGCGGCCGAGCTGGCGGGAGTCCAGCGGGAGGTCCGTCGCGACCACGATCATGCAGGAGTTGCCATCCGCGTCGATCGGCTCGGCAGGCACCGGCCGCCCGAGCACGGTCAGCACCCCGGAGAAGTTCGCCTGCACCAAGGCACCAACAGTTCCTTCAATCAGAGTTCTGGAGGAGGTGCCGATGCCGGCCTTGAAGCCTAGGGCGGCTGTTCCTGTGCCGGCGCCTTCGCAGCCTTCGAGGGGGAGGGCGGAGGAGGCGGTGTCCAGGGCGGTGTGGACGTGGGTGGGAGTGATGGGGCGGCGGCGGATGTCGGAGAGGTGGCCGTCGTTGGTTTCGCCGACGACGGGGTTGAGGCTGGTGGCCTGTGGATTGCGGTCGAGGAGCCAGGTGACGAAGGCGTCCGCGACGCGGAATGTGCTCAGCGTCCCGGTCAGCAGGATCGGCGTCTCGATGACGCCCAACTCCTCCACCTGCGTCGTTCCGATCAACTTCCCGTACCCGTTGCCAACAGCAACCGCCGCCGGCAGCGTCGCCTCCCAGCCGTCCGGAACGATCGCCGTGACCCCGGTGTTCACGCCGTCGCCGGTGATGGTCGTCTGCCCGACGCGCACCCCAGGTACGTCGGTGATCGCATTCAGCGGACCGGTGGGCAAATCGCCGACAACCACCCCGAGCTCGCGAACTCTCCGAGGACTCTGCATCCGGTTATCGTCACCCACAGGCCGCAGCATCTCACCGGCCGGGGGTCCGCCTGTCGGACCTGGCGACGAGGGTGCTGGTGAGGCCCCGTAGGCTGGGCCGCGCGATGAAGACTTTTGACGAGCTGTTCGCCGAGTTGGGTGAGAAGGCGCGGACGCGGCCGGAGGGTTCCGGGACCGTGGCGGCGCTGGATGCCGGCGTGCACGCGATCGGCAAGAAGCTGGTCGAAGAGGCCGCCGAGTCCTGGATGGCCGCCGAGTACGAGGGCAAGGAGCGGGCCGCCGAGGAGCTGTCGCAGCTGCTGTACCACGCCCAGGTGATGATGCACGCGCTCGGCCTGGACCTCGAGGACGTGTACCGACATCTGTAGGAGCGACCTCCCACAGATCACCGGTTCACACCCCCAGAAAGGGCAGTCGCCATGCTGCGCGTCGCAGTACCGAACAAAGGCTCGCTGAGCGAAGCCGCCATCGGGATCCTCACCGAAGCCGGCTACAAGCAGCGCCGGACCACCAAGGACCTCACCCTGACCGACTCGGCCAACGAGGTCGAGTTCTACTACCTGCGCCCCCGCGACATCGCCGTGTACGTCGGCGAGGGCACCCTCGACGTCGGCATCTCCGGCCGCGACCTGGTGCTCGACTCGCACGCGGACGCGGACGTGATCATGGGCCTCGGGTTCGGCTCGTCGACGTTCCGGTTCGCCGGCCGTCCCGGCGTCGCCGACTCGATCAAGGACCTGGCCGGCAAGCGGATCGCCACCTCGTACGCCGGAGTCCTCCAGGACCACCTCGCCGAGAACGGTGTCGAGGCGTCGGTCGTCCGCCTGGACGGCGCCGTCGAATCGGCCGTCCAGCTGGGTGTCGCGGACGTGATCGCGGACGTCGTCGAGACCGGTACGACGCTGCGCCAGGCCGGGCTCGAGGTGTTCGGCGAGCCGATCCTGCGGTCCGAGGCCGTGCTGATCAAGCGGCACGGCGTGGACACCCCGCCGAACGGCCTGCAGCAGCTGGTCCGCCGGCTCGAAGGCGTCCTGATCGCGCGGAACTACGTGATGATGGACTACGACATCCGCGCCGAGGACGTGGACGCGGCCACCGCGGTCGCGCCCGGGCTGGAGTCGCCGACCGTGTCGCCGCTGCACCGGCAGGGCTGGGTCGCCGTCCGGGTGATGGTCCGGCGGGCCGACGCGCAGCGGCTGATGGACCAGCTGTGGGAGGTCGGTGCGCGCGCGATCCTCACCACCGACATCCACGCGTGCCGGATCTGAGATGGCGTCCCGGGACCGGCTGCTGACGTTCCATCCCCGGATCGTGTGCGGGATGGCGGCCGGCATGGGGCTGTCGCTGATCGCCGTGTTCGGGGTGATCTGGTTCCGGCTGTCGCCGGCGGACCGGGCGACGTTCGACTGGTTCCAGCGGGGCACGCTGCTGGCGTTCTTCGGCGCGGTGCTGTGGATCCTGTACCGGATGTCCACGCTGCGGGTGACGGCGTACCCGGACCGCTTGCGGGTGCGGAACGTGTTCAAGTCGTACACGCTGAAGTGGTCCGAGGTGACCGCGCTGCGGTTCCGGCCGGGGGACGCGTGGCTGCAGCTGTTCGATGCCGACGACAATCGGATCGGGATCCTCGCGGTGCAGGCCGCCGAGGGCGCGCGGGCGACCCGCGCCGCCAAGCAACTGGCGGCGGTCGCCCGCGAACACGGCGCCGGGGCTAGACCGACACCTGGAACGTAGTCGTGTGCGATTCGCCCGGCTGCAGGACGATCAGGTCCCGACCGGTGCGGAACGCGTCCGGCGGGCAGGTCATCGGCTCGACGGCGAGCGCCGTACGGCCGACGGGTTCGCCGGTGAACAGCTGCAGCCACTTGGTGTCGCTGCGCAGGACCGACCGGTTGCCGGTGTCCGGGTCGGTGAGGGTGACCGACCATGTGCCCGGCAGGTCGGTGAACGCGTTGTCGATGACGGTGGCGCCGATGCTGCGGCCGCCGCGGAAGTCGTACGCCGACCCTTCTACCGGAACCGAACCGGTCGGGGTCATCCTTTCCGACAGTTCCAGGCGTTCGGCTGCTTCGAACTCGAGTACGCATTCGTCCAGCTGGCGTCCTACGGTCAGATACGGATGTGCTCCGTAACCGTACGGCGCCGCGGTCCTACCGATGTTGGTAGCACTTGCCGTTACCTGTAGACGGTCTGTCAGGTGGTAGTCGACGCGGAGGTCCAGTTGGTGGGGGTAGCCCGGCTCGCCGTGGAGGCGGTGGGTGACAGTGGCGGTCGACTCGTCCGAGCCGTCGTCCACGCGGTCCCAGTTGGCCCAGCGGGTGAGGCCGTGGATGGCGTTCTTGCGGGCGGGTTCGCTGAGCGGGAGGTGCTGGGTGACGCCGTCGAACGTGTATTCGCCGTCGGTGATCCGGTTCGGCCACGGGAACAGGTGCTGGCCGATCCCGGCATGCGCCAGCTCGTCCTCGCCGTACCCGAGCAGCACCGGGCGGCCGTCGTGGCTGAGCCCGCGCAACCCGCCGCCGACACTCACCACCGTCGCCTCGTACCCGCCGCCACGCAGGACCCACTGTTCGCCTGAAGGTAGAACGCTCATGCCCCTATCCTCACCGATCCGCGGCTAACGACAGGAGGTAGTCCACGGCGGCGTCCCCGCGCCCGCCTGGCGCCGCGGGCGACATCGGCGCCGAACCGACTACCTCCTGTCGTTAGCGTGTCCATTCAGGCCGAGCCCGTTCGTGGTGATGGTGTAGACAGCCACTCAGGAGGTACGACGTGAAATACATGCTGCTGATCAACGCCGGTGAGCTCGACCCGCGGAACGCGCCCGTCGGGTGTGAGCCGGAGGACTGGATGCGGTTCGACCAGGAGATCCAGGACGCGGGCGTGGTGGTCGCGTCCGAGTCGCTGGCCGACCTGGTCACCGCGACCCGGGTCCAGGTCGCGAACGACGGGCAGCGGACCGTGGTGGACGGGCCGTTCGCGGAGACCCGGGAGGTGCTCGGCGGGTTCTACGTCATCGACGTACCGGACCTGGACGTCGCGCTCGACTGGGCCGCGAAGTGCCCGGGGTCGCGGGGCGGCGGCTCGGTCGACGTCCGCCCGGTCGCAGACTTCGGCTGATGGACCAGGTCGAGCACGTCTTCCGGGAGGAGCGCGGCCGGTTGCTGGCCGCGCTCGCCCGGCGGTTCGGCGACCTCGACCTGGCGGAGGAGGTGACGTCCGAGGCGATCGAGGCGGCGCTCACCCGCTGGCCGGTGGACGGCGTACCGCCGAACCCGGGCGGCTGGCTGATGACGACCGCCCGGCGCAAGGCGGTCGACCGGCTCCGGCGCGACCAGGTGTACGCCGCGAAGCTCGCGATCCTGCAGGTCGAGGCGGACCGCCCCGCGCCGCAGCCCGTCGGCGACGAACTGCCGGACGAACGGCTGCAGCTGTTCTTCACCTGCGCGCACCCGGCCCTCGCCCCGGAGGACCGCGGCGCGCTGACGCTCCGCTGCCTGGCCGGGCTGACCACGCCGGAGGTGGCGCGCGCGTTCCTGGTGCCGACAGCGACGATGGCGAAACGGATCGTCCGCGCGAAGAAGAAGATCCGCGAGGCCCGGATCCCGTTCCGGGTCCCCGGTCCGGACGAGCTGCCGGAGCGGCTGCCCGGCGTACTGCGGGTGATCTACTCGGTCTTCACCGAGGGGTACGCTGCCAGCTCCGGGCCGTACCTGCAACGCCTGGATCTCGCCGAGGACGCGATCCGCCTGGCCCGGATCCTGCACCGGTTGCTGCCGTCAGAACGTGAGACCGGCGGTCTGCTCGCGCTGATGCTGCTGATCCACGCCCGCCGCGACGCCCGCAGCGGACCGGACGGCGCGATCGTCCTGCTCGAAGACCAGGACCGCACCCGCTGGGACCAGGACCTGATCGCCGAAGGCCGCGCCCTGGTCGTCGCCGCGCTCACCGGCGGGGCTGCCGGACCGTACGCTGTCCAGGCCGCGATCCACGCCGTGCACGACGAGGCACCCGACTTCGCCGCCACCGACTGGCCGCAGATCGTTCAGCTGTACGACGTACTCCTCGAACTCGAGCCCTCGCCGGTGATCGCGCTCAACCGCGCCGCCGCGATCGCGTTCCGCGACGGCCCCGAGGCCGGGCTCGCGCTCCTCGACGAGCTGGCCGCCGAACCCCGGCTGCGGGACTACCACCCGTACGCCGTCGCCCGGGCCGACCTGCTGCACCGGCTCGGCCGCTTGCCCGAGGCAATCACCGCGTACGGGCAGGCGCTCGCGCTCGCGGGATCCGAACCGGAGCGTGCGCACGCCCGTGACCAGCTCGCCGAGTTGGGGCAGACTGCCGCCATGGAGACCGTTTACGAGGCGGCGGGTGGGTCCGAAGGACTGGTGCGGCTGGCGGCCGCCTGGCACGAGCTGGTGATGGCCGATCCGGTCGTCAGCCACGCGTTCCACGGCGGGGCGAAGCCCGATCACACCGAACGGCTGGCGGCGTACTGGGGCGAGGCCCTCGGCGGGCCGCCGGCGTACACGACGACGTACGAGACCGAGGCGTTCGTCCAGCGGCTGCACTCCGGGAACGGCGAGCACGACGAGATGAACCGGCTCGCGATCGACTGCTTCGACCAGGCGATGACCGACGCCGGTCTGACTGACCCGCGGGTCCGTCAGGTGCTGCACGACTACTTCGCCTGGGCGACGTTCAACACCATGTACCAGCACCGCGGCGAGGACATCCAGGACGGTCAGGCGGTCGTCCAGTGGTCCTGGGACGGGCTGCAGGCGTGACCGACCGGCTCTCCCGGCTGGCCGAGAGCTGGGACCAGGCCGCTGAGGGCTACGAGCAGTACTTCGTCCCGCGGTTCGCGCCGTGGGTCCGGGCCGCCGTCGACACGATCGGGTCGTCGCTGCCGGACGGCCCGGTCCTCGTACCGTGCTGCGGCACCTTCCCCGAGCTCGACCTGCTCGCCCCACGCTTTCCCGGGCGAAAGCTCGTCGGCATAGACCTCTCAGCCGAGATGGTCCGCCGCGCCCGCCAACGCGCGGCAAGCCGCGCGCCGGCGGACGGTGGGGTGGGTGGTCCGGCGGGTGAGGTGGTGGGCGAGGTGGAGGTGGTGCAGGCCGATGCGACCAGGCTCGACCCGGCGTGGGCTGCCGCGGCGGTGGTGTCGGTGTTCGGTCTCCAGCAGTTGCCGGACCCGGCGGCGGGGATCCGGTCGTGGTACGACGTCCTGCGCCCAGGCGGCCGGCTGTGCGTCGTCTACTGGCCGGAGGTCGCGGAGCAGAGCGGCCCGTTCGCGCTGCTCGACGAGATCGTCGGCCGCGGCGACAGCGCCTGGGAGGACGCGCTGATCCCGGCCCTCGACGGCGCGGTGATCGAGCGCGACGAACTCGTCTCGTACCCGATGGTGCACCCGGACGCGGCGGCGTACTTCGACGCCGCCAACCTGCACGGCCCGCTCCGGGCGCGGGCGCTGGAGCGCGGTGACGCGTACATCGCCGACCTGCGCGCGCGGTACCTCGCGGCAGCGCCCGTCGGCGAGTGGACCCACCACCCGCAGGCGCGCCTGATCGCCGTCAGGAAGCAGCAGAGTCGTGGAGAGGCAGCGCCACCGACGTCGTGACCAGTTCGAGCTCCCGGTCGAACGGGATCGACGAGTTGCCGTCGACGATCACGTGCGCCCGGGACCGGGTCGCCTGCTCGGCGAAGTGGTCGCGCTCCCAGCGCATCCACTCCAGCCAGTGGTCGCGGAGCGCCTCGCCGTCGCGTTCGATCCCGCGGTCCAGGCGGACCTGGTTGGACGTCTCGACCCACAGCCGCAGCGACTGCCAGTGCGCGGCGTCCCGGTCGCAGGCGGTGACCCCTTCGACGATCAGCAGGTCGACGGTGTTCGGTACGACGTGCAGCTCGTCGTACGCGCGCTTGTACCAGTCGTACCGGCGGTAACGTCCCTCGCGGCCGTCGGCCAGCCGTTGCAGGACGTGGTCGCGGAGCAGGGCGAATCCACGCTCGGCTCCGGTCCAGCCGTCGTATAGGTCGTCCATGTGGATCACGGAGGTGTTCAGGTCGCGCAGTTTCGCGCGGGCCTCGAGGCGGGCGGCGACGGTGGTCTTGCCGGAGCCTGCCGGTCCGTCGATGCCGATCAGCCGGATCCTGCCCAGGCGCGGGGGGCCGGCCTGAACGTTGTCCAGCAGCGAGTCGATGGTCAGGGGGGAACCGTGGTCAGCGGTTTTCTCAGTTGATTCCATGGCGCTTCAGGATGTCCTCGATCTCGTCGAACTCCGACGATTCCGGCTGCTTCGCCTTCCCCTTTGACGGCTTGGCAGCTTTGGCGGTGGTAGCTGAGGCCGGCGCGGGTCCCGTGCTGGTCAGCTCTCCCGCGGGCGAGGCGGGTTTCTTCTTCTCCGATGCCTTGGGTGTGCGGCCGCGGGCGATGCCGGAGACGACGTACAGCACGACCGAGACGCCGAACAGCGCGACCCCGGCCCAGACGGTCGGCGAGAAGATCAGGTGGGCGGCCCAGCTCACGACCGAGCGTACGACCTCCCAGAGAACCTTCAACAGGCCGGTCATGTACAGGGACACCGGCAGCAGCGACCAGGCCACCCCACGCGTCCCCGCCGCGATCCCGCGCCGCCGCCAGGCGAACCACGAGCCGATCAGTCCGAGCAGCGTCAAGCCCGCACAGAGCGGCAGTAGCGTCGAAGCGTCGTAAGTAGGCACATATCCAGGCTCGCACAGATGGCCCGTGAACCAAGAGGGGAACAGCCCTGACGTACCCCTGAAACAGTGGACAGGGGAGAATGCAGGCGTGCAACCAGAGCGGCGCTTGGCCTTCACCGGGTTCGACAACGACGACGGTACGGCGGATCCGGCGCTGGCGGCCGCGCTGGCCGCGGGGGACGAGGGTGCGATGCTCGCGGCGCTCACCCGGGTCCGGCTGCTGGTGCCGGTGGTGGCGATGCTCGGCGAGGTGGAGTACGACGAGAACGGGCTCGCGCGGGACAAGACCTCCGACATGGCCGTCGTACTGCTCCAGGGGCAGGACGGGCGGAACGCGCTGCTCGCGTTCACCGGCACCGAGAGCCTGGCCCGCTGGGATCCGGCGGCCCGCCCGATGCCGCAGCGCACCGAACTGGTCGCCACCGCGGCGGTCCAGGAGGGCGCGGCCGCGATCGTCCTGGACATCGCCGGCCCGGCCACGGGCGTGATCGAGACCGACGACGTACGGCGCCTGGCCGCCGGCCTCCAGGTGGTACGCCTGGAAGACGGCGGCTACGCGTGGGTCGAACCCGCGGGCTGACCCGCTGTCCGGAAAGAACTTCGCGCCTGGTGACGACTTCTTTCCGCAAACTCAGCCGAGCGGTGAGCTGAGGGCGTCCATCGGCTTGGCGCGCATCGCGATCCGGCCGGTGATCGCGGTCGTCGGCAGCACCAGGAGCAGTACGACGGCCACCCAGGCGAGCAGGATCCACGCCGGCCCGGACGGGAGCGGCCAGCCACGGGTCGCGACCGCGATCGGGAACACCGTGAACGCCGCCGTGACCAGCCCCGCGACCAGCCCGAGCGCCGCGATCAGCAGCCCCTCCAGGCCGAGCATCCGGGACACCTCGCGGCGCGTCGACCCGGTCAGCCGCTGCAGCCCGAACTCGCGGCGCCGGTCCAGCACCGCGACCGCGATCGTGTTGATCGAGGCGATCGCCGTGTACGCGACCGCGATCGCCGCGAGCAGGTAGCCGATCCACGCGTCCACGCCGAGCCCGGTGTCCAGCCCGTCGGCAAGCACGCTCCGGCCGCCGATCGACGTACCGGGCCACTTGGACAGATCGGTCTTGAGGGCGGCCTTCTTGTTATCGGTCTTCAGCAGCAGTTGGCTGGGGAGGCCGGTCGTGGTGTGGGCGGCGAGGAGTTGCGCGGGGAGCAGGAGGGACTCGTAGCCCGACGGTCCCTCGGCCAGCGCGACCACCTTGAGCTTGACCAGCGCGGCGTCGCCGAGCCGTACGCCGAGCTCCGAGCCGACGTCGACCTTGAGCTTCTTCGCCGTACCGGGCGGGATCGCGATCGTGTTGCCCGTCAGGTCGTCGAGAGAGCCCTTCTTCACCTTGCCCTTGTAGACCGGGCCGCTCAGCCCGAGCAGCGGCCAGGCGTCGCTGGTGTGGGACTTGTCGTACGGCTCCTCGATCCAGCCCTTGCTGCGGACCAGTTCGGAAACCTTGGTGACACCCGGGATGGTCTGGGCGGCGGCGGTCAGCGACGCGGGGATGCCGCCGGTGGTGGAGCTGATGACGACGTCGCCGTCCAGGTTCTTGGTGAAGGCGTCGACGGCAGCCTGTTGCTGGGTGGTCTGGGAGTAGATGTTGCCGATGGCAATTGCTGTGGCGATCGTGATCGGGACCAGGATCGCGCCGAACTGGACGGCGCGGACGCGGAGGTTGATGACGGCGAGGGTGCCGCTGGTACCGCGCTTCTCCACCAGGCGGGTGATCCGGGGGAGCAGGGCGCGCCGGATGACGAGCGGGGCGAGTACGGCGACCGCGATCGAGCCGGTCAGACCCGCCGGGCCGCCGATCGCCGCGGCGTTGGCCGGACCCATGAACGGGGTGGAGAGCGCGATCGCGACGGTCCCGCCGGCGAAGACCAGGCCGATCAGCAGCCGGACGCGACCGAGCGCGACGTTCGGTACGGCGGCCTCCGCGAGCGCCTGGATCGGCCGGATCCGGGCGGCCCGGGCGGCGGCGAAACCCACCGTGACGCGCAGTACGGCGAAGGTCAGTACGGCGGCGCCGGCGAACGGGAGCGGGCCCTGGTCGAAGCGCAGCTGCGGCGGGACGATGCCGCCGTCGGCCAGCATCCCGAAGATCCAGGTGCCGGCGATGCGCCCGCACAACAGGCCGAGGACGAGGCCGAGGACGCCGACCACCATGGTCTCGGCGATCACCATCTTCCCGACCTGACGCGGGGTGGCACCGCTGGCGCGGAGCAGCGCGAGTTCGCGGCGGCGCTGGCGCACCGAGAGGCCGATGGTGGCGGACACCACGAGCGCCATCACCACGGCCACCATGCCGCCGAACACGCCGGACATGATGATCAACGGGAGGCTCGTCGCGATTCCCGAGAACTCCGCGACACCTCGCTCGTCCCCGGTGTACGCCTTCACCCCGACGGGGAGGTCGAGCCGCTTCACGAGGTCCCGCACCGACGTACCGTCCGCCGGAAACACCCCGATGGCATCCACGCCGGCCGGTACGTCGGCGTCCGCGAAGAAGATCGCCGGTACGTCGACCTGGTGCTCGGCGTGCGCCGTACCCGCGAGCGTGTACGTCCGCGGCTCACCCGCAACGGTGACCGTCACTCGATCCCCAAGCTTGCTGCCCCCAACCAGCCGCTCGTCCAGTACCACCTGTCCGCTCCGCGGCGCCTGCCCTGCAGTCAGCCGGTACGGCGTGAGCGCAGCAGCCGCCCACCCATGCCCAGCAAGCACGCCTGCGGCGGGGGTGAGCACTGCGGGGAACGAGCGGTCGGGGACTGCCTTCTCCACACCCGGGGTGTTCGTGAGTTTCGTGAGGAGGGTGGGGTCTACGCGGTGGCGTTCCGGGAGGGCGGCTGAGCCGCTGCCGTCCGGTGGGTGGTAGGCCGGGTCGCCGGTGACGACGATGGGGGCCGCGGCGAGGCGCTGGGGTGGGGCGTTCAGGCGGAGACCGGTTTCGAGGAGTCCTCCGGCGGCGCTGAGCAGGGCCCCGCCGAGCAGGACCGCGACGAAGATCGCGAGGAACGCGGCGGTCCGGTACCGCAGGGTGGTGACGGCGAGGCGGAACATGATCCGGGTCTCCTTTGGGCAGGTAGAACGAACGGTGGGGACGAGGTGGGTCAGGCCGAGGCGCGGAGGTGCGCGCGGGAGCGGTCAGCCGGTGGTCGTGGAGCGGCGGGTGGTGCTGAGGTGGGCGAGTTCGGCGGCAACGGTTGCCGGGGTGGGGGCGGTCGACTCGGAGACGATCCGGCCGTCGACGAGGAAGACCACGCGGTCGGCGTACGACGCGGCGACCGGGTCGTGGGTGACCATGACGATCGTCTGACCGAGCTGGCGGGACTGGTCGCGGAGCAGCGTCAGGACCTCGAGCGCAGTACTGGTGTCGAGCGCCCCCGTCGGCTCGTCCGCGAACGTGATCGCGGTCCGCCCGGCCAACGCCCGAGCGATCGCGACCCGCTGCTGCTGTCCACCGGACAGTTCGCTCGGCCGGTGCCGGACCCGTTCGCCGAGCCCGACGCGCCGGATCACCTCGCTCACCCACGCGTTGTCCGGCTGCTTCCCGGCCAGCGTCATCGGGAGTACGACGTTCTGCCGCACGGTCAGCGCCGGCATCAGGTTGAACGACTGGAAGACGAACGCGACATGCTCCCGCCGCAACTCCGTCAACGCCGTCTCGTCCAACCCGTCCAACGACTGCCCGGCCAGCTCCACCGACCCGGCCGAGGGTGTGTCGAGCCCGGCCGCGCAGTGCAGCAACGTGCTCTTCCCCGACCCCGACGGCCCCATCACCGCAGTGAACGAGGCGGCGGCAAACCCGTACGTCACCCCGGCCAGCGCATCAACCGCGCCAGGCCCCGTGCCGTACACCTTCCGTACGTCGGTCAGCTGCACCGGCGCACTCATGCGGCGACCAGTACGTCGCTCTTGCGGTGGTACGACTCGTTCGTCCACCACAGCATCGCCACGATCGCGCCGAGGCCGAGGTCCGACCACAGCCACCACGGACCGTCGAAGTGACCGAAGACCGCCAGCGCCACCCAGACCACGAACTGCACGACGCAGGCGACCAGCCAGACACCGGTGAAGGCCTGCAGCGCCAGCGTCAGACCGCGCGGCGGGGCGGCGTTCGCGACGCCGGACAGGATGTTCCGGAGCTCGCCGCGGGTTCGGGCCGCGAGTACCCGGTCGTGCCGGTCGCTCGCCTGGGACGGGGTGAGGGCGGCCTGCCGTACGGCGCTGTCCAGCCGGGCGATCGCGGCGCGGCGGTCGGCGTCGGTGAGCGCGACCTGGTCGGGGGTCAGCAGGGCTTCGAGCAAGGTGTTCATGGGAGTGGGTCCTTTCCGGCGGGTTCCGATGTGAAAAAGCGTATAGGTTGAACAGTTTCGCCCACGCGGTGCTCAGGACCCGTTTCGAGGTGGTGCTAGCACCCCTTTTCCGGGCTGTCCGGCGTACGACAGGATGGGAGGTATGACCGAGGACCGCGGGGAGCTGCCGCCGGGGCTCGCCCTCTCCTGGGGTGTGCAGCCGGTGCAGCGGCGCGGCCCGAAGCCGGCCCTGACGGTCGAGCAGATCGTGGCCACCGGCATCGAGTTCGGTGACCGGGACGGGTTCGAGGCGATCTCGCTGCAGCGGATCGCGGGCCGGCTCGGCGTCACCACGAACGCGATGTACCGGTACGTCCGCTCCAAGGAAGAGCTGATCGTGCTGGTCCACGACAAGGCGATCGGCCCGCCGCCGGAGCTCCCGGAGGGCTGGCGGCCGGCCGCGATCGCGTGGGTCGATGCCCAGGTCAAGCAGTACGCCGAACGCCCGTGGCTGCTCGACGTACCGATCCGTGGCGCGCCGTTCACGCCGAACGTGCTGCGCTGGGTCGAGGTGATGCTCGCGGCGCTCGACCAGACCGGGCTGAACCAGCACGACAACCTCGGCTGCCTGATGCTGCTGGACGGCTGGGCGCGCAACTACGCGGGCCTCGCGCGGCAGCTCGGCAACCGGGACGGCACGCCGGTGCAGGCCGAGCAGGTCGGCCGGTTCCTGGTGCCGCGGCTGGTGGAGGGCGGCTACCCGACGGTGGCGTCGCTGTACCTGAACGCGGAGTACGAGGACGAGCTCGACGACGACCTGGAGTTCGGGCTGGCCCGGATCCTGGACGGTATCGAGGCGCTGATCGCGAAGCAGTAACGCCAGGGAAACAGCTCGCCGAGTTGGATCTCAGTGGTCATCGATCACGTGAGGAGCACTCCCTTGGCACAGCAGAGCAGCAGGCGCACGTTTCTCCGGCGGTCAGGTCTGGCGCTCGTACCGGTGGTCGCCGGTGGCGCCTGGGCCCGTCCCAGCTCGGCGCGGGAACCCGGGTCGTTCGACGAACTCGAGAAGTACCTGGACAAGCTCCAGGCCGACGATTCGTTCTCCGGCACGGTTCTGGTGCTGAAGGACGGTCGCACGGTGCTGTCGCGCTCGATGGGGTATGCCGATCGGGAGCGGCGAATCCGCAACCGGGACGACACGATCTTCTGTCTCGCCTCGGTGACGAAGCTGTTCACCGGGGTCGCGATCGGGCAGCTTGTGCAGCGGGGGGCGCTCGACCTGGTCGATCCGATCGGCAAGTACCTCAGTGGATTCGAGGCCGGCGACAAGGTCACGATCCACCAGTTGCTCACGCACACCTCGGGCCTCGGCGACTACATGCAACTCCCCGGGTACTGGGAGGAGTCCGCGACCTGGACGACGCCGCAGCAGACCATGGACGGCATCCTGCGCTACATCCGCACCGAGTCGCTCGCGTTCGCGCCGGGCACCGCCTCGAAGTACAGCAACTCCGGCTTCCACGTCCTCGGCTGCATCGTGGCGAAGATCGCGGGCGTCTCGTACTACGACTACATCCGTACGAACATCTTCCGCCCGGCCGGTATGACGTCGTCCGGCTTCACCCTGCTCAGCCAGTGGCGGACCGACCGCCGGTTCGCGCATCCGTACCCCACCGACGAGTCCGGCACGCGGTACGACGCCCTCGCCGCGGGCAGGTTCGGACTGATCGGCACCCCGGCGGGCAACGCGTTCGCGAACGCGCCCGACCTGGTGCGGTTCGTCGAGGCGCTGACCGGCGGCAAGCTGCTGAGCCCGACCTGGCGGGACGTGTTCGTGACGCCGAAGTTCTCGCTCGGGACGCTGCCGGCCAAGCCCGGGCTGCCGGAGATCATCAACTTCTTCGGGTACGGCGTGGACAGCTCGATCCTCAACGGCGGACTAGTCACCGGCCACACCGGCGGCGCACCGGGCGTCAGCACGAGCGCCGAGTGGTACCCGGAGCTCGGGTACACCGCCGTACACCTCGGCAACTACGACCCGGCCCCCGGTACGAACGTCAACCAGGAACTGCGTCAGGTGCTTACGAGCTGATCCGGACCGGGCCGTCCGCGCGGGCCGCGACCCACCGCCGGTGGAACTCGCTGCCGGGGGCAACTTCCGCACGCCGGTCCGGCTCGGTCCGCAGGTCGACCGGTGCGGTCAGCGTGGCCACCGGAGCCTGCCGCGGTACGCCGTTCAGCCGGACGTCGGCGATCACCTCCGCGAACGCCTGCGCCGCCGGCTTCCGCTGATGGTCGACGGTGAACAGCCCGAGGTCGTACTCACGGTCCGGGAAGTCGAGCAGTCGCCGGTCGATGTCGTGCGACGACCACCACGTCACGCCGTACAGCGCCGGATTCGTCAGCACGTGCGAGACCGTACGGCGGGTGAACTCGGCCTGCAGGTCGACGGGAATGTCCGGACCCGGTACGCCGACCTCCTGCAGCCAGACGGGCCGCTCCGATGCGAGCGACCGGGCGAGCTCGACCAGGTAGTCGGCGTGCGTGAGCGTGGCCGGCCCGAGCGGACCGTCCACTCGTGAGACCCCGTTGAAAACCCACGAGTGCACGGTCGTCAGGTCACCCAGGTCCACGGCGTCCGTCGCGAGGAACGGGTGGTCGCCCTTGTACCAGGCGTCATCGAAGACCGAGTGCAGCCCGAGGACGTTCGGCGCCGCCTTCTTCAGCGTGATCAGCAGCTCGTGTGCCCACGCCGTCGAGGTCGCGGGGGTGGTGGAGCTGTCCGGCCAGAGGTTGTTGACCTCGTTCCCGAGCGTGATCGCGAAGACGTTCGGCCGGCTCGCGACCGCGCGCGCCACGGTGTCGACGTACGCCGTGAGGCCCTCGCGGACCGTCGGGTCCTCGAACAGGCTGCTCTTGTGCCAGGTCAGCACCCACGACGGCAGGAAGTCGAAGCTGGACAGGTGCCCCTGGATCAGGTCGACCGCGACCGTCAGGCCGTGCTCGGCCGCGGCGTCGATGGTGTCCAGCAGGTCGGCGATCGCCTGCTCGCGGATGATCGCCCGGTTCGGCTGGATCCACGGCCAGACCGGGAACACCCGGACGTGGTCGAGACCCATCCCGGCGAGGTCGGCGAAGTCCCGCCGGACCGCGTCGCCGTCGTAGTCGAGCCAGCTGTAGAACCACCCCGCCGACGGGACGTAGTTCGCACCGAATCTGGGCGCGGTGGTCTGCAATGCCATGCCGGGGATGCTAAATCGGTTTAGGCCGGTAGCGCAAACATTACGCGGGTGGGGCTGTCGACTCGCGCACGGTGAGCACCGGATCGGCGCTGCGCCGGTTGATCACCGTGGCCGGGTCGGCGATCGTGTCCAGCAGCACCTCCGCGGCCTGGCGGCCGAACTCGAAGGTGTCCCGCGACAGCGCGGTCAGCGCCGGGTGCATCAGCTGGGTGAGGATCGAGTCGTCGAACGCGACGATCGACAGCTCGCCGGGCACCGCGACGCCCATCTCCATCGCGACCCCGAGGCCGGCCACCGCCATCACGTCGCTGTCGTAGACGATCGCGGTCGGCCGGTTCGGCTGGGAGAGCAGCTTGCGGGTGATCGCGGCGCCCTCCGCGTCGCTGAAGTCCGTGGTCAGCGACGGCGCGTCGAGCAGCCCGAGCCGCGGCGCCGCGTCCCGGACCGCGCGGATCCGGCGCTGGGTGTGCTGGAAGTTCGGCGTACCGGCGACGTGGGCGATCCGGCGGTGGCCGAGCGCGGCCAGGTACTCGACGATGGCCAGCATCGCGTCCCGGTCGTCGGCCCAGACCGAGGCGAGCGCGCCCTTGCCGCCGCGGCCGCCGATCACCACGGCCGGCAGCTCCAGCGCCTTGAGTTCGTCGATCCGCGGGTCCTTCACGGTCAGGTCGACCAGGATCACGCCGTCCACTCGGTGCTCCGACGCCCACCGTCGGTACACCTCGATCTCGGCCGCGGTGTCCTCGACGATCAGCAGCTGCAGCGAGATCGACTCCGCGGACAGGCCGGACTGGACACCGGACAGCAGGTGCGCGAAGAACGGCTCGACGCCGAGTGTCCGGGCCGGCCGGGCGATCACCATCCCGACCGAGTCCACCCGGGACGCGCCGAGCGCCCGCGCCGCGCTGTGCGGCCGCCAGCTCATCTGCTCGGCGATCTTCAGGATCCGCTCGCGGGTCGCGTCGCTGACCCCCGGCCGGCCGTTCAGTGCGAACGACACGGCGCCCTTCGACACCCCGGCCCTGGTCGCGATGTCCGCGATCGTCGGTCTCGCCATCGTGGTACCTCCTGCCCTTGACAGCGGATTCTACGATGTGGATAGTTCGGGAGCTATACCGGTTTATCAAATCCAGGAGATCCCATGCGTAGACGCCGTCCGGCGCTCGTGGCACTTCTTGCCGCCGCCGCCCTCACCCTCGCCGGCTGCGGCCTCGGTTCCGAGGACTCCGGCAGCAGCAGCGGGGCCAAGCCGACCGTGGACGCGAACGCCCAGGTGACCGGTGAGGTCAGCTTCCAGACCTGGGCGCTGAAGCCCAAGTTCACGTCGTACGTCGAAGGCGTGATCAAGGCGTTCGAGGCCAAGTACCCGGGCACCCACGTCACCTGGCTGGACCAGCCGGGCGACGGCTACGACAAGAAGGTGCTGAGCCAGGCGTCGGCCGGCCAGCTCCCGGACGTGACCAACCTGCCGCCGGACTTCGCGCTGTCGCTGGCCAAGCAGAACATGCTGCTCGACGTCGCCGCCGCGGACCCGAAGCTGAACGACGAGTACGTCGCGGGCGGTGTGCAGGCGTACCAGTACCAGGGGATGAGCGGCACCTTCGGCTACCCGTGGTACCTGAACACCGACATCGACTACTGGAACGCGACCAAGTTCGCCGCGGCCGGCCTGGACGTGAAGAACCCGCCGAAGACCTTCGACGAGCTGCTCGCGGCCGCGAAGACGATGCACGACAAGACCGGCGGCAAGGAATACCTGATGTCGCGGCTGCCGGGGATCGGCGACTTCACCAACGCCGGGATCAAGATCCTCTCCGACGACGGCAAGAAGTTCGTCTTCAACACCCCCGAGGCCGCGGCGCTGCTGGACAAGTACCGCGACGCCTACAAGGCCGGATACATGCCGCGCGACATCCTGACCAACGAGTACCTGGGCAACTCGAAGCTCTTCACCCAGGGCAAGGTCGCCTGGACCACCGGTGGTGGCAACGCGATCCAGGACTTCATGAAGGACAACCCGTCGCTGAAGGGCAAGGTCGTCCCGTCGCCGGCGCTCGACACTCCGCCGCTGTACGTGCAGGGCCTGTCGGTGTCGGCGAAGACCAAGAACCAGGCCGCCGCGATCGCGCTCGCCCGGTTCGTCACGAACGCCGAGAACCAGGCCGCGTTCGCGAAGATCGTGAACATCTTCCCGTCCACCAAGGCCTCCGCGCAGGACCCGTACTTCTCGAAGTCCGACGGTACGCCGGAGAGTGACGCGAAGGTGCTCGCGTTCCAGTCGCTGGCCAAGGCGAAGAACCTGCAGCCGCCGGTGATCAGTGGTGCGACCAACGACTTCATCGGGCAGCAGATCTCGCTGGCGATCTCCGGCAAGATCTCGTCGCAGGCGGCCCTCGACGCCGCGGTGGCGAAGGCCAACCAGCTGCTCACCTCCTGATGCGTTACAACCGGTGGTTCACCCCGTGGGTGCTGGTGATCCCAGCACTCACGTGGTTGCTGGTGTTCAACCTGTGGCCGTCGATCAACACCGTCATCCTGTCGTTCACGAACGCCAGGCCGATCGGCGGCGGCCACTTCGTCGGGCTGAAGAACTTCGAGACCCTGCTGCACGACGAGCAGCTCCGCTGGGCCCTGCTGAACAGCGTGATCTACATGGTGGTCTGCCTGCCGTTCCTCACGGTCCTGCCGCTGCTGCTCGCCGTACTGGTGGAGAAGAAGCTGCCCGGGATCACCTTCTTCCGTACGGCGTTCTACACGCCGGTGGTCGCGTCCGCGGTCGTGGTGGCGCTGATCTGGCAGTGGATCCTCGACGACCGCGGCCTGGTCAACGGGCTGGCCGAGAAGCTCGGGTTCATCTCTGGGCCGTTGCCGTTCCTGTCCGACCAGTGGCTGTTGTTGCTGAGCGCGATCAGCCTGACGATCTGGAAGGGGCTCGGGTACTACATGATCATCTACCTGGCCGCTCTCGGGAACGTCGGGCGGGAGCTGCACGAGGCGGCCGCGGTCGACGGCGCGTCGCCGCTGCGCCGGTTCATCCACGTGACGATCCCCGGCGTCCGGGGGACGATGATCCTGATCTCGATCCTGATCTCGGTGTCGGCGCTGCGGGTGTTCTCGGAGCTGTTCATCCTGAGCGGCGGCAAGGGCGGACCGGGCGGCCGGGACAACTCGGTCGTGATGCTGATCCAGCAGTACAGCCAGGGCTTCGAGGGCAACCTCGGGTACGCGTCGGCGCTGTCGATCGTGCTGTTCTTCGTCACCGTCGTACCGATGCTGGTGCTGGCGCGCCTGAACCGTAGAGGAGCCGAGGCATGACGGCTGTGACCGAGCGACCCGTCTCGAAACCTTCAGCTTCTCCGGCCGGCAAGCGCAGCCGTTCCTTCGGGTTCAACTCGGTGTCGCCGCGGGAGAAGGTCGCGCGGTACGTGCTGCTGGTGTTCGTGCTGCTGATCACGATCGGGCCGTTCCTCTGGCAGCTGTCGACGTCGCTGAAGGGCTCCGGCGACGACATCTACACCCGGATCCCGCGACTGCTCCCGGCGCAACCGACGTTCAGTCACTACAAGGAAGTCACCGACACCATCCCGGTGCTCGACTATGCGCGGAACTCGCTGGTGGTCGCGTTCCTGGTTGTCGGCGGCAACATCATCGGGGCGTCGCTGGCCGGGTTCGCGATCTCGCGGCTGCAGTTCCGCGGGCGGAAGATCGTACTCGGGCTGTTCCTCGCGACGCTGGTGCTGCCGGGCGAGGTCACGATCATCTCGCAGTACGTCACGGTCCGGGAGTTCGGGCTGGCGAACACGCTGTTCGGTGTCGCGCTGCCCGGCATGATCGGCGCCCTGAACGTGCTGCTGATGTACAACGCCTTCCGGGCCTTGCCGCTGGAGGTGGATCAGGCCGCGATCGTGGACGGCGCGAACGCCTGGCAGCGGTTCGTGTACATCGGGCTGCCGTCCGTGCGCGGGACGATCAGCGTGATCGCGATCTTCGCGTTCATCGGCGCCTGGGACGACTTCCTCTGGCCGCTGATCGTGCTCACCGATCCGAACAAGTACACGCTGACCGTCGGCCTGCAGTACCTGTCCGGGACGTTCAGCAACAACCCGCGGCTGATCGCGGCCGGCACGATGATCGCGTTCATCCCGATCGTGATCGTCTTCGCCACCCTGCAACGGTTCTTCTTCAAGGGCGTCGAGGAAGGCGCGGTCAAGGGGTAGGCGCGGCGAACTCCAGCCAGTGGGTGACGTCCGCCGCGGTGTGATGACGGATCGACCAGTCGACCTGGCGGAGCGCCATGTGAGCCCAGTAGAGGCGCAGTACGCCGGGTTCGAGGGCGGCCCGGAGCAACTCGTCGTACCAGGCGAGGTCCGCGCCGGGTAGCCGGACGTGGGCGCTGAACCGCAGTGTGACCAGGCCGAAGCGCCGGTCCCCGCGGCCGATCCCGTCCCAGTCGACGATGCCGGTGATGGTGCCGGCGTCGTCGACCAGCACGTTCCCGGGGTGGAAGTCGAGGTGCACCAGGTCGTTGCCGGTCATCCCGCCGGGCTCACTACGCCCGACCTCATGGATCCAGCCGAGCAGCTTCCGGGTGCGGTCGTCGTACCGCTCGAGGGACTCGTGCAGGCAGAAGCCCGGGCCGCTCTCCAGCAGGTACATCGACGGCACGGGCAACTCGGGCGCGATTCCGGCGAACCGGTCCGCCAGCGCGATCATTGCCTCCAGCAACGCCCGGTCCACCTTCTCCGGCGCCCGCCCCGGCAGCCGTTCCTGCACCACCCCGCCGGCGGTGACCAACTGGTACCGCGGCACCGGCAACCCCAGCCCCCGCGCCGCGTCGAGCGCAGCCGCCGTACGCCGCAACTCCTCGACCCCACCGGCCGCCCGCGTCAGCACCCCGTCCCGCCCGTCCTGCCACCGCACGAACGCCGCCCCCACCTCACCACCGTCCGCCGCCCCGACGAACTCCAGCCCGGCCCCGGTACTGCGATTCACCTCGTCCACCAGCCGGCGCGCGTCGAGCTTCGGGACAGGAGGCGGCAGATCGTTCACCTGCCGACCGTACCGGCGGCGAGCTGAACTGCCGACCGGATATCACGAACTTGTTCGTAACGAACATGTTCGTTACCTTGGAGAGGTGAACGAGGAACCCAGGAGCAGGAGAGAGCGGCCCGCGAAGGCGGCGTTGTCGCGGCGGGGGATCGTCGCGGCCGCGGTCGAGGTGATGCGGGCCGAGGGGATGGGCCGCGTGACGATGCGGCGGCTGGCGAAGGAGCTGGATACCGGGCCGGCGTCGCTGTATGTGTACTTCCGGAACACCGCGCTGCTGCACGGTGCGGTGCTCGACGACCTGCTGGCGGCGGTGGACCTGTCCGCGGTGACGGCTGCGGGTGGCTGGCGGGAGCGGGTCGCTTCGGTGCTCACGTCGTACACGCAGGTCTTGTTCGAGTATCCGAGCCTGGCGCAGTCGGCTGTGTCGGCGCGGCCCGCGGGGGAGAACTACCTGCGGCTGGTCGAGGGTTTGCTCGCGTTGCTGGACGAGGGCGGCGTACCGCCGGCGCAGGCTGCGTGGGGTGTGGATCTGCTGCTCCAGTTGGCGACTGCGACCGCTGCCGAGCATGCCGGCGGGGAGGACCCGGAGGCGTGGGGTGTGGCGCGGGCCGCGTTGCTCGCGGTGCGGCCGGAGACGCATCCGCGGATCGCGGCGCTCGGCGAGGACCTGTTCAGCGGGCCGGGGGAGCGGCGGCTGGCCTGGGGGATCGACGTACTGCTCAGCGGGGTGCTCGGCACTCCACGGACGGGAGGTGAGTCGGCATGATCGCAATCATCGGTGCCGGGCTCGGCGGACTGATGCTGGCCCGGATTCTGCACGTCAACGGCATCGAGGCCGTCGTCTACGAGGCAGACGCGTCGCCGGCGGCACGGACGCAGGGCGGGATGCTCGACATCCACGAGGACTCCGGCCAGCTCGCGCTGCGCGCGGCCGGGCTGTACGACGACTTCCTGCCGCTGGTGCTGCCGGGCGGCGAGGCGATGAAGGTGTACGACAAGTACGCCGTACTGCGGCACGCGGACGACGGCGGCAACGGCCGGCCAGAAGTACATCGGAAGGCCCTGAGGGACCTGCTGATCAACAGCCTGCCCGACGGCATGATCCGCTGGAACTCGAAGGTCGACGGCGAACGGCCGGACGCGGACCTAGTCGTCGGCGCGGACGGCGCGTGGTCGAAGGTGCGGGCGCTGGTGTCGGACGCGGTCCCGCGGTACGCCGGGATCTCGTTCGCGGAGCTCGACCTGCTCGATCCCGACGGACGGCATCCGGAGAGCGCGGAACTCGTCGGCGGCGGGTCGATGTTCGCGCTGTCGGACGGGCGCGGCCTGCTCGTGCACCGGGAGCCGGATCGTCTGCATGTGTACGCCGCCTACCGGGCGACCGAGCATGCGCCGATCACGGCCGAGGTGCTGGAGACGACGTTCGCCGGCTGGGACGACGCCCTGCTCCGGCTGATCCGCGAGGCCGACGGCGAGCTGATCCCGCGGCCGATCCACGCGCTGCCGATCGGGCACCGGTGGAAGCCGGTGCCGGGCGTCACGCTGCTCGGGGATGCGGCGCACCTGATGTCCCCGTTCGCCGGCGAGGGCGCCAACCTCGCCCTGCAGGACGCCGCCGAACTGGCGGCCGCCCTGGTCGCGGGCGATCCGCTGGACAGCTATGAGTCGGCGATGTTCGACCGCGCCGAACGGTCCGCCCGCGAGTCGGCCGAGAACCTCGAGGTCTGCTTCGCCCCGGACGCCCCGACCGGACTGGTCAATTTCTTCCGCGGGCTCTAGCTGCGAGGTCAATCAAGTTTGCGCCGTAGATACCGGGTATGCATACTCAGTATCCATGGTGAACGAGCAGGGGTTGGTGCCGTGAAGCTCCTCAACGACTGGGTTCTCGCGTTGCGGCTGGCCCGCCGTACGGCGCGACGCACGCTGGGACGGACCCTGCTGATTGCTGCGCTCGTCGGCCTGCCTGTGCTCGCCGGTAGCTGGTTCAGCGTCGTGCACCGCGCTACGCACCCCACGGGCGAGCCGTTGGCGCGCACGGTCCTCGGGTCGGCAGATGCGCGGCTCACAGCGCCGTCTGCCCGCACCGACGTACGCCGTGCGCTGCCGAGCGGGTCGCAGTACGCCAGGGCGAAGTCGCTCGCCAGCGACATCGAACTGCGTGGCAACGGGGCCGCCCTGAACGTCGGACTCGCCACGGGCGACTTCACGAACACCATGCTTGCCGGGACGTACCGCCTGGACGCCGGGCGGATGCCTGCGAAGGCCAGCGAGGTCGCGCTGTCACCTGTGCTGGCGGACCACCTAGGGCTGCACCCTGGCGGTGCGCTGACGGCTGCGAACGGTACGAGGTACCAGGTCGTCGGCATTGCCCGCACGCTCGACCTCCCGAAGTCGCGGCTGGTGTTCGCGACGCCCGCAGTAGGCGACCCGGACTCGCAAGCGGAGTACCTGGTCGACCTGCCGAACGGCGTGGACGTCAACGCGCTGGCTGAGAAGCTGAGCAAGCAGGGCATGACTCTTGAATCCAGGGCCTCGGTTATCGACCCGCCTGCGACGCCCCGTGGTCCCGTTGGTGGTGCGGCGGCACGTGTGCTCATCGTCGGCTTCGGCGTACTGGAGCTCGTGCTGCTCGCAGGTACAGCGTTCGCTGTCGTAGCGCGTCGGCAGACCCGGGAGCTCGGTCTAGTCACCGCGGTCGGAGGTACGTCGGCCGACGTACGACGGGTCGTGCTGGCGCAGGGGCTGTACGCCGGACTGCTAGGCGCGGGCGGTGGGCTCGTCATCGGCGTGGTGACCGCGCTGGCCGGGAAGTCCTGGTGGGAGGACGCGACGTCGACGTTGATCACGGGCTGGCAGCTCCCGTGGCTGCAGCTGCTCGGAGTGGTTGCCGTCGGGCTGGTCGCAGGGCTCGCGTCGGCGCTCGTCCCGGCGATCGGGGCGGCGCGACGGCCACCGTTGGCTGCCTTGGCCGGGCGGTTCAGCGCGGTCGTGGGAGCGGTCCGGCTCCGGCGGTTCACGCTCGTACTGGTGGCGGCCGGGCTGGTGCTTTCGGTGATCGGCAACATCCAGCTGGCGTCCGCGCTCGACACCGCCCGGCAGCAGCGCGCGGCCGCCGATCCCGCCCAGATCTCCCGGGTCGCCTCGGCCTCGCCGACCCTTCCGGTCGTGGTGGTCGTCGCCGGTATCACGCTCGTCGTCGCCGGGCTGGTCTGGATGCTGCCCGCCCTGGTCGGCAAGGTCGCCGGGCGGTTCCGCCGCCTGCCGCTGAGCATGCGGCTCGCGCTCCGGGACGCGTCGCGGCACCGGCACCGCACCGGCCCGGTCACGGCGGCGATCATGATCGCGGTCGCCGGTACGACGGCGCTCGCGTTCGCGGTGGTGAACCAGTCCGCCGCGAAGGCGCAGAACTACGAGCCGGCCGGGCGGATCGGGGACGCGGTCCTCCGGTTCGACGGCGACATCCCGTACTCGGCGCAACTCGTCGACAGGGTCCAGGCCCTGCTGCCGGTGGAGCACCGCTATGAGGTCGGCACCGTCGTACTGAACGGCACGAAGGCGACCGACGGGTACGTCGCGAACGGCAGCGTCTACTCGACCGGGTACTCGTTGACGGCGGTCGATCCGGCGTACATCGCCCGGTTCCTCGACTGGGGCCGGCGGGCGGCCGCGGCGCTGCGGCAGGGGAAGGTCGTCGTACCGCTGGCGACGATGGCGAACGACGGGACGGTGAAGCTCGCGCGGGGGGACGACCTCGACGGGCGTCAGACGATCCGGTACCCGGCCGCGGTCGTGCCGTCGCCGCCGAAGGCCGGTGTGCTGGCCTGGTCGGCGCTGATCAGCACCGATGCCGCGCGACAGCTGGGCACGGCCGGCGTGGATGCGGTCCACTTCAGTTTGCGGGAGGAGCCGAGCGCGGCGCAGTTGGCCGCGGTCGCGCGGCTGCTCGGTCATGAGGACGCGTTGAAGGTTGAGCACGGGTACCAGAGCCCGGTGCGCAAGGCGTCGATCGGGCTACTGATCGCAGGGCTGGCGGCAACGCTGCTCGGCGTGGCCATGTCGGTCGCCTTGTCGATGTCCGAAGGGCGTGCGGACTTCGCCACGCTTGCTGCGGTCGGTGCGCCGCCCAGGATGCGTCGCGGGCTCGCGGCTGCGCAGGGCTGGTTCCTCGGGCAGCTCGGTTGTCTGCTTGGCGTAGCCGTGGGCGCTTTGTACGGGTTCACCGCGCACAGCGTTGTCGGGTCGCCGACGGTCGTCGTGCCGTGGGCCGTGATCGCCGGCGTCGCCGTACTCGTGCCCTTGTTCGCTGCCGCGGTGCCTTACGCGCTGACGCGCTCCAGGTTGGAGCTGGTACGCCGTGCGGACTGAGCTGGATGTGGGCGCGGAAGGGTGGTGTACTTGCCCGCGCCCACGCCGGTCCTACTTGGCGGCCGCCGGGTACACGGCGCCGGTGTACTTCTCACCGGGACCCTGACCCGGCTCGTCCTGGATCGAGCTGGCCTCCCGGAACGCCAGCTGCAGCGAGCGCAGCCCGTCCCGCAGCGGCGCCGCGTGGTGGTGCCCGAGGGACGGGGAGGCCGCGTCCAGCAGGCCGGCCAGCGAGTCGATCAGCGACCGCGCCTCGTCGAGGTCCTTGTGCTCCGGCAGGTCGGCGGCGAGGCCGAGGTTGACGGCGGCCGCGCTCATCAGGTGGAGTGCGGCGGTGGAGATGATCTCCACGGCGGGCACCTCGGCGATGTCGCGGGAAGCGGTCGCGAGGGGGTCTGGCTGCGGAGTGGCATCTGCGTCGGTCATGCTGCTACTCTTACACGGCGACCGACCTGGTCCGTTGGTGACCCCTGACCGGAATAGTCAAGGGACAACGACGGTTCAAGTCTAAGCGGAGGGCCACCTCCCACCCAGTCGATGAACAGTCGGCGGGTCCCGGTCAACGTACGGCGTACCTCCCCTCCAGGGTCGGGACGTCGTACCGCTGGGAATTGGGCCTTCGTGTGATCGCACGAGGGCCTTCTGTTTTCCAGGGGGACTTCGGGTGATCACGAGGTGGCATCCAGTACGAGTTCAACCCAGGAGGACCCATCACCACTGATTTGCGCGTCAACGAGCGCATCCGCGTTCCCGAGGTGCGGCTGGTCGGACCGAACGGTGAGCAGGTAGGCATCGTCCGGATCGAGGACGCACTGCGGCTGGCCCAGGAGGCCGACCTCGACCTGGTCGAGGTCGCGGCGACGGCCCGGCCTCCGGTCTGCAAGTTGATGGATTTCGGCAAGTACAAGTACGAGACCGCGCAGAAGGCGCGCGAGTCCCGCCGGAACCAGACCAACACCATCATCAAAGAGATGAAGCTGCGGCCGAAGATCGACCCGCACGACTACGAGACCAAGAAGGGTCACGTGGTGCGGTTCCTGAAGGCCGGGGACAAGGTCAAGATCACCATCATGTTCCGCGGACGTGAGCAGTCCCGGCCCGAGCTCGGGTTCCGGTTGCTGCAGCGGCTGGCCGAGGACGTCAGCGAGCTCGGCTTCGTCGAGTCGTCGCCGCGTCAGGACGGCCGGAACATGATCATGGTGCTCGGACCGCACAAGAAGAAGTCCGAAGCGCGCGTGGACGTGGAAGCCGAGAAGGCGCAGCGGAAGGCCGAGCGGGAGGCCGAGGAGGAAGCGGAGCGCAAGGAACGCGCCGAGCAGGCCCAGGCTCACGAGGCCGAGCGCGCCGCCGGCGCAACCAAGAAGCCGAAGGGTCCGGCCGACAACCTCGACCCGGAGTGACCGATCGCTCCGGCCGTCAGGGGAACCGCAGCGGCCGGAGCCGGCACACCGAAGATCGAGTCAACGAAGAAACTCAGGAGCAGAACAGCCATGCCGAAGATGAAGACCCACTCGGGGATGAAGAAGCGGGTCCGGGTCACCGGGTCGGGCAAGATCCGTCGTGAGCAGACCGGTATCCGGCACCTCGCCGAGGCGAAGTCGTCGAAGCGCAAGCGTCGCCTCTCGGGCACCGTCGAGGTCGCCCCGGCGTACGTGAAGAAGGCCAAGAAGCTGCTCGGCATCTGACGCACTTCCCCTCCCGAACCATCCCCCGTCGTCGGCAGTCCTGTCCACGGCGCAGAAATACAAGGAGTAACACCTCATGGCACGCGTGAAGCGGGCAGTCAACGCCCACAAGAAGCGTCGTACCGTACTGGAGCAGGCCAGCGGTTACCGCGGCCAGCGCTCGCGGCTGTACCGCAAGGCCAAGGAGCAGGTCACTCACTCGCTCGTCTACGCCTACCGTGACCGCAAGGCGCGCAAGGGCGACTTCCGCAAGCTGTGGATCCAGCGCATCAACGCCGCGGTCCGCGCCGAGGACCTGACCTACAACCGCTTCATCCAGGGTCTGCGCCTGGCCGAGGTCGAGGTGGACCGCAAGATCCTCGCCGACCTCGCCGTCAACGACCCGGCCGCGTTCTCCGCGCTCGTGCAGGTGGCCAAGGCCGCCCTGCCGGCGGACGTGAACGCGCCGAAGTCCGACGCCGCGGCCTGAGCACCACCCGTACCCCACAAGTGGCGAGCCCTGGTCTGTTGACCGCGCAGTCCGCGCGGATCAAGCAGGCCCGGCGGCTCGCCACTCGTGCGTTCCGGCGCAAGACCGGCCGCTTCCTGGTCGAAGGCCCCCAGGCCGTCCGGGAGGCGCTCGAACACCGCGAGCTCGTGCTCGAGGTGTACGCCGAACCCGCCGTCGCGACCCGTCACCGTGACCTGCACGACCTGGCCGCGGTGGCCGGCGTTCCGTGGTTCGAGGTGGACCGGGCGGCGATCGAGGCGCTGAGCGAGACCGTCACGTCGCAGGGCGTGGTCGCCGTCTGCTCGCTGGTGGACGTCCCGCTGCGGACCGATGCGGTCACGCTGATCGCGGCCGGCGTCCAGGTCCGCGACCCGGGCAACGTCGGTACGTTGATCCGTACGGCGGACGCCGCCGGCGCGGATGCCGTCGTACTGTCGGCGGAGTCCGTCGACCCGCACAACCCGAAGGCCGTACGGGCCAGCGTCGGCAGCATCTTCCACGTGCCGATCACCACCGACGTCGACATCGTGGCCGCCGTACGGGCGTGGCGCGAGCAGGGACTGCAGGTGCTCGCCGCGGACGGGTACGGCGCGACCGATCTGGACACGTGCATCGACGACGGCACACTGGCAAAGCCGACCGTGTGGCTGTTCGGGAACGAGGCGCACGGTCTGCCGGACGGCATCAACGCGGTCGTGAACCACTCGGTGAAGGTGCCGATCTACGGCCGCGCCGAGTCGCTCAACCTGGCCACCGCCGCGGCGATCTGCCTGTACGCGTCGGCCCGCGAGCAACGCCGATGATCTTCGACCTGCCAGGCCGGTTCTGGCGCGGGAACCTGCACACGCACTCGAACCGCTCCGACGGGTTCCTGTCCCCGGCGGAGACGGCGCAGGTGTATCGGGACGCGGGGTACGACTTCGTGTCGATCACCGACCACTTCCGCCCCGAGTACGGCTACCCGGTCACCGACACCCGCGACCTCCGCACCGGCACCTTCACCACCCTCATCGGCGCCGAACTCCACGCTCCGCGGACGGAAGCCGGCCAGCAATGGCACATCGTCGCCGCCGGCCTCCCCCTCGACTTCCCACCCCCGTCCGCCTCTGAAGACGGTCCTGGGCTGGCGCTGCGGGCCCGTGCCGCCGGGGCATTCGTCGGCATGGCCCATCCGTCCGCTTCACTCCTGACAGCGTCGGACGCGGAGAGCCTGGATGCCGCCCACTCGATCGAGGTCTACAACGCCCTGGCCGACCGCGAGAACCGCGGCGACAGCTGGCACCTCACCGACGTCCTCCTGAACCGCGGCCACCGCTTCACCACGTACGCCGCCGACGACGCCCACCTGCAACCCCAGGACCCGCCGCCCTGCCAGGCCTGGGTCCACGTCCGCGCCGAGTCCCTCGACCCCGACGCTCTCCTGACCGCGCTGAAGGCCGGCCACTTCTACTCCAGCACCGGCCCCGAGCTGTACGACGTACGCATCGAGGGCGACGAGATCACCGTCCACTGCTCACCCGCCACCAAGATCCTCCTCACCGGCGGCCACCCCGGCGCCGAGGTTGCCCAAGGCACCAACCTCACCGAACACACCTTCCCCCTCCGCCTCTTCCGCGGCACCCACTGTCGCCTCACCACCGAAGACACCACCGGCCACCGAGCCTGGACGAACCCGATCCATCTCGGTTGACGTCCCGCCGGGCCACGTGTCAGCGTTGGGGTAGTGCGCGTCAGGGCGCCTCCTCTTCGCGGCAAGCACTGAGTGCACCTGGACTGCTGGATCTCGAGTCATGGCCGATGGACCCTTCGGGACGGCCTGGTCAGCGGAGCGGGTCGTCTGGAAGGACTGTCGATGTCGACCACACCGCTGCCTGCGAAGGCGAGTCTCAGTCAGTTGCGCGCGCGGGCGAAGGAGCTGCGGAAGGCGGTCGTCAAAGGGCGGCCGGACGCGGTCGAACGGGTGCGGACGTACCATCCGGCGTACGACGGCGCCGGGTTCACGCTGCGGGACGCGCAGCTGACGATCGCCCGCGAGTACGGGCTGGCGAGCTGGCCGGAGCTGATGGAGAAGGTGGCGACCGAGCTCGTCGAGGGGCGGGAGCTGCACCGGTACTTCGGGGTCGAGCTGAACAACGAGACCTGGGACCTGCTCGAGGAGATCGACGAGACCAGCCCGCTCGAGGACCAGGAACGCCTGCTGTACGGCGCGTACGCCGCCTGCCTGCACTGGCTCGAAGCCGGGAACGAGGCCAACCACGCCCGCGGCGAACACCTGATCGCCCGCGCGGCGCTCCGGATCGGCCGCGCCGAGGTCGGCCTGCAGCACGCGCGCCGATGCCTCGAACTCGTCCTGGCGTATCCCGCACAGATAGGCGACTGGGACGAGCCGTTCGCCCGCGAAGCGCTCGCCCGCGCGTTGGCGGCGACCGGCGACACCGTCGGCGCACGCCGAGAGCTGGAGCGCGTCGAGGAACTGACGGTGGCGATCTCCGACGAGCGGGACCGGGTGGTGCTGCGCGAGGAGCTCGCGAAGGGGCCCTGGTTCGGTCTTACCTCCTGACGCGGGCCTGGAGCCCGTCGAGGAGCGCGTCGAGGCCGTAGACGAAGGTCTCGGTGAGGCTGGTGTCGAGGTCGGAGCCGGTCCGGCGGCGGACGGACGCCTGCATCTCGGGGTAGTCGCCCGCCGCCAACTGGGCCTGTTCGAGCAGGTCCGCGACCCACTCCTGCTCGGACTGCCCGGACCGGCGGTGCATCTCGCGGGTGGCGACCTCGGCGCTGGCCGTACCGAGCGCGTACGACATGACGCTGCCCAGCGCCAGGTCGACCTCCTTCTCGGAGAACCCGGCCGCCCCGAACAGCACCACGCCGCGCGCGCCGAGTCGCATCGCCTTCGGCCCGATGCTCGGCCGGGTGTACATCACCTCGGGCAGCCACGGATGCCGCAGGACGGCGGACCGCAGGCTGTGGCCGAACAGCAGCGCCCCGCTCCGCCACCCGGCCAGCTCCGGCTCCGGTACGTCGATCTCGCCCCAGACCTCGTCGATCAGCAGGTCGATCAGGTCGTCCTTGGTCGGCACGTGCCAGTACAGGCTGGTGGCGCCGGCGCCGAGCTTGGCCGCCAGCTTCCGGATGCTCAGCCCGGTGACGCCCTCGGCGTCCAGCACCTGCATCGCGGCGGCCACGATCTGCTCCCGGCTCAGCGTCTCGCGCGCGGGTGACGCCTTCCGTTCGCGGGTCCAGATCGTCTCTCTCATGCGCCCATCCTACTAACCACTCGCACGATGTACGAGTTCGTCGTACAGTGTGCGAGTGACTAGTACACCGTTCGAGTCCACCGAAGCCGCGACCGGGCATCCCCGGCGCTGGTGGATCCTGCTGATTCTGTGCCTGAGCCTGATGGTGCTCGTCGTCGACAACACCGTCCTGAACCTGGCCATCCCGTCGCTGATGCGCGACCTGGACGCGACGCCGGCGGACATCCAATGGGTGATCGACGCCTACATCCTGGCGTTCGCGGGGCTGCTGCTGACCGCGGGCAGCCTGTCCGACCGGTACGGGCGCCGCAAGATGCTGCTGATCGGCCTGGTGCTGTTCGGCGCCGCCTCGCTGCTCGCCACGCTGGCCGCGAACCCGTGGCAGCTGATCGCCTGCCGCGGGCTGATGGGCGTCGGCGGTTCGCTGCTGATGCCGAGCACGCTGTCGCTGCTGTTCACGGTGTTCCCGCCGGAGGAGCAGCGCAAGGCGATGGCGGGCTGGTCGATGGTCGCGATGGTCGGCGTGGTGGCCGGTCCGACCGTGGGCGGCGTACTGCTGAACCACTTCTGGTGGGGCTCGATCTTCCTGCTGAACGTGCCGATCGCGGTACTGGCGATCATCGGCACGGTGGCGCTGATCCCCGAGTCGAAGGGCCCGGCCCGCGACGTCGACCCGGCCGGTGCGGTGCTGACGATCGTCGGGATGGCCTCGATCGTGTGGGCGATCGTGTCGATCCCCGGCAACGGCTGGGCGTCGGCGAAGGTGCTCGGCGGGCTGGCGGTCGGGATCGTCGCGCTGACCGCGTTCGCGCTCTGGGAGAAGCGCAGCGTGCATCCGATGGTGCCGCTCGCGCTGTTCAAGGACCGGCGGTTCAGCGGGACGAGCTTCTCGATCGTGCTGCTGTCGTTCACCGCGGGCGGGCTGATGCTGGCGTTGACGCAGTACCTGCAGTTCGCGCTCGGGTACTCGCCGCTGAAGGCGGGGCTGGCGCTGATCCCGTACGCCGTGGCCGCGACCGTGTTCAACGTGCTCGGCGCGACGCTCGGGAAGAAGCTGGCGGACCGGACGCTGATCGCGCTCGGGCTGATCGTCATCGCGGGCGCGTTCGGGATCCTGACGCAGGTGTCGGACTCGACCGGGTATGGGCTGCTGATCCTCGGGCTGCTGGTGATGGGGGTCGGCGGTGGCCTGGCCGGCCCGGCGGCGTACACCTTGCTGATGCAGGCCGTTCCGGCGGAGCACCGTGGCGTCGGGTCGGCGATGAACGACACCGTCCAGCAGACGGGTGCCGCGCTGTCGGTCGCCGTACTGGGCAGTGTGCTCGCGGCGGCGTACTCCTCGGCCCTGCCGGACTCGGTACCGGAGGCCGCGCGGAAGTCGATCGCGGACACGCTCGCGCTCGGCCCGGACTTCTTCGCCGCCGCCAAACACGCGTTCGTCGACGCGATGTCGATCGCGATGACCGTCGGCGCGATCGGCGCGGTCGCCGGTGCGGTCGTCGCACTCACAGTCCTCCCGAAGCCCGAGCCGAAGGTCCGGGACCAGGTCACACCGGTGGACGACCCGGTGCACTGACAGCATGCAGGCGTGCCTGCGTTCCAAGAGGTCGCCAACGCTGTCCTGTTGGCGCTGCTGATCCTGCTGCCGTTCGCCCTCGGAACGATGCTGAGCGGACGGTCGCGGGGGAACCGCCGGGTGCTGAAATGGGCCCGGCGGCTGTCGATCACCACCGTGCTGCTGGCGATCGCGTACGACGTGACCGGCGCGGTCTGCCTGATTCTCGCCGAGCCGGCCCCCGGTCACGAACCGTGGACCGACCCGTCCGCCGTCGTCGACTACCCGACGTTCTTCCTCCCGATCGGCGTCGGAGCCTTCCTAGCCGCCCTAGGCGTCCTGATCGCCGCCATCCGCGCCCGCCACCGCCTGGGTTAGCCCAACCTGGGGAGCATTTCGTCCCGGACGGGGAAGAAATGCTCCCCACATCGGCTGTCCACAGGGAGCGAGAGGACCGGTCGGACGGTGGGGTGACGCGTGCATGTTCTTGGGCGTGGAGGAAGCAAGCGCCCGTTCGTTCGGGGAACTGCGCCGGCGGCAGGCTGGTGCCTTCAGCCGGGCGCAGGCCATCGCGCACGGGATCACCGACAAGGTCTTGCTCGGGCGTCGGCGTGGCCGGCAGGTGCAGCGCGTGCATACCGGTGTGTACGTCGACTTCACCGGACCGCTGCCGTGGGAGACCAGGATGTGGGCGGCGTGGCTGTCGTGTGGGCCGAGCGCCGCGCTGACGGGTACGACGGCGCTCCGGCGGTACGGCGTCGCCGTGGACTCGGGGGACGGGCGGATCCACATCGCGCTACCGCATCCGCGCCGGGTTCGGCAGAAGGCCGGGATCGTCGTCACGCGGCATCGGCGGTTGTCCTCGCTTCTGCAGCCCTCTCGTGAACCGCCGATCGTGCGATTGGAGGTCGCGCTCCTGGTCGTCGCCGGTGCGACAGCGGATGTCTCGGGGCGGGCCGCCGTACTGTTCGACGCCTGCCGGGAGCGCCGGACGACACCGGCCCGGTTGCTGGCGGAACTGGAGTCGCTCCCGGAGTTGCCTGGACGGCGCATCCTTCGGCGGATCCTGTCCGAGGCGGCCGAGGGCGTTCAATCGTTCCTCGAGCAGGCGTACCTCCGGCGCGTCGAGCGTGCACACGGGCTGCCGCGGGCGCGACGACAGGTCCGGGCCGCGGACGCCGGCGCCGTCGTCTACCGGGACTCCGAGTATTCGCCGTACGGCGTGATCGTCGAGCTGGACGGCCAGGCGGGTCATGCGGACGCGGCGAGTCGCTGGCGTGACATGACGAGGGACAACGCGGCCGCGGCAAGTGGCAAGCTGACGCTGCGATTCGGCTACCGGCTGGTCACCGACCCGTGTGGGACAGCCGCCCAGGTGGTCGCCGCCCTCCACTACCGCGGCTGGCCCGGCCACCCCCACCCCTGCTCCGCCGCGTGCCCCCTGAGCTGACCGGGTTGGGGAGTATTTCGTGCCGATCCGGGGGCAACATCCTCCCCAACCTGGGCTGAGCTGGGTGGTTGTGGACGGGCGATTCACGGTATTGGGGTTCGGGTTTCTAGACTGCAATCCGCAGAAGTTCCGAATTGAGAGCGAGCCATGTCCGGTCCCAACACTGATTACGACCCGGTCGAAGTGACGCCGCTGCATGCCGAAGAGGTGGAGCGGACCCGCGACGAGGCGCTGACGGCGTTTACCGGGGCGGCCGATCTGGCCGCCCTGCAGGAGGCGAAGTCCGCTCATCTCGGCGACAAGTCGCCGATCGTGCTGGCCAACCGGGAGATCGGCGCGCTGCCGCCGCAGGCCCGCAAGGAGGCCGGGCAGCGGATCGGCGCCGCCCGGAAGGCGATCAACGAGGGGTTCGCGGCCCGGCTCGCGGTGCTCGAGGCCGAGCACGAGGAGCTGATGCTGGCCACCGAGCGCGTCGACGTGACGCTGCCGTGGCACACCCCGGAGCTCGGCGCCCGGCACCCGCTGTCGCTGATCTCCGAGCAGGTCGCGGACGTGTTCACCGCGCTCGGCTGGGACGTCGCCGAGGGTCCTGAGGTCGAGGCCGAGTGGCTGAACTTCGACGCGCTGAACTTCCAGCCCGACCACCCGGCCCGGCAGATGCAGGACACCTTCTTCGTCGAGCCGGCCGGCTCCGGCAAGGTGCTGCGGACGCACACGTCGCCGGTGCAGGCCAGGTCGATGCTGACCCGCAAGCCCCCGATCTACGTGATCTGCCCGGGCCGCGTGTTCCGCACCGACGAACTGGACGCGACGCACACGCCGGTCTTCTACCAGGTCGAGGGACTCGTTGTTGACGAAGGGATCACGCTCGCGCACCTGAAGGGCACGCTCGACCACTTCGTCGTGTCGATGTTCGGCGAGGGCCTGGAGGCCCGGCTGCGGCCGAACTTCTTCCCGTTCACCGAGCCGTCGGCCGAGGTCGACCTGAAGTGCTTCGTCTGCCGCGGCGCGTCCGTCGGCAACCCGGACCGCCCGTGCCGCACCTGCGGCAGCGAGGGCTGGATCGAGTGGGGCGGCTGCGGTGTGGTGAACCCGCGGGTCCTGCAGGCCAACGGCATCGACACCGAGCGGTACTCCGGGTTCGCGTTCGGCATGGGCCTGGAGCGGACGCTGATGTTCCGCAACGGGGTCGAGGACATGCGGGACATGGTCGAGGGTGACGTGCGGTTCAGCCGCCAGTTCGGGATGGAGATCTGATGCGGGTCCCACTGTCATGGCTTCGTGAGTACGTCGACCTGCCGGCCGACGTCACCGGTCGCCAGGTCGCGGAGCAGCTGATCCGGGCCGGCCTCGAGGTGGAGACCGTCGAGGAGTCCGACCTGACCGGGCCGCTCGTGGTCGGCAAGGTGCTGACGTACGAGAACGAGCCGCAGAAGAACGGCAAGACGATCCGCTGGTGCTCGCTGGACATCGGCAAGGACGAGCCGCAGTGGGTCGTCTGCGGTGCGCACAACTTCGAGGTCGGCGACCTGGTGATCGTGGTGCTGCCGGGCGCCGTGCTGCCCGGCGGGTTCGCGATCGCGGCGCGGAAGACGTACGGGCATGTCTCCAACGGGATGATCTGCTCGAGCGCGGAGCTCGGGCTGGGCGACGACGGTACGCACGGGATCGTGGTGCTCGAGCCGGGCGAGGCTGCGCCGGGTGACGACGCGATCGAGCTGCTCGCGCTGCGGGATGACGTACTCGACATCGCGGTGACGCCGGACCGCGGGTACTGCCTGTCGATCCGCGGGGTGGCGCGCGAGGCGGCGACGGCGTACGGGGTTTCGCTGCAGGATCCGGCCGCGTTGGAGCTGAACGGGTCGGGTTCGGGCGGCTACCCGGTGCGGGTGGACGACGCCGAAGCGTGCAGTGTTTTCGTCACGCGGACGGTGACCGGGATCGACCCGAAGGCGCTGTCGCCGCGGTGGATGCAGAAGCGGTTGCTCGCGTCCGGGATGCGGCCGATCTCGATCGGGGTCGACGTCGCGAACTACGTGATGCTCGAGCTCGGGCAGCCGATCCACACCTATGACGGGGCCCGGCTGGCCGGCGAGATCGTCGTACGGCGGGCGACCGCGGGCGAGAAGCTGATGACGCTCGACGACCAGACCCGCGAGCTGGACACCGAGGACCTGCTGATCACCGACGACTCCGGCCCGATCGGCGTCGCCGGGGTGATGGGCGGCGCGTCGACGGAGATCTCCGAGAACACCGCCGACGTGGTGATCGAGGCCGCGCACTTCGACCCGATCGTGATCGCGCGCGCGTCCCGCCGGCACAAGCTGTCGTCGGAGGCGTCGCGCCGGTTCGAGCGCGAGGTCGACCCGGCGCTGCCGAGGTACGCCGCCCAACGGGTGGCCGACCTGCTGGCCGAGTACGCCGGCGGCACGATCCTCCCCGACGAGACGGTGCTCGTCACCCACCCGTCCCCGGCCCCGGTAACCCTCCGCGCCGACCACCCCGCGCGCGTCGCGGGTGCCCCCATTACCCTCGCGGAGACGCTTGAGCACCTCCGCTCGGTCGGCTGCACCGTCGAGCGGGCCGACGCGGGCGCGATGCCCGCCCCGCTCGCGGTGGGCGTGCACGCCCCGGCGCTGCTGATCGAGCCGGCGCAGAGCGTGGCCGGAGGCAGTTCGGCGACAGCCGCAGCCGGCGGTGCGGCCACCACCGGCCCGACCAGCTCCGCGACCGCCGGTCGCGGCACGGGTGCGGTGGGGGTGCTTGAGGCTGCCGACCTCGTCGGTGACGATCTGCTGACGGTGGTTCCGCCGTCGTGGCGGCCGGATCTGCGGGATCCCAACGACTTCGCCGAGGAAGTCATTCGGCTGTTCGGGTACGACAACGTGCCGTCGATCCTGCCGGCCGCTCCTGGTGGGCAGGGGCTGACCGTGTCGCAGAAGCGGCGGCGGAAGGTGGCGACCGCGCTGGTCGGCGGGGGGCTGACCGAGGTCGTGTCGTACCCGTTCACCGGCGAGGCCGACTTCGATGCGCTCGGGCTCCCGGCCGACGACTCCCGGCGTACGACGGTGAAGCTCGTCAACCCGATCTCCGACGAAGAGCCGTCGATGCAGACGACGCTGCTCGCGACCCTCCTCCGGACCGCCGAGCGGAACGTCGGCCGGGGTGCGAGCGACCTGGCGATCTTCCAGACCGGACTGGTGTTCCTGCCGAAGGCGGAGACGAAGCCCGCGCCGCTGCCGTCGGTCGCGCACCGGCCGAGCGACGCTGAGATCCAGGCGCTGTACGACGCGCTCCCGGACCAGCCGCTGCACGTCGGCGTCGTGCTGACGGGTTCGCGGACGCCGACCGGTTGGTGGGGCAAGGGCAGCCCGGCGGGCTGGGCGGACGCGGTGCAGATCGCGCGGCTGATCGCGTCCGTGGTCGGCGTCGAGCCGACCGTCCGGAACGTCGAACTCGCGCCGTGGCACCCGGGCCGATGCGCGGAATTCGTGGTCGAAGGCCCTGACGGCTCGGGCGGCTCGGGCTCGGGCGGCTCCGGCCCTGACGCCTCCGGCTCTGACGGCTCCGGCTCGGGTGGCCTCGGCGGCTCCGGTGCGGGTGGCGCCGGCGGGAAGGTCGTTGGGCATGCGGGCGAGCTGCATCCGAAGGTTTGTCAGGCGTTCGGGTTGCCGGCCCGGTCGAGTGCGGTCGAGCTGGACCTGGACGCGCTGATCGCGGCGGGTCCGGAGTCGATCGCGGCGCACCCGTTCTCGTCGTACCCGGTGGCCAAGGAGGACGTGGCGCTGATCGTCGCGGCCGACGTACCGGCGGCCGACGTGCAGGCGGCGCTGGCCGAGGGTGCGGGCGACCTGCTGGAGTCGGTGCGGCTGTTCGACGTGTACACCGGCGAGCAGATCGGCGAGGGCAAGAAGTCCCTCGCCTTCGCCCTCCGCTTCCGCGCCCCCGACCGCACCCTGAAGGAGAACGAGGTGGCCGACGCCCGCCAGTCCGCCGTCCAGGTGACGGTCGACCGCTTCAACGCCGTCCAACGGGTCGGCTGACACCCATGCCCACGGGCCCCCGCTCAAGCCGCCCGGTCGCTTCACGCCGGGTGTGCTTGAGGGCGTTTTCGTGCCGCTTCGGTGGGTGCGGCCCTGCGCGGCAACCTGTTGGGCCGGACCCGGCGGTTCGCGGCGTGAGCGGCGGCTTGCGATGAGTGCGGGGCATCCGCGGGTCGCCGTCGCGGCGCCGAATGCGGCAGCTGCCGACGCGGGGGTGCGGGTGGCGGCCGAGGGTGGGAATGCGGTGGATGCGGCGATTGCCGCGACGCTGGTGACGATGGTGAACGAGATCGGTGTGGTGTCGCCGGCCTCGGGTGGGTTCGTCACGTTGCAGGTGGCGGGGGCCGAGCCGGTCACGATCGACGGGTGGGTGGAGATGCCGGGCCGCGGCCTGCCGGGGGAGCGGTTCGGGCAGGGGGTCTGGGACGTCACCACCGACTACGGCGGCGGTACGACGACCACAGTCGGCCACGGTTCCGTCGCGACACCGGGCGGGATGAAAGCACTCGACCTCGCGCACCGCCGTTCCGGCAAAGCACCCTGGCGTGAGGTGGTCCAGCCCGCGATCGACGTCGCCCGGAACGGCTTCGCGCTGAGCCGCACCTCCGGGTACTACCTGGGCTTCACCCACGAGATCATCTTCGGCTGGCACCAGCCGAGCCACGGCGTCGTGCACTACGACGACGGCACCGTGATCAAGGCCGGCACTACGGTCGTCATCCCCGAGCTCGCGGAGGCGCTCGAGCTGATCGCCCGCGACGGCGCCGAGACCATGTACACCGGCGATCTCGCGCGCCTCCTGGTCGAGGACATGGCGGCGAACGACGGCATCCTGACCGCCGAGGACCTCGCGGCGTACGAGGCGATCGTCCGCCCGGCCCTGATCGTCCAGCAGAACGGCTGGCGCCTGGCCACCAATCCGCCGCCCGCGGTCGGTGGTGTGGCGGCGGCCGCCATGCTCGCGCTGCTCGACAGCGTGCCGGCCGACGGCAGCTGGCGCCAGTCCGAGCTGGAGCGGCTGATCGACGTGCAGTACGCCGTCCTCGGCCGCCGGCTCGCCGAGCTCGACGCGGAGGACGTCCGCCGGCTCGAAGGGCAGAAGCTGCTCGACCTGGCCGCGGCCGGCGACCTGCGCGCGCTGACCTCGCCGAGTACGGCGACCGTGTCGGTCGTCGACGACGAGGGTGACGCGTGCGCGATCACGGTCTCGTCCGGGTACGGCTCGGGTGTTCTCACGCCCGGCACCGGCATCTGGCTGAACAACGCGCTCGGCGAGCAGGAGCTCCTGCACGGCGGCCCGCACAGCCTCGCTCCGGGCACGCGGCTGACGTCCAACATGGCGCCGAGCGTCGCCCGCAGGGACAGCGACGGTGCCGTGCTCGCGATCAGCTCGCCCGGTTCGGACCGGATCCCGACCGCGCTCGCCCAGGTGTACGCGCTCTACACGCACGGTGGTCTGACCCTCCGCGAGGCCGTCGAGCATCCGCGGCTGCATGTTCGTGTCCGCGAGGACGTGGTCGTGGACTACGAGGACGACCTGCCGGTGTCCGGCTCGACCGCGCTGCCGACCCGGGCGATGCCGCCGCACTCGATGTACTTCGGCGGTGTCGCGGCGGCGTTGTGGGATCCGGCCGACGGACTGCTCGCGGTCGGCGACCCGCGGCGTACGGGTGCGGTGGCGATCTCGCCGGCGTAGCGCACGCTAAGGTCGATCCCTGATCTGGAGGTAGGTAAGCCAATGCGGGACAAGCCCGAGCTCTCCGTCGTCGTGCCGATGTACGACGAGGAAGAGGTGCTGCCGATCTTCTTCGAGCGGATGCATCCGCTGCTGGACGGGCTCGGGATCAGCTACGAGCTGCTGGTCGTCGACGACGGCAGCCGGGACCGCACTGCCGCCCTGCTCCTGGAGGCCGCGAAGGACTGGCCGCAGCTCCGTGTCGTCCGCCTGCTGCGGAACAGCGGTCACCAGGCCGCGCAGTCGGCCGGCTTCCGCCGCGCCCGCGGCCGGTACGTCGTGACGATCGACGCCGACCTGCAGGACCCGCCGGAGGTGATCGCCGAATTCCTGCGCGCGGTCGAGAAGGAGGACGTCGACGTCGTGTACGGCGTCCGCTCCGACCGTTCGAGCGACTCGTGGGCGAAGCGGACGACCGCCCGGCTGTACTACCGGTTGATGTGCCGCCTGGTCGGCAAGGAGATCCCGTTCGACGCGGCCGACTTCCGGCTGGTGACCCGCCGGGTGGTCGACGCCGTGAACGCGCTGCCCGACGACGGCCGGGTGTTCCGGCTGGTGATCCCGTGGCTCGGCTTCCCGAGCACCGAGGTGAAGTACGTCCGGGCGGAGCGCGCCGCCGGGACGACGAAGTACAGCGTGTCGAAGATGGTGCGGCTCGCGTTCGACAGCGTGACGGCGTTCTCGGCGGCGCCGTTGCGGCTGGCGACCTGGCTCGGGCTGCTCGGCGGCGCGATGTCCGGCCTGTTCGTGATCGGCGCGCTGGTGATCAAGCTGACCGGCCGGAGCATCCCCGGCTGGACGTCGACGGTGCTCGCGGTGAGCGTGATCGGTGCGATCCAGTTGCTGTGTCTCGGGCTGCTCGGTGAGTACGTCGCGCGGCTGTTCCAGTCGAGTCAGCGCCGTCCGCAGTTCCTCGTCGGCTACGACAGCCTCGACGACCACGGGCACCAGGAGCCCGTCCACGAAAGCACCAGATGAGGCGGTCCGCCCCTTGGCTGCTGCCGATCCTGGTGGCGGTCGGCGGGTTCGTCTCGCTGGGTGACGTCGGTGCTGGTCCGATCCTCAAGTACGCCGCGTACTTCGCGGGCGCGATCGCACTGCCTGGGACGTTGCTGCTGCGGGCGGCGTGGCGCAGTACTGGCAACTGGGCCGAGGATCTCGGGCTCGGGTCGGTGGTCGGCGCGACCTGGCAGCTGATCGGCTGGGCGATCTTCACCGCGCTCGGCTGGCAGCGTTGGCTGATCGTCTGGCCGGCGTTGGTGCTGGTCGGTTTCGCGGTCGCAGGGCGTCGGTACTTCCGGATCGCCGACCCCAAGCCGCTGCCGTTCGCATGGACCGTCGGGTTGGCGGTGTCCGCGGCGGTGATGGTCGGCGCGACCACGCTCGGCGTGATGGCGTACCACCCGATGCCGCCGTACGGCGAGGCCTACTACCCGGACCTGCTGTACCACTTGTCGATGGTGCACGAGCTGACGCGTTCCGTACCGCCCGAGCTGCCACAGGTCGTCCACGAGCGCCTCGACTACCACTGGTTCGCGAACGCCGACATGGCCGCGGCCGTGGACGTCACGCGACTGACACCGCTCGTCGTACTGTTCCGGCTCTGGATCCTGCCGTGGCTGGTCGTGTCGCTGCTCGTGTGCGCAACACTCGCCAGGACCGTCAGCCGCACGTGGTGGACCGGCGTACTCGCGGCACTCGCCCTAGCTGCGCCGCAGTTGTTCCTGCTCGTCGACACGAGTGTGAACCTCGCACCGCCGGTCAGCCTGCTCAGCCCGTCCCAGACGTTCGGCATGGTCGCGGCTGTTGCCGTAGCGGTGTTCCTGATCGAGCTGCTCTTCAGAACCGGCAGCCACCGCCTCTGGCTGCTCATCGTCCCGGTAGCTGTTGTTGGCGGAGGCTCCAAGCCAACCGTGCTGCCATTGCTCGTGGCAGCCGTTGGCCTTGCCGCCCTGTACCTACTTGTGACAACACGACGCATCCCGTGGCGTCTTGTCGGTACGGCGGTCGTCCTGCTCGTTGTTGGCGCCACGACCTTCCTGACAGTTGCCGGAAGCACCAGCGGCTCAAGCGTGCAGTTCCTCGCCGTACTGAAGTCCCTGCCCGTCTACACCGCGGCCACTGGCGACAAGACGCAGCCTGGTGACGGCGGACTGATCCTGCCCGCGCTGGCGCACGGTGAGGTGCTAGGAACGCTCAGCCTGTTGCTAGGGCTGCTCTTGACGCTGCAAGCGATGTCCTGGGCGGGCTTCGGCGTCGTCGGCAAGCGGGACCCGATCGCTTGGTTCCTGCTCGGCGCGATGGTCGCGGGCTGGATCGGCTACCTGCTGATCGATCACCCGTCGGTCAGCGAGTCGTACTTCGTCTACACCGCGGCACCGTTCAGCCTGGCCGGCGCGGGCTGGTTCGCGGCGACCAGTGCGCGCGCCTCGGGACGCCCGCTTCCGATCGCGGTCGCCGCGTTCATCCTCTCGATCGGGTACGCCGGTCTGCTCGTCTGGGCGCGCGGTGTCCCGGCGGCCTCGACCGGCCGGCAGTTGTGGCTGACCACCCGGATGCTGCTGGTCGTCCTCGGCATCACGTTGTTCCTGCTGCTCGTGTGGCGGCTGACGTTGCGGCAAGCCGGCGGCGGGATGTTCCTCGTACTCGTGCTGCTGTCCACCGCGCCGATCAGCTCGTTCGCGCAGAGCGCCGTCCACGGCGACACCGAGAAGGCGCCGACGTACCGCGCGGCGCGCTGGTGGGTGTACCCCGACGAGGCCGAGGCCGCGTTGTGGCTCGGTCAGCACTCGGGGCAGTACGACGTGGTCGCGACGAACACGTGGTGCCGCCCGGCCGGCTCACCAGCGCCGGGCTGCGACGCCCGCGGCTACCTGGTCAGTGGCATCGCCGGCCGCCGCACGCTCCTCGAAGGCTGGGCGTACACGAACCAGGCGATGGCCGCGCAGGGCCACGGCGGCCGCCGCTACACCGAGCAGCCGTCCCCGTGGCCGGACCGGTTCGCGCTCACCGAACGGGCCCTGACCACGCCGACGGCGCAGGTGCTGCGGCAGTTGCGCGACGAGTACGGCGTCCGCTGGCTGTACGCCGACGGGCGCAACGGACCGATCGCACCCGCCCTCGATCAGCTCGCGGTCCGGCGACACAGCATCGGCAAGGTCCGGATCTACGACCTCGGAGCGTGAACTTCCCGTAACATCAGGTCAGCAAGGCCTGCCCGCCCGCGGCCGTAGCGTCGATCGTGATTGCTCGGGAGGGCTGGACACATGCGGGCAACCCGACCGGGGGCCATTCTTCTTGTCACCGGCCTGCTGAGCCTCGGCACGCTGACCGCGAACGCCTACGAGGTGCCGGTCACGCCGTTCACCGCGGGAGCGACCACGGTGATGCCGGGCTCCGGGCTGCGGCAGACGATCACGGTGAGCGGGCAGACCGAGCTCGGCGACCCGACGACTGCCGGGTTCCGCGGTGCGGCCACGTACAAGCCGGCGATCGCGACCGGTACGCCCGCGCAGGACGTCGTGGTGAACACCGGCGACTGCGCGTCCACCGGCGGCTGCGGCGACCGCGGCACCGTGACGATCGCGTTCTCGCAGCCGGTCCGCAACCCGGTCCTGCACCTCGGCGGCATCGGCGGATCGGTCACCCGCACGGTCAGCGGCCGGACCGTCGCGCAGTCCGAGCTGCACGCGATCCTCAAGCTCGGCACCGCCGGCGTCAGCCTGACGAAGGTCGGCACCGGCAACAACCTCGCGGTCACCAGCGACACGATCACCGCCGCGAACGACGACACCGGCCCGAACTGCGTGAACACCAAGTCGCCGTCCGGCCTCGACACCTCCGCGACCGCCGCCTGCGGCTCGGTCCGCGTGAACGGCGTCGTCACCAAGGTCAGCTTCACCGTCTCGGCGGTGTTCACCAAGCACCCGAAACTGCCCGCGCTGAACAACGGCTCGTCCGGCGACGCGTTCTCGATCGTCGCGTCCGCCCCCGAGAACTTCAGCCACGCGCCCGCGACGTACGGCTCGGCCTGGTCCGTGCTGAGCGACGTGCGCCTCGGCGCGAACGCCCCGGAGGACAACCCCGACCTCGCGAACGGCACCGTCGGCCCGATCACGCCGCGACCCGGTGACGGTATCGACTTCACGCCGCTGCACACCGGGCGTACGTCGTACTCCGCCGACCTGCACCTCACCGGCGCGTCGAAGGCCGGGCGGGCGTGCGGGTGGATCGACTTCAACGTCAACGGGGCTTTCGACCAGGGCGAGCGGGCCTGTGCCGCGTTCGCCGCGAAGCAGTCGACGGTCACGCTGCGCTGGTCCGAGATCGCGCCGAAGGCGGGTACGTCGTACGCGCGGCTGCGGGTCGGCTACAACGAGGCGCAGGTGGAGAAGCCGACCGGTGCGGCCGATGCCGGTGAGGTCGAGGACTACCCGTTCGCGATCACGCCGCCGCCTCCGCCGGTGCTCGCCGACGACACCGTGACGACCGGGTTCGGTACGGCAGTCGTGGTCAAGGTGCTGGCGAACGACAAGTCCGGCGATCCCACCGCGCAGCTCGTCCCGTCCACGCTGTGCATCGTCGACGGCCGGCAATGCACCCAGATGGTGAACGTGGTCGGCCAGGCGAAGTACGTCGCCAACGCCGACGGCACGGTCCGCGTCGAGCCCGTGCCCGGCTTCGTCGGTCCGGCCAAGCCCATCACATACCGCGTTGCCGACAGCAACGGTACGACGGCGACCGCGAAGCTGACCGTGACCGTGTCGCTGCCCGACCACCCGGTCGCGATGCCGGACACCGCGACCACGGCGCAGAACGTCAGCGTGTCCGTGAAGCCGCTCGCCAACGATCACGCGGCCGCGGGCGTGCAGCTCGTCCCGGGTTCCGTCGTACTGCGGGATCCCGCCGACGCCACGTTCAAGAAGCAGGTGGTGATCCCGGGCGAGGGCACGTACGTCGTGAAGCCTGACGGTGGCGTGGACTTCGTCCCGAAGCCGCAGTTCACCGGCGTCGGTACGTCGATCGGGTACCGGGTCAGCGACACCACGAAGCAGACGGCCGAGTCCACGCTGACCGTCACGGTCACCCCGGTGACGCCGACCGCGAACGGCGACTCGGTCTCGACCGCGTTCGACACCGCCGTCGTCGTACCGGTGCTCGACAACGACCTGCCCGGCTCGCCGGACGCGCCGCTGGTACCGACGACGCTGCGACTCGTCGACCCGATCAGCAAGCGGCTCGTCGACAAGCTGACGATCCCCGGCCAGGGTGCGTACCTGGTCGCCGACGGCAAGGTGACGTTCGACCCGCTGCACGGCTTCACCGGCGTCGGTACGCCGATCACCTACCAAGTGCTCGACAAGAACGGTACGGCGGCCCGCGCCGAGCTCACCGTCTCCGTCGCCGCGCCCGGCCCGCCGGTCGCGAACCCGGACACGATCACCACGCTCCAGGGCCGGACCGTCGTCGTACCCGTCCTCGACAACGACGAACCCGGTCCGACCGGCGCGGCCCTGAAGCCCGGCACGGTCCGGCTGCTGACGGCGACCCAGCCGGTGCTGTCGCTCGTCGTCCCCGGCCAGGGCAAGTACGTCGTGAAGGCCGACGGCAAGGTGCTGTTCGACCCGCTCCCGTCCTTCAACGGCACCGCGACCGCGGTCGGCTACCAGGTTGCCGACAGCAACGGTGCGATCGGGCGGTCGACGCTGACCGTCCGCGTGACCAAGGTCCAGCCGGACGCGTCCGACGACACCGCGGGGACGGCGTACGGCACCCGGGTGACAGTGCCGGTGCTCGCGAACGACGACGCCGGCGACCCGTCCGTACCGCTGGTGCCGAGCACGGTACGGCTGATCGACCCGACTACGAAGCTGCCGACGGCGACGCTGGTGATGCCGGGCCAGGCGACGTACACGACGACCGCGGACGGCACGATCGAGTTCACGCCGGCGCCGAAGTTCACCGGCGCCGCGACCCCGGTCAGCTACCGGGTCGCCGACGTGAACGGTACGACGACCACCGCGACCCTGACCGTCACCGTCGCGAAGCCCGCCCCGCCGACCGCCGAGCCGGATACCGCGACCGGCAAGCAGAACGTCCCGCTGCGCCTGAGCCCGCTGGCCAACGATCTCCCCGGCGTCGGCACGGTCCTCGACCCGCACAGCCTCACGCTGGTGGATCCGGCGGACGGTTCGCTCAAGAAGCTGGTGAAGATCCCGGGCCAGGCGACGTACCAGGTCAACCCGGACGGAACGGTCACCGTCGATCCGCTGCCGGCCTTCACCGGAGCGGGCGCGAAGGTGACGTACCGGGTCTCCGACGAATTCGGGCAGACCGCGCGCTCGACCATCACGGTCACGATCGCGCCGGTCACCCCGGTCGCGCGCGACGACACCGCGCGGACGCCGTACGGCAAGCGGGTCACGGTGAGCGTGCTCGCCAACGACAAGCCGGGCGATCCGACCGCGCCGCTGGTGCCGGGCAGCCTGCAGCTCGTCGACCCGGCCGACGGGCGGGCGAAGGAAGCGGTGCGGATCCCGAACGAGGGCGAGTACACGGCCGTCGGCGGAGCGGTGCAGTTCGATCCGAGTGCGACGTTCCGCGGTCCTGGTACGCCGCTGACGTACCAGGTGGCCGATACGAACGGAACGAAGGCGACCGCCCGGCTGACCGTCACCGTCGGGCAGCCGCCGATCGCGATCGCCGACACCGCCTCCACGCTGCAGAACGTGACTGTGACGGTCAACGTGCTGTCCAACGACCGCCCGGGCACCGACGCGACGCTCGACCGTGGCTCGGTCGGCCTGAACGGATCGGCCAAGCAGGTCACAGTTGCCGGGCAGGGCACGTACACGGTGCAGCCGAGCGGGGCGATCACGTTCGATCCGCTGCCAACCTTCCGCGGCAAGGCGACGCCGGTCACCTATCGGGTTGCTGACTCCGACGGCAACTACGCCGTCGCCACACTGACCGTCGCCGTCACGCCGGTCACCCCCGTAGCCGTCGACGACTCGGCGATCACGCCGTACGGGCGGGCCATCACGGTGAACGTGCTGGCGAACGACAAGCCCGGCGACCCGTCGGCCCCGCTGAAGCCGGGCAGCGTCGTACTGAAGAACGCGGCCGGTCAGTACGGCAAGACGCTGACCCGCGCGGGCGAGGGCACGTACGCCGTGGACGCGTACGGCGCGGTGAAGTTCACGCCGGCGAACGGGTTCCACGGCGTGACCACGCCGACGACGTACCGGATCGCCGATGCCAACGGGACGACCGCCGAAGGCCTGCTGCTGGTGACGGTCGGCCAAGGTCCGAAGGCGGCGCCCGACCCGGTCGGCACCCAGCAGAACGTGACGGTGACGGTCGACCCGCTCGCCAACGACAAGCCCGGCACCGGCGCGCAGCTCGACCCGGCGTCGCTCCAGCTGTACGGCGCGGCGTGGGGACCGAAGGTGGCAATCCCCGGGCAGGGCGTGTTCACGGTGAAGGCCGGCAAGATCACCTTCGATCCGGAGCCGGCGTACCGCGGGGTCGTGTCGGTCGCGTACCGGGTCAAGGACACGACCGGGAACCTGGCCGGCGCGACGGTCACCGTGACGGTCGCGCCGGTCGTCCCGGTGGTGAAGGACGATCTCGCGACCACGCCGTACAAGACCGCGATCACCGTCGACGTCCTCGCGAACGACGCGCCGGGTGACCCGAGTGCACCGCTCGTCCCGGGCGGCCTGCGACTGCTCGACCCGGTGACCGGCGCCCCGCTGCCGGCGCTCGTCGTACCGGGGGAGGGGACCTTCACCGTGCAGCCGTCCGGCGCGATCCGGTTCGCGCCGCTGGACGGGTACGCCGGGGTCGCGGTCCCGGTCGGCTACCAGGTTGCCGACCGCAACGGAACGGTCGGATCCGGCACGCTGACGGTCACCGTCGACGCCCGGCCGATCGCGATGCCGGACGTGGCGCGCACCAAGCAGCACGTCGCGGTGACAGTCGACCCGCTCGCCAACGACCGGCCCGGCCCGGGCGCGAAGCTCGACCCGGACTCGCTGCTGCTCGTCGGCCCGGACGGCGCGCTCGTCGACCAGGTGACTGTGGCGGGCCAGGGGTCGTACGTCGTCGCGAACGGCAAGGTCACGTTCAGCCCGGAGCCGACGTTCTCCGGAACCGCGCTGCCGGCCGCGTACGAGGTCAAGGACAGCGACCAGAACGCGGCGCGCTCGACCATCACCGTGACGGTGCTGCCGGTCCGGCCGGTGGTCGTCGACGATAGCGCCGAGACGGCGTTCGGTACGGCGGTGGTCGTGAACGTGCTCGGCAACGACAAGCCCGGCGACCTGTCCGCGCCGCTGCGCCAGGATTCCGTCGTACTGCGGGATCCGGCGGACGGCAAGGAGAAGAAGTCGGTGACCGTGCCGCGCGAAGGCACCTTCGCGGTCGGCGACGGCGGTGCGGTCACGTACACGCCGGTGAAGGGCTTCGTCGGAACCACGCGAGCGCTCGTCTACCGCGTCACCGACGCGAACGACACCTCGGACACCGCGCTGCTGGACGTGACCGTCGCCGGTCCGCTGCTCGCGAAGGCGGCGCCGGACACGGCGACCGGCACGCCGGGCAACCCGGTGACCGTGAACCCGTTGCTGAACGACAGCGGCACGATCCGGCCGAGCTCGGTCTGCCTGCGGACATCGACCGGCACCTGCTCGAAGAACGTCACGAACGGCGCGGGCACCTGGTCGGTCGGCACCGACGGAACGGTCACGCTCAAGCCGGTGGCCGCGTTCACCGGCACAGCGAAGATGACCTACGAGACCGACGGCACGACCGCCGCCCCGGTCAAGTTCACCGTCGGCGCCGAGCCGGCCGACCAGCCGCAGCGCTACAACCGCACCGAACTGCCCCCGACCGGCGGCCCGCCCGCCATCTTCCTCACCCTCGGCGTGCTGATGGCCGCCCTCGGCGCCACCCTCGTCGTCCTCGCCCGCACCCGGAAGTGAATCCCCAGGCCATCACAATCGCCCCCCGCGGCGCGGCCGCACGCCTGGGCCGGCCCAGAGCGGCCGATTGTGATGGCCTACAGATCCATCACCATCATGATCTCGTCGCGGTAGTCGTCGGACGCGACCCGGATCGCCCGCGGATGCGTGCCGACGACGCGGTACCCGAGCGGTCCGTAGAAGTCCTCCAGCCCGAGACCGCCGCGGATCGTCAGCTGCAGCTGCTCCAGCCCGAGGTCGTTCGCCGAACCGCGCAGCCCCTCCATCAGCAACCGCCCGGCGCCCTGCCCCTGGCAGTCCGGGTGCACCATCACCCGCAACACCGTCCGCCAGTGCGGCTGCAGCGCGCTGCTGCGGGTCACCAGCATGCCCATCCCGACGTACCGCTCCCCGACGTGCAACACCCCCAGCACATCGAGCCCGGCCGCGACCCGGCCGAGCGCGCCGTCCAGGTTCTGCGCGATCTCGGCCGTCGGCGCGGGCGCCGTGTACCCCACCGCGCCGCCCGCGTTCGTCGCCGCCACCCACGTGTCCAGCAGGTCCGCCCGCAACCCCGGATCGAGTGCCTCGTCCGGTTCTGCCTCCAGGTACTTCACCGCACCTCCATCTGCGACTGAGTTGCAGATAGCTTACGGCTCCAGGGTGTGCAGCAGCGGTACGGTGCCCAGCTTGTCCGGGTTCCGGATCAGGTACAGCTCGGTGATCCGGCCGTCCGCGCTGGTCATGAACGTGACGGTGTCAGGCTGGTCGTCGAAGTATGCGACGTAGGCGAGCTCGTCGTTCAGTGTCGCCATCCGGATCTCGAACCCCGGGTTGTCCGCGAGCACCGCGAACAGCCAGCGGGCGATCTTCTCCGCGCCCTCGATCGGCCGCAGTGCGGCCCGCTTCTTGCCGCCGCCGTCGCTGATCAGTACGGCGTCCGGCGCCAGCAGCGCGACCACCTCGTCGAAGTCGCCGGACCCGGCGGCCTGCATGAAGCGCATCGTCAGCTCGTCGTGCCGGGCCTTGTCGACGCGGTGCCGCGGCTGCCGGGCGTGGACGTGTTCGCGGGCCCGATGGGCGAGCTGCCGGACGGCGGCCTCGGACCGCCCGAGCGTGTCCGCGATCTCGTCGTACGGCAGGTCGAAGACCTCACGCAGGACGAAGGTGGCGCGCTCGAGCGGGGACAGCGTCTCGAGGACGACGAGCATCGCCATGCTGACCGAGTCCGCCAGCTCGACCGCGGCGGCGGGATCGTCGTCGTCGGCCGCGAGCGGCTCGGGCAGCCAGGGGCCGACGTACTGCTCCCGCCGGGCCTTCTGCTCGCGGAGCTTGTTGAGCGCGAGCCGGGTGGTGATCCGGATCAGGTACGCGCGCGGATCCCGGATCTCGGCGTGGTCGATCGCGGACCAGCGCAGCCACGCCTCCTGGACCACGTCCTCTGCGTCGCTGACGCTCCCGACCACCCGGTACGCCGCCCCGATCAGCACCTGGCGGTGCTCGGCGAACTCGGCCGCGAGCTGGTCGTCCGTCATTGCACCGGCCTCAGTCTTTCCTTCCCGCCCCCGAGCGAAGCGAGGGGGCGGGTTTCGCAGGTTTCTTTGAAGCCCTGGCTGGTGAGGCCGAGCGCGGCGTTCGTCCGCGAGCGGTAGTTCTCCAGCGAGACGACCGCCGTGAGCTCGACCAGCTGCTCGTCGGTCAGGTCGGCACGCAACCGCTCGACCTGCTCGTCGGTGACCTCCGGCGGGGTCGCCGTCATCGCCTCGGCGTAGTCCATCACCGCGCGCTCCAGATCCGAGTAGACGTCGCTGTCCCGCCACCCTGGCACATCCCGCAGCTTGGCCTGGTCGACACCCTGGTGATGGAACTCCCAGTACCCGAAGTCCATGCACCAGCTGCACCCGATCCGCGCCGACGTCACCATCACCGCGAGCGCCTTCAGTCCTGGGTCCAGCTTGTTCCACCGGGCGGCGGAGCCTTCCATCATCAGCATCGTGGTCAGCACCCGCCGGTTGTGCAGCGCCGCCGTGCCCGGGTCCAGCACCTCGCCGTACTTCCGCCGGCTGCCCCACTCGGCCAGCCGGACGAACCACGTCCGCTTGTGCTCCATCTCGATCCGCGCCATCTCACCCTCCAGGTCGTCGTCCCCCTTACGGACACGCGACTGTGGAAGGCTGTGACATGAGCCGGGTCACAACCCGCCCGTCGTTGGATATTCTTCCGGATAATGGCATACTCATTCACATGAGCGTGAAGGTGGCGGTAGCCGGTGCCAGCGGATATGCGGGAGGCGAGCTGCTCCGGTTGCTGAGCAGCCACCCGGACGTGGAGATCGGCGCGCTGACCGCCGGCGGGAACGCCGGTACGGCGCTCGGCGTGCACCACCCGCACCTCGTGCCGCTGGCCGGGCGCCTCCTGGTCGAGACCACGGCGGAGAACCTCGCCGGTCACGACGTGGTGTTCCTGGCCCTGCCGCACGGACAGTCCGCCGGAATCGCCGAGCAACTCGGCGACGACGTCACCGTGATCGACTGCGGCGCGGACTTCCGGCTGCTCGAGGCCGAGGCGTGGATCGAGTTCTACGGCGGCGAGCATGCCGGCTCGTGGCCGTACGGACTCCCGGAGCTCCCGGGTCAACGGGACAAGCTCCGCGGGTCGAACCGAGTCGCCGTACCGGGTTGTTACCCCACCGTCTCCACCTTGGCGCTGCTTCCCGCCGTACAGCACGGACTCGTCGACGCCACCCAGCTCGTGGTCGTCGCGGTCAGCGGTACGTCGGGCGCGGGCAAGGCCCCGAAGGCGCATCTGCTCGGCGCTGAGGTGATGGGATCCGCGTCGGCGTACGGCGTCGGCGGCGTCCACCGTCATACGCCGGAGATCGAGCAGAACCTGTCGCCGTACGCCTCGCAGCCGGTGAGCGTCTCGTTCACGCCGGTGCTGGCGCCGATGGCCCGCGGCATCCTCGCGACCTGCAGCGCACCGATCACGTCCGGGACGGACGTGACGAAGCTTCGGCAGGCCTACGAGGACGCGTACGCCGACGAGCCGTTCATCCACCTGCTTCCCGAGGGACAGTGGCCGCAGACGCAGGCCACCCTCGGGGCGAACACCGTGCAGTTGCAAGTCGCCCTGGACCAGCGCACCGGCCGCGCCGTCATCGTGGCCGCGATGGACAACCTCACCAAGGGCACCGCCGGCGCCGCCGTGCAGTGCATGAACCTGGCCACCGGTCTCGACGAGACCCTGGCCCTGCCCCTCGTAGGAGTAGCCCCGTGACCGTCGCCGTCACACCCGCCACTCACGTCGATCGGAGCGCCGGGGTCACCGCGCCGGCGGGCTTCCGCGCGGCCGGAGTGATCGCCGGGATCAAACCAGCCGGTACGCCGGACCTCACCGTCGTGGTCAACGACGGCCCGCACGACGTCGCCGCCGGCGTGTTCACCACGAACAAGGTGAAGGCCGCGCCGGTGCTCTGGTCGCAGCAGGTGCTGACGGCCGGTGCGCTGAAGGCCGTCGTGCTGAACTCGGGCGGCGCCAACGCGTGCACCGGGCCGGAAGGATTTCAGGACACGCACAAGACAGCGGAGAAGCTCGCCGCGGTCCTGGGCGTCGGCGCTGCGCAGATCGGCGTATGTTCTACCGGCTTGATCGGTGAGCGACTTCCTATGGATGTGTTGATTCCTGGGATCGATCAAGCGGTTGCCGCGCTGGCTGACGGTCCTGAAGCCGGGCTTGCCGCGGCGACCGCGGTGATGACGACCGACAACGTGCCGAAGCAGGCCGCGTTGAAGCACCCGGACGGGTGGAGCATCGGCGGCTTCGCGAAGGGCGCCGGCATGTGCGCGCCGAACATGGCGACGATGCTGAGCGTCCTGACCACCGACGCCGTACTCGACCAGCCGCACCTCGACCACGCGCTCCGGAACGCGGTCGGCAAGACGTTCAACCGGCTCGACGTCGACGGCGGTACGTCGACCAACGACACCGTACTGCTGCTCAGCTCGGGGGCCTCCGGGGTGACCGTGACACCCGAGGCGTTCGAGGCCGCGCTGACCGCACTGGCTGCTGACCTGGTGAAGCAGTTGCAGGCGGACGCGGAGGGCGTCACCAAGCACGTGAGCATCACGGTCCAGGGCGCGGCGTCCGATGCCGAGGCACTGGTCGCCGCCAAGATCGTTGCCGAGGACAACCTGTGCAAGACCGCGTTCTTCGCCTCCGACCCGAACTGGGGCCGGATCGCGATGGCGGTCGGCAACGCCCCGACGGCGTTCGACCCGTCGCTGCTCGACATCACCTTGAACGGCGCGGCCATTTGTGTTGCCGGTGGCAAGGGCGTCGACCGTTCCGAGGCCGACCTCAGCGGCCTCGAGATCGACGTGGTCATCGACCTGCACGCGGGCCCGGCGTCGGCGACGGTCCTCACCACGGACCTCTCGCACGCGTACGTCGAAGAGAACTCGGCCTACTCCTCGTGAACAGTCATGCAGATGCGGTCGAGAAGGCCGCCGTACTCACCGAAGCCCTTCCGTGGCTGAAGGAGTTCCACGGTAAGACGGTCGTCGTGAAGTACGGCGGGAACGCCATGGTCGACGACAAGCTCAAGCAGGCCTTCGCCTCCGACATCGTGTTCCTCCGGTACGCCGGGGTCCGGGTCGTCGTCGTGCACGGCGGCGGGCCGCAGATCAGCGACATGCTCGGCCGGCTCGGCATCGACAGCGAGTTCCGCGGCGGGCTCCGGGTCACCACGCCCGAGGCGATGGACGTCGTCGGCATGGTGCTGGTCGGCAAGGTCGGCCGCGAGCTGGTCGGGCTGCTGAACGCGCACGGCCCGTTCGCGGTGGGGATGTCCGGCGAGGACGCGGGCCTGTTCACCGCGGAACGCCGGACCGCGCTGGTCGACGGCGAACAGGTCGACATCGGGCTGGTCGGCGACGTCGTCGAGGTCCGGCCGGAGGCGGTGATCGACCTGATCGACGCGGGCCGGATCCCGGTGGTGTCGACGATCGCCCCGGACGAGGACGGCCAGGCGCACAACGTGAACGCCGACACCGCGGCGGCCGCGCTCGCGGCGGCGCTCGGGGCCGAGAAGCTCGTCGTACTCACGGATGTCGCCGGGCTGTACCGGAACTGGCCGGACAGCGACGAGATCATCACCCAGATCGACACCGACGAACTGGCCGAGCTGCTGCCGACGCTCGCGTCCGGGATGGTCCCGAAGATGGAGGCCTGCCTGCGCGCGGTCGAGGCGGGCGTGTCCCGAGCGACCGTGATCGACGGCCGGGTGCCGCACTCGCTGCTGCTGGAGATCTTCACCGACGCCGGAAGTGGAACCCAGGTGATCCCCTCATGACCGAATTGCTGACCGTCGACGGCACCCAGGCCGCGCTCACCTCGCGCTACTCGGGCGCGCTGATGAACACCTTCGGGGCGCCGAAGCGCGTGCTGGTCCGCGGCGAGGGCGCGTACCTGTGGGACGCCGACGGCAACAAGTACCTCGACCTGCTCGGCGGGCTCGCGGTGAACTGCCTCGGCCACGCGCACCCGTTCGTGGTGTCCGCGGTGACCTCGCAGCTCGCCACGCTCGGCCACGTCTCGAACTTCTTCGCGTCGGCGCCGCAGATCGCGCTGGCCGAGAAACTGCTCGGTCTCTTCGATGCCCCGGGCAAGGTGTTCTTCACGAACTCCGGCACCGAGGCGAACGAGGCCGCGTTCAAGATCACCCGGCGCACCGGCCGAACCAAGATCGTCTCCACGATCGGTGCGTTCCACGGCCGGTCCATGGGCGCGCTCGCGGTCACCTGGAAGCCGGCGTACCGCGAAGCCTTCGCGCCGCTCCCGGGCGACGTGGAGTTCGTGCCGTACGGCGACGCCGAGGCGCTGGCCGCCGCGGTCGACGACGAGACGGCGGCCGTGGTGCTCGAGCCGATCCAGGGCGAGAACGGCGTCGTCGTACCGCCGGACGGGTACCTGCGGGCCGCGCGGCGGATCACGTCCGAGCACGGCGCGCTGCTGTGGATCGACGAGATCCAGACCGGGATCGGGCGGACGGGGGACTGGTTCGCCTTTGAAAGAGACGGGATCACGCCGGACCTGGTGACCGTGGCGAAGGGCCTGGGCGCGGGTATCCCGATCGGCGCCTGCATCGGGCTCGGCGCCGCCGCCGACCTGCTGCAGCCGGGGAACCACGGGACGACGTTCGGCGGCAACCCGGTCGCGGCGATCGCCGGACTCGCGGTGCTGACCGTGATCGAGCGGGACGGCCTGCTCGAGCAGGTGAATGCCATCGGCAACCACCTCGCCTCGGCGGTGACCGGGCTCGGCCACCCGCTCATCCAGGGTGTCCGCGGGCGCGGGCTGCTGCTCGCGATCCAGCTCGCGAAGCCGGTGTCGGACCAGCTCGCGGCGCTCGCGCTGGAAGCCGGGTTCGTGGTGAACAACCCGATCCCGGACGCGGTGCGGCTGGCGCCGCCGTACATCCTCAGCAAGGCTGACGCAGACAGTTTCGTCGCGGCCCTCCCCGGGCTGCTCGACAAGGTGGAGATCTGATGGTGAGGCACTTCTTGCGGGACGACGACCTGTCGCCGGTCGAGCAGGACGAGGTCCTCACCTTGGCCGCCCAGCTGGCTGACGATCGTCTTTCCCACCAGCCCCTGACCGGACCGAAGACCGTCGCGGTGATCTTCGACAAGACGTCGACGCGGACCCGGATCTCGTTCGCGGTCGGGATCGCGGAGCTCGGCGGGTCGCCGCTGATCATCGACGCGCAGACGTCGCAGCTCGGCCGCGGCGAGCCGATCGCGGACACCGCGCGGGTGCTGGACCGGCAGGTCGCGGCGATCGTCTGGCGGACGTTCGCGCAGACCCGGCTCGAGGAGATGGCGGCCGCGTCGTCGGTGCCGGTCGTGAACGCGCTGACCGACGAGTTCCACCCGTGCCAGATCCTCGCGGACCTGCAGACCGTCCGGCAGCACAAGGGCGCGACGGCCGGGCTGAAGCTCGTGTACCTCGGCGACGGCGCGAACAACATGGCGCACTCGTACCTGCTCGGCGGCGCGACCGCCGGCATGCACGTCGTGGTTGGCTCGCCGGCCGAGTACCAGCCCGATTCGGCGATCCTCGCTCGGGCCGCCGAGATCGCCGCGGAGACCGGCGGATCGGTGGCCTGGACCGCCGACGCGGCTGCCGCCGTGGACAGCGCCGACGTACTGGCCACCGACACCTGGGTGTCGATGGGGCAGGAGGCCGAGGCGGCCGAGCGCGAGGCGCCGTTCGTGCCGTACGCCGTGACCGAGCAGTTGCTGGCGAAGGCGAAGCCGGACGCGATCGTGTTGCACTGCCTGCCCGCCTATCGTGGCAAGGAGATCGACGCGGCCGTGATCGACGGACCCCAGTCGGTCGTCTGGGACGAGGCCGAGAACCGGCTGCACGCGCAGAAGGCGCTGCTGTCGTGGCTGCTGGCAAGGAGTTTCGAGGGATGAGTGTCGCCGTACCGACCACCAAGACCGCGCGGCAGCAGCGGATCGTCGATCTGCTCGGGCGGCAGCCGGTCCGGTCGCAGACCGAACTGGCCGACCTGCTCGCCGCGTCCGGCCTCGTGGTCGGGCAGGCGACGCTGTCCCGGGACCTGGTGGAGATCGGTGCGGTCAAGGTCCGCGACGCGACCGGCCAACTGGTGTACGCCGTACCGGGGGAGGGCGGCGACCGTACGCCGCGCGCCGGCGAGGCAGCCGCCTTCGAGGCCCGGCTGGCCCGGGTCGCGTCCGAACTCCTGGTCTCCGCCGAGGGCAGCGCCAACCTGGTAATCCTCCGAACCCCGCCGGGAGCGGCCCAGTACTTCGCGTCGGCAATCGACCACGTAGGCCTGGACGACGTTCTCGGCACCATCGCCGGCGACGACACCGTCATGGTCGTCTCCCGCAACCCCACCGGCGGCGAGGCCCTCGCTACCCGCTTCTTGTCCCTCGCCGCCCGCTCCGAACCGAAGTAGAGGAAGTTGTCGTGAGTACTGCAGAGAACGCCGCCCGGGACTCAGCTCTCTGGGGGGCCCGGTTCTCGGGTGGGCCGGCTGATGCGTTGGCGGCGTTGAGCAAGTCGACGCAGTTCGACTGGCGGTTGGCGCCGTACGACATTGCCGGCTCGAAGGCCCACGCGAAGGTGCTGCACCGTGCGGGGCTGCTGTCGGACGACGACCTGGCCGCGATGTTGACGGGGCTTGACGAACTGCTGGCCGACGTACTCGCTGGTCGCTTCCTGCCTGCCGAGGCCGATGAAGACGTGCACACGGCGTTGGAGCATGGCTTGCTGGACCGGCTCGGGCCGGAGCTCGGCGGCCGGCTGCGCGCGGGGCGGTCCCGGAACGACCAGGTCGCGACGCTCTACAAGGCCTATCTGCGCGAGCACGCGCGGATCGTCGGGCGGCTGGTGGTCGAGCAGATCAAGGTGCTGGCGGAGCAGGCCTCGCAGCACCTCGGTGTGGCGATGCCGGGTCGTACGCACCTGCAGCACGCGCAGCCCGTCCTGCTGTCGCACCACCTGCTCGCGCACGCGTGGCCGTTGATCCGGGACCTCGACCGGCTCGCCGACTGGGACGCCCGGGTCGCGGCGGACTCGCCGTACGGCTCGGGTGCTCTGGCGGGTAGCTCGCTGGGGCTGGATCCGGTGTTCGTCGCAGTCGAGCTCGGGTTCACTAACTCCTCGGCGAACTCGATTGACGGTACGTCGGCGCGGGACTTCGTCGCGGAGTTCGCGTTCGTGCTGGCGCAGATCGGTATCGACCTGTCGAGGCAGGCTGAGGAGATCATCATCTGGGCGACGAAGGAGTTCGGTTTCGTCGAGCTGGACGACGCGTTCTCGACCGGGTCGAGCATCATGCCGCAGAAGAAGAACCCGGACATCGCGGAACTCGCCCGCGGCAAGGCGGGCCGGCTGATCGGCAACCTGAGCGGGTTGCTCGCGACGCTCAAGGCGCAGCCGCTCGCGTACAACCGCGACCTGCAGGAGGACAAGGAGCCGGTCTTCGACTCCATCGACACGCTGGAGGTGCTGCTGCCCGCGTTCACCGGGATGATCCGCACCCTCCGCTTCAACACCGCCCGCCTCGAGGAGCTCGCACCCCAGGGCTTCTCCCTGGCAACGGACATCGCCGAGTGGCTGGTCCGCCAGCAAGTCCCGTTCCGGGTCGCCCACGAACTCGCGGGCGCCTGCGTCCAGGCCTGCGAAAAGCGCGGCATCGAACTCTGGGACCTCACCGACGAAGACCTCGCCGCGATCTCCCCGCACCTCACCCCCGACGTCCGCACAGTCCTCACCGTCCAGGGCTCCCTGGCGTCCCGCAACACCCGAGGCGGCACCGCCCAGCCCCAAGTAGAAGCCCAACTGACCGAACTCCACACCCGCCTGACCGAACACACCACCCGCCTCGCTTAAGGTGCTGCGCATGCGGCGTTCTGTTCTGGCTGGGCCCGTGGTGGAAGTGGCGCCGAAGCTCCTGGGGATGGTGCTGCGCAGCACCACCCCGGACGGGACAGTCGCCGTACGCCTCACCGAGGTCGAGGCGTACGACGGCGCTAACGACCCCGGCTCCCACGCCTACCGCGGACCGACCGCCCGTACCGAGGTGATGTTCGGCCCGCCCGGCCACCTGTACGTGTACTTCACCTACGGCATGCACTTCTGCATGAACGTCGTCGCCGGCCCCGACGGCAAACCCTCCGCCGTACTGCTCCGCGCCGGCGAGGTCGTCGAAGGCCTCGACCTCGCCCGCGCCCGCCGCGGTCACCCCGTCGAGCAGCCCGTCGCCTTCAACCAGTCCGCCGTACGCAAAGGACCCGTCACCAAGCTCCCCAAGCCGAACCCCGATCGGGACCTGGCCCGCGGGCCTGCCCGCCTGTGCGTTGCCCTAGGCATCGGACGCGAAGGCAACGGCACGGACCTCCTCGCGAAGAACGCCCCCATCCAGCTCCTCGACGGCCCGGGCTACGAGGGCGTACCGTCAACCGGCCCCCGCGTGGGCCTCCGCGACGCTGCCGACCGCCCGTGGCGCTTCTGGATCCCCAACGACCCCACGGTCTCGCCGTACCGCCCGCACGTCCCCAAGAAACGCCCCTAACGCCCAGCCAACTCCAGCACGTAATCCAGCTGCGGCAACCCGTGCTCCACCTCGGGATCCGGGAACAGCCCGACGTGGTCCACCCCGGCCGCCTCCAACCCGTCGAGATGCGCCGCCGCGTCCTCCACCGTCCCGATCGCACCGACCGCCGTCCACCAGTCGCGCGGCATCCCGACCAGCGCGGCCTCACCGCCCGCCTCGTACAGCTTCCGCAGCTCGTCGAAGAACGGCAACGCGGTCAGCTGCGGTGCCTTGTCCGCGATCCGCCACCCGAGCCACGGCGCGGTTCACTCGTACGCCGCTTTCCGGTCGTCCCGCACGCACATCGCCGTGAACGTCGCGACCACGAACCCGTCGGGCGATCCGGCGTACTCCACCGACTGCCGCACGTACGCCGCCGTCGCGGGCTCCGCGAGTACGACGCCGTCCGCGACCCGGCCCGCGAGCGCCATCGACTTCGGCCCTTGGACGCCGAGCAGGATCGGCGGCACCACGGCCGGCGGCGCGTCGAGCTGCACCTTGTCGAGGTACACCTCCTTGCCCTGGAAGCTGACCTCCTCGCCGCGCAGCAACCGGGTGACGCTCATCGTCACCTCTTCGAGCGCCGTCAGCGGCGACTTGGGTCGCACCCCCATCTGCCCCATCCAGGACTGCACCCCATGACCGATGCCCGGCAGGAACCGCCCCGGCCCCAGGGCCTCCAGCGTCGCGAACTCCATCGCGGTCACGGCTGCTGTCCGCACCACGCCCGGCACGATCCCGAGCCCCACGGTCAGCCGCTCGGTCGCCGTCAGCGCGGCCGACACCAGCGACGGGCCGGCGGTGAAGAAGCAGTCCTCGATGATCCACAGCTCGTCCGCCCCGCCCTGGTCGAGGCGGCGGGCGACGTCGGTGACGAGCGCGGCCGGATAGGTCCGCGGGAAGCACATTCCGATGGCGGTCATGGGACGACGGTAGGTGGTCGTGCAGACAGTTTGTGAACGCCAGGTCAAAGCTGTCCACGGCCCGCGGGTGCGGACGACTAGCGGCCCGTGCTCCGGGTAGGTTTCTGGTATGGCCCGTCCGCACTACGCATCCCGTCTCGAGGACTGGTTCAACGCCGGGGTGCAGGTGGTGTTGCGGCGGCGCGGCTGGCAGGAGCGGATCATCCCGCAGGTCGGGTACGGCAACACCGAGTTCGTCCGCGTGCTGGCGCGGGTGGTGCTCGGCCGGGACGCGCGCAACCAGCCGCGGTACGACGAGGACCAGGTGGTGCGCGGGTGGCGCGCGTTCGTGACGGCGCCGGCGACGAAGGTGCCGGTCACGGTGACGGTCGACGGGCAGACGTTCGACACGGTCACCGACCGCGGCGGCTTCATCGACCTGACGGTCCCGGTGGTGCTGCCGCCGGGCTGGCACGAGATCGTGCTGGGCGTGCACGGCGACCGGCAGGCCCGGGCGCGGATCTTCGTCCCGGATCCGGACGCGACGTTCGGTCTGGTCAGCGACATCGACGACACGGTGATCCTGACGATGCTGCCGCGGCCGATGATCGCGGCCTGGAACACGTTCGTCCGCGACGAGCAGGCGCGCCGCGTCGTACCGGGGATGGCAGGCCTGTACGACGAACTGCTGGCGGACCACCCGGGCGCGCCGATGTTCTACCTGTCAACGGGGGCGTGGAACACCGCTCCGACGCTGACTCGCTTCTTCGCACGCCACGGGTATCCACCGGGGCCGCTGCTGATGACGGACTGGGGACCTACGAACACGGGCTGGTTCCGGAGCGGCCAGGAGCACAAGCGGACCGCCCTGCGCCGGCTGGCGCGTGAGTTCCCGAAGGTGCGTTGGGTGCTGGTCGGTGACGACGGTCAGCACGACCCCCAGCTGTACGGCGACTTCGCACAGTCGCACCCGGACCACGTGCTCGCTATTGGCATCCGCCAGCTGACACCGGCCGAGCAGGTGCTGTCCCACGGCCTCCCCGTGCCGAACGCGGACCCTGGCGCCCACGACCCGCACCGGCCGACGGCGGTCACGGTGCAGGGCCCGGACGGGCATGCGCTTCGTCCGCAGCTGCGTTCGGTGCTCACGCGTCCGGAGACCACCTGAGCGGCCGGTTCTCGCCGTACAGGACACTAGTGGTGACCGACGTACTCGAGGAGAGAACTAGTGACCGAACGCCGCACTCAGGTACTTGACGACCTGGAGAGCCGTGGCCTGATCGCCCACTCGACCGATCCGGACGCCCTGCGGGCCTCGATGGCGGCGGGGCCGATCACCTCGTATGTCGGTTTCGACCCCACCGCGCCGAGCCTGCACATGGGGAACCTGCTGCAGCTTTTGACACTGCGCAGGCTCCAGCTCGCCGGCCACAACCCGATCGGGCTCGTTGGTGGCGCCACTGGGTTGATCGGCGACCCCAAGGAGACCTCCGAGCGGGTGCTGAACCCCAAGGACCTCGTCCACGAGTGGGTCGAGCGCGTGCGGGGGCAGGTGGAGAAGTTCATCGACTTCGACCAGTCGCTGCCGAACCCGGCCCGGATCGTCAACAACTACGACTGGACCAAGGACCTCAACACCCTCGACTTCCTACGTGACATCGGGAAGCACTTCCCGGTGAACCGGATGCTCGGGCGTGAGGTGGTGAAGGCGCGGCTGGAGCAGGGGATCAGCTACACCGAGTTCAGCTACGTCCTACTGCAGTCGCTTGACTTCCTGGAGCTGTACCGGCGGCACAACTGCACGCTGCAGACAGGTGGCAGCGACCAATGGGGGAACTTGACGGCCGGCGTGGAGCTCATCCGCCGTACGGACCAGGGCAAGGCGCACGCGTTGGCGACGCCACTGGTCACCAAGGCGGACGGGACCAAGTTCGGGAAGACCGAGTCCGGGACTGTGTGGCTGGACCGGGAGCTGACGACGCCGTACGCGTTCTACCAGTTCTGGTTCAACAGCGACGATCGCGACGTGATGCAGCTCGTGCGCTACTACACGTTCCGTACGCCGGAAGAGATCACCGCGCTGGAGCAGGCAACCGCTGAGCGTCCACAGGCACGGGAAGCGCAACGCGTGCTGGCTGAAGACGTGACGACGTTGGTGCACGGAGCCGACGAGACCCGGAGCGTGCAAGAAGCGTCGAAGGCGCTGTTCGGCCAGGGAGAGCTGGGGTCGCTCGACGGCGCCACGCTCGTCGCCGCACTCCGCGAGGCGCCGCATGTGGAGCTGGGCGCGGGTGAACAGATGCCGTCGTACGGCGACCTCCTGGTGAAGTCCGGGCTGGTCGCGAGCAAGTCGGCGGCCCGGCGGACGGTGTCCGAGGGCGGGGCGTACCTGAACAACGAGAAGGTGAAGGACGCGGAGTACGTGCCGGCCGCGGACGACCTGCTGCCGGGCGGCGTGCTGGTACTGCGCCGCGGGAAGCGTTCATTCGCAGGGGTTCTGGCCTCGCTGGCACAGGGCTGAGGCCTGCCGCCGGCCCGGATGTCGGGGTGGGCCTCCACTCCCACATCCGGGCGGCCGAAGGCAAATTGCAAGGCTGTGATTCAGCGCACCGGGGGCCGATTTGACCGGCTACCTGCGAGCCACGTAATGTTCTTCTTGTTGGAAGCGAGGCGCGGGACGCGAAAGCGGCCGGTCGCTCCAAAACCCCCAAAGGCTAGCTCAGCCGGATCGTGTCTTCGGACTCGGGTCGGCCAGCAAGACGCGGGTGGGGATCGAGAAAAACTGGGTCTTGACTCGGTGGATCTGATCCGGTAGAGTAACGCAGGTTGCCCCGGGAGCCTGGCTGCAAGGCCAAGCTGCGGTGTGCGTCCGATTCTTGAGAACTCAACAGCGTGCCGAAAGTCAATGCCGAAAGATGCATTAACCCCGTCCACAGGCATTAGATGACGATCC
>NZ_JBHWKR010000021.1:0-105138 GCF_042730855.1 Kribbella sp. NPDC059898
ATAGGCCAGAGGTGGAAGCGCCGTGAGGTGTGGAGCTGACTGGTACTAATAGGCCGAGGGCTTGTCACTCACACAAACTTCAAGCTCAATGCGCTATGTAACGATGTTCGCGTTCACTGTACGGTTCCCAGGATACGGTCAACCCCAGCCTCTAGTGTGGCTTGTGTTGGTTGACATGTGTTCCTTATAGAGTTTCGGTGGCCATAGCGTCGGGGAAACACCCAGTCTCCATTCCGAACCTGGAAGTTAAGCCCTTCAGCGCCGATGGTACTGCGACCGGGAGGTCGTGGGAGAGTAGGACGCCGCCGGACATTCACACTGTTAAGGGCCACCCCCACTGGGGGTGGCCCTTAACATTTCCCCAGGCATTTTCTAGAGGTCGATGACGACCTTGCCGTGCACGTGTCGCCCGGCCTGAAGCTCAACCGCTCTGCGGATCTGCCCGACCGGATAGGTTGCTGCGATCGGCACGCGGAGCTGACCCGTGGCCACCAGGTCGGCGATCTCCTCGAGAGCACCCGGAGCGGCGTTGGCGCCGTTCGCCGGCGTGATCCCGTCGACCTGGGCGGCAATCGTGGTGATGTGCCGGTCGGGTACGCCGAGCTCGCGTGCCGCCTGTGCGGTATCGGTGCCGTGCAGGTCCATGACCGCATCGACGCCGGCGGGAGCCAGCGCGCGGATCCGGTCGACCAGTCCGTCGCCGTACGCGACCGGCTCGGCCCCGAGTGCTCGGAGGGCATCGGCCGAGGCCGCTGACCCTGTCCCGATGACCCGTGCGCCCGCAATCCGTGCGAGCTGGACGGCGAAGACACCTACGCCGCCGCCCGCACCGCCGATCAGCACCGTTTCACCTGGTGCCGGGTGGACCACGGCGAGAGCTGCGGCCGCCGTACGGCCGGCGATCGCGAGGGTTGCGGCGGTGCGGTCGTCGACGCCATCCGGCGTACGGTGTGCCTCGCCGCCCACTGCGATCGTGCCTGTTACGTCCACGACTACGTGGTCAGCAACTGCGCGCGACAGCGCCCCGCCGTACACGCGGTCACCGATCACGAACCCGCTCACTCCATCTCCGACCTGATCCACGATCCCGGCATAGTCGGTGCCGAATCCACACGGCAGGCTCAAGCCGAATCGCGCGGCGGTCTCCGCGTCTGAGGTCATGTACCAGTCCATAGGGTTGAGGCCGGCCGCGGTCACGCGTATGCGGATCTGTCCCGGGCCGGTCTGCGGCACGGGTACCTCACGGACGTTCAGGGTCGCCGGCCCGCCGAACGACTCGAACTGGACCGCCCGGCTCGTTTCCTTCATGCTCACCTGTCTCCCTTGCCAGCTCGTCGTCCGCCATAAACGGAGTATGCTCCGTTTCAGACTCGAATCTAGCATAAGTGGAGCGTGATCCGTTTTGCCTTCCGCGCAGAGCCGCCGACCGCGGGCGGACGCGACCCGCAATCGCCAACAGCTCCTCGACGTAGCGACCCAGCTGTTCGCCGCGGCCGACGCGGAGCCGTCGATGCGCGCGATCGCGAACGAAGCCGGCGTCGGCATCGCCACGCTGTACCGGCACTTTCCTACCCGCGAGTCGTTGGTCGACGCGGTCTATCAGGACCAGGTTCTGCGGCTTACAGCCGATGCCCGTGACCTGCTCACCGAGCTGGACCCGCCCGCGGCGCTGCGCCGCTGGATGGATCTGTTCGGGGACTGGATCGCAACCAAGAACGGCATGCTCGACACCCTGCTCGCCATGGTCGAATCGGGCGAGATCGCCCATGCCCACACCCGAACCCAGTTGCTCGCAGCCATCGACGAGATCCTCGAGGCGGGTCGCACGACCGGCGAACTCCGCGCCGACGTCCCCGCCGAAGACATCGCCGCCGCCCTCATCGGCATCTTCACCGTCGCGAGCTCACCCGACCACAAAGCACTCGCAGCCCGCCTGCTAAACCTCCTGATGGACGCCCTCCGACCCTAGGCGCTGAGGTAGTCGGCGACGGCGCATCGGCCACCGTCGGCGCGAAAGTTCGGCGCTGCTGTGTTCCCAACCGCAGCATCCCGAAGTACTCCCGGATCGATCCTGAAGAAGCCACAACTCGCCGGCCAGGCGGCTCCGGCCAGGGCGAAGCGCTCTACCTGGTGGCCAGCCCGCACAGACGACCCGCAACTGATCCCCGACACCGACTTCACCACCGAACACCTCACCCACCGAACCCTCCCACCCGCCACGCCCTCGCCACCCAAAGACACCGAGGCGCCGGAACCCACACCCACAACCCCATCCACGCCAAACCCAGCCACCCGAGCTCCACGGCCCGGTCCATCCACCCGCACCATCCACCCGCGCCGCTCACCCGGCCCACCCGCGCCGCTCACCCGGCCCACCCGCGCCGCTCACCCGCACCACGCGCGCCGCTCACCCCGCACCGTCCACCCGCACCACGCGCGCCGCTCACCCCGCACCGTCCACCCGCACCACGCGCGCCGCTCACCCCGCACCGTCCACCCGCACCACGCGCGCCGCTCACCCGCTGGTGCGAACGCGTGACGCCATCCGTGCACCACGGATGCCCACCGCCAACGGTCCAGCGTGGCGCCGGAAGCCACACCCGCGACACACCACCTGCCCCGGGCTGCTCACCTCTGGGCTCATGGCCACCACTCGCATGCCAGCGACCCGCTCCTCGTGACCCGCTCCTCGTGACCCGCTCCCCGTGACCCGCTCCTCGTGAGCGCTCTCGGTGTCCAGTGCCTCGTGGCCCGCTTCCTCGTGACCCGGTGACCCGTGACCGGGCCTCGTGACGCCGCTCCTCGTGACCGCTCTCGGTTCCTGGCGGCCCGCTGCTCGTGACCAGATGCTTCGTGACCAGGCCGGCGCGGGAACGTGGCGCTTCGCCAGATATGCCTACCGGCGGCTGGCCGATGCGGGGGTGGGGGATGAGGGGTGGGGTGTTCGGGGGGAGCGGGTGGGGGTTTGTGGGGCTTGGGGGTGGGGTTGGTGGGGAGGCGTCGATGCGGTGGATCGTTGGTGGGGACGGTAACGTTTGTCCGATTACTGTTCTTCAGCATTGTTAGGAGTCATCGTGGCGACGCCACCTCGCAATCCTCGCTCCGGTTCTGGGGACCGTCGCGGTTCCTCCGGGGGCGCCGGCCGTTCCGGCCGTGCCGGTGGTGGACGTTCTGACTCCGGCAATCGGTCGGGTTCTGGTGGGGCCGGTGGTGGCCGTTCCGGGGCTGGTGGTGCTGGGCGTTCGGGGGGCCGGCCGGCGGGTGGCGCTGGTGGGTCTGCGGGGGGCCGTGGTGGTGCCGGGGGTGCTGGCGGCGGTCGGGCTGGCGCTGGGCGTGGGGCTGCGGGGAGTGGGCGGTCCGGGGCTGGAACTGGTGCCGGTGCTGGGCGTGGTGGTTCGGGCGCTGGGCGGTCTGGGTCGGGTGCTGGCTGGTCGGATTCCGGCGGTGGTTGGTCGGGCGACGGCCGGTCCGGCGGTGGTCGGTCGGATGACGGTCGGTCGGGCGGTGGGACGTCGGGTGGTGGCCGGTCTGGGGGCGGGCCGCGGTCGGCCGGTGGGCCTCGGTCGGGTGGTGCGCCGCGGTCAGGTAGTGGGCCTCGGTCTAGTAGTGCACCGCGGTCGAGTGGTGGACCTCGGTCTGGCGGTGGGGCCCGGTCGGGTGGTGGGGCTCGGGCTGGTGGGATTGCCGGCGGGCGGTCGCGTGGGTCGGGGTACAGCGATCGGGATGAGAACTCGTTCGAGAACCGGCGGGGGTTCGTCGGGTCTCGGGGGGATGACAAGACGCGGCGGGATCCGTTCGGCGGGCAGATGTCCGGTGAGGGGCGGGACGAGCGCGGTGGGTACCGGCGGGACGAGCGCGGCGGGCGTGGGCCTGGTGCAGGCCGCGGGGTAGCCGGCTCGCGACGCGACGACCGCGGCGGGTATCGGCGGGACGAGCGTGGTGGGGACGATCGTGGATTCCGGCGCGATGAGCGTGGTGGGGATTCGCGGGGTGGTCAGGGCGCTGGTGGGTATCGGCGGGATGACCGTGGTGACAGTCGGGGTGCGTACCGGCGGGACGAGCGCGGTGGTGACGATCGTGGGTCTCGCCGTGATGAGCGGGGTGGTGATGACCGTGGGTTCCGCCGTGACGAGCGGGGTGGGGATTCGCGGGGCGGGTATCGGCGGGACGACCGTGGTGATGAGCGCGGGGGTTTCCGGCGGGACGAGCGCGGTGGTGATGATCGCGGGTTCCGGCGGGACGAGCGTGGTGGTGATGATCGCGGGTTCCGGCGGGATGAGCGGGGTGGGGATTCGCGGGGGCGTGGGGCTGGGGCCGGTGCGGCTGGGCGTGGGGCTGCTGGGCGCGGTGGGTTCCGGCGGGATGAGCGGGGGGACGAGCGGCGTGGGGGGCCGCGGCGGGAGGATCGGGAGGAGAAGGTTGGGCCTCGGCGCGACGATCCGAAGATTCCGGAGGGGATCACGGGGGCCGAGCTCGATCGCGGGGTGAAGGCCGAGCTGCGGTCGTTGCCGCGGACGCTGGCCGACCTGGTCGCGCAGCACCTGGTGGCGTCGGGGCGGTTCCTCGACGACGACGCGGAGCTTGCGTACCAGCACGCGCGGACCGCGCGGCGGTTGGCGGCGCGGCTCGGTGGGGTGCGCGAGGCGGTCGCGATCACGGCGTACCTGGCTGAGCACTACGACGAGGCGTTGACCGAGTTCCGGGCGGTACGGCGGATGACCGGGAACCACGAGGTGCTCGCGATGATGGCCGACTGCGAGCGTGCGCTCGGGCGGCCGGACAAGGCGCTGGCGCTGCTGAAGGACAAGCACGTTCGCGAGCTGTCGGAGCCGACGCAGATCGAGCTGCTGATCGTGGCGGCCGGTGCGCGGCGGGATCTCGGGCAGACGGCGGCGGCGGTCCAGATGCTCGACGTGCCGGAGCTGGCGAAGCGGACCCGGGCGGACTGGCTGCCGCGGCTTCGGTACGCGTACGCCGACGCGCTGGCGGAGGCCGGCCGTACCGATGACGCGCTCGTCTGGTTCCACCGGGCGGCCGGCGTCGACGGCGACGGGGTGACCGGTGCGGCCGAGCGGGCGGCGGAGCTGGAAGGGCTGGAGTTCACCGACCTCGAGGACGACGATGTGGTCGTGGAGGACGAGGACCTCGACGAGGACGATGTGGTTGTCGAGGACGAGGACGAGGACGAGGACTTCGACGAGGACGATGTGGTCGTGGAGGACGAGGACGACCTGGTCGAGGGCGACGAGGACCTCGACGACTTCGAGGACGACAACCCCGGCGACAACGACGACGACCTGGACGAGAAGCCGGGCGACGGCGACGAGCCGGACGTGAAGCCGGGCGACGAGCCAGACGTGAAGGCCGGCGGCAGCGACGAGGCGGGCGAGGAGTAGGTCGTGGGGGTTGCGGGCCTGGCGGCCGAGGACCCTGTCGGTGTGTTGGTGGCGGCCGCGCTCAGCAAGGGAACGCGGCGGCTGCAGAAGTCGGTGCGGATGGTGGCGGACGACGAGGACGACGCCATCCACCAGGTACGGGTGTCCTGCCGCCGGCTGCGGAGCGACCTGAAGCTGTTCCGCAAGCTGCTGGCGGGGGACTGGGCGACCGGTCTCCGGACAGAGCTCGCCGCGCTGGCCCAGGCCTGCGGTGAGGCCCGCGACCTCGAGGTGATCGCGGATCTCGTCCGGGAGAACACCACCAGCGAGGACAACGCCGAGCACGTCGACACGATCCTCACCACGCTCACCCTCGGCCTGGATCGCGCGGCTGCCCGTTCCGCCGAGGTCGTGCTGGGCGACTCGACCAAGGACCTGCTGGCAACCCTCGAGGCCGTCTCAGCAGCGCCTGACCTGAAACCCAAGGCAGACAAGCCCTGCGGCGAGGTCCTCCCGCAGTTGCTGCGGTCAGCCACCGACAAGTTCACCCAGGAAGCCGACAAGCTCCAGCCCTGGAGCCCTGACGACGACTGGCACGAGGTACGGCTGCTGGCCAAGCGTGTGCGGTACGCCGCCGACACCAGCGCCGACGTACTGGGTGACGAGGCGAAAGCCACCGCCACGCACGCTGCGACGTACCAAGAGTTGCTGGGGCAGCACCAGGACCACTGTGCCGCGGCGGACGCTCTAACGGCCATGGCAGAGGATGCTGCCGCTCAGGACGACCCAGAGCTCTCGTTCACGCTAGGACGGCTCACAGAGCGCCACAGGGCCGCGCGGAAGCCGCTACGCGAGCAGTTCCTCAGCCTTTACCGCCGGCCCTGACTCACAGCATCCGGAACAGCAGCCCTACTCGCGGCTTAGGGCCGAACGACGTGGCCTTCTGGGGCAGTACGACGCCTTGCGCCGCAGAACGCAGTACCTGGTCCATCCGAGGTGCTGTGAGCTCTACAGCGAGCTGTTGAGAGTCAGCGAGCGCCAATGCGTCTGCGAGAGTGTGGTGGAAGCTGAGCGTTTCCTCAGCGACTCCCCAGGCCGGCAACAGCACCTCGTGCAGCAACGCGACTGTGGGTGCGTCTGACGCCGCGTGCAGTGTCAGCCAGCTGGAACCGTCTGTCACCGAGATGCGGTTCGGGTCGCCCTCTACGCGACCGGGCTGCATCTGCCAGCCGGACGGCGTACGGCGCTGCACACTGGCGAGGTCGAGACCCGGTACGACGCGGTGGATCGGGTCCAGCGTCAACGGGTGCCGTACGTAGTCCACCAGCATCGCCAGCCCGACCTGTGTGCTGTCTCGGTACGGCTCCCGCAGTTGGCGTTCCAGGTATGCCGCATAGCGGTGGTGTCCGTCGGCGATGAGCGCCTCGTGCTTCGACAGCTCGTTCGAGATGTCGGCCAGCACCGCAGGGTCGGAGATGCGCCAGATGCGGTGTTCGGCCCCGTTGTAGGTCTCAGCCTCCACCCAGGGCTCGCCGGACCGTGCTGCGTCCACGGCATCGCTGGCGACGCCACCGTTCGAGTACGCGAGCAGGATCGGCTCCAGGTCCGCGTCTGTCGCCTCCATGAGCTGCAGGCGGTCGTCGACCCAGTGCGGCATCACGTCCTCGTGCGGCAGTACGACGTGACGCGTCGGATCCAGCTGCAACGAGCCGACGAGCCCGCACAGTACGGCGTCTCCCAGGCGCTGCTCGTACACGTACAGCGCGGGCTGCTCGTCCTGCACCACCACGCCGTCCCGCTGCCACCCGGACAGCCGGTGCGCCGGTTCGTCGTACCGGGCGGGTCCGAGGTCCGGATCGCGTGGAAGGATGAGCCTCACCATGTTGTGCAGATCAGAGTCAGTCAGCCGCCGGACGATGGCGGGTTCCAGCACGTCGTACGGCGGCGACGTGACCGCGCCCAGCGCGCTCACCTTGCCCGCCACGAACCGCCAGGCCCGCAAGGGATCGAGTCTCAGTACCGCATCCGGCATGCGCGGAATCGTACGGGGTGATTCATGAGCAAGGAACGAACCGCCCCAGAACCGCTGTCGGCGTGTGACGAACCGCTCGCGAGCCGGTACGACGTGGCGCTGCTGGACCTCGACGGCGTCGTGTACGTCGGCCCGGACCCGGTCCCGGACGCGCCCGAGAACCTGCGCAAGGCCGCCAAGGAAGGCATGCGGATCGGGTTCATCACGAACAACGCCAGCCGGCCGGCCGCGGTCGTTGCCGAGCACCTCGCGTCGTTCGGGCTGGACGTGATCGCCGACGACGTGGTGACGTCCGCGCAGGCCGCGGCGAAGCTGGTCGCGGGCGAGTTCCCGAAGGGCTCGCCGGTGCTCGTGGTCGGCGGCGAGGGGCTGTACGTCGCGCTCGAGGAGTACGGGCTGACGCCGGTGCGGAGCAGCGACGGGCACCCGGTCGCGGTCGTGCAGGGCTTCGACCCGGACGTGAACTGGGTGATGCTCGCCGACGGCGCGCACGCGATCAACGAGGGCGCGAAGTGGTTCGCGACCAACCTGGACGAGACGATCCCGACCGCGGCCGGCAAGGCGCCCGGGAACGGCATGCTCGTGCGGGCGATCCGGGCCGCCGTCGAGGTCGACCCGGTGGTCGCCGGGAAGCCCGAGCCGCCGCTGCTGGAGACCAGCATCGAACGGCTGGAAGCCAAGCGCCCGTTGATGATCGGGGACCGGCTCGACTCCGACATCGAGGGCGCGCACAACGTCGGCATCGCGAGTCTGTGGGTGGCGACCGGGGTGCACGACGCGTACGACCTGGCGCGGGCGCCGAAGAATCAGCGGCCGACGTACGTCGCGGCCGGGCTCGGCGCGTTGGCGGAGAAGCAGCCCGGAGTGACGGTCGAGGGTGGCAAGCACACCTGCAAGGGCTGGACGGCCGAGGTCGTGAACAACGCCGTCACGGTGAAGGGCGAGGGCGAGCCGTACGACGGTCTGCGGGCGATCCTGTCCGCGGTGTGGGCGGCTGTCGACGCGCCCGCCGAGCCGGCCAAGCCCGCGAAGGCGACCGCCCGGGGCCGCCGGCCGCGGCCGAAGCCTGCGCCGACAGCCGATTCGATCGCGCTCGACGCCGCGCTGCACCGGATCGGCCTCGACAAGTAGGCGGGGCCGGCTGGTATTGCGGGAGCGAGGCGATACCGTTGCTGGGACGACGCTAGGAGGCAGTCATGGTGATGGACGCGCTGCGCGGGTACGTACAACTGGCGAACGGGTTGACCGAGGTCACCAAGCAGAAGGCCCAATCGGCTGCGAAGGCGCTTTTGCAGCAGACCGGGGCGGACTCGCTGACGACCAGGGTGAGTGACCTGGCCGACGAGATCGTTGCCACCAGCAAGAGCAACCGTCAGCTGCTGCAGGCGATCGTGGCGAACGAGGTCGAGGGCGCGGTCGCGCGGCTCGGGTTCGTCCGGTCCGAGGAGGTCGCGGCGCTCACCCGGCGGGTGAAGGCGCTGGAGACCGAGCTCGCGGAGGCACACGCTGCCGCGGCGGAGCGGGCTGCCGCGCCGGCGCCGGTCGTCGAGGAGGTCGTCGAGGCGACGGTGGTCGAGGACGCGCCGGCTCCGGTCAAGAAGGCCGCTGCGAAGAAGGCTGCTGCCAAGAAGGTTGCGCCGGCCAAGAAGGTTGCCGCCACGAAGGTTGCGGCGAAGAAGGCTCCGGCGAAAAAGGTGGCCAAGAAGGTGCCGGCGAAGAAGACGGCGAAGAAGGCCTGAGATGACCGAGCATCCTGGCGAGCAGTTCCCGCCGGACGTGGATCCGGACGTCGAGCCCGGGTTCGATCCGTACCGGTCGGAGGAGACGCCGGAGCAGCCGGACTACGACACCGAGCCCGGTGCGCAGGACGTGCACGAGCATGTCGATCCGGCGGCGGTGGAGTTCGGCCCGGAGTTCGCGCGGGCGCCCGGCGAGGAGCACGAGCACTCCTTCGAGGCGGGCTCCGCCGAGGACCCGGCGTACGACGAGCCGGTCGCCGCGGGGCCGGCGTACGACGAGCCGGTTGCCGCGGGGCCGGCGTACGGCGGCAGCGTGGCTGAGGAAGGTGGGCATCCGTTGGTGGAGGAGACGATGGGGCGGTTGGACTCGTTGCGGGACAAGCCGGTCTCCGAGCACGGTGAGGTGTACGCCGACCTGCACGAGCGACTGCAGACCGCGCTGGTCGAGGCGGACGCCGAGCAGAGCGACCGGGGCTGAGCAGCCGCCGGTGGCCAAGGGAGTCAAGCGGTCGCGGCTCGATGCGGAGCTGGTACGGCGGGGCCTCGCGCGTTCCCGGGAGCATGCGAGCGAACTGATCGCGGCCGGCAAGGTGAAGGTGTCCGGCACCGTGGCCGGCAAGCCCGCGACCGGGGTCGGTGCGGACGCTCCGATCGTCGTCGACACGTCCGACCACGAGGACCCCGGGTACGCGAGCCGTGGTGCGCACAAGCTGATCGGCGCCCTCGAGGCGTTCCCGGACGTAAGGGTGAAGGGCCGCCGTGCCCTCGACGCCGGTGCCTCGACCGGCGGGTTCACCGACGTACTGCTGCGCAACGAGGCCGCGCAGGTGATCGCGGTCGACGTCGGGTACGGGCAGCTGGTCTGGGCGCTGCAGACCGACGACCGGGTCACCGTGATGGACCGGACCAATGTCCGGACGTTGACGCTGGCGGCGATCGGCGGCGATCCGGTCGACCTGGTGGTCAGCGACCTGAGCTTCATCAGCCTGACGCTCGTGCTGCCCGCGCTGCTGGGCGTGGTGAAGCCGGACGGGGAGCTGGTGCTGATGGTGAAGCCGCAGTTCGAGGTCGGCAAGGAGCGGCTCGGCAAGGGCGGCGTGGTCCGGGAGCCGGAGCTGCGGGCCGACGCGGTGCGTACAGTCGCGGGTAAAGCGCAGGAGCTCGGGTGGGGGATCGCGGGCGTTGCGGCCAGCCCGTTGCCTGGTCCGTCAGGAAATGTCGAATACTTCCTGTGGATACGCCGGAAAGCGTCGCCGCTCGATGAGACGATGCTCCGGACGGCCATCGACAACGGACCGCAATAGGAGGCAGGGGTGGCGGAGCACGAGCCACGGCGCGTGCTGCTGGTGACGCATACCGGCCGGGAGCAGGCGGTCGAGGTCGCGCGGGAGGCACACCGGCTGCTGACCGGCGCCGGGATGCAGGTCCGGCTGCTCGGCGGTGAGGCCGCGGAGCTCAAGCTCGACCCGGCCGAGATCGTCGACGACCCGGAGAAGGCGGCGAACGACGTCGAGCTGATCATGGTGCTCGGCGGCGACGGCTCGATCCTGCGCGGCGCCGAGCTGGCCCGCCCGCACGGTACGCCGGTGCTCGGGGTGAACCTGGGCCACGTCGGGTTCCTCGCCGAGGCCGAGGTGGACGACCTGGAGCGGATCGTCCAGGTGGTGGTGGACCGGACGTACACGGTCGAGGAGCGGATGACGCTCGCGGTCGACGTCCGGTACGACGACGAGCTGATCTTCGAGACCTGGGCGCTGAACGAGGCCAGCGTGGAGAAGGCGGCCCGGGAGAAGATGCTCGAGGTGCTGGTCGAGGTGGACGACCGGCCGCTGTCCCGCTGGGGCTGCGACGGGGTCGTGGTCGCCACGCCGACCGGCAGTACGGCGTACGCGTTCTCGGCCGGCGGGCCGATCGTCTGGCCCGAGGTGGAGGCGATCCTGATGGTGCCGCTGAGCGCGCACGCGCTGTTCTCGCGGCCGATCGTGGTGGCGCCGACGTCGCGGCTGTCGATCGAGCTGGTGCCGTCCTGGCACGGCCACGGGGTGCTGTGGTGCGACGGCCGGCGGATGGTCGAGGTGCCGCCCGGCGCCGAGATCCAGGTCCGCCGGGGTACGACGCCGGTCCGGCTGGCGCGCGCCCACGAGGCGCCGTTCACCGACCGGCTGGTGGCGAAGTTCGACCTCCCGGTGCTCGGCTGGCGCGGAGCCGCCGAGCGCAAACGCAACGGAAACGGATGACCCATGCTGTCAGAGATCCGCATCACCGGGCTGGGCGTGATCGAGGACGCGACGCTGGACCTCGACCCGGGTTTCACCGCGGTCACGGGTGAGACCGGCGCCGGCAAGACGATGGTCGTGACCGGGGTGAACATGCTGCTCGGCGGTCGTGCCGACAGCGGGCTGGTGCGGCACGGGACGCGGCGGGCGCGGGTCGAGGGCCGGGCGAGCGCCGTGCCGCGGGCGATCGTGCAGCAGGCCGAGGACCGGGGCGGCGAGCTGGACGACGACGAGTTGCTGATCGCGCGGGAGCTGTCGTCGGAGGGCCGTTCGCGGGCGTTCCTCGGTGGCGCGTCGGTGCCGGTGTCGGTGCTGGGCGAGGTGTCGGGCGACCTTGTCGCGATCCACGGGCAGGCGGACCAGTGGCGGCTGCTGCAGCCGGCGCGGCAGCGGGAGACGCTGGACACCTTTGCGGGCAAGGCGGTTCTGGTCCCGCTGCAGGAGTACGCCGCGGCGTACAAACGGCACCGCGAGGTCGAGGCCGAGCTGACCGAGCTGACCACTCGCGAGCGCGATCGGCTCGCCGAGGCGGACCTGTTGCGGTTCGGGCTGGACGAGGTCGCGAAGGCGGAGCCGTTGCCCGGCGAGGATCTCGAGCTGGCGGCCGAGGAGCAGCGGCTCGCGTACGCCGACGGTCTCCGGCGGGCGGCCACCACCGCCGCGGACGCGATCGCTTCCGAGGACCTCGACTCGACCCGGCCGAACGACGTACTCGGCCTGCTGGCGTTGACGAAACAGGTCCTCGACGGCGAGCGCGAGCACGACCCGAAGCTTGCCGAGCTGGCCGACCGGGCGGGCGAGCTGGGCTACCTGGCGGCCGACCTGGCGCAGGAGCTTTCGTCGTACGCCGCGGATGTCGACACCGATCCGGCGCGGCTGTCCGTGGTGAGCGAACGGCGGTCGCTGCTGACTGCTCTGGTGCGGAAGTACGGCGCCGACGAGGGGATCGTCGACGAGGTCCTGGAGTGGGCGAAGCGGTCCGCGACCCGGCTGGCCGACCTGGACGGCAGCGACGAACGCGTCGAGCAGTTGAACGCCGAGCTGGCCGAGCTGGACGCGACCCTGGCGGACCTCGGGCAGCAGATGCGGGACGCCCGGATCGAGGCGGCCGAGCGGCTCGGCGTCGCGGTGTCGGAGGAGCTGACCGGGCTGGCGATGCCGCACGCGAAGCTGTCGGTCGAGGTGCACGAGACGGCCGCCGGCCCGTTCGGGATCGACGAGGTCGAGTTCTGCTTCGCGGCGAACCCGGGCAGCCCGGCGCGCCCGCTGCAGCGGGCCGCGTCCGGCGGTGAGCTGTCCCGGGTGATGCTCGCGCTCGAGGTGATCCTGTCCGACACCCACCCGGTGCCGACGCTGGTGTTCGACGAGATCGACGCCGGGATCGGCGGCCGCGCCGCGGTCGAGGTCGGCAAGCGGCTCGCGCGGCTGGCGGAGAAGACCCAGGTGATCGTGGTGACGCACCTGCCGCAGGTGGCGGCGTTCGCGGATCGTCATGCCGTCGTACTGAAGAGTGACGACGGCTCGGTCACTACCAGCGGCCTGGTCGCTCTGGACGACGACGCCCGGCTCAAGGAACTGTCGCGGATGATGGCCGGCCTGGAGAACTCCGAGGCCGCGCAGACGCACGCCGAGGAGTTGCTCGCACTCGCCGCGAAGCGGCACAAACCGCGCCGGAAAACTCGTTCCAAAGGATGATTTGACGGACAGTCACCGTTAATTCGGTGCGTGAACAAGGGGCCTGCCGGGTAAATGCGCAGGTAAGGGGCTCTTGACATGGCAGGATAAGAGCGCGATGAAACTGCCCAGCCTGCGGAGAGCACGTACCACTGAACTGCCCGGCGTCACCGGCGTGGTCCGGCTGGATCGGCGTACCAAGAATCTCACCAAGCGGCTCAAGCCGGGTGAGATCGCGGTCATCGATCACGTCGACCTGGACCGGGTGAGCGCCGAGGCGCTGGTCGACTGCAAGGTCGCCGGGGTGGTGAACGTGGCCGACTCGATCAGCGGCCGGTACCCGAACCTCGGGCCGGAGATCCTTGTCGAGGCGGGCATCCCGCTGGTCGACGGGGTCGGTCGCGAGGTGTTCTCGGTGCTGCACGAGGGCGAACACGTCCGGCTCGACGAGGGCACGCTGTACCGCGGCGGCGAGGCGGTCGCGAAGGGTGTCGCCCAGGACAGCCAGACGGTCGCGGAGCTGATGGACGACGCGCGGTCCGGGCTGTCCACCCAGCTCGAGGCGTTCACCGCGAACACGCTGGAGTACCTGCGGCGCGAGAAGGACCTGCTGCTGGACGGTGTCGGCGTACCGGCGATCCACACGCCGATGGAGGGCAAGCACGTCCTGATCGTGGTCCGCGGGTACGACTACCGCGACGACCTGGTCGCGCTGAAGCCGTACATCCGCGAGTACCGGCCGGTGCTGATCGGGGTGGACGGCGGCGCGGACGCCCTGGTCGAGAACGGGTACGTCCCGGACCTGATCGTCGGCGACATGGACTCGGTCAAGGACGAGACGCTGAAGTGCGGCGCCGAGGTGATCGTGCACGCGTACCGCGACGGCCGCGCGCCCGGGTCCGAGCGGCTGGAGCGGCTCGGCGTGGACTCGATCGAGTTCCCGGCCACCGGCACCAGCGAGGACGTCGCGATGCTGCTGGCCGACTCCAAGGGCGCCTCGCTGATCGTCGCGGTCGGCACCCACAACTCGCTGGTGGAGTTCCTCGACAAGGGCCGCTCCGGGATGGCGAGCACCTTCATCACCCGGCTGCGGGTCGGTGCCAAGCTGGTGGACGCGAAGGGCGTCGGCCGGCTGTACCGGAGCCGGGTCTCGACGTTCCAGGTGGCCGCGCTGATCGTGGCCGGCCTGTTCGCGGTCGGCATGGCGCTGGTCGCCATCGGCGCCGACGATGTGCTCTGGTCGATCCTGCGGGCGCGCTGGAACGACCTCGTCTACTGGATCCGGGAGCTGTTCGCGTGATCGACTTTCGTTACCACATCGTCTCGATCGTGGCGATCTTCTTCGCCCTGGGCGCCGGTGTGGTGCTCGGGGCCGGCCCGTTGAAGGGCACCGGAGACCAGTTCGTCGCCAGCCAGGCCGAGAAGGACCGCCAGCAGCTCGCCGACGCCCGGGCGGAGCTGGTCCAGGTGAAGGCGCTGGACAAGTACCGCGACGACTACGTCGCCAAGGTGACCGCCGGGCTGACCGACGGCAAGCTCGCGAACAAGAAGATCACGATCGTCTCGATGCCGAACGCCGACAGCGACCTGAGCGACGGCGTCCAGGCCGAGCTGGAGAAGGCCGGCGGCACGGTCTCCACGAAGGTCTCGCTGGACGCGAAGCTGTTCGACAGCGGGCAGCGCCAGCTGGTCGAGACGCTGGTCCAGCAGCTCGTCACCGCGGACATGAACTTCCCGGCGAACAGTACGACGTACCAGCGGGCCGGGCTGCTGCTCGCCCGCGGCGTGGCCGCCAAGGAAGAGGGCAAGACCGTCGACGCGGACGCGACCAAGGTGCTCAGCGGGCTGACCGGCGCGAAGCTGCTGTCACTGAAGCCGTCGACGGTGAAGGACCGGTCCAGCCTGATCGTGGTGATCGCCGCGGACCCGCCGACGCCGGTCCCGGACAACTCGACGTACACCGATGCCGTGGACTTCATCAAGGGCCTGGACCTGGGCAGCGGCGGGGTCGTCGTGGCCGGTACGCCGGCCGCGGCGAACGACGGCGGACTGATCAAGGCCTTGCGGAGTGACTCCGACGCCACCAAGATCGTTTCCTCGGTGGACGTGGCCGATCTCCCCGCCGGCCAGATGACGGTGGTGTTCGCACTCGCGGAGCAGCTGACCGGGAAGGCGGGGCAGTACGGCGCGATCAACGCGAAGAACGGCATCGCGCCGGCGGCCGTACAGACCAAGGGAAACTGACGTGGGACTTCTGAGCGCGGCCGTCGCGGCGGCCGCTGTTTCCGGGCTCGAGCGCGCGGCGGAGAAGCTGCCGAAGGAGAACCGGGAGCCCTTCGAGCGCACGAACCACCGCGGTGAGCCGGTGACGCTGCTCGAGGGACCGGGCGCGGTGCTCGGCGCACTGGCCGGGGTGCTCGCCTCCCGCGGCAGCAACAAGGTCAAGGCGGCCGCCGTGGTCGCGGGTGCGGTGTCGGGCGCGGTCGGCGCGTACGACGACCTGCGCGGGACCACGCAGGCCAAGGGTTTCCGCGGCCACCTGAGCGCGTTGCGGCGCGGCGAGGTGACCAGCGGCGCGGTGAAGATCCTCGGCGTCGGCGCGGCCGGAATCGCCGCCGCCGCGCTGCTGCCGCGCAGGTCGCGCGGTGTGAAGGGCTTCGCCGGGGTCGTTGCCGACGGCGCCTTGATCGCCGGTACGGCGAACCTCACCAACCTGCTGGATCTCCGTCCGGGCCGCGCGCTGAAGGCCGTGACCGCGCTGAACGCACCGCTCGCCGTGGTCAACGGCCCCGCCGGCGCGGTCGTCGGCGCCGCGGCTGCTTCGGCCCCGGCGGACCTCGGCGAACGCGCGATGCTCGGCGACTGCGGCGCGAACGGCCTCGGCGCGATCACCGGTACGGCGCTCGCCGCCTCGCTGCCGCGCCCGCTGAAGACGCTCGCCCTGGCACTGGTCGTCGGACTCAACCTGGCCAGCGAGAAGGTCAGCTTCACCAAGGTCATCGCCGACACCCCTGCCCTGGACAAGATCGACCAGTGGGGCCGACGACCCCGGTGAGTGAAGACGGCCGGGGCGCCGACCGCCCGGCCGACGCCCCGCACACCTCCTCCGCGCAGAACGGTTCGCCGGGTGGGTTCGGGGGCGCGCGGATCGCGCAGGCCGCGTTGCTGGTGGCTGCTGTCACCGTGCTCGCGCGGGTTGTCGGTTTCGGCCGGTGGCTGGTGTTCTCGAAGACCGTCGGCGCGGGGTGCCTGGCGGAGGCGTACACGACCGCCAACCAGCTGCCCAATATCCTGTTCGAGGTTGTTGCCGGTGGCGCGTTGGCGGGCGCGGTGATCCCGGTGCTGGCCGGTCCGGTCGCCCGGGACGACAAGGCGGCGCAGGGGCGGATCATCGGTGCGCTGTTGTCCTGGTCGTTCGTGCTGCTCGCGCCGGTCGCCGTTCTGGCGTGGTTGCTTGCCGGCCGGTACACCGACGCGATGCTGGACCCGGGCGCCGAGTGCGGTGGCTCGACGGCGACTGCGACCCGGATGCTGGCGATCTTCGTACCGCAGATCTTCGGGTACGCCGTGGCCGTGATCGCGACCGCGGTTCTCCAGTCTCACAAGCGTTTCGCGGCCGGCGCGCTGGCTCCGCTGATCTCCAGCCTGGTCGTGGTCGGGACGTACTTCGTGTTCGCGGCCGCCGCTCCGGACGCGGACCACGCCTCGCAGGGTGCCAACGACGTACTGGCCTGGGGCACCACGGCCGGTGTGCTCGCGCTTGCGCTCACGGTCCTCGTCCCGATGCTCGTGCTGCGCCTACCGATCAAGCCGACGCTCAGGCTCGACCCTGGCGTCGGCCCGGTACTGCGGCGGCTCGCATTCGCCGGACTTGCCGTACTGGTCGCGCAGCAGCTCACGTTCGTCGTCACGACGTACCTGGCCAATCACCGTGGCGTAGCGGGCAGCATTGCCGTTTACACGTGGGCCAACGCGATCTACCTCCTGCCGTACGCCGTCTTGGCTGTGCCGATCACCACTGCGGTCTTCCCGCGCCTGGCAACGGCTTTCGAGGCAGGGGAGGGGTTCGACCGGTACGCGGCCACCTCCACGCGGGCCGTGATGCTGGCGGGCGGTGCGGGCGCGGCCCTGCTGATCGGTACGGCGGTACCGGTCGCCAGGATCTTCGCGTACGACCACGGCGCGGTACAGGCGGACAAGGCGACCTCACTGGCCAACGGCCTGCTGGCGTTCGCGCCGGCGGCCATCGGGTTCGCCGTACTCATGCATCTCGGTCGTGTGCTGTACGCGCGCCACTCGGCGCGTGAGGTGGCTGTTGTGACCTCGGGCGCCTGGGTGCTCGTAGCGGTAGCCGGTGTGGTGCTCACGGCCCGCTGGGACGCCGTACCGGCGCTGGCTGCGGCTATGTCGATCGGCATGGTCGTCGGGGCGTTCGTACTGCTGCTGGTGCTGCGTCGTGAGGCAGGCCCGGGTGTACTGACCGGGGTGCCGCGTGCGCACCTCACAGCGCTCGCAGGTGCTGCCCTGGCGGGTGCTGCGGGCTGGGTGGTCGCCCTGCCTGCAGGACACGGCGGAGTCGGCAAGGCGGTCCTGTTCGCGCTCCTGTCCGGGCTGGCCGTTGTCGTCGTGTACGCCGTTGTCGTGCTTGCATTGGACCGCGCGGACGCTCGCGCCCTCGTACGACGGGAGAAATCATGAGGATCGGGCTGCTGCTCGCGGAATCGCGGGGCGGGATCGGGCAGCACGTTGCCTCGCTGGTGCCGCGGTTCGTCAGTGCCGGGCACGAGGTCGTGGTGTGTGCCCCGCCTGGTACGGCGGAGCACTTCGACTTCGGGCCCGCGACCGTTGTGACCCAGGCGACCGGGCTGCGCGGCTGCGACGTCATCCACGCCCACGGGTACCGGGCCGGCATGGCCGCGCTGCGGGATAGATCCCGTTTGCGGCCTCTTGTCGTCACTTGGCACAACGCGGTGATCGCGCCCGGCCCACGGGGGTTGGTGATGCGCATGGGGCAGCGGCTGGTTGCCAAGGGCGCTGATCTGACGCTGGGCGCCTCCAGCGACCTCGTGGAGCTGGCCAAGAGCCTCGGCGCCCGTAACGCCCAGCTGGCGCCAGTAGCCGCTCCTGCGATGCCTACGGTGCGTACGTCGCGTGCGGCGGTCCGTCGTGAGCTAGGCCTCCGCGACCAGCCCGTCGTACTCACGGTCGGCCGGCTGGCGTCGCAGAAGGACTACCCGACGCTCCTGTCGGTAGCGGCGCGCGTACACGAGTCCACGCCGGACGCGGTGTTCGTAGTCGTCGGTGACGGGCCGTTGCGGGACAACCTGCAGGCGCGGATCGACGCCGAGCAGCTGCCGGTCCGCCTGCTGGGACACCGCAACGACGTGGCGGATCTTCTCGGGGCCGCGGACGTGTTTCTGCTCACGTCGCACTGGGAGGCGCGGGCACTGGTACTCCAGGAGGCCATGCAGGTCGGCGTACCGGTCGTCGCCACGGCCGTCGGCGGGGTGCCGGAACTGGTCGACGACAGCGCAGTACTGGCGTTTCCCGGCGACGCGGACGGTCTGGCGGACGGGGTCCGGGCGGTGCTGTCCGAGCCCGACACGGCGAACGCTATGCGGACACGGGGCCGGGAGTTGGCCGCCAGATGGATGGACGAGGACGCGGTGGCAAAGAATCTGCTCGACATCTACGCGGGTCTCGTCGCGACCGGTGCTTGACAGGAGGTAGGCTGGAGACCCGTGGACAGGGCTTCGACTTCCCAGCAGACCAAGCACGTATTCGTCACCGGTGGCGTGGCATCCAGTCTCGGTAAAGGACTGACAGCGTCCAGCCTCGGCAGTCTGCTGACGGCTCGGGGCATCCGCGTCACGATGCAGAAGCTGGATCCGTATCTGAATGTGGATCCCGGCACGATGAACCCGTTCCAGCACGGCGAGGTGTTCGTCACCAACGACGGCGCCGAGACCGACCTCGACATCGGCCACTACGAGCGCTTCCTGGACCGGGACCTGTCGGCCGTCGCCAATGTGACGACCGGTCAGATCTACTCCAGCGTGATCGCCAAGGAGCGCCGCGGCGAGTACCTGGGCGACACCGTCCAGGTGATCCCGCACATCACCAACGAGATCAAGGAACGGATGCTCGCGATGGCGGGCCCGGACGTCGACGTCGTACTGCACGAGATCGGCGGTACGGTCGGTGACATCGAGTCGCTGCCGTTCCTCGAGGCGGCTCGGCAGGTGCGGCACGACGTCGGCCGCGACAACGTGTTCTTCCTGCACATCTCGCTGGTGCCGTACATGGCGCCGAGCGGTGAGCTGAAGACCAAGCCGACCCAGCACTCGGTGGCCGCGCTGCGCTCGATCGGTATCCAGCCGGACGCGATCGTGTGCCGGGCCGACCGGCCGATCCCGGACAGCGTGAAGCGGAAGATCTCGCTGATGTGCGACGTCGACGTGGAGGCCGTGGTGGCCGCCGTCGACGCGCCGTCGATCTACGACATCCCCAAGGTGGTGCACGCCGAGGGCCTGGACGCGTACGTCGTACGCCGGCTGAACCTGCAGTTCCGGGACGTCGACTGGACCCGCTGGGACGAGCTGCTGCGGGTCGTGCACCACCCGAAGGACGAGGTCACGGTCGCGCTGGTCGGCAAGTACATCGACCTGCCGGACGCGTACCTGTCGGTCGCCGAGGCGCTGCGCGCGGGCGGGTTCGACAACGACGCCCGGGTGAACCTGCGCTGGATCGCCTCCGACGAGTGCGCCACCCCCGAGGCGGCGGCCCGGCTGCTCGGCGACGTCGACGCGATCTGCATCCCGGGCGGGTTCGGGGTGCGCGGCATCGAGGGCAAGATCGGCGCGATCCGGTATGCCCGCGAGCAGGGCGTCCCGATCCTGGGCCTGTGCCTCGGCCTGCAGTGCATGGTGATCGAGGTGGCCCGCGACCTGGCCGGGCTCGACCAGGCGAACTCCAGCGAGTTCGACCCGGACGCCGAGCAGCCGGTGATCGCGACCATGGAGGAGCAGAAGCACATCGTCGACGGCTCCGGCGACCTGGGCGGCACGATGCGGCTCGGGTTGTACCCGGCGAACCTGACCGAGGGCTCGATCGTCCGCGGCCTGTACGGCGCTCCGTCGATCCAGGAGCGGCACCGGCACCGCTACGAGGTGAACAACGCGTACCGGGACAAGCTGGAGGCGGCCGGGCTGGTGTTCAGCGGGCTGTCGCCGGACCACGAACTGGTCGAGTTCATCGAGCTGGACCGGGCCGTCCACCCGTACTTCGTGGCCACCCAGGCGCACCCGGAGCTGCGGTCCCGGCCGACCAAGCCGCACCCGCTGTTCTCCGGCCTGGTCGCGGCCGCCCTCGACCGGCAGCGCGAGTCCCGGCTCCCGGTGGAGGACCCGAAGCCGGCCGCCGCGTCGAAGAAGGCCACGGTCAAGGCGTGAAGAAGGACTACCCCGAGCTCCGGTTCGGCGCCGGCCTCGCCGACCGGCCGGAGCACTGGCCGGTCTCCGCCTCCGAGGTGGTGCACCGGACCGGCCGGGTGATCTCGGTCCGCCGGGACACCATCGAGCCCCCGGGCGGTACGCCGTTCGTCCGCGACGTCGTCGTACATCCCGGAGCCGTCGGCGTGGTGGCGCTGGACGAGAACAACCGGATGCTGCTGGTCCGCCAGTACCGCCACCCCGTCGGCCACAAGCTGCTGGAGGCACCCGCCGGGCTGCTCGACGTCCAGGGCGAGCAGTACCGCCTGGGCGCCGAACGCGAGCTGTGGGAGGAAACCGCGACCAAGGCCGCCGACTGGCGGATCCTGGTCGACGCCTTCACCTCGCCCGGCCTGACGAACGAGGCCGTCCGGATCTTCCTGGCCCGCGACCTCTCGCCCGCCGACGAGTCCTTCGAACGCGAGGCCGAGGAAGCCGACATGGAAACCGTCTGGGCCCCGCTCATTGACGTGGTCGGCGCGGTCCTGGCCGGCCAGCTCCAGAACCCCATCCTCATCATGGGCGCATTGGCCGCCTGGACCGCCCTCAACGGCCCGGGCTTCGACACCCTCCGCCCAGCGGACGCCCCCTGGCCCGCAAAGGACCGCTGAACTACGCGGAGGGCTTGACCGGTTGCGGTGGGTGCGGGTATTTGTTGCTGACAACGATGTCACCCATCCGTGAAGGTTGGTCCGCCCATGCGTCGTTCTGTGCTGTCGCGTTTTCTGCTGGCTGGTGCGTTGGTGGTGGGGGTTGCTCCCGCCGCGCATGCCATTCCGTCACCGTCGCCGTCACCTACGGCCTCTCGTCCGACGACTGCGACGCCGCCTGATCCGTTGGCGGCGCGGTCATTCGGGCCGGAGGCGGTGGGGAAGAGCCGGATCACCGGGAGTTCGGGGGATCCGACGGAGCACGTGGATCCGTTGGTGGGGACCTCCAACGCGGGGGACACCTTTCCGGGTGCGGTGATGCCGTTCGGGATGTTCTCGTTCAGCCCGGAGACGAGCCGGGGGAACGCCTACCGGACGGCGGCGCCGGGTGGGTACCTGTACTCGGCGACGAAGATCCGCGGGTTCAGCCTCACGCACATGAGCGGGTCCGGTTGTGCGGGCGGGTCGGGGGACATCCCGATCTTCCCGCTGGCAGGCGACGTGACGACCTCGCCGCAGAGTGACGCGAAGGACGCGGTCTACGCCTCGACGTTCAGCCATGCCAACGAGGACGCGAAGCCGGGGTACTACAAGGTCGGTCTCGACTCCGGCGTGACGGCCGAGCTGGCCGCGACGACCCGGACCGGTTCGGCAGCCTTCACGTTCCCGGCGGACAAGGCCAAGACGCTGATGTTCCGTACGTCGAACTCCGAGGTCGGGTCGAGCGACGCGCAGCTCAGCATCGACCCGGCGCACCGGTCCGTCAGCGGCTCGGTGACCAGCGGCAATTTCTGCGGGTACCTGGCCAGCGTCGGGCAGCGCAGCTACTACACGTTGCACTTCGTCGCCGAGTTCGACCAGCCGTTCGCGAACCAGGGCACCTGGACCGACACGACCGTGACGCCGGGCAGCACGAGCGCCCGGGGCGGGACGACGTACGGCAAGGACGGCTGGATGCCGGCGGACCAGGGCTCCGGCGGGTACGTCGGGTTCGCGAGCGACAAGGTGACGATGCGGATCGGCATTTCGTACGTCAGCGAGGCCAACGCCCGGCAGAACCTCCGTGCGGAGAACCCGCGCGGTACGTCGGTCAACGTGACCGCTCTGAAGGCCGAGCAGGCCTGGCGACAGCAACTGGGCCGCATCGAGGCGACAGGCGGTACGACGGACCAGCGCACCACGTTCTACACCGCGCTGTACCACGCCCTGCTGCATCCCAACGTGTTCAGCGACGTCAACGGTCAGTACTGGGGCTTCGACCAGAAACCGCACACGGTGTCCCGCGGGCAGCAGGCGCAGTACGCGACCTTCTCCGGCTGGGACGTGTACCGCTCACAGCTCCAGCTACTGACTCTCCTCGAACCACGCCGCGCCGGTGACATCGCACAGTCCCTGTACAACCAGGCCTCACAGAACGATGGCGTCTGGGACCGTTGGACGCACGCCTCGGGCAGTACTGCGGTGATGACGGGCGACCCGTCGGCGCCGGCCATGGCGGGCATCTACGCGTTCGGCGGCACGAACTTCGACGTTCAGAAGGCTTTGAAGTCGTTGGTACAGGCCGCGAGCGTCCCGACCGCGAAGGACCTGAGCTCGGCCGGTAAGCCGGTGATGTCGATCGGTCAGCGCCCGTCGCTGGACAAGTACCTGGCGCTGCACTACATCCCGACCAAGTCGAACGCGTGGGGCGGTGCGGTCGAGACGCTCGAGGACGTGACCGACGACTTCGCGCTCGCCCAGTTGGCGCAGCGGACCGGCGACACCTCGACGTACCAGAGGTTCCTGACCAGGTCGCAGTACTGGCAGAACGTGTTCAACCCGGACAACGGCGGCTACGTGCAGAACCGGGACGACAACGGTGCCTGGCCCGCGTTCACGCCGTCGACGTACGACGGGTTCGCGGAGGGCAGCAGTGCGCAGTACACGTGGATGGTGCCGCACAACCGGGCCGGGCTGATCGAGGCGATGGGCGGGACCGACGCGGTGAACCAGCGGCTGGACGCGTTCTTCAAGAACCCCGACGGGACCTGGGCGCTGACCGGTGCGGGTGAACTGCACGCGGAGATGGACAACGAGCCGTCGATCAACACGCCCTGGATCTACAACTACACGGGCCGTCCGTACCAGACGCAGGAGACGTTGCGGCAGGCAATGAACCAGCTCTGGAACACCAGCACCGGTGGGATCCCGGGGAACGACGACCTGGGTGAGATGTCCTCCTGGTACGTGTGGACCGCGCTGGGCCTCTACCCGGACGTGCCGAGCCGGGCAGAGCTGCAGGTTGCTGCTCCGCTGTTCGAGCGGACCGTGATCCACCGCGACGGCGGCAAGACGATCCGGATCAACGCTCCCGGCGCGGACGCGCAGTACGTGCAGTCCTTGAAGGTCAACGGGAAGCCTACGAACCAGCCGTGGCTGCCGGAATCCTTTGTGCAGCACGGGGGAACGCTGGACTTCACTCTTGGTACGACGGCCAACAAGAGCTGGGGTACCGGGCAGGCACCGCCGTCGTGGCGGACCGGCGAGATCCTGTTCCAGACCTCTACCGACACCAGTCGAGTTGTCGTGGCTCCCGGTACCAGTGCATCGATCAAGCTGCAGGCGCACCGGTTGAGTGGAACCGCACAGGACGTCACCTACACGGTTAACGCGCCCGCAGGCCTCACAGCAACGCCTGCTACGGGCACCTTCCATGTGGACCAGAAGGGGAGTGCGGCGGTCACTATTACCGCCCCGGCCGGCACGCCAGACGGCCGCTATGCGGTCACAGTGCAGATGAAGGCAGCAGACGGAACCGCCTTGCCACAGGTCGGTTTCACCGTGGTCGTGGGCCAGCCGAACTCGTTCTTCGTACTACGGGAAGGTGCAGGCATCTCTGACGACAACGGCGACCACACCGAGGCCGATTACGACGGCGGCGGCGTCAGCTACTCCCGCCAGGCGCTGGCCGCAGCAGGGCTGACTCCTGGCGGCACAGGCACCGTGCAGGGCCTCAGCTTCACGTGGCCCGACGTACCGTCCGGCGACCCCGACAACGTGCCCGCCGACGGCCAGCTGCTCAACCTGAACCTGCCCGCCGGTACGACGAAGCTGTCCTTCATCGGCAGCGCCGTCAACGGCAACCAGCAGACCACCGCGACGCTCAACTACGCGGACGGTACGACGTCGCAAATCGACCTGTCTTTCAGTGACTGGACCCTCGGCGGTGGCGGCGACACCCTGCACTACGGCAACGTGATCGTCGCCACGACGCCGTACCGCAACGAGTCCGGCGGCGGCAAGGACAACGTGACGACCCACATCTTCGCCACGGCCCCCGTCACGTTGACTCAGACCCCGGTCAGCATCACCCTCCCCAAGAACCGGGACCTGCGCCTGTTCACGCTCGCTAGCGGCTGATCGCCTCGCCGCCGCCCTGCGCCAGGGCGGTGGCGACCTGACGGGCGTTCGCGGCGAACTCGTCCGCGGGGATCGGCGGCAACAGGTCGTCCCAGGCCGCGATCATCGCGCCGCGGAGCTGCATCATCCCGAGCGGGCGAGCCTGGAACCACAGGTGGAAGTGTTCGCTGCCGTCGCCCCAGCGGTTGAAGTGGGTGCGGGCGACCGGGTCGAGGTCCTGGATCGCCTTCGCGACCCGCTGGATCGTCGGGCCGAGGGTGGCGGTGAGTTCGGGCGGCAGGTTGTCGAGGCGGTAGTGCGTCCGCGGCTCGAGGATCGCGACGAACGGCAAGCCGCTCGGCTTGAACGCCTTCAGCTTCCACTGGGCGTCCCGCCAGATCACGTCGCGGTCCGGGTCCGCGCACGACCAGCAGTCCTCGCCGTTCTCACCACCGCGCGGCGGCTCGGGGAGCACCGGCTCGTCCAGCGGTACCACCTGGACGTCGCCCTCGAACGGGAAGAACGGGTGGCCGACGAGCGGCTCGGCGGACAGGCGCTCGCCGTACGGGAGCCGGCGGTGGTAGTCGGAGGTCATGCCCGCACTCTGCCGCAGCGGCGGGGCGCGGAGAAGTTTCGGTCGTGGTTTCACTGGTTGACGGGGTGCCGGGCGAACGGTCACGCTGCGGGGAATCGATTTCCGTGAGGTGGCTGATGGAGCTGAGGCGGCGGACTGTGGTGCTGGGCGGACTAGGGCTGGCGGCCACCGGGCTGATCGGGCTACCCGCGGAGGCGGCGGCGTTGGCGTGGGTAGGGGCCGGGCCGTTGCGGCATGTGTACGACCCGACGCCGGACGGGCCGCCGTACGAGTACCTGAACGACCACTGCGTGGTCCAGGGCCCGGACGGCACGTGGCACCTGTACGGGATCATCGGCGACTCCGCACCGCCCGGCGGCTTCCCCGACGGCGCGAAGGAGATCCACTTCGCGCACGCGACCGCTCCCGCGCTGGACGGGCCGTGGACGACGCAGCCGCCCGTACTGACGGTCGACCCGAACTACTACGGCGAAGTACACCTCTGGGCGCCGCATGTGATCGAAAGCGGCGGCACGTACTACATGTACTACGCCGCCGGCGGTAACGGCTGTGCGATCAACCTGGCAACGTCCACGGACCTCTTCACCTGGACACGGATCCCGCAAGGCCCGGTGTTCCGCGGCCTGGTCGCGCGGGACCCGTACGTGACCCGCATCGGTGACCAGTGGGTCATGTACTACTGCGAGCTGAAGGACTGGCAGTCGAACCACATCGTCGCGGCCCGCACCAGCACCGACCTGATCCACTGGAGCGCCGCACGGACCGTCTTCACCGACCCGAGCACCGACGCGAACGCCTCGGTCACCGAATCGCCGGTCGTGGTCGAGCGCGACGGCACCTATTACCTGTTCATCGGCCCACGCTTCGGGTACGTCGGTACCGATGTGTTCCGCAGTACCGACCCGTTCAACTTCCAGCTGTCCAACTACGCCGGCCACGTCCCCGGGCACGCCATTGAGGTCGTAGGGGACCACGTGACCGCGGCAGGCTCGTTCCAGCACGGTATCTACCTGGCCGACCTGCAATGGCGCAGTACGCCGCCTGTCTGGCACAGCCCGGACAACCCGGCCGCCGGCCTGAACCCGCAGGGCGCCATCGAACTGTTTGCCCTCGACAACAACCACCGGATCGTACGGCGGATGCTGCCGGGGGACTGGGAGTTGTTCAGTGACGAGGTGACCACCGTGCCGACCGTAGGCCGCAACACGGACGGCAGGCTGGAGCTCTTCACGGTTGCGAAGGATCAGGGCCTCATCCACCGCGTCCAGCGAGCAGACGGGACCTGGGGCGACTGGGAGGTGTTCGGAGGCGCTGCAGGTGCCGCACCGACCGTGTCACGCAACGCGGACGGCCGTCTCGAGGTGTTCGCGCTCGGCCCGGCCGGGGCGTACATCACGCACCGCTGGCAGAACGGGGGCGGCTCTACAACCTGGAGTGACTGGGAGAGCTTCGGCGGCCCAGCTGGAGCACCACCGGTCGTCGGTGTGAACGCAGACGGCCGCATGGAGGTCTTCGCGCTAGGCCCTGGCGGTGCGTACGTCGCACACCGTTGGCAGAACGCACCGAACGGCGGTTGGAGCTCCTGGGACACGTCGTTCGGTGGACCGGCTGCTGCACTCAGTACGGTCAACCGCGACGGCCGTGGGCTGCTCAACGTGTTCGCGCTCGCTCCGGTGAGTACCGGCGTACACAGGAGAGTGCAGGCCGCACCGAGCGGTGGCTGGGCCGGTTGGCAGCAGGCGGACTCGTGGGCCGACGCCTCCGCGCGTACCGCGGTCAACGCGGACGGCCGGCTCGAGATGTTCTGCATCCCGCCCGGTGGCGCACAGATCACGCACCGCTGGCAGACGACACCAACCAGCGGTACGTGGAGCAGCAGCGAGGTGTTCGACACACAGCCGGTCGCAGCCGGCCCCACGGTGATCGTGGACGCGAGCGGCCGTCAGCACGTGTTCGCCGTGTCGCCGGACGGCGTACTGCGCGAACGCGTCCAGGTCGCCCCGAGCAGCGGCTGGGGACCCTGGCAGACGTTGCCAGGAGCCCCCATCCTGCCGCTGCCGACAGGCCACCCCTCCTAGTTCACATCTGCGGTACGGCGGTCTCCGGGCCGGTGGTGAGCTCCGGGAGGTGTTCGCGGACCATGTAGCCGCTCGCCGCCAGCACCCAGATCGCGGACACCAGCAACGGGACGGTGCTCATCAACCAGCCGCCCGCCACGAACGCGCCGCTGGTGGCGAACACACCGAACGCGCCGAGGAAGGACACCACGGCGGCCAGCAGGGACAGGTAGCCGAGCCAGTCCGGCATCACGTGCGTCCGCAGTACGCCGATGCCGGCCGCGCCCAGCGGGAGCGCCGCGGCGAAGCCGATCAGCGTCGTCGTCAGCGCGCTGAGCTGGAACATCGACAGCGTGATCGCCGCATCCCGCCCGCTGATCCCGGACGCCAGCGCGGCCTGCATGCCGGCGTTCACGAAGATCGCGCCGCCGACCAGGACCGCTCCGGCCATCAGGGCGAGGTGGACGTCGCTGCGCTCGGCCCGCTCGCGCATCGCCTCGGCGAAGGCCACCGCGAACCAGATCACCAACCCGGCGGCGGCCGCCCACAACAGCGAACTGAACAGGATCGTGGTCCGGTGGTCGCTGACCCAGCTCGAGATCGTGCTGTCCGAGTCACCGACCGTCGGAGGGTTACCGGGCAGGAACCTGCCCAGCATTGCCAGGACGACGAAGGCCAGTCCGGCGAAGCCGCCCCATCGCAACTCGTGCCGCTCAGTCATGGGGAAACACCTCCAACGCGCACCACACCGATGTGGTGCACCTACTGCCGATGTTCCCCCGTTTCAGCCGGGAATCAAGACCTATCCGAGCACGGTCGCGAGCGCCTCGTAGCCGGGCAGCAGATCGATCCCTTCGTGGCCCAGTTGCTGGATCGCGACGTGGTCGGCGCCGGCGTCCAGGTGTGCCTTCAGGCCGGTCGCGACCTCGACCGCGGAGCCGTGCAGCACCATCGCGTCGACGAGCCGGTCGCTGCCGCCGTTCGCGAAGTCCTCCGCGGTGAACCCGAGCCGCTGGAAGTTGGTCGTGTAGTTGCTCAGCTGCAGGTACCGCTCCAGCCAGTCGCGGCCGGTCGCGCGGGCGATCTCCGGATCGGTCTCCAGCACGATCGCCTGCCCGGGCGCCAGCAGTACGCCGCCGCCGAGGATCCGCCGCGCCTCCCGGGTGTGCTCCGGCGTGACCAGGTACGGGAGCGCGCCGGCCGTCCGCGCGCCGGACAGCTGCAGCACCTTCGGGCCGAGCGCCGCGAGGGCCCGCCGGTCCTCCGGCACCTTCGCGTCGTCGAGTTCGTCCAGGTAGCCGACGATCGTCCGGTACGGGGACCTGTACTCGCCGGTCGCCTCCCGGTGCCCGATCCCGACGCCGAGCAGGAACCGCCCGGGGTGCTCGTCCTCGAGCCGGTGGTACGACGCCGCGACCTCGGCCGCCGGCGACTTCCAGATGTTGACGATGCTGGTGCCGACGGCAACCGAAGACGTTGCGGCCAGCAACACCTCGGCGTCGCGGAGGCCCGCCTCCGGCGAGCCGCCCAGCCAGAGCGTGCCGTACCCGGCGCGCTCGAGTCCGGCCGCCAGCTCCGGGCCGTGGTGGTGCCCCGCGTGCCAGATCCCGTAGCGTCCCAGTTCCATCGCCACTCCCGTGTTCCTCTCGTCGAGCGTCCTGGTCAAAGCATCCCTGACCACTACGAATAGCCGTCAATGATGGTTGCCGTGTCAGCCGCAGTACCATCAGACCATCCGGCCGAGTGGTATGAACCCGACAGGCATACACTCGGCAGCGACCTGGCAGCGTCCCCTCAACCGCCGGGCCGCGGACACAACGATGTGGGCCGCACACCTGGACGGGAAAGAAGGGCGTGTTGTGAAGGTCGGAGTTCCCAAGGAAGTCAAGAACCACGAGTACCGGGTGGCGATCACCCCGTCCGGCGTGCACGAGTTCGTGCGTGGCGGGCACGAGGTTCTGATCGAGCAGGGGGCAGGCAACGGTTCACTGATCCCGGACGAGGAGTACGTAGCCGCCGGGGCACGGATCGTGGCCGCAGCGGACGACGTCTGGGCGGACGCGGAGCTGGTGCTCAAGGTGAAGGAGCCGGTGGCGGAGGAGTACCACCGGATGCGCAAGGACCAGGTGCTGTTCACCTACCTGCACCTCGCCGCCAGCCAGGACACCACCGAGGCACTGCTCGAGTCCGGCATCACCGGCATCGCGTACGAGACGGTGCAGTTGCCGGACGGCACGCTCCCGTTGCTGGCGCCGATGAGCGAGGTGGCCGGCCGGCTCGCCCCGCAGTCCGGCGCGTACCACCTGATGGCGCAGGGGGGCGGCCGCGGCGTACTGCTCGGTGGCGTGTCCGGCGTCCACCCGGCGCGGGTGGTGATCCTCGGCGCAGGCGTCTCCGGGATGAACGCGGCCGCGATCGCGCTCGGTATGCAGGCGCAGGTGCAGTTGTTCGACCGGAACATCGCGCGGCTCCGGCTCGCCGACCAGATCTACCAGGGCCACCTGCTGACGATCGCCTCGAACGCGTACGAGATCGAGCGCGCGGTCCTCGAGGCCGACCTGGTCATCGGCGCGGTGCTGGTGGTCGGTGCGAAGGCGCCGAAGCTGGTCACCAACGACATGGTCAGCAGGATGAAGCCCGGCAGCGTGCTGGTGGACATCGCGATCGACCAGGGTGGCTGCTTCGAGGACTCGCGGCCGACCACGCACGCCGACCCGGTGTACAAGGTCCACAACTCGCTGTTCTACTGCGTCGCGAACATGCCCGGCGCGGTGCCGAACACGTCGACGTACGCGCTCACCAACGTGACACTGCCGTACGCGATCGAGCTGGCGAACCTGGGCTGGCGTGAGGCGCTGAAGTCGGACCACAGCCTGGCGCTGGGGCTGAACACGTTCGACGGCCACGTCACGTACGGACCGGTCGCGGACGCGCACAACCTGTCACAGCTCAAGCTCGACGAGGTGCTGGTCTGAGCATCACCAGAGCGGTTGGCGCATACCTGGACCACCTCACGGTGGAACGCGGCCTGGCCGCCAACACTCTGGCGTCGTACCGGCGCGACCTGCGCCGGTACGGCGGCTATCTGGCGGCTGTGGGCATCGACAGCCTCGGCGGGATCACGGAGGCCGTGGTCGCCGACTTCCTGATGCGGCTGCGCGAGGGCGACGCGGACCACCCGCCGCTCACCGCTTCCAGCGCCGGACGGACCGTTGTGGCGGTCCGCGGGTTCCATAAGTTCTGCGTACGCGAGGGACTGACCGCAGTGGACCCTGCCGCGGCCGTGAAGCCCCCTGTGCCGCCACAACGGCTGCCCAAGGCACTGTCTGTCGACGAGGTCACCCGGATCCTCACAGCGGCGGCTGGCGCCGAGGCTGAGCCGGCCGTTTTGGCCACTCGTGACGCCGCGTTGCTGGAGTTCTTGTACGGCACAGGCGCCCGTATCTCGGAGGCGGTCGGGCTGGACGTCGACGACATCGACGTAGACGCCGGTGGGGTCCTGCTGCGCGGCAAGGGCAGCAAAGAGCGGGTGGTGCCTGTCGGTACGTACGCCCGCGACGCCCTGTCGGCGTACCTGGTCCGTGGCCGTCCTGATCTCGTCGCACGCGGCCGTGGGACCCCAGCACTGTTCTTGAACGCCAGAGGTGGCCGTTTGTCCCGGCAGAGCGCCTGGACGGTACTGCGTCGCGCTGCGCAACGTGCAGGCATCTCCAAGGAGATCTCGCCGCACACGCTCCGTCACTCGTACGCAACGCACCTGCTGGACGGTGGGGCCGACGTACGTGTAGTCCAGGAGCTCCTGGGGCACGCGTCCGTGACAACGACCCAGGTGTACACCCTGGTCACCGTCGACAAGCTGCGCGAGGTCTACGCGACGTCGCATCCACGGGCCCTCTCCTCGTCGTAGTCTTGGCGGCCGTGGCTGACCAAGCTGAGGAACGGCACGCCAGCTGGCTCGAGCTGTTCTTCGATCTGACTGTCGTGGCGGCTGCCGCCCAGATTGCCCACCGGCTGCACCAGGCCGAGACCGTTGGGCAGGTGGCCGCGTGTGCTGCGATGTTCTACGCGGTCTGGAGCGTGTGGACGACGACCAGCGTGTACGCGAACGTGGCTGGTGCGCGTACCCGTCGCAGGGCGGTACTGCGGACCATGCTGGGCGTCGGCGTGATGGCTGCCGCCGTACCGGGCGTCTTTCCCGGGCTGCTGCCGCACCACGGTGAGACCGACCTGCAGGATCGTACTGCGGCGTTCACGGTCGCCTTCATCATCTGTAGAGGCATCGCGTCGCGGGCTGCGTCACGTGACGGGCAGGTGATCGCCTTCTGGCCGGCTACGCAGACGGCCGTGGCAGCGCCGTTCATCGTCTCGCTGTTCACCGATGAGCCCGTGACGTACTGGCTGTGGGGTGTGGGCGTCGTACTCGACCTCGTGACGTCTGTGCTCGGCGCGCGGAACCCCCGCTCGATGGAGGAGCGCGCCAAGCGCATCAGGCACGACCTGGAGCAGGGACAGCACCGCAGCCAGTGGCTCAGCCGGTTGCTGCGTGGTGGTTCGTCTTCAGAGCCTGCGACGCCCGCATTGGTCACAGTTGCGCAGGCAGAGCGCGGTCACCTCGACGAGCGGCTCGGTCTGTTCGTGATCATCGTCCTGGGCGAGGCCGTGGCCCAGGTCGTCACTGCGGACACCGGCAAGCCCTGGAACGGTGCTGTGGTGCTCTCGTCCGTCGCGGCGTTCTTCCTGGTCGTCATCCTGTGGCAGCTGACCACGCTGTACGGGTTCACCCCGGCGCCCCGCAGTACCAAACCGCTCGAGCCGTGGCAGGCGCTGCCCGCACACCTGGGAGTGACAGCGGCGATCGTCTCCGTCGCCGCCGGCCTCGGTGCGCTCATCCCGGAGGCGGAGGGGCACCTGCTCACGAGGGACCGCTGGCTGATCTTCGGCGGGCTCGCGTTGTACTTGGTCAGCAGCGTCGGCGCAGGTGTCGCCGGGCGGGCGCCGCTGCGGTGGTACGCCGGGTGGGCCGGGCCGAGCCTGGTGGCCGCCGTACTGCTCGGTGTCCTGGGGCACGGGCTGGAGGCGTGGCTGCTGGCGTCGCTGGCGGTGGTCGTGCTGGGCTGGTTCGCGCTGTACAACTGGTTCGCGAAGGGCCGGACCCCGGTATCCGTGACCTAGAAACCGTGTGCGATCATCTGGTGACGGTTGGTCACTCCGGGAGGGCGACCGGCCGCGTTCGGAGCTTTGTCGACAAACAGCCCCACCCCGGTGCGGAGTGGCTGGTTGAGAGTGCTTGAATGCACGCTTACAGTCGCTGGGATCGCCCGTATCGGTTGAAAGGTTTGACGAGTCATGAACGAGTCGACATTCCCGGGCACCGAACACGTGATGGGCCACTACGCCGCCCCGGAGCAGGCCCATTCGATCAGCACGCCCCTGAACCCTCAGGAGCAGCCCCAGCACAGCACCCCGCCCCGTCCGGCACCCGTGCCGGCGCGAGCCCTGCCCGACAACTATGCGGAGATGCCGAAGCCGACGGCCAAGCTCACCGCGGAGGACCTTGCACCCGTGAAAGACCCGAACGGCCCGCGTCACACGATCGGGCCGACCGGCCGGCCGATGCCCGACCTGCCGGAGCCGCAGCCCCCGACCAGGACCGGTCCGGCGCAGGTGATCGCGATGTGCAACCAGAAGGGCGGCGTCGGCAAGACCACCACGACGATCAACCTCGGCGCGGCGATCGCCGAGACCGGTCGCAAGGTGCTGCTGATCGACTTCGACCCGCAGGGATCCGCCTCGATCGGCCTCGGCGTCCAGCCGCACGACCTCGAGCTGTCGGTCTACAACCTGCTGATGCAGCGCGACATCACTCCGGACGAGGTGATCCAGCCGACCCGGGTGGAGAACCTCGACCTGCTGCCGGCCAACATCGACCTGTCCGCGGCCGAGGTGCAGCTGGTCCAGGAGGTCGCCCGGGAGTACACGCTGCAGCGCGTCCTGGACCCGATCATCCCGCTGTACGACGTGATCCTGATCGACTGCGCCCCGTCGCTCGGGCTGCTCACCGTGAACGCGCTGACCGCGTCGAACGGCATCGTCGTACCGCTCGAGTGCGAGTTCTTCGCGCTCCGCGGGCTGGCCATGCTGACCGACACGATCGCCAAGGTCCAGGACCGGCTGAACCCGAAGCTCGAGATCGTCGGGATCCTCGGCACCATGTTCGACGGGCGGACGACGCACGCCCGGGAGGTCCTCGACCGGGTGGTCCAGGCCTTCGACGAACGCGTCTTCCACACAGTCATCCGGCGTACCGTGAAGTTCCCCGAGACCACGGTCGTCGGCGAGCCGATCACGACGTACGCCCCGTCATCGAGCGCGGCCGCGCAGTACCGCGATCTCGCCAAGGAGGTGCTGGCGCGTTGTCCCGCCGGGTGAGCCTGCCAGGTGCCAGTGAACTCTTCGGGGGTGCGGCACCTCAGCAGACCAGACCCGAGAAGCGCACCACCACCACCGAAGGGCCCGGCACCGTCCGGGCCCGGACGACGGTCGTCGACGACCGGAAGTCGAGTGGTCGGATCCGGCACGACACGAAGATCACCGTGTACGTGACGGAGGAGGAGCTGCTCGGCCTGGAACAGACCAGACTCGCGCTGCGCGCGGAGCACGGCCTGACGGCCGACCGGGGCCGGATCGTCCGGGAGGCGATCGACGTCCTGCTCGCCGACTTCGTCGACCACGGGCCGGACTCGGTGCTGGTACGGCGGTTGAAGGCCTCGGAGTGACCGTGTCCGCCACGGACCCGCTGGACCCGCCCGCCGAAGGTGCTGTTGCCGAGGGCAAGGGGTTCAGCGTTCACCTGGTGAACTTCGAAGGACCGTTCGACCTGCTGCTGCAGCTGATCTCGAAACACAAGCTGGACATCACCGAGATCGCGCTGTCGGTGATCACCGACGACTTCATCGCGCACATCAAGGCGCTGGGGTCGGAGTGGGACCTCGACCAGACGTCGGAGTTCCTGCTGATCGCGGCGACGCTGCTCGATCTGAAAGCGGCCCGGCTGCTGCCCAAGGGCGAGGTCGAGGACGACGAGGACCTGGCGCTGCTGGAGGCGCGCGACCTGCTGTTCGCGCGGCTGCTGCAGTACCGGGCGTTCAAGCAGATCGCGGCGCTGATGCAGGAGCGGATGGCGCTCGAGGCGCGGCGGTTCCCGCGGGCCGTCGGGGTGGAGCCGCGGTTCGCGGAGCTGCTGCCCGAGGTACTGCTCGGGATCGACCCGGCCGGCCTGGCCGCGCTCGCGGCGCGGGCGCTGGCGCCGAAGGACGACGTACCGCCCGGGGTCTCGCTGGCGCACCTGCACGCGCCGGCCGTCACGGTGCGGGAGCAGGCGATCGTGATCGTCGACCGGCTGCGCCGGCAGCGGAGCGCGACGTTCCGGTCGCTGGTGGCGGACTCGCCGGACACGGTGACGACGGTCTGCCGGTTCCTGGCGTTGCTGGAGCTGTTCCGTGAGGCGGCGGTGTCGTTCGACCAGGTGACACCGTTGGGTGAGCTGACGATCCGGTGGACCGGCACCGACGAGGGCGAGATCGACGTCAGCGACGAGTTCGACGAAGAACACCAACCCGAGGACGAGTCCGGCGAGGCTCCCCGCGTCGAAGAAGACCCCACCTTCCTCGAGCCCGGCGCCAGCCTCACCGACGAATCCGACCTCCCCACACCCGACGAGACGGCAAACCAGTGACCGACAACTCCAACCCTGAGGCCACACCCACCGAGCAACCTGCCGCCACAGACGGGCCGACCACCGAAGCACCTGAGGACCACCAGGCGCCGGTTGCAGCGGACGCCGACCAGACTCCTACCTCCACCGACCAGCCGACGCAGGATGCACCCACCGCGGGCAACGAAGCGGACGAGGACGACCGGACGCCACTCGCAGACGACGAGACCCCTCCCGCCTCCACCGACCAGTCGGCACCCGAAGCACCCGCCGACAGCACGACCACGGACGCCGCGGACGGCGCCGACGAGGCGGACGAGGCGTCGGGGGACGGCCGCGGTACGACCGGGAACGGCCGCGGTACGACCGGGAACGGCCGCGGTACGACCGGGAACGGCCGCGGTGCGACCGGGAACGGCGACGGTGCTGTCGATGGCTCGTCCGGTAGCGAGGAGGACGAGCAGCCCTCCACCGCCGATGACCAGCCGACACCGGCCGCGGGTGAGGGGTCGGACGAGGGCGAGCGGGCGGTGGCGGGTGCGTCGGCTGGTGGGTCTTCCGGTGGGGGTGATGAGGAGTTCTTGCCGGCGGGGCAGATGGTGTTGGGGGATGAGGTTGTTGTCGACGACGACACGATGCGGCGGGCGGTCGAGGCGATCTTGATGGTGACGGACGAGCCGTTGCCGGTGTTGACGCTGGCGCGGGCGGTGGGGCGGCCTACCGGGGATATTGCGGCGGCGCTCGCGGGGCTGGCGGCGGAGTACACCGAGCAGGGGCGCGGGTTCGACCTGCGGGAGGTCGGCGGCGGGTGGCGGTACTACACGCGCCCGGAGGCCGCGCAGTACGTCGAACGCTTCGTCCTCGACGGCCAGCAGTCGCGGATCACCCAGGCGGCGCTCGAAACGCTTGCGGTGGTCGCGTACAAACAGCCGGTCAGCCGGGCGCGCGTCTCCGCGATCCGCGGCGTGAACGTCGACGGCGTCATGCGTACGCTCGTCGCCCGCGGCCTGGTGGAGGAGGCAGGCGCGGACACGGAGTCGCAGGCCACGCTTTATCGCACCACGACGTACTTCCTGGAACGCATGGGCATGCAGTCCCTCGACGACCTCCCGGAACTGGCGCCGTACCTCCCGGAGATGGACGACATCGAGGAAGAACTGGCCGCTCAAGCCCTCCCACCGACTTCGTCCCCGGAGGACGGAGAAGCGGCCGGCGAGCCCGCCGCCGAACAACCCCACCTGACCTCCGAGCCCTCGGACAACGCGGACGATGAACTCGAGCCGGGTACGCCGCAGCCCGCGACGTCCGGCGATGTCACACCCGACCAGGCGCCGACCGACGAGCCCGCGGATGATGCACAGGCCGACGACGCGCTGGCCGAGGAAGCGCTGGCCGACGACACGAGCGACGAGCCCGGTACGCACGCGCCGGAGCACGTCGTGGTGGAGGACCACGAGGAGCCGACGGGTGCTGCCACGGACGATGACGCCGTAGGTGATGCGCAGGCGGATGCGTCCGAGGATGAGTCTGGTGTGGCGGAGGACGGCGGAGTATCCGTGGAAGACGGCGCGGTAGATGGGGCGGGCGTTCGCGACCCGGCCGAGGATGGGGTGCGGCATGGGGGATGAGGCCGGGGTTCGGTTGCAGAAGGTTCTGGCTCGGGCGGGCGTCGCTTCGCGGCGGACCGCGGAGTTGATGATCGAGGAGGGGCGGGTCGAGGTCGACGGGCGGGTGGTGACCGAGTTCGGGGTGCGGGTGGACCCGGAGAGCGCGGTGATCCGGGTGGACGGCGAGCGGATTCCGCCGGTCAGTGCGAACGTCTACCTGGTGCTCAACAAACCCCGCGGCGTCGTCACCACGATGTCCGACCCGCAGGGGCGGCCTTGTATCACCGACTTCGTGCAGGACCGGCCGGAGCGGCTGTTCCACATCGGGCGGCTGGACACCGACACGGAGGGGCTGCTGCTGCTCACCAACCACGGTGAGTTCGCGCACCGTCTCGCGCATCCGTCGTACGAGGTCTCCAAGACGTACGTCGCCGAGGTCGACGGCAACGTCAAACCGGCGGTACTGCGCCGGCTCCTGGACGGCGTGGAGCTCGAGGACGGTCCGGCGCGCGCCGACACCGTGAAGATCGTGTCCACCGTCCCGGGCCGGACGCTTGTGGAGATCAGCCTGCACGAGGGCCGGAACCGGATCGTACGGCGGATGTTCGACGCCGTCGGGCATCCGGTGAAGCGGCTGACCCGCACCGCGATCGGCCCGGTCCGCCGCGGCAACCTGCACACCGGGGAGCTGCGCGAGCTCGATCCCAAGGAACTCGGGCAGCTGCTAGACCTGGTTGAGCTGTAGGGGCGGATCTGCAGGCCATCACAACCGCACACGATCGGCGCAGCTGAGCGTGGATCAGCTGCGCCGACGGCGATTGTGATGGCCTGGGGATCCGCCCCTACGCCTGCAGGTCCGCCTCCTCCGGCAGCACAACCTGGTTGACCATGTCGGTGATCCGCTCGGACGGCAGCGCGACCGCCATCGCCCAGAAGTAGATGACCAGGCTGAACACCGCCACCGCGGCGATGTCCCACCAGAGCGGGAACCACGGGTGCTTGAGCGGCCCGAAGTCGCTCAGGTACACGATCAGCCCCATCCCGACCAGGTAGACGGGCAGCCACTGCGCGGCCTTCAGGTCGAGCTGCGGCGTGATCGGGTTCATCTTGAACACCCGGTTCGCGACCAGGATCACGTACCCGATCAGGATCGCGACGCCGAGCTTCCAGTCGGTGACCCAGCCGGACCACAGGATCAGCAGGTTCGCGACCACGAACGCCAGCGGCGACATCCACGTTGCCCCCGGCAACCGGTACGGGCGGGTCGCCTCGGGCAGCCGGCGGCGGAACACGCCGAGCGACAGCGGCGCCCCGGCGTACATCAGCACGCTGGCGCTGGTGATCAGCCCGACCAGCGACCGCCAGCTCGGGAACGGCAGGAAGCACACGCACCCGATGACGAAGGCGGTGATCAGGCCGACCCACGGTACGCCGCGCTCGTTGGTCTTCTCGAACACCGACGGGACGTACCCGTTGCGGCTCAGCCCGTACGAGACCCGCGAGCTGCCGGTGATGTAGATCAGGCCGGTACCTCCTGGCGAGATGATCGCGTCGATGTACAGGATCGTGGCCAGCCAGCCGAGTGACGCCAGTGTCGCGACCTGCGCGAACGGGCCGGTCAGCGTGTTGAACGCCGCGGTCGCCCAGGTGCCCTGGACCTGCGACGCGGGCAGCGCACCGAGGAACGCGACCTGCAGCGCGATGTAGATCAGCGCACCGATCACGATCGAGCCGATCACCGCGCGCGGGATGTCGCGGCGCGGGTTGCTGCTCTCACCGGCGAGCTGGTCGGCCTGTTCGAAGCCGAGCAGGGCGAAGATGATGCCGCTGGTGGAGACCGCGGACAGGATGCCCTTCGCGCCACCGGGGTTGAAGCCGTCGGCGGCGGTGAAGTTGCTGCCGTGGAACTGCGCGATCGCCAGCACGAAGATGGTCAGCAGCGGGATGCCGACCTTCCACCAGGTGGCGACGCTGTTGGTCCGGGCGAGCAGCCGGATGCTGAGGAAGTTGATCGCGGTGATCGCGGCCATCAGCAGCACGGCCACCACGATTCCGGGTCCGGTGAGGATGTGCTCGCCGCCGCTGGTCCGCTCCCAGCCCCTCGCGAACGAGTAGTGGGTGCCGTAGGTGATCATCGCCAGCACCTCGATCGGTGCCACGGTGGCGGCCTGCAGCCAGGAGAACCAGCCGAACGACGCCCCGGCCGCGCCACCGAAGGCGTAGTGCGGGAACCGCGCCGTACCGCCGGAGACCGGGTACATGCCGCCGAGTTCGGCGTGCGTCAGCGCCAGGATGAGGATCGCGACACCGCCGATCACCCACGAGATGATCGCCGCGGGGCCGGCGGTCGCCAGCGCCCCCTGCGCTCCGAACAGCCAGCCGGAGCCGATGATCGACCCCTCGGACGCCCAGATCAGGCCGACGAAACCGATGTCGCGTCGCAGTCCGGGCCGGTTCCGCTCCGTCGAGGGATGTGCAATGGAAGTGGCCATACCTGCACGATCGCTCCGGTCCGCGACGCGTGCAGTCACGCTGGCTGGAGATCCGCCCCCCTGCTAGCAGGTACGGCGGTGTTCCGGCCTGCTGCGAGGACGCGACGGCGTACCGGATCGCATGCTGGCGGGGAGAGAACACTGCGGCGATCACGAAGGACGCACATGCGAACATTATCCAGAGCTGTCGCGCTGACCGGGACCACCGTGGTACTGCTGGCCGGCCTTGTTGCCTGTGGCAACAGCAACAACAATTCGTCCTCGAGCGGCGGTACGTCGGCGCCGCCGGCGAACGCGAAGGTCGGCGTCCTGCTGCCGGACACCGCGACCTCGCCCCGCTGGGTGTCGGCGGACCCGAACGAGCTGCGCAAGCAGTGCACCGACAACAAGCTGACCTGCTACATCGACAACGCCAACGGCAGCGCGACGAACATGGAGTCGCAGGCCCAGGCGCTGATCAACAAGGGCGTCGGCGTGCTGCTGGTGACGAACCTGGACTCCGGCTCCGGCAAGGCGATCGAGTCGCTGGCCAAGCAGCACAACGTCGTCACGATCGACTACGACCGGCTGACGGCCGGCGGCTCCGCGGCGTACTACGTCTCGTTCGACGGTGTGAAGGTCGGCGAGGAGCAGGGTACGGCGCTGACCGCCTGCCCGCAGGTGGCGGGCAAGAGCGCGGTCGGGTACGTCGAGATCGACGGCGCGCCGACCGACAACAACGCGACGCTGTTCGCGGAGGGCTACAACTCGGTGCTGTCCAAGCAGAAGGGCTGGACGAAGCTCGGCGACCAGACCGGCAACTGGGATCCGGCGACCGCGCAGGCGGTGTTCACCACGATGCTCGGCAAGAACCCGAACCTCGGCGCGGTGATGGTCGCGAACGACACCATGGCGCAGTCGGTGATCAACGTGCTGAAGTCGCAGAACCTGTCCGGCAAGGTGGCGGTGTCCGGTCAGGACGCGACCGCGGGCGGCCTGGACAACGTGATGTCCGGCACCCAGTGCTTCACGATCTACAAGCCGGTCGCCGGTGAGGCGGACGTGGCGATCAAGCTGGCGGGCCAGATCCTGGCCGGCCAGAAGCCGACCGCGCCGGCCACGATCAAGGACCCGGCGAGCGGCCGTCAGGTCCCGTCGTACCTGGCGACGCCGACCGTGATCACGAAGAAGAACGTGGCGCTGCCGGTGACGGACGGGTACGTGCCGGCGAAGTCGGTCTGCCCGACGCCCGCGCTGGTGCAGCTGTGCGCCCAGAACGGGATCCACACCCCGTGAGAACCCTGGAACTGCACGGCATCGGCAAGTCGTTCGGCCCGGTGATGGCGCTGACGTCGGTGGACTTCGGCGCCGAGGCCGGGGAGGTGACCGCCCTGGTCGGGGACAACGGCGCGGGCAAGTCAACGCTGGTGAAGTGCATCGGCGGCATCTACCGGATCGACGAGGGCGAGATCCTGGTCGACGGTACGGCGCAGCAGCTGCACGAGCCGCGGGACGCCGCCCATCTGGGCATCGAGATCGTCCACCAGGACCTGGCGCTCTGTGACAACCTCGATGTCGTCGGCAACATGTTCCTCGGCCGCGAGCGGATCAGCCGGCTGCACACGCTGGACGAGAACTCGATGGAGCAGCTGGCCGCGCAGACGCTGGCGTCGCTGTCGGTCCGGACGGTGCGTTCGGTCCGGCAGAAGGTGGCCAGCCTGTCCGGTGGCCAGCGGCAGACGGTGGCGATCGCGAAGTCGGTGCTGTGGAGTTCGAAGATCGTCATCCTGGACGAGCCGACCGCGGCCCTCGGCGTCGCGCAGACCGAGCAGGTGCTGGAGCTGGTCCGGCGGCTCGCGGACCGCGGCGTGGCGGTCGTGCTGGTGTCGCACAACATGAACGACGTGATGCAGGTGGCGGACTCGATCGCGGTGCTGTTCCTGGGCCGGATGGCGACTCAGGTACGGCGTTCGGACGTGACGCAGACGCAGGTCGTCGAGCTGATCACGTCCGGCCGATCGGGTGACCTGGGACTGGCGGGAGCCGTATGAACACGGTGGTTGCCGACACACCACGGCACGACGACAAGGCGCCGCGGCACCGGGAGGCTGCCGCGCTGAGCTCCTACCTGCGCGACTACCTGGCCCGGCTGCGCGGCGGCGAGCTCGGGTCCGCGCCGGCGATCGTCGGGCTGATCGTGATCACGGCGTTCTTCGCGATCGTCCACCAGGGCTTCCTGAGCGCGTACAACCTGGAGGCGCTGGTGATCCAGGCCGCGCCGATCATCGTGATGGCGATGGGCCTGGTGTTCGTGCTGCTGCTCGGTGAGATCGACCTGTCGGCCGGGACGACCGGTGGTCTGTGCTCGGCGATCACGGCGGTGCTGATGCTGCGGCACGGGTGGTACTGGTGGCTGGCGATCCTGGCCGGGCTCGCGGTCGGGCTGGTGATCGGGTTCGTGATGGGCTGGTTGCGGGCGAGGGCGGGGATCCCGTCGTTCGTGATCACGCTGGCGACGTTCCTGGCGTTCCAGGGCCTGACGCTGATCCTGATCGGCGGCCAGGGCTCGGTGACGCTGCCGGCCGGTACGCCGTTGATCTCGCTGGAGAACAGCTTCGTGCCGCTGTGGCTCGGCTGGGTCCTGCTCGGCGTGTTCGTGCTCGGGTACGCCGCGGTGAAGCTGATCGACGCGCAGTCGCGGCGGCGGAACGGTCTGTCCGCGACGCCGGTGGTGGTGATCGCCGCGAAGGTGATCGGCGTGGCCGTCCTCGGCGTCGCGTTCACCTACGAGATGGGCATCAACCGGAACCTGGTCAGCAACGCGTTCTTCAGCAACAAGGCGCAGGGCGAGCCGTGGGTCGTCGTACTGCTGGCGGTGCTGTTCGTGGTCTGGCACTTCACGCTCAGCCGGACGCGGTACGGGCGGCACGTGTACGCCGTCGGCGGCAACGAGGAGGCGTCCCGGCGCGGCGGCGTCGCGGTCTCCCGGATCCGGATCTCGGTGTTCGTGCTGTGCTCCGGGATGGCGGCGATCTCGGGCCTGGTCGCGGCGTCGCTGCTGCAGTCCGTGCAGTCGAACGCGGGCGCCGGGAACACGCTGCTGCTCGCGGTCGGCGCGGCGGTGATCGGCGGTACGTCGTTGTTCGGCGGCCGTGGGCGGATGATCGACGCGATCCTCGGCGGTCTCGTGGTGGCGGTGATCATCAACGGGATGAGCGACCTGATCCAGGGCTCGAACTCGTCCGGGTACGAGTGGGTCGTGACCGGCGCGGTCCTGCTGCTGGCGGCCGGGTTCGACGCCGTCGTACGGCGTGGCCGAACAGCATGATGGAGACGGCGTGATCAGCTGCTGAGCAGGCGGCGGATCGCGCCGGCCGAGAGGCTGGTCTTGGCGACGAACCCGATCGCCGGGCTGGCCGCGATCAGCTCCGCGTAGTCCTGCTCGGCGTGGCTGGAGATCAGGATCATCGGCGCGGACTCGCCGGCCGCGCGCAGCCGGGCGATCAGGTCGAACCCGCTCTCGCCGCCGAGGTCGATGTCGACCAGTACGACGTCCGGGCGGAGCTGCCCGATCAGTCCGGTGGCCTCGGCGGTCGTGGTCGCGGTACCGACGACCGCGACGCCCTCGCGGACCAGCAGTCGGTGAGCCGCGTCCAGGAAGCGCCGGCTGTCGTCGACGATCACGCACCGCATGGCACCAGGATCGCAGGGCCGGACCGCGGCGGCATCCCTGCTGCCTGTACTACACCGGCAGTGTCGCGGTGAGCGTAGTGCCTTTACCTGAAGGGCTTTCGACTTTCAGCGTGCCGTCGAGCGTCGCGATCCGGTCGGCGAGTCCGACCAGACCGGAACCCTTCGCCGGGTCCGCGCCGCCCCGGCCGTCGTCGCGGACCGAGAGCCGCAGCCGGTCCTGTTCGAGCCGTACGTCGACCACCGCGGCGGACGCGTCCGCGTGCTTGGCGGCGTTCGTCAGCGCCTCGGAGACCACGTAGTACGCCGCGGCCTCGACCGGTTCGGGGAGCCGGGCCGGTACGTCGACCGTGACCTCGACCGGGAGCTTCGAGCGGCGGGCCAGCATCCGGACCGCCGGGGCGATCCCGCCCTGGGTGAGGATCGCCGGATGGATGCCGCGGGCAATCTCCCGGAGCTCGTCCAGGGCGGCCGCCAGGCCGTTGGCGATGCCATCGAGTTCGGCGGCCGCGCCGTCCGCCTGCAGGGCGCGGACGTCGAGGGTGAGCGAGACCAGCCGCTGCTGGATGCCGTCGTGCAGGTCGCGCTCGATCCGCCGCCTGGTCTCGTCGGCGGACCGGACGATCCGGGCCCGGGACGCCTCCAGGTCGGCGCTCGCCCGGCCGAGGGAGGCCGCCATCGTGTTGAAGGTCCGCTCCAGCGTGTGGATCTCGCCGACGCCCGTCTCCGGGACCCGGACGGCGAGGTCGCCCGCGGCCAGCCGGTTCGCCATCTCGGCGGTGACCCGGACCGGCCGGACGATCGCGCGGGTCAGGTACATGGTGAACCCGAGCACCAGGAGGACGGAGCCGGCCAGCCCCTCGACCGCCGCCACCACCGCGCGGTCCGCGATCGTGTCCGTCTTCTGCTGCTGAGTTGTGGACAGCTGCTGTTCGGACGTGATCAGCGCGTCGAGCACCGAACGGATCGCGCTGACCCGTTGGGTGCCTTCGGCAATGGCTGCCGCGGTCCGCGCCGAGTCCGGGTCCTTCTGGGCCGCCTCGATCTGCGGGAGCGAGTAGCCCTGCAGGTACGACGTGATCATGCGCCCGGCCGTCTGTACACGGGCGAGCTCGTCAGGGGTGCCGGCTACCAACTGCTGCAGGTCCTTGGTCTGGGCAGGCAGCGCCTCGGCCGCCTGTTCCCATGGCTGCAGGAACCGCTTCTGACCGGTGATGACGAAATCACGTTGCCCTGCAGCCAGATCGGACACCAGCCGCTCCACCTGGTGCGCGCTGGTCAGGACTGCGGACGTGTGCTGCGCCTGGTGCTCCGACGTACGCAGACCCTGAACAGACACCAGCAGTACGACGAAGCCGGAGCCGACCAGCACCATCAGCAGGCCGCTGGCGATCACCACCCGTCCGGCAACACCGGCGTGGCGGTTCATCAGCGACCGTCCAGGTACCTCAGGACGGCCAGGACGCGACGGTGGTCGTCAGTGGTCTCCGGAAGGTCCAGCTTGGTCAGGATGCTGCGGACGTGTTTCTCCACGGTGCCTTCGGTGACCCAGAGCCGGCGGGCCACCCCGGCGTTCGAGCGGCCTTGTGCGACGAGCGAGAGCACCTCCCGCTCGCGCTCGCTCAGCACGGCCAGCGGATCATTGCGGTGCTGGGCGTCGACCAGCTCCTGCACCAACGCCGGGTCGACGACGGACCCGCCGCGGGCAACGCGGCGGAGGCTCTCCAGGAACTCCTCGACGTCGGTCACACGGCTCTTCAAGAGGTAACCCACGCCGTGTCCCGCGGCCATGAGTTGCAGGGCGTGCTCGACCTCGACGTGCGCGGACAGCAGTACGACGGCGGTGTCCGGGCGCTCGCGGCGGATCACGTCCGCCGCGTCCAGTCCTTCGGTGAGGTGCTCCGGGGGCATGCGGATGTCCACCACGACCAGGTCCGGCCCGTGCCGGCGTACCAGCTCCAGCAGCTCCGGGCCGTCGCCCGCCGTACCGAGGACCGCGAACCCGGAGCGCTCGAGCAGGCTGGCAAGTCCCTCGCGCAGCAGGACGTCGTCGTCAGCAATAGCCACTCGGGTCCGGGTCACGGTCTACCCCTTGGTTGCCTGGTGGTTCCAGTGTCACCAGGCACTCAAGTCACTCTCCGTACAGCAATGCGTCCGCTTCTGTGCTCGACGGGTAGTAGCGGAAGTACGCCTTGTCCTCGGGGGCCGCCAGCTGGCCGCCGACCTGGCCGAGGCCCTTGATGACGGTGGCCGCGCCGTTGGCGTGGCTCACGGCGTACAGGTACCCGACCCTGGTGTCCTTGTCGATCGCCAGCAGCAGGGTGCTCTGCTTGCCGCACCTCTCCGCGACGAGGGTCTCGAACTTCTGCCAGGTCGCCGTACGCACCTTCTTGACCACAGGGGCACCGCTAGACGGGATGCGAATCGTGTAGAGCGCCCCGCCGCGCGTGTTGGCCAGGAACGTGTCGTACGTCCGCGTCTGACTGAGCAGGGCCATCGTCTTGACGGCCGAGAACCCGGTGTATGTCGCCTTGTTGCGCCAGACGGACCCCTCCACTGTCCAGCGCGTGATGACGTTGCCTTCCAACGCGTACGTGTGGTTCGCCGAGTTCTCGAAGTACGTCTGGTGGATCCAGCCGCCGCCCACCTTCGTCTTCTCGAAAGACGTCGGGTCGAGCTGGCCGGTTGTCACGTCCGTGACGTAACGGAATCGGTAGACGTCGTTGACGATCGTTAGGTACCCGCTGTTCGCCATGCCCGACGGCGGGTCCGGTTCCCAGCCGACCGACGACGCGAGTCGTACCTGGTCCACCGGGAACAGCGCCTTCGGCCCCACATGGGGCGCCCCGACCGTCACCGGTGTGGTCGCCGTGATCCGCTGGAACTTGTGGTCGCCCTGCACGGTCACAGTGCCCAGGGTCATCGAACAGGCAGCTGTTGCCTGCTCAGTGGTGGCTTGTGCGGGCACAGGTACCAGCGCCGCCACCGTCATCACCGCCCCCACGGCGATCGCCGTTCTGGCCATCCGGCCTCCTTCGGAGAGTCGTGTCACCCACCTCGATGCACGTCAGCGCCGAAAGGTTGGGCCGAAGAATCCGCGGACCAGGCGCCGTACTTCGGGGACGCCGCAGGAGGACGAGCCGATCAGCTTGGCGCGTTGAGCCGCGGTCATCAGGCCGGCTGACTGCAGCTGGGGTGCCAGCGCCGCGTAGTCGCTCCAGATCCAGTGGTTGGCGTTCGACAGTTCGACCCGGCGTACCGGACCGCCCTGGGCCATCACTGCGGACCAGCTGCGGTCGAAACGGGCGTCGCGGAAGCCATCGGTCCCGGCCAGCAGCAAGGGCTTCTTGGCGATGTCGTAGAGCTCGCCTTCGAGTGTGTCGAGATAGCCCTCCAGGTTGACGGCTGCACGCACCTTTGGATGTGCCAACGACACCGCGGCGGTCGCACCGCCGGCCGAGTGCCCGTACACGCCGACAGGCTCGTCCAGCTGGTCCAGGACGAAGCGCATGTCCGCGAAGCGCGTGTCCATCATCAACCGCGACTGCACTGGGTCCGTTTGAACGTCAGGGCTGATCTCGATGACCCGTAGGCGTCCGTCCGGGAAGACGACCTCGCTGGCTTCACCAGGGTGGTCCATGGTCATCACGACGTACCCGTGGCTCGCCAGGTCCTCGGCCAGTGACGTGCCGACGGTCCGTGGGTCCGCACCGGCCGGGCTGTAGAGCAGGGTCGGGCGCCGGCCGGGCCGAGCGGGCGCGTCGACGTACGAGTGCGTCAGAGTGGCGGCCCAGTCCACACCGCTCGCGGGGAGCTCTGGATGCAGTACGCCGGCGTCCAGCTGCTTGAACACGTCAGCCGCGGCAGGGGCGAGCTGTGGAGCGCGTTGACATCCACGTACGCCGGTTGCCGGGTAGAAGACGGTCAACACGATCTCGCGGGTGGGCGAGCCGTTCCACGGATCGGAACGCGTCCGGTCGGTCAGCGCGCGGGTCGTCGTACCGACAGGCCACGGGCCGGTCGGTACGGGGAGGCGCAGGATGCGGTCGGTGGCCGCGGACGCCGTCTGGATCCCTGTCAGCGAAGCGCCGGCGACCGAAGCGAGAAATGTACGTCGTCTCATGCCTCCGACGCTGTCAGTCGCCGACCGGGCACGTCAGTAGCCGTCAGGGCATCTCCACCCGGACTTCCAGCCCCGGGTGGAGGTCAGGCCCCGGTGAGGACGGTGCCGCCGGCGTAGTAGCGGAAGTAGGAGTCGGCCGCAGGGAAGGTGGCCGGAACCTTGCCAAGGCCCTTGATGACGGTGGCCGCACCGTCCGCGTGGCCGACGGCGTACAAGTAGCCGGTGCCGGTGTCCTTGTCGATTCCGAGCAGCAGCGTCCCGTAGTTGCCGCACTTCTCCGCGATGAGCGTTTCGAACCCCTGCCACGTCGACGTGCGGACCTTGGTCACCACCGCCTTGCCGGACCCTGTGGGGACCTTGACGGTGTAGAGGGCACCGCCCTTGGTGGTCGCGAGGAACGTGTCGTACGTGCTGCCCTGACCGATCAGCACCATCGTCTTGACAGCACCGAAGCCGGCGAAGGTCGTGTAGTACTTCCAGCCGTCCGGCGTCACAGTCCACCGAGCGATCAGCCCGTCGGTGAACTGGTTGATCAGCGAGTAGACGTTCGAGCGCTCGATTCCTCCGGGAGCGGCATGGCTCAGCTCGACGTACTTGTGCAGGTCGTCCCAGCCCCCACCGATCAGGGTCTGCTTCAGAGTCCGCGGTACGACGGCTGTGCCGCTCGCGTCGGCGAAATAGCTCGTCGCGTACATCCGGACGCCGAGCACGACCAGACCTTCGCGCTGCTCGAGGCCGTCCCACGGCTGGAACGAAGTCCGCACGGCGGTCGGCAGGCGCGCCTGGCCGTCCGGGTACAGGTCCTTCGGCCCCACCGTGCGCGCACTTGCTGACGGCGCAGCGGTGATGGTCTGGACCGTGTGGTCGCCACCGGTGGTGACGGAGCCGAGCCGCAGCGAGCAGGCCGCGGTGGTGGTGGCCGGTGCGGCGTGGGCCGGAGAGGCGGCGAGGCCGGCGGCGAGCAGCGCCCCGGCGGCGAGCGTTCGCCCGTATCTGATCATCTGAACACCTTTCGTCACACGTCTCGATGCGGGCGGTCGCAGCATTGTTGCGGGCATCAAAGGGGTAACGGGGGACGACGGCGCGCCTGGGACAGCACCCGGTTGTCGGAGGGGCGCCGTAGTGTGGGTGATGTGAACCGGCGAATCTTCGGTCTCGAGAACGAGTACGGCGTCACCTGTACGTTCCGCGGGCAGCGGCGACTGACCCCGGACGAGGTCGCGCGGTACCTCTTCCGGCGCGTCGTGTCCTGGGGACGGAGCAGCAACGTCTTCCTCCGCAACGGCGCCCGGCTGTACCTAGACGTGGGCTCGCACCCGGAGTACGCGACCGGCGAGTGCGACTCGGTCACCGACCTGATCGCACACGACAAGGCCGGTGAGCGGATCCTCGAGGGCCTGCTGGTGGACGCGCAGAAGCGGCTGCACGACGAGGGCATCTTCGGCGACGTCTACCTGTTCAAGAACAACACCGACTCGGCCGGCAACAGCTACGGCTGCCACGAGAACTACCTGGTCTCCCGGCACGGCGACTTCGCCAAGCTCGCCGACGTGCTGATCCCGTTCCTGGTCACCCGGCAGCTGATCTGCGGTGCCGGCAAGGTGCTGCAGACGCCGCGCGGCGCGGTGTACTCGGTGTCCCAGCGCGCCGAGCACATCTGGGAGGGCGTGTCGTCCGCGACCACCCGGTCCCGGCCGATCATCAACACCCGCGACGAGCCGCACGCGGACGCCGAACGGTTCCGCCGGCTGCACGTGATCGTCGGCGACTCGAACATGTCCGAGACCACCATGCTGCTCAAGGTGGCCAGCACCGACCTGGTGCTGCGGATGATCGAGGCCGGCATCGTGATGCGCGACCTGACCCTGGACAACCCGATCCGGGCGATCCGCGAGATCAGCCACGACATGACCGGCCGCCGCGAGGTCCGGCTGGCGAACGGCCGCGAGGCGAGCGCCCTCGACATCCAGACGGAGTACCTGACCAAGGCGCGGGACTTCGTCGACCGCCGCGAGCTGGGGACGCCGGACGTGGAGCGGGCGCTGTCTCTGTGGGAGCGGACGCTGAAGGCGATCGAGTCCGGCGACCTGTCCGGGATCGAGCGCGAGATCGACTGGGTGATCAAGTACCGGCTGATCGAGCGCTACCGTTCGCAGAACAACCTCGGCCTGGCGAGCCCGCGGGTCGCGCAGCTCGACCTGGCGTACCACGACATCCACCGGCCGCGCGGGCTGTACTACCTGCTCGAGCGCCGGGGCGCGGTCACCCGGGTCGTCGACGACCTTCGGGTGTTCGAGGCCAAGTCGGTGCCGCCGCAGACCACGCGGGCCCGGCTGCGCGGCGAGTTCATCAAGCGCGCCCAGGAGCGGCGCCGCGACTTCACCGTCGACTGGGTGCACCTGAAGCTGAACGACCAGGCCCAGCGGACGGTGCTGTGCAAGGACCCGTTCAAGTCCCACGACGAGCGAGTCGAAAAGCTCATCGCCAGCATGTAGGTCCCGGCTAAATGCCGTGCCAGGTCGTCGTGCGCTGCTTAGAAAGAGCGCATGACGATCGAGGTGCGGCCGATCACGGCCGATGAAGCGACCGAGTACTTGCGTGTTCTGCCGTACGTGAACGGCTTTCCGCAGGAGGAGCCGGAGCCGTCGGCCTGGTACGCCGGGAGTGCCGCCTGGCCGCCGCAGGTCCCGAAGACAGCTGCTGACCTGGAGCGGTACGCCGAGGAGCTGCAGGCGGACTGGTTCCGCCCGCAGGCCGCGTTCGTGGACGGGAAGATCGCGGGCGGGTCGGCGATCGTCTCGGTCCAGTTGACCGTTCCGGGCGGCCGGCAGGTGGCCCTGGGCGGCGTGACCTCGACGGCCGTGCTGCCGACGTACCGGCGGCGCGGGTTGTTGCGGAAGATCATGGCCGCGATGCTGGACGACTGCCGCGAGCGCGGTGAGTTCCTGGCGGGGCTGAGCGCCAGCGAGGGGACCATCTACGGGCGGTACGGGTTCTCGCCGGCCACGTTCCAGCACCGGTGGGAGGTACGGCGTACCGACGCGGCGTTCCGCGACGACTTCACGGATCCCGGTCAGCTCGAACTGGTCGATGCCGGAACGGCAGCTGAGGTGTGGCCGGTGCTGCACGAGCAGGTGCGGGCCGAACGCGTGGGGGAGATCAGCCCGCTGCCAGGCAAGTGGGACGGGCTGGACGGGCTGCCCGCGGACGGCTCCGGCCCGGCGCACCACCTCGTCCATCGGGACGTGTCCGGTGCGGTCGATGGCGCCGCGATCTTCCGGCTGCCGTGGTCGCCGGACCCGGCGCAGGCCGGCGTACTGCGGGTGGAGGCGTTCGAGGCGTTGACGGCTGACGCTTACCGAGCGCTGTGGGGCCTGTTGCTCGACTTCGACCTGACCAAGCGGGTCGTGGCCGCGCGCAGACCGGTGGACGAGCCGCTGCGGTGGATGCTGACGAACCCGCGGGCGCTCAAGCTCACCCGTACCCGGGACAACCTGTGGCTGCGGATTCTCGACGTACCGGCTGCTCTCGAGGCACGTACGTACGCCGCGAGCGCCGCGTTGGTGCTGGCGGTGGAGTCGGGGCGATGGCTGTTGGACGCGGGGCCGGACGGTGCCAGTTGTACGGCGACCGACCGGGCCGCGGACCTCACGCTCGGCGTGAACGAACTGGGCTCGCTGTACCTGGGCGGCGTACGGGCGAGTGAGTTCGCCTACTCGCGCCGTGTCGTCGAGCACACACCGGGAGCCGTGTCCCGGCTGGACGCGATGCTGCGCCCGGATCGCGCCCCGCACAACGCCGTGGGTTTCTGACCGCTGTGACTGTGTGTGGTGTGACGCAATGGTGACTCGGGCGGCTGCGCTTCCGGTTGAATCCGCAAGCTAGGGTGGTCGGCGTCGTTGACCGGAGGCAATCGGCGCACACTCGCGCCGGGATGGTTCGAGGTGCTGGTTTCGTGCGCAAGCTGTTGAGTCTGGTCGTTGTCGCGGCGCTGGGGTCGTCCCTGGTGGCGTGCGGATCGGACAAGAAGAACGATTTCGACGCCGCCGGATTCAAGGTGACCTCGGACTTCGGGCAGAAGCCGACCATCACGCACCGCGAGGGTGACCCCGACAAGCAGCTGGTCACCGAGGTCCTCAAGCAGGGCGACGGCCCCGAGGTGAAGAAGGGCGAGCTGCTCACCGCGAACTACCTCGGCCAGATCTGGCGGGACGGCAAGGTCTTCGACAACTCCTACGACCGCGGCGCGCCGTCGTCGTTCCCGATCGGCGTGGGCAGCGTCATCGGCGGCTGGGACGAGGGCCTGGTCGGCAAGAAGATCGGCAGCCGGGTGCTGCTCTCGGTCCCGTCCGACAAGGGCTACAAGTCCACGGGCAACTCGCAGGCCGGCATCACCGGCACCGACACGCTGATCTTCATCGTCGACCTGGTCGGCGCGGCCGGCAACGACACCCCGCTGAACGCCGCACCGGTGACCCCGTCGACGCCGACGAAGATCAGCGTCACCGGCGCCCTGGACGCCGAGCCGAAGGTCACCGTCGCGCCCGGCACCAAGCCGCCGGCGAAGCCCGGCAAGCCGATCGTGTTCGCGCTCGGCAAGGGCAAGCCGATCGAGAAGTCCAGCCAGATCATCGGCCGCTACGTGGTGTACGACTACACCGGCAAGAAGCAGGCCAGCACCTGGGACGCGCAGCCGGCGACCGCGCAGAGCGCCGCGCAGCCGGCCGCGCCGACCGACCAGCTCCAGGTCGGTCCGGGTCCGAACGGTCAGACCGGCGCCCTGGACGGGCTGGCCGGCGTCCCGGTCGGCAGCCGCGTGCTGGTCGAACTCCCGGCCTCGAAGGACCAGGCCGGCAAGATGGTCAACGCCTTTGCCGTGATCGACATCCTCAACTCGTTCCCCGCCGCGAAGTCGACCGGACAGTAAGCGCATCCTGAAGGACCGGCTCCCTGTGTGGGAGCCGGTCCTTTGGCGTTTCAGTGGGTACGGCGGACCGCGCGGCGGCTGAACCAGCGGTTCGCGTCGGGGTGGAAGCTGAGCAGGATCGCCGTGATCACCGCGGTGAGGTGCACACAACGAACGGCGCCGAACGCGATGAACGAGGCCGACCAGTGCAGCGTTCCGAAGTCGCCGTTGTGCAGCAGCCAGCCGATCGGTCCGACCACCAGCGACGCGATGCCGACCGTGCCGAGGAGACCGGTCAGCAGCCAGCGCGACCAGCCGACCCCGGGCTGGAAGTAGCGGTCGATGACGACGAACAGGCCGCCGTACACGACGGCCCGGAAGGCGATCTGCATCAGCAGGCCGAGCAGTGGGGCGCCGTCGACGACAGCGCCGGCGACACCGAGGACCGACTCGGCGACACCGGCACCGACAGCGGCGAGCCACAGCGCGGTCGCTCCCCGGACGGCGAGCGGCGGCTGCGGCCGGGCGACGTCGTGGATCGTGAGGTGGCGGTGCTTGGTGCTGTTCATACCACCACTGTCGCGGCGGACGGCCTCCCGATCAGGAGTGCTGCGACCCCAGCCCGGGTAGACCTGGATCCACTGCTCAGCTACGTGCAGGCACGTCCACCAGCCCGGCGGCGTGGCGTCCGGCGGCGGCAGCGGCCTCGAAGTACGCACGGTCCTCGTCCAGACCGCGGCCCATCGTCGACAGCTTCACTGGCGCGGCCTGCATCGCCTCGTACAGCCCGTCGACGCCTACGCGGACCACGTGGTGTCTAGCCTTCAAAGGCTCGGCCGCGTCGCGTACGGCGTCCCCGAAGTCGCCGTCCAGATCCGGTACGACGACATCGGCCGGCTGGAGCGCTACCCGGCCGTACGCGGTCAGGCTGTGGTGGGAGATGCCACGGTGTCGCGGCCGCGGGTCTGCCTCGGAGATGCGCAGTGAAGCGACTGCGCGGCCGCCCAGCGTGCCTACGGCGTTCACGGCCTCGCCTGATTGCACACCGGAGAAGCCCCAACGCGTACCTGTCCCCAGGTTGCCGGGGCCTTGCGTGATGACGACCAACTCAGCTGCCAGCACCTGTACGGCGGTCAGGAGCCCGGTGTGGACCGTTACGGCCTCACGGTCTCCGCCGTACGCCTGGCCGACCGTCACGGTGCCGCTGAGCCAGCCCGCGTCCCGTAGCGTCGCGACGTTCCGGGAGAACGCCAGGGGGAGCGCACCGCCGTCTGTCATCACGTACACGACCCGTGTGGTCGGCCGCACCTCGTAGACCCCGGCCAGCACTGCCGGTAGTGCGGAGTGCAGGTCGGCGACCACTACCGGCGTACCAAAGAGGTCGTCCGCGTCCCGTAGTACGTCGTGGTCGGGGGAGTCCTGCTCGTCGGCGCCCATCACCATGGCCTGCAGCGGTGTGTAGCGCGCCTTCACCAGGTGGCCGTGCTCCGGCGGGTCCTCCGGGAGCCTGTCCGGTACGGCGACCACCAGGGCGTAGCCACCCGTACCCAGGCCGCGGTCCAGCGCGCCCACGTTCAACAGCACGCGGTCGCCCACAACCGGCGTACCAACGAGCTCCGGGTACGCCAACGCGCGCACGGCCTGTTCTCCGACCGTCACACTCAGCTCCAGCGCCCCGGCCCAGCTCTTCCCAACCCGTGAGACCACACCGTCCCGCCAACGAATCACACGAAGGACCCTACTGGGTCGAACCGGTGTTCGAAGTTTCGGTGCGGTCAGGCGGGCTTTGGACGCCTGAGGCCGTAAGGTGGTCGGGTGTCGGCGCGGAAGAGTGAGCGACTGCTCAACGTGGTCATCTGCCTCCTGGTCGCGCGCACCTATGTGACCAAGGAGCGGATCCGCGAGGTCGTCGAGGGGTACGCGGGGCAGACCGACGACGCCTTCGAGAAGATGTTCGAGCGGGACAAGGACGAGCTGCGCGACCTCGGCATCCCGATCGAGATGGGCACGATCGACAAGTTCTTCTCCGACGACGTCGGGTACCGGATCCGCCGCGACGTGTTCGAGCTCCCCGAGGTGCACCTGGAGCCGGACGAGGCGGCCGTGCTGGGGGTCGCCGCCCGGGTCTGGCAGCACGCCGGCCTGTCCGAGGCGACCACGTCCGCGGTGCTGAAGCTCAAGGCGGCCGGCATCCAGACCGACCAGTCGGCGCTGAGCGCGATCGAGCCGCACGTCGGCGCGTCCGAGCCGGCGTTCGACCCGCTGTGGGCGGCCGTGGTGGCGCGGCAGGCGGTCCGGTTCCAGCACCTGCGCAGCGGCGCGTCCGAGCCGACCACGCGCACCCTCGAACCGTGGGGGATCGTCTCGTGGCACGGCCGCTGGTACGTCGTCGGCCGCGACCGCGACCGGCAGGCGACCAGGATGTTCCGGATGTCGCGGATCGGCGGCGCGGTGAAGACGGTCGGCCAGCCCGGCGCGTTCACTGTGCCGGCCGGGACGGATCTGCGCTCGCTGGTGACCGAACTGGCCCCGCCGCGGCCGACCTCCGAGGCGAAAGTGCGGGCGCGGACCGGCTCCTGCGTGAGCCTGCGGCGCCGCGCGAACGCCATCGAGGCGTACGAGGAGGGCTGGGACCTGCTGCACGTCCCGTACGCCGACTCGTCGGTGCTGGCCGAGGAGATCGCGTCGTACGGCACGGACGCGGTCGTGGAGGGCCCGGGCAACGTACTGGACGGCGTCCTGTGGCGGTTGCGGACGGTGGCGGCCGGATGAGCAGCGCGCGTGACCAGGTGCAGCGGCTGCTGGCGTTGGTGCCGTACCTGCAGGAGAACGACGGGGCCCGCGTCGACGACGTCGCCAAGGAGTTCGGTGTCCGGCCGAAGCAGATCATCGCGGATCTGAAGGTGCTGTGGTTCTGCGGGCTGCCCGGTGCGCAGATGGGCGACCTGATCGAGATCGACATCGAGGCGGCTGAGGGCGACGGCGTCATCCACATCAACAACGCCGACTACCTGGCCCGCCCGCTGCGGCTGGCCGCGGACGAGGCGCTCGCACTGCTGACCGCGCTCCGCACCCTGCGGGAGGTCACGGCCGGCCCGGACCGGGACGCCGTCGACCGGGCGATCGCGAAGCTGGAACGCGCCGCCGGTGAGGCGGCCGCCGCGAGCGAGGGCGCCGCGGCGCACGTCCACGTCGAGCCGGCCGCGCCGGAGATCGCCGAGACCGTCAACCGCGGCCTCGCGACCAAGCGCCGCCTGCACCTGACGTACGACGTACCGTCGCGCGACGAGACGACCGAGCGGGACGTGGACCCGATGCGGCTGGTGGTGTCCGAGGGCCGCACGTACCTCGAGGCCTGGTGCCGCCTGGCCGAGGACGTCCGGCTGTTCCGTCTCGACCGGATCGCGGACGTCAAACTCCTCGACCTCCCGAGCGAACCGCCGCCCGAGGCGACCCCGCGCGACCTGTCGAACGGCATGTTCCAGCCCTCCGAACAGGACCTCCTGGCGACCCTCCGCCTGGCCCCGCCCGCCCGCTGGGTCGCGGAGTACTACCCGAACGAGTCCGTCGAAGAAGGCCCGGAGAACTCCCTCATCGTCAAGCTCCGCGTCGCCGATACCAACTGGCTGCAACGCCTGGTCCTCCGCCTCGGCGGCGCCGCCACGGTCCTCGACCCGCCCGACCTCACCACCCAGATCGCCGCCACCGCCCGCGACGCCCTCTCGGCCTACGACATCTAGCCGCTCCCACCAGGCAGCGTCGTGGTTAGGTCTTGCTGAGCTGCTTCTCCAAGGGGGAGCGGAAGCGGGGCGTGACGCGGACCCCGGCCAGCCAGGTGGTCCAGCGGTTCGCCTCGGTCTCGACGAGCGTGGTGACGTCGGCGCCGACGTCCTCGAGCAGTTCGTACCGGACCTCACCCGACTCCGGCTGACCCCAGCCGCCGATGATGCGGCCGTCGGACCAGATTGTCGGGCCGATGTTGCCGGTGGTGTCGAACAGCTTCGACTTGTGCGGGCCGAGGAACCAGTCGCGTTCCTTCCAGCCCATCGGCGTCGGGTCCAGACCGGGCAGGAACGCGACCCACGGATCGACCGCGGCCTCGGGCTCCTCGTCACCGGGCAGCACGTACCCAACCTGGCCGTCCAGCTCCACCTCGACGGCCTCCACAGCAGCCAGCACCTTACGGGTCTGCCCGAGCGTCCATCCGGCGTACCACTGCAGGTCAGCCGCAGTACCAGGACCGAACGAGGTCAGCCACGCCCGCGCAAGCGTCGTACGTGCCTCCTCTGCCGGCGGCTTGTCGCCGAGCCCACCCGGCAGCCAGTCCGCGGACGGTGACCACTGATGCTGGCCGCTCAGCCAGGTCCCGATCGGGCGGCCGCGGACGATTCGGCCGTCGGCGGAGAGTTGGAACAGGACGCGGCTCGTCACGTACGGCTGGGCGGCGTACGACTTGCCGGCCGCCATGCTCAGCCGGGTCCGCAGCCGCGGCTCGTCGGCGGACAGTTCCTGCGCGGTCGCGGACCCCCGCAGCGCCAGCGCGGTCGCCGTGGACTCCTCGACGGCCGCGAGCCAGCGCCCACAGCTCTCCGCGTCCTCGGCGACCCCGGCCTCGGCCAGGTGCTTGACCAGCAGTTTCCGCTGTTTCACCGCGATGTCGTCCGTACACGCGGCCTGGACGACCGGAGCGAACGGTGTCGGTACGACGAACACGGTCCGGCGCATGCCCAGCATCCGGATCAGCGCCCGATCGTCGTACAGAGCACGCTCCGTGCCCGCGACCTCACTCCCTGGCACCCGCGCGGCCACGCTCAGGTGCACGGTGGCCGGGTCGGTCGCGTGCAGCGCGACCATCGACGCCGCCGCCTCGACCGCGTCCGCCGCCTGGCAGCCCGCGCCGAGCCGGTGCCGGCGCCCCAGCCGGGCCTGCCGCTCCGTCACCCCGATCCGCCTCATCCGCACCCTCTCAGCCCGTTGGAATCCCTGCGCGACACTCGGTTTTACCATCACGTTCCGACACCGTTGTCCGCGGAGACGCACCGCGGGTCGTGGGCCCCGGGCCGGAACCGGCTAGGCTCCTGGGTATGTACTGGTTCCTGCTCTTCGTCGCAGTGGTGGTGGTGTGGACGGTCGTCCTCGCCCTGCTCGCGCTGAAGCTGTGGCGCCAGGGCAAGGCACTGACGCGTGAGTTGGTCGCCGCCCAGTCCAAGCTGGAAGCTGCGCAGTCCACGGCCGGGTCTGGACAGACCCGTGATCGCTCAGCAGCCCCGGCGTAGTATTCGGCCACGAACTCAGGCTCGAGTCCCGAGTCGATGTGAAAGGGAGATCGACATGGCAGCACCGCTCCTCGGTATGCCCCAAGGCGCAGAGTGGCTCGTGATCCTCGCGATCGTCGTGCTGCTGTTCGGATCGGCGAAGCTGCCGCAGCTGGTCAAGCAGCTCGGCAAGTCGAAGAAGATCTGGGAAGACGAAGTCGGCCCGAAGAAGAACGACGCGGAGCTGACCGGAGAGGCCTCGCAGGCCCCGGCCCAGGTCCAGCAGCCGGTCCAGCAGGCGCAGGCGCAGCCGAACCAGACGCCTGGCGACGGCCTGCCGCCGACGCACACGGCGAACTGATCAGAACGTCTCACCTGTGTCAATGGTGAAGTTCGGGCGACGGAAGGCAAAAGAAGACCGCCGCCCGAAGGACCCAGAGGGTCGGATGACCCTGCGCGAACACATTGTCGAGCTCCGTAACCGGCTGCTCATCAGTGTGCTCGCGATCGTGGTGTGCACGGTCGCGGCCTGGTTCATCTACTACCAGGCGCTGGAGATCCTGAAGCACCCGTTCGAGGTCGCCGTCAAGCCGTTCGCGGAGAACCGCGGCCTGAAGCCGCAGCTCACCTTCCAGGGCGTCGGTGACCCGCTGACGTTCCGGATCAAGGTGTCCGCGCTGCTCGGCCTGGTCGTGGCCGGCCCGATCTGGTTGTTCCAGCTCTGGGCGTTCATCGCGCCGGGTCTGCACCGCAGCGAGAAGAAGTGGGCGTACCTGTTCGCCGCGATCGCCGCACCGCTGTTCGCGACCGGTATCGCGCTCGGCTACTGGACGCTGCCGAAAGGCATCCAGATCCTCCTGGGCTTCACCCCGGACCAGGTGCAGAACCTGATCGAGCTCGGTCACTACCTGGACTTCGTGATCCGGACGTTGCTGGTGTTCGGGATCGCGTTCCTGATCCCGCTGGTGGTCGTGCTGCTGAACATGGTCGGCGTGGTGCCGGCCGCCGCGCTGGCGAAGTTCCGGCCGTACATCATCCTGGTGATCTTCGTGTTCGCCGCGGTCGCGACGCCGTCCGGCGACCCGTTCACGATGTGCCTGCTGGCGATCCCGATGTGCCTGCTGTTCTTCGCGTCCGAGGTGATCGCCCGGATCAACGACAAACGCCGCAAGGTGCGCAACGACGAGTTGCTGGCGGACTAGGGGATGAGTCGGCGGATCGCGCTGGTGGTGAACCCCTCCAGCGGCCGGGGTCGTGGTGCGCGGATCGCACCCTCGGTGCGGGAGCGGCTGGCGGCGGCGGGGCTGACCGTCGACGTACACACCACCACGTGCGCCGACGACGTCGGGCGGATCGCCGCCGAGGTGGTCGCCTCCGGGGCGGACGCGGTCGCGCTGATCGGCGGCGACGGCACGATCCACCTCGGCGCGCAGGTGCTGGCCAACTCCGGGATGCCGTTCGGCGTCATCCCGGCCGGTACCGGCAACGACTTCGCCCGCGGCATCGGCGTACCGCTGGGTGATCCGGGCGCCGCGGCCGACCTGGTGATCGGCGGCCGGACCCGCGCGATCGACCTCGCGGTGGCCAAGGACGTGTTCATCACCACGGTCGTGGCCGGCGGCTTCGACTCCCTGGTGAACAAGCGCGCCAACGCGATGTCCTGGCCGAAGGGCAGCTCCCGCTACACGCTCGCCACCTTCGCCGAGCTCCGCACGTTCACCCCGCTCGAGTACGTCGTGACCATCGACGGCGATCCGATCGAGACCGCGGCGATGCTGGTCGCGGTCGGCACCGGGCCGACGTACGGCGGCGGGCTGCAGATCTGCGCCGGCGCCGAGATCGACGACGGGCTGCTGGACGTCACGATCATCAAGCCGGTCTCCCGGCTGACCCTGCTGCAGCTGTTCCCGAAGCTGTCCAAGGGCACCCACGTGGGGCACCCGGCGGTGCACGCGCTGCGCGGCCGTACGGTGCGGATCGAGGCGCCGGACATCACGGCGTACGCCGACGGTGAGCCGCTCGGGCCGCTGCCGGTGGAGGTCGGGATCGCGCCCGGCGCCCTCACCGTGTTCCACTGAGACGAAATCTCAAGGTTCCCAGGTATTCTCTTTCATGGTCTTCGTCTGATAGGAAAGCTTCCTAACAGTTCATTCCTCGGACGCCCCTCGGAGGACCCCATGGAAAACCGCCCCACCCGCCGGACCACGCTGCTGCTGGGTCTGTCGCTCGCCGCCGTACCGGCCGCCGGGCTCGCCGCCTCCCGCTACGCGTCGCCCGCCGACGCCGCGGTACAGGTGAAGGCGACCGGTCTGGACGATCCCGCGAAGAAGGAGATCGCGATGGAGATCGTCTGCAGCGCGGAGAACTCGTCGCTGGACTGGAAGGCGCAGTACAAGTACATCGAGGACATCGACGACGGCCGCGGGTACACCGCGGGCATCATCGGGTTCTGCTCGGGTACCGGCGACATGCTCGACCTGGTCGAGCTGTACTCGAGCCGGAAGCCGGGCAACGTGCTGGAGAAGTACCTGCCCGCGCTGCGCAAGGTGAACGGCAGCGCCTCGCACAAGGGCCTCGACCCGAACTTCACCAGGGACTGGAAGACCGCCGCGAAGGACTCGGCCTTCCAGAACTGCCAGAACGACGAGCGCGACCGGGTGTACTTCAACCCGGCCGTCAAGCAGGGCAAGTCCGACGGGATCGGCACGCTCGGGCAGTTCTGCTACTACGACGCGATCGTGATGCACGGCGACGGCGACGACCCGACCAGCTTCGGCGGCATTCGCAAGCGCGCGCTCAGCCACGCGAAGCCGCCGTCGCAGGGCGGGAACGAGACGACGTACCTGAACGCGTTCCTGGACGCGCGCGTCTGGGCGATGAAGCAGGAGGAGGCGCACAGCGACACCAGCCGCGTCGACACCGCGCAGCGGGTCTGGCTGAAGAAGGGCAACCTCGCGCTGAACACCCCGCTGGACTGGAAGGTGTACGGCGACCCGTACCACATCAGCTAGTCACCCACCGGACCGCAGCCGGGCTCTCATCGGACCACCAGGGAAGAGAGCCCGGCTGCGTCATGTCTCGGCCCGATCGGTACGTGGATCGACCTCGGCGCGCTGGCGGAGCATGGAGAGGTTGGTGGCGAGCTGCTCCAGGACCGGGGCCGGCAGCACCGAGCCGAGCCAGATCTGGAGCTCCGCCTCGACCGTCGGCGTCGCGGCCTCGAGTACCTGCCGGCCTTCGGTGGTGAGTTCGAGCAGGGAGGAGCGGCGATCGGAGGGGTTCGCCGTACGCCGGATGCGCCCGGCCGCCTCGAGCCGGTCGACCGCCTTGCTGGTCGCGCCGACGGTGATCGCCACCTCGCGGGCCAGATCGAACACCCGGGCGGTGTCCCGGGACGCGATGTACCGCAGGAACTCGAACTGGCCCAGCGGCAGGCTGTGCTCCGCCTTCAGCCGGGTGTCGAGGGCGTTGTAGATCCGGGTTTCCAGGCGCACCAGGTCCGTGAACAATGCTGTGAGATCAGTCACGGAATTAGATTCCTCGGAATGTAGTTGGAGAGAACTATATTCCTCGGAATCTATCACTGGGAGACGGACCGATGAGCGCTGAAGAACGTGAAGCAGCACGCGGGATGATGCAGAAGGGTGTGGTCGGGCGGTCGCCGGAGGAGCAGCGGGCCGAGTTCGACGAGCTGTTCGCGAGCCGCCCGCTGGGCGACGACGTCCAGCTGACCGAGCGGACGCTGGGCGGCGTACCGGCCCTCGACGTCCGCGTCGACGGTGCCGACCGGGCCGGCGTGATCCTGTACCTGCACGGCGGCGGCTACGTGATCGGATCGGCTCGTACGGGCGCGAACCTGGCCGCGCCGTTGTCCCGCCGGAGCGGCGTCCCGGCGGTCTCGCTGGAGTACCGCCTGGCGCCCGAGCATCCGTTCCCGGCCGGGATCCACGACGCGCTGGCGGCGTACCGCGAGCTGGTCGAGGGCGGGCAGCCGGTCGTCGTCGCCGGTGACTCGGCCGGTGGCGGTCTGGCGCTGGGGATGCTGATCGCGGCCCGTGCGGAAGGGCTGCCGCAACCGGCCGGCGCGGTGCTGTTCTCGCCGTGGACGGATGTGGCGCTGACCGGGCCGAGCATCGACAACCGGGGCGACTACGATCCGCTGTTCAGCCGCGCCAACATGGCGGAGAGCGCTGCGCTCTACCTCGGCGGCGCCGACCCGCGCAACGAGCTCGCGAGCCCGGTCCTCGCCGACCTGAAGGGCCTGCCGCCGCTGCTGGTGCAGGTCGGTACGGCGGAGGTCCTGCTCGACGACGCACTCCGCCTGGTGGCCCGCGCCGCGGAGCAGGAGGTCGACGTCAGCCTCGACGTGATCGCCGGCGCACCCCACGTGTTCCAGTACTTCGCCGGCTTCCTGCCCGAAGCCGACGAAGCCCTCGATCACGCGGCGACGTTCATCGCGACCAGAATCCGCAGTGGTGCTGCGAACTGAGGTCGATCGGCGCCGGGCGGCCGAGCTGGAGCGCCTGAGTGGTCTCGCCGCCACGGAAACGCGGCCACTGCGGCAGTCCTGTTCCGTTGGGGTTGCCGGAGCGGGCGAAGTTCGTCCAGTACTTCACCATCTGCTGTGACAGCTCCGCCTGCCGAGGGGTGAACGTGACACCGGCGTCGAACAGGTACGGGACTTCCGACCCGTGGTACGCGCCCGCCGTGTACCCGGGCGGGAACCCGATGACGTCCGGCGCGGTCCGATCCGCGAACGAGAACGAGTACACATCGGTGAAGCGGGACATCGTCGTACTGCTGCGCAAGGCCGGGCAGACCCACCCGCGGTCGGTCGTGACCGCGTTCCACGCCGCGATCCCGGTGCGCTTGTACTCCCGCTCCACCGCCTCAGCCCGGCCGCCGAAGCTCTTCACGAGATTCGCCCGGTACGACGCTGCCGTCATCGAGCCGTCCACCTCGTAGAGCCACCCGAAGAAGCCCTGCTCGTCCCGAGTGTTGCCCTCCATCACCGGGACGTGGTTGAACAGCCCCGTCTTCAGGGCCGTCCGCGGGTCGAGCGGGAGCAGCGCCGTACCGGTGCCGGCCTGGGTGAAGTCGCCCATCTGCTGGAGCTTCAACGGGTCTGCCTTGCGCAGGCACTCGAGGTCGGCGCAACCGATCTTCAACGCGGCGGTCCTGCCCTCGGCGGCGAGCCGGCTCCGCGGCGCCCACCACTGCTTCGCCGGGTTGTCCGGGGAGTTGCCGTTGACCGGGAAGTTCGTCTCGCACGAGCCGCTCTCGATGATCGCGCGGTCCAGCAACGGACCGGCGCCGGGCGAGGTGAGTTGCGCGCAGGTCGAGAGCCCACCGGCGGACTCGCCGAGTACGGTCACGTTGCCCGGGTCGCCGCCGAACGCGCGGGCGTTCCGCCGCACCCAGCGCAGCGCGGCCTGCTGGTCGGCGAGCCCGTACGTTCCGGAGTCGGGCAGGCCCGGGTATCCGAGGAAGCCGAACGTCGCGAGCCGGTAGTTAATCGTGACCACGACGACGTCACCGGTCTCGGCGAGCCGGCGGCCGTCGTACTCGCTGCCGTTCCCGCTGTTCCAGCCGCCGCCGTGGATCCAGAACATCACCGGCCGCGGCCTGCCCGCGGTGCCGGGGGTCGTGACGTTGAGGTAGAGGCAGTCCTCGGACGAGCCCGGCGCGAGCGCCGTACCTGTCTCGTTGAGCTGCGCGCACGCGGCGCCGGGCCTGCTCCCGTCGCGGATCCCGCTCCACGCCGCAGCCGGCCGCGGCATCGTCCAGCGGCGCTCGCCGGTCGGCGGGGCGGCGTACGGAATGCCCTCGTAGACCTGCGAACCGCCTTTCACGACACCGCGAACGGCGCCCTTGTCGGTCTGCACGACGGGCGGCGCCGCACTCGATGGCACGGCACCCATGGTGAGCAGCCCTGCGATGACGACTGCCAAGCTTCGAACACGAAATGTGGTCACCTCGCCACCGTAGGAAGTCCACCTGGCTACCCGGATCAACCTTTGGTATCTGGCCGGGCACCGATGGGTTTGTCCCAGGTGTCGCATAGATTGGACCCATGAGTACCCCGTCCGAGAAGTACGCCACATTCCGCTCGGACCAGGAGCATCCCGCCGTGAAGGAGTTCCGGGCGCTCTACGACTTCGAGCTGGACGAGTTCCAGCTGCGCGCCTGCGCCGCGCTCGAGGACGGGCACCAGGTGCTGGTCGCGGCGCCCACCGGGTCCGGCAAGACGCTGGTCGGCGAGTTCGCCGTGCACCTGGCTCTGGAGCGCGGGCAGAAGTGCTTCTACACGACCCCGATCAAGGCGCTCAGCAACCAGAAGTACGGCGACCTCGTCAGCCGGTACGGCGCCGACAAGGTCGGGCTGCTCACCGGCGACAACTCGGTCAACTCCGAGGCCCCGATCGTGGTGATGACCACCGAGGTCCTGCGGAACATGCTGTACGCCGGCTCGCAGACCCTGCTCGGCCTGTCGTACGTCGTGATGGACGAGGTGCACTACCTCGCCGACCGCTCCCGCGGCGCGGTCTGGGAAGAGGTGCTGATCCACCTGCCGGACTCGGTGTCGGTGGTCTCGCTGTCGGCGACCGTGAGCAACGCCGAGGAGTTCGGCGACTGGCTGGAGACGGTCCGCGGCAACACCGTCGTCGTCCTGGAGGAGAAGCGGCCGGTGCCGCTGTTCCAGCACGTGATGGTCGGGAAGCGGCTGCACGACCTGTTCGCGGGTGAGGCGCCGACCGCTCGGGTCGGCGTTCCCGCGAAGTCGGGCAATCCCGCGAAGGCCGCCGCGGCCAAGGCCGACGTCCGTGACCTGGTCAACCCGCAGCTGGTCCGGATCGCCCGCGACGACAACCGGATCTTCCGGGACGACTCGCGCAAACCGCGCCGCCGTCGCGACATGCCGCGGAACCGGCCGGCCAAGACCCACTTCACGCCGTACCGCTCGGACGTCGTCGAGGAGCTGGACGCCGGGGCGCTGCTGCCGGCGATCTTCTTCATCTTCTCCCGCAAGGGCTGCGAGGACGCGGTCGTGCAGTGCCTGCGGTCCGGGCTGCGGCTGACCAAGCCGTCCGAGCGCGACGAGATCAAGCGGGTCGTCGCCGAGCGGACCGCGGACCTCCCGGACGAGGACCTCGGCGTGCTCGGGTACCACGACTTCGCCGAGGCGCTGTCCCGTGGGATCGCGGCGCACCACGCCGGCATGCTCGCGGCCTTCAAGGAGGTCGTCGAGGAGCTGTTCGCACGCGGGCTGATCAAGGTCGTGTTCGCCACCGAGACGCTTGCCCTGGGCATCAACATGCCGGCCCGGACCGTCGTTCTGGAGAAGCTCTCCAAGTGGAACGGCGAGGCGCACGTCGACATCACGCCGGGGGAGTACACGCAGCTCACCGGGCGGGCCGGGCGGCGCGGCATCGACGTCGAGGGACACGCCGTGGTGCTCTGGCAGCCCGGGTTCGACCCGCGGGCGGTGGCCGGGCTCGCGTCGACGCGTACGTATCCGCTGCGGTCGTCGTTCTCCCCGTCGTACAACATGGCCGTCAACCTGGTCCGCCAGGTCGGGCGGACGCGGGCGCGGGACATGCTGGAGCTGTCGTTCGCGCAGTTCCAGTCCGACCAGGCCGTGGTCGGGCTGGCGCGGCAGGTGCAGCGCAACACCGAGGCGCTCGAGGGGTACAAGGAGTCGATCGAGTGCCACCTCGGCGACTTCCTCGAGTACGCCGAACTCCGCCGCCGGATCGGCGACCGCGAGGCGTCCGGGTCGAAGCGGCGCAAGCTCGACCGCCGGGTCGAGGCGCAGGAGTCGATCGAGAAGCTGAAGACCGGCGACATCATCCGGATCCCGGCCGGGCGGAGCGCCGGCTGGGTGCTGGTGCTCGACCCGGGGATGCGGTCCGAGCGGGAAGGGCCGCGGCCGACCGTCCTGACCCTCGACCGGCAGGTGCGGAAGCTGTCGATGGTGGACTTCCCGGCGCCGGTGGAGGCGATCGGGGCGCTGCGGATCCCGCGCAAGTTCAACCCGCGGAACCCGCAGCAGCGCCGCGAACTGGCCCAGGTACTGCGCACCCGCACCGACCTGCTCGGCGAGGACGGCCCGCCGTCGCGGCACCGCGACGTGATCTCGCACGCCGACGACCCGGAGCTGCAGGAGATGCGGGCACAGCTCCGCGCCCACCCCTGCCACGGCTGCTCGGACCGCGAGGACCACGCCCGCTGGGCGGAACGGTACTTCCGCCTCGACCGCGAGAACCGCGACGTCCAACGGAAGATCGAGCAGCGGACCAACACCATCGCCCGGCAGTTCGACCGGGTGTGCCAGGTGCTGGACGCGCTGCACTACCTGGACGGCGACAAGACCACCGAGGCCGGCGACCGGCTGTCCCGCATCTACACCGAGCTCGACCTGGTCGCCGCCGAATGCCTCCGCCAGGGCGTCTTCGACGACCTCACCGTCCCCGAGCTGGCTGCCTGCCTGGCCGCATTGGTCTACGAGTCCCGGTCCAAGGACGACCCGACCTCACCACGCCTGCCACGCGGCGACGTACGCCAGGCCCTGGAGCAGATGGGCGCGATCTGGCGCGACCTGTCCGCCCTGGAACGCGACATGCGCGTCGACTTCCTCCGCTCCATGGACCTCAACTTCTGCTGGCCCGCCTTCCGCTGGGCCTCCGGCGCCTCCCTCGCCGAAGTCCTCTACGAATCCGACCTCGCCGCCGGCGACTTCGTCCGCTGGGTCAAACAACTCATCGACCTCACCGAACAAATAGCCGACGCCGCCGGCCCCACCCCCCTCCGCACTACGGCCCGAGCGGTAGTAGACCAAATCCGCCGAGGCGTCATCTCCTACGCCACAGTGGTCGACTAGGTCACTTCGTCACCGGAGTGGACCTCTGGGGGTGAAAGACTTCCGGAGTCGTCCACCCCTGAAGGAGAACACGTTCGTGGAGTTGTCGCGCCGGAATCTCGGCAAGCTGGCGGTCGCAACCGGTGCCACCGCCGCGGTGGGTACGGGTGCCGGGTACTTGATCGGGCGGCCCGCCGACGCGGCCGCGACCTGGAAAGCGACCGGTACGGCGGTGCCCGCGCTGGCCGGGTTCGACAATCAGATGAAGGCGTTCATGCTGGCCCGCGGGATCACCGCCGGGCAGGTCGCGGTGACGTACAAGGGCCGGCTGGTGCTTGCCCGCGGCTACAGTGCGTCGACCGCGCTGACCGTCCAGCCGACCTCGCTGTTCCGGATCGCGAGCCTGTCGAAGTCGCTGACCGCGGCCGCGATCGTGAAGCTGGTGCAGGACGGCAAGGTGAGCCTGTCGACGCCGGTCGCGAACCTCATCGACATCAGGCCGGCGACCGGGCTGACCCGGGACGCGCGCTGGTCGAAGATCACGCTGTGGAAGGTGTTGCAGCACCTCGGCGGCTGGGACCGGGACGTCTCCGGCGACCCGGAGTGGAAGGACGCCACGATCTCCCGGACCCTCGGCGTACCGATGGAGCTGCACACCTCGGACGTGATCAAGTACGTCGCCGGGCAGAAGCTCGACTTCGACCCGGGCACGAAGTACGCGTACTCGAACTTCGGCTACACGCTGGCCGGCCGGGTGATCGACAAGGTCAGCGGCCTCAGCTACGAGAACTACGTGCAGCAGAAACTGCTCGCGCCGCTGAAGATCAAGCGGATGGCGCTCGGCTACTCGATCGCGAAGCACACCGGTGAGACGTCGTACGAGTCGCAGTACACCGGCCGGACGGTCCTCGACATGTCCGGGAAGACCGTGCCCGCGCCGTACGGCTCGTTCAGCATGCGGATCCAGGACGCGAACGGCGGCTGGATCGCGAGCGCGCCGGACCTGGTCCGTTGGGCGAAGATGTTCGACGCCCCCTCGAGCGTGCTGAACAGTACGTCGCTCGGCCACGTCTGGGCGAAGCCGTCCATCGGCGTGAACTCCGACGGCTGGTACTACGGTCTCGGCTGGCAGATCCGCCCGGTCACCGGTGGCACCGGCCGGAACACGTGGCACACCGGCAGCATGCCCGGCACCTACTCGATCGTCGTCCGCACCTCCAACGGGATGAGCTGGGCGGCCGTGTTCAACCGCCGCGACGACGCGAGCGGCAAGTCGTACGGCGACATCGACGCCGCCCTGTGGACCGCCGCCAACGGCGTGAAGACCTGGCCCACGAACGACCTCTTCCCGCAGTACTTCGGCTAGAACATCAACGCCCGGAAGTGCGGCGTACTGATCTGGGCCTCGCCGGCCATCTCGGTCAGTACGTCGCGCAGGGTGTCGACCGCGTCGTCGCCGAGCCGTTTGCGGAGCCGGCGTTCGTAGTCGCGGTGGAACCGGCGCGCCCCGGACAGGGCGGCGCGGCCGCGGTCGGTGAGGTGCAGCAGGCGGGCACGGGCGTCGGACGGGTCGGGGCGGCGCTCGATGTACCCGCGGCGTTCCATGTCGTCGGCGATCTGGCCGGCGCCCTGCTTGGTGATCTCCAGCCGCTCGGCGAGCCGGCTGATCGTGGTCGGGCCGTCGGCCAGCGTGCGGAACACGAAGCCGTCCGAGCGGCCCTGGTCCTCGTATCCCTGCGCGCCCAGCTGCTCGCGGAGCTCGCGGACGAACTCCTGGTCGGCCAGTAGCAGCAGGATGCCGAGATCCGGCTTGCCCAATTGCGTCATGCCCGCCATGATAGTCAAGCTGACTTGGTCAAGTCAGCTTGACTAAATGGGAAGGGGAACGGGATGCGGGTCATCCATGCGGACGAGGCAGCGCGGTTCCAGTTGCCGGGGGTCGAGTTCACGGGGTACGCCGCGCCGAGCCGCGGGTCGGCCGGGCTGTGCACGTGGCGGCTCACGGTCGACGCCGGCCACCGCGGCGACGCGCCACACACGCTCGACCGCGACGAGGTGTTCATGGTGCTCAGCGGCACCGTGCAGCTCGGCCCGGACGGCGACAAGCTCGGCCCGGGCGACGCAGCCGTCGTACCAGCCGGTGAACCGATCTCACTGAGCAACCTGGGCGAGGGCAAGGCCGAGCTGATCGTCGCCATCACGGCAGGCTTCACCGGATACATGGCTGACGGCACGGCTGTGCAGCCGCCCTGGGCGCAGTAGGTTGTCCCTGCTGGGACTGTCGAGCCAGAAAGGGCGGGTCATGCCGGAGATCGTGGAGTTGGGGGAGCGGCCGTACGTCGCGCTGCGGGGAACGGTGCCGATGGACGGTATCGCGGCGTTCGCGGACCGGTTGCGGGAGGTGATCGGCTGGCTGGCGGCGCGGGAGATCGCGCCGAACGACGCGCCGTTCTTCAAGTACGACGTGGTCGACATGGAGCACGGGCTGACGATGGAGATCGGCTTCCCGGTCGACGACGTGCACCCCGGGGAGGGCGAGATCGTCACCGGCGTACTCCCGGCCGGCCGGTACGCGACCGCCACGTACCACGGCCACCCCGACGGTCTGGTCAAAGCCACCGGCGACCTGCTCGACTGGGGCGCCGGGCAGGGGGTCGAGTGGGACACCGAGGGCGACAACTGGGCCGCGCGGCTGGAGATCTACCGCTCCGACCCGCGTGAGGTGCCGAACATGGACGACTGGGTCACGGACCTGCAGTTCAAACTGAAGAGCTGAGTGCCGACCGTTCTCGCGGGCGTCAGCCGCCTCGATTCGGAGCGGATCCGGCACGTCGCCTCACCGCTGATCGAGCTTGGCTGCGCGCTGCACGTACTGGCGGAGCCCGCACACCACGACCGTGCCGACTGGGCGGCCGCCGTGCCGCTCCCGGACGACCTGCGCGCGGAGCTCGCCCAGTGGACCTGGACCGTACGAGCGGTCCGGGCACGCTTCTTCGCGACCTCCTCCACTACGGGTATGCGGTCGTGGGACGACGAGTTGGCAGCGCTGCGTGAACGCCCGCCGGAGGACGTGGCCGCGGAACTCGTCCGCCCGCTCCACGGCCGCCCGTTGAGTTCGACCGACAACACCGCAGCACTGCATTGGGCGCGTAGCCGTGGCCGTTCGACCGCTGCACTGGTTGAAGCACTGCTGACGGACCCTGCAGAACCAGTACGTCGTTTTGTGGAGCTACTGGACGCCTGCTGGCGAGAGTGGTTCGGCAGCGTTTGGGACGAGTCACGGGACGCCCTGGCGGCACGGGGTCGTCACGACCGCGACCTGGCGGTACGGGACGGTGTCGGGGCGATGCTGCGTTCGCTGGACGCGTCGCTCGACGTACGGGACAAAGACAGCGTTGTGGTGCAGAAGGTGCAGAGCAAGCGGATCGACATCAGCAGCCGGTCGCTGTTGCTTGTCCCGAGCAACTACATCGCGCCGCATCTGTTCATCGGGGAGATCCCCGGCGAGCCGATCACGATCATCTACCCGACCGGCGGGCGTACGGCCGACGTACCGACGGCGCAGCAGATCCGGGCGCGACTGGACGCGCTCGCGTCGCCCGATCGCCTGCAGGTGTGCCGTGCGGTGGCCAGCGAGCCGCGTACTGCCGGTGAGATCGCCGCGTTGTGGGGCCTGCACCCAACGCAGGTGACACGCCACCTGCGGGCGCTCACCAGAGCCGGTCTGGTCACGGCCGAACGCGAGGGCCGGTTCGTTGCCTACAGGTTGAACAACGACGCGCTCACGACGCTAGGCGCTGACCTCCTCACGCTCATCATGCGCTAGCAGATCGCGTAGCGCCCTGGCTGCCGCAAAGCCGGCGCGGTTGGCGCCGATGGTGCTGGCTGACGGGCCGTAGCCGACCAGGTGGATCCGTGGATCGGCTGCCGTGGCGGTGCCGTTCATCCGGATGCCACCGGACGGCTCACGCAGGTGAAGGGGCGACAGGTGCGCCAGATCGGCGCGGAACCCAGTAGCCCAGAGGATGGTGTCCACGTGCTGCTTGCTGCCGTCAGCCCACTCCACACCGTCCGGCGTGATGCGTGAGAACATCGGCAGGCGCGTGTAGACGCCGCGATCCCAGGCGGCTTGCTCCTGTTGCCGCAGGTGGAGTCCCGTCACGCTGACGACGCTGCGAGGCGGTAGGCCGGCACGGACGCGTTCCTCGACCCGGGCCACGACCTGACGCCCGTACTCCGGCGTGAAGTCCACGTCGGTGCGCCACTCCGGAGGACGTCGGGTCACCCATGTCGTGGTCGCAACCGCCGACACCTCCGCCAGCAGTTGCACCGCGGACGCCCCACCGCCAACGACGAGCACATGCTGCCCGGTGAGGTCAGCCGCTCCACGGTAGTCGGCCGTGTGCAGCTGCCGCCCGCGGAACGTCTCGATCCCCGGGTACCACGGGATGAACGGCCGGTCCCACGTTCCGGTCGCATTCACCAGCGCGGCAGCGTCGTACTCGCCGGCAGACGTGTCCAGCGCGAACCCGCCGTCGATCTCCCGCACACTCTCCACCGCCACCGGCCGTACGACGGGAAGCTCGAAGCGCTGCTCGTAGTCCGCGAAGTACGCCGGCACGAACGCGTTGGCCCGCTCCGCGCCCACGCTCTCCGGTACGGGTACACCGGGCAGGTTCGCGATCCCGTGCACGTCGTGCATCGTCAACGAGTCCCACCGGTGCTGCCACGCACCACCCGGCGCCGCGTTCCGGTCCAGCACGACGACCTCGTCGTACGGCGTGAACCCGAAGCGCACCAAGTGGTACGCAGCCGACAGCCCCGCCTGTCCCGCACCGATCACCGCTACCTCAAGCACACCAAGAGCAACGCGATGCGAGCCTCAGGTCTTCCCTCAGAGCAGTTCGTCGATGCGATCGTGGTAGCGGCGGCCGCTCTTGCCGCCGATGATCGCGGCGATCAGCGTAAGCACCAGCAGTGCGGCGGCCGCGGCGGTGCTGCCGAGCAGGAGGGTGTTGCCGGACAGCGACACACCGCTCGGCCGGTGGACGTTGCCGAACAGGTCGTACTGGCCGTCCAGGAACCAGGTGAGACCTCCTGCGACCGCTCCGACGAGTACGGCGATCATCCACACGCCGAAGCCCTGCCGGCCGCCGTCGAAGCGGGCCAGCCGGCCCGCGACGTACCCGCCGGTGTAGAACGCCAGCGCGAGCATGAAGATCGCCACCCCGGCAGCGGTGATCGACGCTGCGCCCGCCTGGGCCTTCGCGTCGCTCGTCGTGTAGTCGAGGACCTGCGCGGTCCCGAACGCGGCGGCGGATGCGGCGGCCAGCAGCAGCACGGACATCGAGATGGCGATCAGCCAGCCGAAGAACGCGGCGCCGAACTTGAACCCGCGGTACGACAGCAGCTCCGGCTCGACCTCGGCCGGCGGCGGGGTGCGCAGCGGCTGGTCCGCCGGGACCGTGATGGTGCTGATCGCCCGACTGGCTGCGGCCCGGGCTTCCTCGTACCGCTGGGTGCTCTCACCGGCGGGGGTGGTGATCGTGGCGGTGTCACCCGGGTACTGCTGGCTCATATCCGCTGGCTCCTCACTGGTCTGCCGAAAATCAAGCGCCGTGCGGACGCCCCCTACCCGTCCGAACGCCTCCTGACACAGGCGGAGCGCGGATTTAACCGGCTCCTGGTGTGGGTTCACTGACCGTCGCCGGGTATCGGCGCGGAGTGAAGACCAACGGCCCGGCCGGACGGGGCACGGTACGCGTCTGTGACGAGCCGACCAGCAGCAGGCACCGCATGTCAACCGTTTGAGCGTCCAGTTGGCCCAGAGTTGTCACAGTGATCGCCTCCGCCGGGCCGCCGACATCCCGCCCGACAACCACCGGTGTGTCGGCGGAACGGTGCTCCAGCAGCAGGTCTCGCGTGGCAGCGACCTGCCAGGTGCGGGACTTCGAGGCGGGGTTGTAGATCGCTATGGCCAGGTCTGCCTGTGCTGCCGCGGTCAGCCGCTGTGCGATGACCTCCCACGGCTTCAGCCGATCCGACAGCGACAGCACGCAGTAGTCGTGCCCCAGTGGTGCTCCCACGCGGCTGGCGACCGCCTGCGCCGCGGTCATGCCGGGCAGCACGTGTACGGCGATGTCGGCGTACTCCGGCTCCGCTGCCACCTCGGTCACCGCACTCGCCATCGCGAACACGCCAGGGTCGCCGGACGAGACGACAACGACGCGGGAGCCCTTCCGGGCCAGGTCGAGCGCGAACGCGGCCCGCTCCGACTCCACCCGGTTGTCGGACCCGTGTTTGCGCTGCCGAGCCCTGTCGGGTAGCCGGTCGACGTACGTCGTGTAGCCGATCACGTCGTCGGCACCCGCGATGGCTGCGCGTACTTCGGGGGTCATCCACTCCGGGCCGGCCGGGCCGAGGCCTACGACGGTGACCGACCCTTCCGGCGCCGTCTTGGTGGCTGGGGGAGCGAACGTGTTGTTGATCGGGCTGGGCAGCAGTGCGAGGGAGAAGTACGGCACCTCGTCCGGGTCGACCTCGTTGAGCGGGGCCGTGCGCTGGGCGTCGGTGGTGGCGCGTTCGACGTACCAGGCCTCGTCGGCGCGGCCGGCCAGCTCGAACGCCTCCCGAACTCCTCCGAACGTCCGGCCGAGCTTCATCACCGCGGCCGCGTCCGTCGAGCGGAGGCGGTCGGCGAGGACGTCCGGCGGCAGGGTTCCCGGGAGGACCGTGAGGATCTCGTCGCGTTCGCAGAGCGGCCGGCCGAGTACGGCGGCGGCCGCGCTCACCGACGTCACGCCGGGCACCACCTCGCACGGATACCGGTCGGCGAGCCGTTTGTGCATGTGCATGTACGAGCCGTAGAAGAGCGGGTCGCCCTCCGCCAGGACGACGACGTTCCGCCCCGCGTCGAGATGGGCGGCCAGACGGGCGGCGCAGTCGGCGTAGAAGTCGTCCATCGCGCCCTGGTAGCCGCCAGGGTGGTCCGTCGTCTCGGTGGTGAGCGGGTAGACCAGGTGCTCCTCGAGCTGCTCTTCGGTCAGGTACGGCGCGGCGACCGACCGCGCGATGCTCCGCCCGTGCCGCGCGCTGTGGAACGCGATCACGTCCGCGGCCCCGATCAGCCGCGCCGCCTTCACCGTGACGAGCTCGGGGTCCCCGGGACCCAGGCCGACACCCCACAACTGCCCGGTCATCACTCCGCCTCACTTGCGATCGCGTTGACGGCGGCCGCGGTGATCGCGCTGCCGCCCCTGCGTCCCCGGACCACCAGGTACTCGAGGCCCAGCTCGTTCGCGGCCAACGCCTGCTTGGACTCGGCCGCGCCGATGAACCCGACCGGGATCCCCAGCACCGCGGCTGGTCGCGGGCCGCCCGCCGCGATCACCTCGAGCAGCCGGAACAACGTCGTCGGAGCGTTGCCGATAGCAACAACCGCGCCCTCGAGATGGTCGGTCCACAGGTCCACGGCCGCGGCGCTCCGAGTGGTCCGCAACTGCTGCGCCAGCTCGACGGTCCGCGGGTCGGGCAGCGTGCAGATCACCTCGTTGTCCGCAGGCAGGCGGCGCCGGGTGATGCCGGCCGCGACCATCTGCGCGTCACACAGCACCGGGGCACCGCCCTGGAGTGCGGCGCGGGCGTTCTTCACCACGTTCGGCGACCAGGCCAGGTCCGCGACCAGGTCGGTCATCCCGCACGCGTGGATCATCCGTACGGCGACCTGCGACACGTCGGCGGGCAGCCCGTCGAGCGCCGCCTCGGCCCGAATCGTCGCGAACGACCGCCGGTAGATCTCCGCGCCGTCCCGCTCGTACTCATCACTCACAGCCGTTCCCCGTCCACCAGATATCCGTCACCGACAGCAACCACGTCCACGAACTCGCCGGCCGGTTTCCCGCACCGCCGTTCACACCCCGACCAGTGCACCCGCCGGCCACGGGGTACTAGGTGCTTGGCCGCGTCTGTTCGTACGTCAGCGAGCGCCTCGGCACACCCCGGGCGACCAGCACACGCCGTGACTCCCTCCCACGGGGAGTCCGGCGTGGTGACTAGCCCGACCTCGTCCAGCCCGCGCGTACCGGCCGGCACCACCACCGAGCGCCAAGGCGTCACACGTACCTCTCCCAGCACGGCAGCCTGCTCCTGCGTGAGACTCCCGAGCGGCACTGTGACCACCAACGCCGTCCCGTGCACACCAGCAACAACCCGCATGCCCTCTACCGGCGCGACCCCAACCGCCTGCAGCCCAAGGCGTTCAAGAATCCGCTCAGCACCACCAGGAACCTCAGCGACCCGCCATTCCTGCTCACGCACCTGCAGGAACGCCTCAGCCGCAGCAAGCATCAGCTCCGGCACCGCGGCCCAGTTGACCCGAACACCGCGGTCGCCGATGCTCAGCAGGGCGCTCCGCTCGTCCAGCGCCCGTGCTCCCACATCCGCCTGCACCTCAGCCAGGTCCCCACGCCCGTCGTCCAGCGCGAACAAGAACCGTCCTGGGAGCTCGGCCAGCGCAGGGCGGTCGCACAGCGCCTCGTCGAGCGCATTCACCACCGGCATCACGTCGTACCGCGTCTCTTGGTCCAGACCGGACAGCGGGGACGCCATGATGTTCCGCACGCGCTCGTGGGTGATCGACGGCAGCAGACCGGTGGCGTACAGCCGGTCGGACAACTCCCGCGGTCCATCGGCGTCCAGCCCGCGCAGTTGGACGTTGGCGCGCGACGTGAGCTCCAGCCGCCCGTCACCCAGCTCAGCGGCAGCAACACGCAGTACGTCGAGCTGTGGAGCGGTCAGGCGTCCACCGGGTAGCCGTACGCGGGCGAGACCGCCGTCAGCGGCCTGGTGCACTGCCAACACACCAGGGCACCGATCGCCTTCAGTCCTCGCCACAGGCGTGATGCTACGTGCCCGAAACCCGCTGTGTTCTGGACCACAGCAGCACCGCGACGGTCAGCACCGCGAAGCAACCACCAGCAACCATCACCACCGACACCGACCACGCGTCCACCACGAGACCACCCAACAGCGCGCCCGTCGACAGCACGGCCTGGAACGACGACGTGAACCACACTGTCGCCGCTTCCCGTGACTCCGGTGCAGCCTGGGCGAACATGGTCATCGAGCACACCGGTACGCCGCCGTACCCGAGGCCCCACACGACGAGCAGCAGCAACGCTCCCGCCGTACTGCGACCGAGTACTGGCATCAGCAACGTCGACACCGCGATCAGCCCGGCGCAGGTGGTGAACGTGGCCGTGAGGTTGCGCGCGGAGTACGTGCCTGCGACAGCGTTGCCGACCAGACCCGCAGCGCCGTAGACGAGCAGGAACAGGCCGATGAGCTCGGGGCGGATCACTTCCCGCAGGAACGGTGTGATGTACGTGTAGGTCGCGAAGTGCGCCGTGACGATCAGACAGGTGACAAGCAAGGCCTTAGGGCTACTACGGAGAGCCTTGGCGAGTACGGCGGCCCGGGTGACCTGCAACGGCGGCAGGGGAGGGACCGTGGTCCGCAGCGCGATCAGGGCCAGCAAAGCGAGTACGCCGAGCGCGGCGAACGACGTACGCCAGCCGGCCAGCTCGCCGAGGAACGTGCCCGCGGGTACGCCGAGCACCGAGCCGAGAGGTACTGCCGAGAAGATGACCGCCGTAGCTCTTGTCGACTGTGGCCCGGGGACCAGGCGGCCGGCGAGGCTGGCGCCGATCGACCAGAAGGCACCGAGGGTGAGGCCGACGAGGAACCTGGCCACCAGTTCGAGCCAGAACGCGGGCGCCGCGGCTGCGAGGAAGCCCGCGGTGGCAAGCAGGACCATGAGGGCGCACAGCATCGGCCGCCGGTCCAGCCGGGCGGTGACGAGCGTGACGACCGGAGCGGAGACGGCCGCGACCAGCCCGGGCATCGTCATCAGCAGGCCGGTGCGGCCCGGGGTGAGCTCGAACGACGTGCCGATCGGGGTGAGCAGGCCGATCGGGAGGATCTCGGTGGTGGCGATCGCGAAGATCCCGAGCGTCACCGCGCCGACGCCGTACCACCGCACGGCCGGCGACCTGGTTGCCGTCTGGAGTGTCATGCCCTCCAGGCAACCGGCGCCGCCCGCCCCCGGCTCGCGGTTTCGCGACAGCTCGGTCCGGCGCGAGCAAGCCGTCGCATTCTCGCTGGCCGACGGCGCGGCGGGGGAATGATCCGGATCGGGATCATCTGCGGCTAGACGGTTCCGCGTTACCCTCGGAGGTATGGCGGAACTCCCGGAACGCACCGTGCCCGACCTCACCGGCTACCTGACGCACGCCGGCCACGTCCTGGAGACCCAGTTGTCCGCGGCGCTGGCCGAGATCGGGCTGACGCTGCGGATGCAGTGCGTCCTGCGGCACGCCCTGGAGGCGGAGCGGACCCAGATCCAGATCGCCGAGCTGTCGTACATGGACAAGACCACGATGGTGGTCACGGTCGACGCGCTCGAGAAGGCCGGGTTCGCCGAGCGCAAACCGTCGGCCACCGACCGCCGTGCGCGGATCATCGCGGTCACCGACGCCGGCGCCCGGGTCGCCGCCGAGGGCCAGCAGATCGTCGACCGCGTCCACGCCGACGCCCTGGCCGCCCTCGCCGCGCCGCAGCGGCAGTCGTTCGTGGACGCGGTGACGACGCTGGTCGACGGCCCGCTGGCGAACCCGGTCACCGCGCAGCCCGTCCGCCGGTCCCGGCAGCGAGCCGGCTGACAGTCGTTCGCTAAGAGATCGTCTGTTATAGAACTATCTGTTATGGTCTCTCCTGTCGGTACAAGGACAGGAGACGGCTGTGGTGACGGACGTTGCGGTGCGGGGCCGGGCGAAGGCGCTCGTGGTGCTCTGCGTGATGCAGTTGATGATCATCCTCGACGGGACCGTGGTGACGGTCGCGTTGCCCACGATCCAAGGGGATCTGGGCTTCTCGCAGGCCGGGCTGGCCTGGGTGATGAACTCGTACCTGATCGCGTTCGCGGGCCTGCTGCTGCTCGCCGGGCGGATCGGCGACCTGATCGGCAGCAAGCGGGTGTTCCTCGCCGGGCTCGGGTCGTTCACCGCGGCCTCGATGCTGTGCGGTCTGTCGACCAGCGCGGGGACCCTGATCGCCGGGCGCTTCTTGCAAGGCGTCGGCGGGGCTCTGGCGTCGGCGGTCATCCTCGGGATGATCGTGAACCTCTTCCCGGCTCCCGCCGAGCAGGCGCGCGCCATGGGCGTCTACAGCTTCACGGCGGCCAGTGGCGCGTCGATCGGACTCATCTTCGGTGGCGTGATCACCCAGACCGTCGGCTGGCACTGGGCGTTCCTGATCAACGTCCCGATCGGCCTGGCCGCTCTGGTGTTCGCCGTACGGCTCCTGCAGCAGCAGCCTGGGCTCGGTTTGGCCAACGGTGCTGACGTATTAGGTGCTGTGCTGGTCACGGCTGGGCTCTCGTTGGGCGTGTACACGATCGTCCAGACGGCAGAGCCGCATGCGACTCTCACACGCACCCTGGTGCAGGCAGGCGCGGCAGTCCTGTTGCTGGCGGCGTTCGTCGTACGACAGGCGCGGATCAAGCACCCACTGCTTGCCCTACGCATCTTCCGGCGCCGGCAGCTCACCGTCGCGAACGTCATCGTCGTACTGCTGTTCGCCGCCGGCTTCGGGTTCCAGTTCACGACCGCGCTCTACGTGCAGCGCGTGCTCGGCTACGACTCCCTGACGACCGGCCTGGCCTTCCTGCCGTCGCCGTTGATGAACGCGTTGATGTCCCTGTCGCTGGCGCCGCGTCTGACGGTCCGCTTCGGCCCTCGCAAGATGCTGATCGCCGGGCTGGTCGTCTTCATGCTCTCCCTGCTCTGGATCAGCAGGGCACCGGTCGACGGCACGTACCTCGTCAACGTCGGGCCTGTGCTCGCCGTGATGGGTGCCGGGATCGGTGTGGCCATTCCTGCCTCGATCATGCTGGCCATGTCCGCCGCAGACCCGGCCGACGCCGGACTGGCCTCAGGACTCAACAACACCGCCCAACAAACCGGAGCAGCCATCGGTACGGCGGTACTCGCCACCTTGGCTGCCTCGACGACGGCGCACCGTGCCGCAGAAGGCGAGCTGCTCGCTCTGAGGGACGGCTACGGCGCCGCCTGGCTTGCCGCGGCCGGGTTTGTGCTCGCTGCAGTAGTGTTGTCGATCACCCTGCTCCGAAGTACGGCTACTGTTGTCGGCCGTGAGTAGGACGAGAGATCCCGACCGCTTGGTGCTGTTCACGGACGCGGTCGTGGCGATCGCCATCACGCTGCTGGTCCTGCCGCTGGTCGACCTGGTGCCGGAGGTCAAGAGCCACGGCGGCGACGCGGTCAGCGTGATCACCGAGCACCGGCAGGAGATCTTCACGTTCCTGCTGAGCTTCGTGGTGATCGCCAACTTCTGGCTCGGACACCACCGGGTCTTCGAGCACGTCCGCGCGTACACCCCCGCCATCATGCGGCTGAACCTGCTCTGGCTGCTGACGATTGTGGTGCTGCCGTTCCCGACGGAGATCGTGGGGGCATTCCACAGCGACCGGTTCACCGCCGGGGTGTACACGGGCACGATCCTTGCCCTCAGCATCACCCAGACCGCCATCACCTGGCTGGTGAGCGGTCACAAGGAGCTCGAGAACCCGGCTGACCCGGTCGGCAAGCGGGAGCTCGTCGGCTCCTTGCTGCTGACCGGGCTGACCGCTGTCGCCTTTCTGCTGGCGTCTCTGGTGCCGGGTGTTGCCTTCTATGCGTTGCTGCTGCTACTCCTGTCGCCGATCACCATGCGGGTGTGGCGCGCTACGCACCCAGAGCAGCCCAGAACCGACACTGGTGTTCAGAGCTGAGGCTGACCTGCTGGATGCCGGTCTGGTCGGTGGGAGCGAGTGAAACGCCGCTGACGTTGCTGTTGCCGGTAGGTGACCACTGCGGGCGGCCAGGGCCGTTCGGGTCGCCGGTACGGGCGAACGCGGTCCAGTAGTCGATCATCTGATTCGACAGCTGCTGCTGCGGCTCCGACATCGGGAAGTCGTAGCCACCCAGCCGGAACAGGTAGGGCAGCTCCATGGCGTGTGCAGCTCCCAGACCGGGTGTTGCGATCGGGGAGTGCTTGTCGGCGAACTCGTACGCGTACACAGGCACCTTGCGCGCTGCCTGCTGGTCCGTCGCGACCTGTGTGCACGACCAGATCCTGTCCGTCGTCACAGCACCCCATGCGGCCGCGGGCGACCCGTAGCGGGACTGCGGGTAGTGCTGCAGTACCTGTGCCGCCTTGGACTCGCCGACCATGTTCTTGACCAGCGCCGGGTAGTCCTTGATGTCACCGAACGCGGCCAGCCACCCGTTGGCCTCGTCGTGGTTGTTGCCCGAGATGATCGGTACCCGGTGGAACAGTCCCGCCTGCAGGGCCTTCGCCGGGGAGAACGGCACGACCGCGGTCCCGCCGTACCCGATCTGGGTGAAGGCGAGCGTGTCGTCGACGAGTGCGTCGGCCTTGAGGCCGCGGAGGCAGTCGATCGTCGTACAGGGCAGCTTCTTGCCGGCGGCCCATTCCTTGCCGTTGGCCTCGACCTGGCTGGCCGGGATCCACGGGGAGTCCGCTGCCTGGCCCGGGTACTGGCTGTTCGCGGCCCAGTTGAACGCACACGAGCCGCTCTGCATGATCGCCTTCGCGAACAGGCCGGTGGACGCCGGCGAGGTCAGCTGCGCGCAGACGCTCATCCCGCCGGCCGACTCGCCCGCGACGGTGACGTTGCGGGGGTCGCCGCCGAACGCGCCGGCGTTCCGCTGCACCCAACGCAGCGCCGCCTGCTGGTCCTGCAGGCCGAACGTGCCCGAGCCGGGCAGACCCGGGTACCCGAAGAAGCCGAAGATGCCGAGCCGGTAGTTGACCGTGACAACGACCACGTCGCCACGGGCCGCGAACTTGGACGCTTCGTAGCTGCTGCCGGCTCCCGAGAAGAAGCCGCCGCCGGGCAGCCACACGACCACGGCGCGCGGCTCGGCCGATGGTTTCGCGGGGGTGGTGACGTTCAGGTAGAGGCAGTCCTCGGCCGTCGAGCCTTTCGGCGCCTCGGAGTTCGCCTGCTGCGGGCACACGTCGCGGACCTCCGATTGCCGTACGCCGTGCCACGCCGCGGCCGGCTGCGGCGCCTTCCAGCGGAGCGCACCGACCGGGGGAGCGGCGTACGGAATCCCGTCGTACACCAGGGAATCCCCAACCGTCTTCCCCGCGACCAAACCCTTGTCTGTTCGGATGGCTTGCGCAGCCTCACCGGGGCCCGCGAAGGCCACCAGCAAGCTGCCTGCTGCTGCCGTTATCGCCAAGATTCTCTTCATGCCGACAGCCTCGGCCGGGAAGCACCTGGACGACTTCGGTCGGGAGGCCAGACCCACTAAGACTTTGGTCTACGCAGGCGGCTAGCTGTTTCTACGCAGCAGATACGTGTCCATGATCCAGCCCTTGCGCTCGCGAGCCTCTGCGCGCACCTTCTCGATCTCCGCCGCCACCTCTCGCACCGGCCCGGAGACCAACAGCTCGTCCGGCGTCCCCAGATACGCACCCCAGTAGATCACCGCATCCTGATCCAGATGCTCCGTGAACGCCGTCTGCGCGTCGAGCATCACCACGACGTCGTCGACCCCGTCCGGCCACCCGGCCGCCAGCCGCCGCCCGGTGGTGATCTGGATCGGCCGCCCCACCTGGTTCAGCCCGACCCGGTGCCGGGCCGCCAGCGTCGACACGCTGCTGATCCCCGGAACCACCTCGACCTCGAACGCCAGCTCGCTCCGCGCCTGGATGTCGTCCAGGATTGCCAGCGTGCTGTCGTACAGCGCCGGATCGCCCCACACCAGGAACGCCCCGACCTGGTCCTCGCCGAGCTCGGCCGCGATCATCCCCGCGATCACGTCGGCCCGGCGGCGCCGCCAGTCGTCCACGGCCTCGACGTACGCCGAGGTCGTCCGGTCCCGTTCCGGGTCCTGCCCGACGACGACGCGGTACTCCTTCGACGTGGCGTACCGCCGCAGGATCTCGGCGCGCAGGTCGACCAGGTCCTGCTTGACCTCGCCCTTGTCGAGCACGAAGAACACGTCGGCCCGGTTCAGCGCCGACACGCCCTGCATCGTCACCTGCTCCGGATCGCCCGCACCGACGCCGATGACCAGAATCTCCCGCATGACCGGGAGCCTATGTCAGCGGGAGAACTGCCAGCGGATCTGGTCGCTGTCCGGCAGCACGATGACCGTCCCGTGCCCCGGCGTCCAGCCGTCGTGCAGCAGGAACATCCGGCCGCCGGACCCGGCCAGCAGCCGCAGGCCGGTGGTGCGGTAGTAGAGCACCTTGCCGCCCAGGACGACCGGCGTCTCGGTCACGCCGGGCCCTTCGACACCGAGCGGCGTACTGCTGACCGCGGTCACGCGGGGCAGGTCGGGAACGTCCGACTGGATCTGCAGCGCGTACCCGCGGCCGACGACCGTCGCGAAGTCGGACACCGCCCAGAACAGCGCCGCCGTGACCACTCCGCCAATCAGCAGCATCCGCAACGCCCGGTGCCAGACCGGCAGCGCGGCCGGCCCGGAATCGCCCGCTGCGGTCCGGAGCCAGGCGCCGTACGCCGCGACAACGGTGCCGACGGCAACGACCAGGGGAGCGAACAGTTCCACACCGCTCCGGAACGCCGCGGCCAGGACGACGGCCAGCGCGATCGCCGCGAGCCCCGCGAGCAACGCGATCCGCCCGGCGGTCCGCAGTACCGCTCGGGACTCGGTACGCCGGAGCGCGGCGTCGACCCGCCGATGGACGGCGAGGCCGCCGAGCGCGAGGCCGGCGATCACGAGCAGCGGCAGGTACAGCGAGCTGATGCTGTTCATGATGTAGTCCTGCGCGGAGAACCCGAACAGGCTGACGTCCAGCCCCATCTCCCGCGCCTGCGTGTCGCTCCGCGCCCAGCCGAAGTAGATCATCAGGGCCGTCGCGATCGTCAGCGGCGGGCCGAGCGTGGTGAGTACCGACAGCACCGCCTGGAGCGGCGACTCGCGGGACGGCTCACTCATCCGGGCGACTCGGTCAACGTGGGGGAGGACTCGGTCGGCGACCCTTGCTCGGTGGACTCCGAGGTCGGCTCGGCGGTGGGCGACGATCCGTCGGTCGGTTGCCCTTCGGTGCGGCCGCACTCGGTTTGCCCCGAGCCGCTCGTCACGCGCTGGAACTTCACCTCGGGTTTCGCGCCCGGGTGCGCCTGGTGCCACGTCACGGACCGCGCGAGCAGGTCGGTCACCAGCGACGCGAGACAGTCGTTGCCCAGCGGACCCGGATCGGCGCCCGCGTACTTCTCGACGAGCGGCCACTGGTTCGACTGCCCGTTCACGGCGGCCCGGCAGAGTGCGAGCATCGCGGTGGCGATGTCGGTGCCCTTGAGGCCTCCGGTGTCATCGCGTAGATAGGCCTGCAGCTCCGAACACTTGCCGTCCGCAAGCGCGTTGTACGCCGGCCAGTACGGCGTCGGGAACTTCGGATCCTTCGGCCCGAACGGCACCCAGGACAACGCCCCGCCATCACTCTTGCCACTGGTCTCGGTGTCAGGCGTGCTCGACCCGCCGGACGACGTACCAGAGTTGCAGCCGGCGAGTACGCCGTACAGGAAGAGCAGCGCGACCGCGCGACGCCACACCATGACCCACCCCCAAAGGACACCCCTCCGGAATTCTCAGAGTGCCCGGGCCATGGCCCAGCGTCAACGACGAAGCGTGCCTACTCCCGCCACTCGCGTTCGAACGGGAGCCGCCAGGCGCGCGGGGCGATCAGCTGGTGGATCGCGTTCGGGCCCCAGGTGCCGGGCTGGTAGGGCTTTGCGGGCGGCGGGTCCTCCAGCAGCGGCGCCGAGCGGTCCCACAAGGACTCGATGCCTTCGGCCGTGGTGAACAGCGTGTGGTCCCCGCGCATCGCGTCCAGGATCAGGCGTTCATACGCCTCGAGTACGTCGGCCGCGTTCTCGGTCTCCTGGGTGGAGAACTGCATCGACAACTTCTCCAGCCGCATCCCGGGGCCGGGGCGCTTGCCGTAGAAGGACAGCGAGACCCGCGAGGAGTCGGCGAGGTCGAACGTCAGGTGGTCCGGGCCCTCGGAGCCGACGCCGGAGCCGGACGGGAACATCGTCTTCGGCGCCTCCTTGAACGCGATCGAGATGATCCGCTGGCCCTCGGCCATCTTCTTCCCGGTGCGCAGGAAGAACGGCACGCCGGCCCAGCGCCAGTTGTCGATCTCGACCTTCAGCGCGATGAACGTCTCGGTGTCGGAGTCCGGCGCCACGCCCTCCTCGCCGCGGTAGCCGGAGTACTGCCCGCGGACCACGTCGCCGGGGTTGATCGGCAGCATCGACCGGAAGACCTTGTTCTTCTCCTCCGAGATCGCCCGCGGTTCCAGGGCGGTCGGCGGCTCCATCGCGACGAACGACATCACCTGCATCAGGTGCGTGACGACCATGTCCTTGAACGCGCCGGTCGGCTCGTAGAAGGTGGCCCGCTGGTCCAGGCCGAGCGACTCCGGGATGTCGATCTGCACGTGGTCGATGAAGTTCCGGTTCCAGATCGGCTCGAACAGGCCGTTCGCGAACCGGAACGCGAGGATGTTCAGCGCCGCTTCCTTGCCGAGGAAGTGGTCGATCCGGAAGATCTGCGCCTCGTCGAAGGTCTCGTGGACGAAGTCGTTCAGCTCGATCGCGCTGGCCAGGTCGTCACCGAACGGCTTCTCCATCACCACCCGGGCGCGCTCCACCAGGCCGGCGTCGCGGAGCATCGCGATCACCGACTGGGCCGCCTTCGGGGGCACCGACAGGTAGTGCAGCCGCCGGGTGTCCGGGCCGAGCAGCTCCTCGGCCTTCTTCACCGCGGCCGCGAGCGCCTCCGGGCCGGCCGTCACCGGCACGTACTCGAGCCGGTCGGCGAACTGCGCCCACTGCTCGTCGGTCATCTTGTGGGTGCCGAACTTCTCCACCGCCTGCCGGGCCCGGTCCCGGAACTCGTCGCAGCTCAGGTCCTCGGTCGCGGTCCCGATGATCCGGACGTCCGGCGCGAACCTGGACTGCTGCAGGTACGCCAGCCCCGGCAGCAGCTTGCGCTTGGCCAGGTCGCCGGTCGCGCCGAACAGCACGATCACATGCGGCGCCAGCGGCTCCGGATCCCGCCGCGACGGACGCGACCCGGGCGCCGGGTACGCAATGGTCTGGGTACGGTCTGGCATTTGCGGTCCTCCCGAGGAACGTCACCGGAGCCAACGGTCGCAGTCTAGGTGGCTCCGGTGACGCTCAGGCGTCAGGCTGATTGCCAGAGGCCGAGGATGTTGCCCTCCGGGTCCTTGAAGTAGGCCGCGAAGCCCATGTCGCCGACCGGGACCTTCTCGCCGACGCGGGCGCCGCCGAGGCTCTCGATCGTCTTCCAGGCGGCGTCGATGTCCGGTACGTCGACGGTCAGCACCGGCCGGGTCAGGTCGGTGTTCTCGGCGCTGCGCTGGAACATCCCGCCGTTGATGAAGCCCGGTTCGGCCGGCATCTGCTGCTCGTCCACCGGCCCGGTGGACACCATCGTGTAGTTCATCTCGGGCATCTCCATGACGTTCCACCCGAAGGCTTCGCGGTAGAACGCCCGCGCTCGCTCACCGTCGTCGTACGGCACCTCGAAGTGCACGATCCGACCAGTCATCGCCGTACCTCCCCCAAAGAGTTCCCTTGCTGCCGACGCTAGACCTGCGAGGATGAGGGCGTGAAGTACCTGCTGATGATTGCCGGCGACGAGTCCGCGGCCGCGCACGCGAACGACGGGTGCGGCGGCTGGACCGAGGAGATGGAAGCGCGCGGCGTGCTGGCCGGCGGGGCCGGACTGCGGCCGGCGGACGAGGCGACCACGGTCCGGGTGCGGGACGGCGACGTGCTGCTCACGGACGGGCCGTTCGCGGAGACCAAGGAGCAGATCGGCGGCTTCGTGCTGATCGACTGCGCCGACCTGGACGAGGCGATCGAGATCGCGGCGAAACACCCGGCGGCGGGCTACGGCACGATCGAGATCCGGCCGGTGTTCGAGCCGCCGGTGTGACGTTCGAGGAGATCTACCGGCAGGAGTGGAGCCAGGTGGTCGCCACCCTGATCCGCGTGACCGGTGACTGGGAGCTGGCCGAGGAGTGCGCGCAGGAAGCGTTCGCCGCGGCGCTGCAGCGCTGGCCTTCCGATGGGGTGCCGGATCGCCCTGGAGCGTGGCTGACGACGACAGCGCGCAACCGTGCGATCGACTGGCTGCGGCGGGAGGCTGTGGGGGCTACCAAGCTGCAGCAGGTGGCTGCGCTGGGCGTTGAGCCGTCAGAGCCGGCGTACGACGTACCGGACGACCGGCTGCGGCTCATGTACACCTGTTGTCATCCCGCGCTCGCGATGGAGGCCAGGGTGGCGTTGACGCTGCGGACACTGGCCGGTCTGAGTACGACGGAGATCGCACGCGCGTTCCTGGTGCCGGAATCGACCATGTCCAAGCGGTTGACCCGTGCCAAGCAGAAGATCCAGCACGCCGGCATCCCGTACCGCGTGCCGCCCGCACACCTGCTGCCTGAGCGCACACCCGCCGTACTGGCTGTGCTGTACCTGCTGTTCAACGAGGGGTACTCCGACGTCGTCCGGAGCCAGCTGAGTAGTGAAGCGATCAGGCTGGCACGGCTGCTCGTCCAGCTGATGCCCTCCGAACCGGAGGCCGGTGGACTGCTCGCGCTAATGCTGCTGCATGACTCCCGCCGGAACACCCGACTAGCGCCAGACGGCGCACTCGTCACGCTGGAGGAGCAGGACCGTACCCAATGGGATCACGGGCAGATCGCTGAGGGCACACAGGTCCTGGACACTGCGCTAGGTCTCGGTGCTCCCGGTCCGTACCAGATCCAGGCGGCGGTTGCGGCCTGCCACGCGACCGCGCGTACTGCGGACGACACGGACTGGCCGCAGATCGCTGGGCTCTACGCCCAGCTCCCACAGACACCTGTGATCGCGCTGAACCGCGCCGTAGCGATCGGTATGGCTGACGGTCCCGACGTAGGTCTACGCCTGGTCGAGGAGCTCGCGGCCGGTCCACTGACCGGCTACCACCTGCTCCCGGCGACCCGGGCGGACTTCCTCCGCCGGCTGAACCGTCCGACCGAGGCCGCTACCGCGTACCGCGAGGCCTTCGACCTCGCGGGCACCGAAGCCGAACGCCTGTACCTGCAGAAAAGGCTGAAAGAGGTGTCTGTCCCGCGCTGACCCGTTCGTCGGTGGGGTATGACGGACATCAGAAGTGCTGTGGCGGGTGAACGGACCGACCTGGCGAACATCCTGGCCGGGCTGGCCGAGACAGACTGGGACAAGCCGTCCCTGTGCGCGGGCTGGCGGATCCGTGAGGTGGTCGCGCACATCACCATGCCGTACCGGATCCCCATGCCGCGGTTCCTGGCCGGGATGGTGCGGGCCGGCGGCAACTTCAACCGGTACGCCGACCGGCAGGCGCGGCAGGACGCGTCGACGATGACCTCGGCCGAGCTGGTCGACTGTCTGCGGCAGAACGTCGACAACCCGTGGAAGCCGCCGGGCGGGGGCTACGAGGGCGCCCTGTCGCACGACGTGATCCACGGCCTCGACATGACCGTTGCACTGGGCATCGACCGCCAGGTACCGCTGGACCGGCTCCGGCGCATCCTCGACGCAATGAAGCCACGGCAAATCAAGTACTTCGGCGTGGACCTTACCGGCGTACAGCTGCAGGCCACGGACCTCGACTGGACCTACGGTGCCGGTGAGCCACGCACCGGCACCGCACAGGACCTCCTGCTGCTAATGAGCGGCCGCTAAAGAACGCGACGGCTGAAGGCCGATGCCTTGCGCGTACCAGCAGCGTGGAAGCGGAACAGCCGGCCGCCGTCGCGCAGCCACGCAACCTTGCCGTCGTCGCCGCGGACGAAGTTGGCGCGGGTGTGCGAGGGCGTACCGTCCGGGTTGAGCGCCAGGACGTAGTCCTTGCGGTAAAAAGCGAAACGGAGCATCGTCTGACCGCCCACGCTCGCCACCAGTTCGCCGTCCTCGGCCTTGACGTCCAGCCCGATGTCCTCGGGCTTACCGTCGAATCCGATCTGCTGAGCGACGTACGTCCCCTCGTACTCCGCCAGCCGCGCCTGCGGCAGCTCCCGCGGTACGGCGGGCAGGTTGTTCACTCCTCCGAACTCCTGCAGCGCCCAGTCATCAGCGAACAGCTCAGCGACCAGGAACGGCCCGCTTTCCGAGTTGGTGAGCAACGTGATCGCGAAGTCCCGCTCCGGTACGAACAGGAACCCGGAGTGCTGTCCTGACCAGTCACCACCGTGCTGTACGACGATCGGTCCCTGGGCTGTCGGACGCAGCATCCAGCTCACACCGACACCGTTCAGCTCTACGAACAGCGTGCCACCCGGACCAGGGTGCGACTGCATGGCCCGCCGAGTGCGTTCGCTGATCACCTGGGGGAGGTCGCGGTGCCCGAGCTGAAAGCGTGCGTACCGCAGCTGATCGCGTGCACTCGAGATCAGCCCGCCGACCGCGGACAGCCCGCGCGGCACCCGGTCGAACGACGGCTCCACGACAGGCTTGCCGTCCACGATGTTGTGCGACGCGGCGACGCTGAACCCGGTCAGCTCGCTGCGGAAGTACCGGCTGTGGTTCAGCCCGAGCGGGTCGATGACCAACTCCCGTACGGCGGTCTCGTACGTCTTCCCGTACACGGTCTCGAGGATCAGCCCCGCGACGCCGATCGCGGCGTTGTTGTACGAGAACACCTTCCCGAGCGGTGTCAGCTGCGGGATCTTCGTCATGTCCGCGACGTACTTCGAGAGCGCGTCGTCGCCGTCGCCGGTGTCCTCGAAGTAGTCGCCCTGCCACCCGGCCGAGTGGTTCAGCAACTGCCGCACGGTGACCCGCGCGGAGACAGCCGGGTCCGCGGTCGCGAAGTCCGGCAGGTACGCGCGGACCGGCCGGTCCAGGCTGATCCGGCCGCGCTCGGCGAGCCGCATGATCGCGGTCGCGGTGAATGTCTTGGTGGTCGAGCCGATCCGGAACACGGTGTCCGCAGTCACCGGCTCGTTCGTGTCCACGCTGGTCACGCCGAAGCCGCGGACGTACTCGCGGCCGCGGTACCAGACGCCGAGCCCGGCGCCGGGGATCGCGTACTTGGCCATCCCGTCCTGGATCTTGTCGGCCAGCCGCCCGATCGCGGCGGGTTCGGTGACGGTGGTTGCCGAGGACGGCAGAGTGGTGGCCGCGGCGACCGGTACGGCAGCGGCGGCGGACTTGAGCACGGTACGACGAGTGAGCGACACGTCAACGTCTCCTTGGGCGAGTGAATGGTACCGATGCCGCTATTATTACCACTGTTGGTATCAATGGATATCCTGAAAGAACCCTGATGGAGAGCCGATGGAGGAGTCGCCGACCCCGGTGCTGGACGTCCTGCTGCACCCGATCCGCTGGCGGATCGCGCAGCGCGTACTGGGCCGCGAGGTCACCACCACCGACCTCAAACGGGACCTGCCCGACATCCCGGCGACCACCTTGTACCGGCACGTCGCCGCACTGATCGACGCCGGCTACCTGACCGTCGTCCGGGAACGCAAGGTCCGCGGCACCACCGAACGCACCCTCAGCCTCGACCAGACCAAGGTCGGCCGCATCGACGCCCGCGAGGCCCGCGCGATGACCCCCGACCAGCACCGCCAGGCCTTCCTGATGATGCTCACCCGCCTGGCCGCCGACTTCGACCGCGTAGTCGAGAACGGCGACCTCTACGAGCGAATGGACCAACTCGGCTACTCACAACTCGCGCTGTACCTGAGCCCAGAAGACCTGACCGACTTCCGCACCCGCTTCGCCACCCTGATCGAGCCCTACCTCGCCGAGTCCCCAGGCAAGGACCGAGTAGTCCTGTCGATGTTCTCGCTACCCGACAGCTGACCGGACAGCTGACCGGACAGCTGACCGGACAGCTGACCGGCGGCGGAGCTCGGCGCGCTCGATCGCGGGCGGCGTGGTCGCGTAGTTGTCTGCCGGGTCGAGCTCGGTGCCCGGCGGGACGATTTCGTCGATCCGGTCGAGCAGGTCCGCGGACAACCGGATTTCGGCACCGGACAACAAGCTGTCGAGCTGTTCCTGCGTACGGGGACCGATGATGACCGAGGTCACCGCCGGATGCTCCCGGACGAAGGCCGTCGCCAGTTGCGGCAGCGTCAGGCCGGACTCGGCGGCGAGGGCGGCCAGCTTCGCCGCGGCGGCCGCCTTGACCTGGCCGGCCGGCGCTGCGGGGTCGTAGCTTGCCGGCCGGAGGGTCGCCCGGTGGCTCGCGGCCGGGTCCGCGCGGCCCGAGAGCCAGCCTCCGTTCAACGGGCTGAACGTCAGCACTCCCAGGTCGTACCGCTGGGCGACCGGGAAGACGGACGCTTCCGCTCGGCGGGTGAAGACCGAGTACATGCACTGCTCGGTCAGGTACCGGTGGGTGCCGCGGCGCTCGGCGGCCCACTGCGCCTCGACGAGCGTCTCGGCCGGGAACATCGAGGAACCGAACGCCAGGATCTTGCCGGCCTGGACCAGATCCGACAGCGCGGCCAGGGTCTCGCCATGGTCGGTGTCGTGGTCCGGGCGATGCAGCTGGTACAGGTCGAGACGGTCGGTGCCGAGCCTGCGCAAGCTGTTCTCGACGGAGCGCACGATCCAGCGCCGGGAGGCTCCGCGCTGGTTCGGGTCCGTGCCCATCGGCATGCCGAACTTGGTCGCGAGCACCACCTCGTCGCGCCGCGTGCGGATCGCCGCACCCACGATCTGTTCGGACTCGCCGCCGGAGTACACGTCGGCGGTGTCGATCAGGTTGATGCCGGCGTCCAGCGCCCGGTTGACGATGCGCGCGGCGCCCGCGTGGTCCTGGTTGCCCATGGCACCGAACATCATCGCGCCGAGGGCGAACTCACTGACGGACATGCCGGTTGCGCCGAGGATGCGTCGCTCCACTGTCGTACTCCGTTCCTGCCGGGGGTCTGTTCTTCGATCAGACCAGTCGACGAGGCGGCGGCGTGAGCGCGATCCTGGCGCGGCCTTGCCAGATCCTGTCAAGCTGGGGGACGTGCATCTGCTCGACGAGCTGAAGGGCCTGATCTGCCGGTATGCAGTCGGGTACGGGCACGAGCACGGCAGGCAGGTGCTGCCGGGGGTGCGAATCAGTCGGCGTGACGCGCAGACCGAGCCGGAAGCAGGTGTGACGGAGCCGTCGGTGGCGATCGTCGCCTCCGGACTCAAGCGGACACTGCTGAATGGGGTGCCCTACGAGTACGGCGCGGGGCAGTATCTGGTGGCCGCACTGGACCTGCCGGTGATCGGCCAGGCTGCGAAGGCGACCCGGGACGAACCGTTCACGGTCGTCAGCCTGCAGCTGGATCCGGCCGAGATCGCGCCGCTTCTGCTGGAGCTGCCGGCGGCTCCGGCACGGTACGGCGGCCTGGTGGTGAGCGACGCGGACGACGAACTGCTCGATCCCGTCGTCCGGCTACTGCGGATCGCGGACCGCCCGGACGACGTCCGGGTGCTGGCTGCGGGCATCCGCCGCGAGATCCTGTGGCGGCTCCTCACCGGCGAGCAGGGCTCGCTGGTCCGGCAGATCGGCCTGGCCGACGGCATGCTCGCACACATCGCCGAAGCGATCCGCTGGATCCGCCGCAACCCCGGTCAGCAGCTCCGGGTCGCCGACCTGGCGGAGCTGGCCGGCATGAGCCCGTCCACGTTCCACCGCCACTTCCGCGCCGCGACGTCGATGACCCCGATCCAGTTCCAGAAGCAGCTCCGCCTCCAGGAGGCCCGCATCCGCCTCAAGACCCGCAGCGCCTCCGCAGCCGCGATCGCCCACGAGGTCGGCTACGCAAGCCCCAGCCAGTTCACCCACGACTACCGAAAAGCCTTCGCCAAAACCCCAGGAGCAGACAGAACCCCCTAACCCTCCACCCACCCCACCCCGCACCCCCACCCCCCACCAAGCGAGCGAGCGCCCCGCACCATGCGAGCGAGGCGAGGCGCCCCGCGCCAAGCGGGCGAGGCGAGGCCTCCTCATCAAGCGAGCGAGGCGAGGCCCCCCGCACCAAGCGAGCGAGCGAAGCGGCCCCCCGAGCGAGCGAAGCGAAGCGCCCTGCACTAAGCGAGCGAGCGAAGCGAAGCGCCCCCGCCAACGAAGTGAGCGGAGCGACCCACAGCGGGGGTCCGGGGGGGCGGAGCCCTCCCGGGGCGGGGTCTGGGGGCTCCGCCCCCAGAAAGCACAACGACCGATCAAAGTGCGAGCAACACCCGCACACAGATCGGCCAGATCGGTCGCGCCCCCGGCAGGATTCGAACCTGCGCACCCGCCTCCGGAGGGCGGTGCTCTATCCCCTGAGCTACGGGGGCTCAGGAACGAGCAGAACATTAGCAGCATGTTCATGCCATTTCCGAATCGGGGGCGGTCGGCGTGGGGTAGAAGTCTGGGCATGCGCAAACTAGGGATCTCTCTTGTTGTCGTGCTAGCCGCCCTCCTTCTACCCACCCAGGCCCAGGCCGTCACCGGATGGCATGTTGTCGGGTCTGACAACGCCCGCCCGCTGGACGAGAGTCAGGGCCTCGCCACGGTCACCCGCGGCGGAAGTACGCAGTACCGCTACACAGGTGTCGGGACCATCCCGTCGGACCTCCTGGTCCGCGGCTGGAACCATGTCGGCGACCCAGGCGCGTCACAGGGCTGGTACGTCGAGCCGTACCAGCGTGACGACCGTGGCGGGAAGCTGTACCGCGTGCAGTCGCCTTCCGGTGCCTGGTCGACCTACACGCACGCCCTGGAGTCCTGGGAGGCGAACAACAACAGCTTCGCCGCGGTGAGCCCGGACGCCCAGTGGCTGGTCACGGGGGAGTGGGGCACGATGGACCGCCTCCTGGTCCTCCCGATGCCCGGTGTGGCTGCCACGGACCCGTCGAAGAACCTCCCGTACGCCGCTGCCGTCCGCCTGGACCACCAGGTCCGCGACGTACAGGGCTGCGACTTCGTGAACGCCACTCAGCTCCTGTGCTCTTCCGACGACCCGGACGGCAGCCTGTTCGGTACGACGAAGCCGCTGCTGCAGGTGGATCTGTCCGCGCCTGTCGGCTCGAGTGATGTCACCGGGCACGTGACCTCGTTGGGGCAGCTCCCGCTGCACAGCAGCTGCTCCGGCAACTTCGAAGTGGAGGGTCTCGACTACTACGAGCCGGACGGCACGCTGCGCGTCGTGGTGATGTCCCCGGGCGTGTGCGTCGGGATCGACAGCAAGACGTACCGGTTCCAGCGTTGAGCTCGGGAGCCCCACCCATCGACCCCTGAGTGGACCCTGGAACCGCGGCGCGGTGGCATCCGGGCCGCCTCGAGCACCGTCATAGTGGAGGTAAGCCCCACGGTGGAAAGGAAACGGTACTCATGGCTAGCTCTCTGGTCCGCCCGTCACACGATCGCTGGATCGGCGGTGTCTGTTCCGGACTCGCTCGCCGGTTCGGTATCTCGGCCAACACGATGCGGCTGATCTTCGTGATCAGCTGCCTGCTCCCGGGCCCCCAGTTCCTGATCTACATCGCGCTGTGGATCCTGATGCCGTCCGAGCGCTGACCCCGGCGACCGGCCGTCCCGGCGTACCTGGCAACCTGGCTCCCATGAGTGCAGGCAGGTGGCGCCGGGCGGTCGGGACGGCAGCCGTCCTGCTGTTCGCCGGCGTCCTGCTCGGTGGGTGCCAGCTCGGCCCCGCGGCGCCCGCGGCCGCCGACCTGCGGACCGCCGCGCCGCCGTGGGACGCTCCCCGGGACGCGGTCTCGTACATCGACAAGGCCGGCTTCGAACGACTCCCGCTGGACTTTTCCGGCCCGTCGCCGTACACGCTGAACATCGCCGTCACCCTCGACGGCCGGCCGGTCCAGGTCGCGGCCGGGATCGGCATCGACAAGCTCCGCGCCGAGCAGGCCGCCGTCCACACCCACACCACCGACGGCGTCGTCTGGGTAGAAGCGAAAACAGCCGCCGAACGCCCCACCCTCGCCCAGTTCTTCACCCTCTGGGGCATCCGGTACGACCCAAACTGCCTCGCAGACGCCTGCGCCGGCCTGACCGTCACGGTCGACGGCAGACCCGCCGCCTGGGACACCCCACTGGTGCGCAACAGTCACATCACGGTGAGTGCTCGGTAGCGCCGCCGTACCGGGCTGTGGATAGCGAGTCAAGGGTTTCGGCCGAAGCCCATTAGGCTGATCCGGTGACTCCGGAACAGCTCGCTGAGAAGATCCTGCAGGCCCTGGCTGCGCTCGCCGCCGATGGCACCATTGCCGTCGAGGGTGGGTTGCCGCGCGAGCTGAAGGTCGAGCGGCCCAAGAACCCCGAGCACGGGGACTACGCCACCAACGTCGCGATGCAGCTCGGCAAGCGCGCGGGGCTGAACCCGCGGCAGTTCGCCGAGCTGCTGGCCGCGAAGCTCCGCGACGACGAGGCGATCACCGCGGTCGACATCGCCGGGCCCGGGTTCATCAACCTGCGGGTCGCGGCGGATGCCCAGGGCAAGGTCGCGCAGGCGATCCTGGACGCGGGCCCGGCGTACGGCACCGGCGACAGCCTGCAGGGCCGGGCGATCAACCTCGAGTTCATCTCGGCGAACCCGACCGGTCCGCTGCACCTCGGCCACACCCGCTGGGCGGCCGTCGGCGACGCGCTGGCCCGGGTGCTGGCCGCGGCCGGCGCGAGCGTGACCCGCGAGTTCTACATCAACGACCGCGGCAACCAGATGGACAAGTTCGGCGCCAGCCTGCAGGCGGCCGCGCACGGCGAGCCGATTCCGGAGGACGGGTACCATGGGGAGTACATCCTCGACCTGGCCAAGCGGATCGTCGCCGAGGTGCCGGGGATCACCGAGCTGCCGGTGGACGAGCAGGTGATCGCGTTCCGTGAGGCGGGGTACGAGCGCCAGCTCAAGGAGCAGCAGGAGCAGCTCGAGCACTTCCGGACCAAGTTCGACGTCTGGTTCTCCGAGCGCAGCCTGCACGAGCAGGACGGCGTACCGCACGCGATCCAGAAGCTCCGCGACCAGGGCCACCTGTACGAGGCCGACGACGCGCTGTGGATGCGGACGACGGACTTCACCGACGACAAGGACCGGGTGCTGATCCGGTCGAACGGCGAGCCGACGTACTTCGCCTCCGACGCGGCGTACTACGTGAACAAGCGCGAGCGCGGCTTCGAGACCTGCGTGTACATGCTCGGCGCCGACCACCACGGCTACGTGAACCGGCTGAAGGCGATCGCGGCCTGCGCCGGCGACGACCCCGAGCACAACATCGAGATCCTGATCGGCCAGCTGGTGAAGATCCTCAAGGGCGGCCAGGAGATGCGGCTGTCCAAGCGGGCCGGCACGATCGTCACGCTCGCCGAGCTGGTCGAGGAGGGCGGCGTCGACGCGCTCCGTTACACCCTCTGCCGCTACCCGGCCGACTCCCCGCTGACCCTGGACATCGAGGAGATGACCCGCCAGGCCAGCGAGAACCCGGTGTTCTACGTGCAGTACGCGCACGCCCGGCTGGCCTCGATCCTGCGGAACGCCGACGAGCTCGGCATCAAGCTGGACGAGTTCGACCCGGGCCTGCTCAGCCACGAGCGCGAGGGCGACCTGCTCCGCGCGCTGGCGGAGTTCCCGCGGGTGGTCGCGACCGCCGCCGAGCTGCGCGAGCCGCACCGGATCGCGCGCTACCTCGAGGACACCGCGTCCGCGTTCCACAAGTTCTACGACAGCTGCCGCGTGCTGCCGCGCGGCGACGAGGAGGTGGAGCCGGTGCACAAGGCTCGCCTGACCCTGGTCTCCGCGACCCGGACCGTGCTCGCCAACGGGCTCGACCTGCTCGGCGTCTCCGCACCGGAGCGGATGTGAGGGCGCACGAAGCGGGCGCGCTGCACGCCGACCTCGGCCACCGGGCACCGCCCTGGCTGCGCGCCCCCCGCGACCCCAACGAACTGGTCCCGGCGCTCTGGTCGACGAACACGAAGAAGGACGCCGAAGGCGCGCTCGTGGTCGGCGGTGTCGACGTCCGCGACCTGGTCGCCGAGCACGGCAGCCCGGCGTACGTCCTGGACGAGGACGACTTCCGCGCCCGGGCGCGGGCCTTCAAGCACGCGTTCAAGGACGTCGACGTCTACTACGCGGGCAAGGCCTTCCTGTGTACGACGGTCGTCCGCTGGGTGATGGAGGAGGGCCTGAACCTCGACATCTGCAGCGGGGGAGAGCTGGCCGTCGCGCTCCGGGCGGGCGCCGACCCGAAGCGGCTCGGGTTCCACGGCAACAACAAGTCCGAGTCCGAGCTGGCCCGCGCGCTGGACGCGGGCGTCGGCCGGATCGTCGTCGACTCGCAGTACGAGATCACCCGGCTGATCGAGCTGGCCGCCGAACGCAACACGGTCGCCCCGGTAATGGTCCGGGTGACGGCCGGCGTCGAGGCGCACACCCACGCGTACATCGCGACCGCGCACGAGGACCAGAAGTTCGGCTTCTCGATCACTTCCGGCGCGGCCTTCGAGGCCGTTGCCCGGATCAACGAGGCGCCGGAGCTCGAGCTGCTCGGGCTGCACTCACACATCGGTTCGCAGATCTTCGACTCGTCTGGGTTCGAGGTCGCCGCGAAGCGCGTGATCGCCTTGCACGCAAGGGTTTCCGAGGAGATCGGCGTGGACATGCCGGAGCTCGACCTGGGCGGCGGCTTCGGGATCGCGTACACCACCCAGGACGATCCGTCGGACCCGGCGCAGCTGGCCACCGAGATGGGCAAGATCGTCGAGCACGAGTGCCACGAGCACGACGTACCGGTCCCGCGGGTCTCGGTCGAGCCCGGCCGCGCGATCGTCGGCCCGGCGATGTGCACGGTGTACTCGGTCGGCACCGTCAAGGAGGTCGAGCTGGACAACGGCGCGGCCCGGACGTACGTGTCGGTGGACGGCGGGATGAGCGACAACATCCGCGCCGCGCTGTACGACGCCGACTACTCCTGCACGCTCGCCAACCGGTACTCCGACGCCGGGCCGACGCTGGCCCGGGTGGTCGGCAAGCACTGCGAGGCCGGGGACATCGTCGTCAAGGACGAGTTCCTGCCCGCCGACGTCCGGCCCGGCGACCTGGTCGCCGTACCGGGTACCGGCGCGTACTGCCGGTCGATGGCGAGCAACTACAACCACGTGCCGCGGCCACCGGTGATCGCGGTCAAGGACGGCCGAACGCGCGTCGTGGTACGCCGTGAGACCGAAGACGACCTGCTTCTCCTCGACATGGGGGCCGCCGAATGAAGAACGACGACAAACCGCTCAAGGTGGGCCTGCTCGGTTGCGGAGTGGTCGGCACCGAGGTGGTGCGGATCCTGACCGAGCAGGCGGACCATCTGGCAGCCCGCGTCGGCGCCCGGCTGGAGATCGCGGGGATCGCCGTCCGGCGGGCCGGCCGCGAGCGCGACATCGCGGTCGACCCGGGCCTGATCACGACCGACGCGCAGGCGCTGGTCTCGCGCGGCGACCTGGACCTGGTGATCGAGGTGATCGGCGGCATCGAGCCCGCGCGCGGGCTGATCCTGACCGCGCTCGAGCACGGCGCCTCGGTCGTCACCGCGAACAAGGCACTGCTCGCCGAGGACGGCCCGACGCTGTTCGCGGCCGCCGAGAAGTACCAGCGCGACCTGTACTTCGAGGCCGCGGTGGCCGGCGCGATCCCGATCCTGCGGCCGCTGCGCGAGTCGCTGGCCGGCGACGACGTCGTCCGGGTGATGGGCATCGTCAACGGCACCACGAACTACATCCTCGACAAGATGGACAGCACCGGCGCCGGCTTCGACGAGGCGCTCGAGGAGGCCCAGGCGCTCGGGTACGCCGAGGCCGACCCGACCGCGGACATCGAGGGATTCGACGCCGCCGCGAAGGCCGCGCTGCTCGCCAGCCTCGCGTTCCACACCCGGGTGTCGATCGCCGACGTGCACCGCGAGGGCATCACCGAGGTGACCGCGACCGACATCGCGTCCGCCCGCGAGATGGGCTGCGTGGTGAAGTCGCTGGCGATCTGCGAGCTGGACGAGGCCACCGACTCGGTGAGCGCCCGGGTGTACCCGGCGATGATCCCGGTCACGCACCCGTTGGCCAGTGTTCGGGACGCGTACAACGCGGTTTTCGTGGAAAGCAAGGCAGCTGGGCGGCTGATGTTCTATGGTCGTGGTGCCGGCGGCGCCCCGACGGCCAGTGCCGTCCTCGGGGATCTGGTGTCCGCCGCGCGCAACCGGCTCAAGGGTGTGCCGGGAGTCGGCGAGTCGTCGTACACCCAGCGGGCCGTGCGGCCGATGGGCGACGCGACGACCCGCTACCACGTGTCGCTGGACGTGGCCGACAAGGCCGGTGTGCTGGCGGCGGTGGCCCAGGCGTTCTCCGAGCACGACGTGTCGATCCAGACCGTCCGCCAGGAGGGCCGGGGCAGCGACGCGCAGCTGGTGGTGGTCACCCACACCGCGACCGATGCCGCGTTGTCCGCGACCGTGGAGTCCTTGCGGGACATGGACATCGTCCGTGAAGTCAGCAGTGTGATGCGGGTAGAAGGCGAGTAGGTCTGATGGTTCACCAGTGGCGTGGCGTGATCGAGGAGTACAGAGACCGGCTTCCCGTCTCGGCGGACACGCCGGTGGTCACGCTCGGCGAGGGCGGGACGCCGCTGGTGGCCGCGCAGTGGCTGAGCGAGCAGACCGGCTGCGAGGTGTGGCTGAAGGTCGAGGGCAACAACCCGACCGGCTCGTTCAAGGACCGCGGTATGACGGTCGCGATCTCGCTCGCCGCGCAGGCGGGGGACAAGGCCGTGGTGTGCGCCTCGACCGGTAACACCTCGGCATCGGCGGCGGCGTACGCCGTTCGGGCCGGAATGCTGCCGCTGGTGGTGATCCCGGCCGGGCGGATCGCGAAGGGGAAGCTCGCGCAGGCGGTCGTGCACGGGGCGAAGCTGGTGCAGATCGACGGCGGGTTCGACGACTGTCTGCGGATCGTGCGCGAGCTCGGGAAGAACTACCCGGTCGCGCTGGTGAACTCGGTGAACCTGGTGCGGCTCGAGGGGCAGAAGACGGCGTCGTTCGAGGTGTGTGACGCGCTGGGCGACGCGCCGGACCTGCATCTGCTGCCGGTCGGGAACGCGGGGAACATCGCGGCGTACTGGAAGGGGTACCAGGAGTACGCCAAGGACAAGCTGGCGACGCGGACGCCGAAGATGTGGGGTTTCCAGGCGGAGGGCGCGGCGCCGATCGTGCGCGGTGCGATCGTCGAGAAGCCGGAGACCGCGGCGACCGCGATCCGGGTCGGGAACCCGGCGTCCTGGACGCTGGCCGAGGCGGCGCGGGACGAGTCCGGCGGGCGGATCGAGATGGTCACCGACCAGCAGATCCTCGACGCCCAGCGCGAACTCGCCGCCCGCGAGGGCGTCTTCGTCGAGCCGGCCTCCGCGGCCGGCGTCGCCGGCCTGCTGCTGGCCAAGTCCAACGGCGACCTTCCGGGCGGCTCCACCGTCGTGATCACCGTCACCGGTCACGGCCTGAAGGACATCGACACCGCCCTGTCCCACGCCACCTTCGAAGAACCACCGGTCACCCCGGCAGACACAGACGCAGTCGCCCGCCTCGCCGGCCTCGCCTGAGCAGCCGTGATGGAAGACGAGTCGAACACCCCCGCCCTGCCCACACCAGCTGACTCGGCTGGGCGGCCGCTGCAGGTGAGCGGGCGGCGGGTGTGTGATCAGGTTCGGGTTCGGGTGCCGGCTACCAGTGCGAATCTTGGGCCTGGGTTCGATGCGTTCGGGTTGGCGCTGACGTTGTACGACGAACTGGTGGTCACCCCGGGTGGGTCCGGGGTGACGGTTCAGGTCAGCGGGTGTGGTGAGGGGGAAGTGCCGCTGGACGAGTCGCATCTGGTGGTGCGGTCGATCCGGGCGGGGCTGGACGCGTTGGGGGCTTCGGTCCCGGGGTTCGCGTTGCGGTGTGAGAACAGGATCCCGCACGGGCGCGGGCTCGGGTCGTCGTCGGCGGCGATCGTCGGCGGGCTGGCGGCGGCGTACGCGCTGGCCGGCGAGCAGCTCGACCGCGAGCGCCTCGTCGTACGCGCGAACGAGATCGAGGGGCACCCCGACAATGTCGCCGCGGCAGCACTCGGAGCGTTCACTATCGCTTGGCTAGAAGGCGAAACCGGCCGCGCGGTGAAGTTGCAACCGGCGGCTGGAATTGCTGCGACTGCTTACGTACCGGACAACCGCGTGCTCACCAAGGAGGCGCGCGGGCTGCTGCCGAGCGTTGTTTCCCACAGTTCAGCGGCGGCGAATGCGGGGAAGGCTGCGCTGCTCGTCGCTGCGCTGACAGGACGGCCGGAGCTGCTGTTCACCGCGACCGAGGACCTGCTGCACCAGGAGTACCGCGAGCCGGCGATGCCGGAGAGCCTCGCGCTGGTGCACAAACTGCGCGGCAGCGGCCTGGCCGCGATCATCAGCGGCGCCGGCCCCACGGTCGCCGTACTGGGTGCTGCGAGTACGCCGGACGCGCCGGACGGCTGGACCAGGTACGAGCTCGGGATCGATCCAGTCGGCGTACAGGTCTGGTCGATGGAGGCGGGCTGACCGGGGAATGCGCCGCGACGGACACGCGTTGAACTTGATGGAGTCGGCAGAAGGACCTCTAGTGGTGCTAGTCTCGACTCACCCGATCCCCTCCAGGTGATCGGTGTGCTCTCGTCACGATCCGGGCTGTGCTCCCGGCACCCTGTGTTGTGTGGCGACCCTCCTGTGGATGTGACCTTGCGCCGCCTGCGTCGGAGATGTCCGGGGGGACTCAGATCGAGCGAGAGCCCTCCTGTATCCCGCGTGCCCGTTGTGTGGCCGTGGGTGGAATGAAATTTGGTCGATGCGCCGTGCAGGCGTTCGACGATCCGTGTGGGAAGGACCTCACGTGACAGAAACTGTTGAAGCCTCCAGCGCAGCCGACGCAGCGGCCACCACCGCCACGCGTCGCCGGAAAGCTGGCGGCGGCCTCGAGGGCATGCTGCTCCCCGAGCTCAAGCAGCTCGCCGGGACGCTCGGCATCAAGGGCACCGGCGCACTGCGCAAGGGCCAGCTGATCGAGGCGATCAAGGCCGCTCAGGCGGGGTCTCCCGCGGGTGGCTCTACCGGCCGGACCCGGGCGAAGGCTACCCAGCCGACGCTCGACGAGGCGGCCGAGGCGCCGGCGGCGAAGACCGCCGAGGCGCCGGCCAAGCGCGAGGGCGGCAGTCGCCGGACCCGCGCCGCCGCGCAGAAGGACGCGGCCCCCGACGCGGCGCCGAGCGAGGCGCCCGTCCAGCAGAACGTGCAGCACGCCGTACCGAACGACGCCCGGCAGCACGACGCCCGGCAGCACGACGCCCGGCAGAACGGCGCCGCCCCCGAGGCCGCGGTCGAAGCGCCCGCGGCGCGGCAGACCCAGCCGGAGCCGGCCGTGCAGCACGGCGCCGACGAGCGGACCGACGACCGTGGCGAGAGCCAGGCGCGCAACCGCGACCGGAACAGCAACCGGAGCCGCGACAACCAGAACCGGGACAACAACCGGGACGGTCAGCGCGACGGCAGCCGGGACCAGGGCCGTGAGCAGACCCGCGACAGCCAGGGCCGCGACAGCCAGGGCCGTGACGGCCAGAGCCGCGACAGCCAGGGCCGCGACGGCGGCCGGGACCAGAGCCGTGAGCCGAGCCGCGACAACCAGGGCCGCGACGGCAACCGCGACGCCGGTCGCGACACTCAGCGGAACCGGCAGGACCGACAGGACCGGCAGGATCAGAACGATCGTGGCGAGGACGGCGAGGGCCGTCGGCGGCGGCGCCGGGGCCGCGACCGGGACCGGACCCGCGACGGCCAGAGCACCCGCGACAGTGGGCGTGACGGTGGGCGTGACAGCGGCCGGGACAACACCCGCAACCGCGGCCGCGGCGAGCGGTACGACGCCGAGCCGACGATCACCGAGGACGACGTACTGGTCCCCGCGGCCGGCATCCTCGACGTACTCGACAACTACGCGTTCGTCCGGACCAGCGGCTATCTGCCGGGCCCGAACGACGTGTACGTCGCACTCTCGATGGTGAAGCGCTACGGCCTCCGCAAGGGCGACGCGATCACCGGTGCGGTGAAGCAGCCGCAGGAGGGCGAGCGCAAGGAGAAGTTCAACCCGCTGGTCCGGATCGACACCGTCAACGGTGCGGACCCGGAGATCGCCAAGCAGCGGCAGGACTTCAACAAGCTCACCCCGCTGTACGCGACCGAGCGGCTCCGGCTGGAGACCGAGCCGGGCATCCTGACCACCCGGATCGTCGACATCGTCAGCCCGATCGGCAAGGGCCAGCGCGGCCTGATCGTCTCGCCGCCGAAGGCCGGTAAGACGATGGTGCTGCAGGCGCTCGCGAACGCGATCACCACGAACAACCCCGAAGTGCACTTGATGGTCGTGCTGGTGGACGAGCGGCCCGAAGAGGTCACCGACATGCAGCGCACGGTCAAGGGCGAGGTCATCGCCTCGACGTTCGACCGGCCGGCCGACGACCACACCACGGTCGCGGAGCTGGCGATCGAGCGGGCCAAGCGGCTGGTGGAGCTCGGCCACGACGTCGTCGTACTGCTGGACTCGATCACCCGGCTGGGGCGGGCGTACAACATCGCCGCGCCGGCCAGCGGGCGGATCCTGTCGGGTGGTGTGGACTCGTCCGCGCTGTACCCGCCGAAGCGGTTCTTCGGTGCGGCCCGCAACATCGAGGACGGCGGTTCGCTGACGATCCTCGCGACCGCGCTGATCGAGACCGGCTCGAAGATGGACGAGGTGATCTTCGAGGAGTTCAAGGGCACCGGCAACATGGAGCTCCGGCTGCGCCGCGAGTTCGCCGACCGGCGGATCTTCCCGGCGATCGACGTGGTCGCCTCCGGTACCCGCCGCGAGGAGCTGCTGATGTCGAAGGACGAGACCCAGGTGGTGTGGAAGCTGCGCCGGGTGCTGTCCGCGCTCGACGGGCAGGCCGCCCTGGAGCTGCTGATCGGCAAGCTCAAGGAGAGCAAGTCGAACATCGAGTTCCTCCTCCAGGTCAACAAGACCACCCCCTCCACCGGCGGCACGCACAGCACAACGAACGGCGACTGACAATGGCGGTGGTGTGGGGTGGTCAACAAGACCACCCCGTCCACCGGCGGCGCGCACAGCACAACGAACGGCGACTGATGGAAGGCTGGGGGAGGCTGGCGGCCTCCGCCTTGTCGGTTGCTGAGGGTAGCTGAGAGAAGTTGTTCCAGGGGTTCATCTGGACCTCACTGAAGGTTTCTCCCCGGTGGAGATGACTATCCCGTCAAGTACTCACTTCGGCGGGAGTTGTAATGCGCACAAGATGGCGACTGGCCACGGCCGCCGGGATCGCCCTGGCGGCGGTCACCGGCGTCGCGGTCGCGAACGTGGTGCCGGCCCGGCACGCGGGACCGCAACCCGACGGTACGGCGAACACGACGTACGGCTGGCGGGTGACGCCGGCCGGCGACCAGACCAAGCTCGGCGAGAAACCGTTCGGTTCGGCGCTCAGCCCGGACGGCAAGTACCTCGCGATCAGCAACGACGGCACCCGGACGCAGAGCCTCTCGCTGGTCGAGGCCGCGACCGGCAAGGTCGTCCAGAACCTCCCGTACGCGAGCCCGGAGGCCCTCTTCATCGGCCTCGCCTGGAGCCCGGACGGCAGCAAGCTGTACGCCGCGGCCGGCGGCAACGACAAGATCCGCGTCTACACGCAGGCGAGCGGCCTGCTCACCGAGACCACCCCGATCGCGCTGCCGAAGGGCACCTTCCCGGCCGGCCTCACGCTGAACGCCGACGGCAGCAAGCTGTACGTCGCCGGCAACGGCGCGGCCGCGATGTCCGCGATCGACACCGCGACCGGCACGGTCCTCGGCAAGGTCGCGACCGGCCCGAACCCGTTCACCGTCGGCCTCACCGCCGACGGCAAGACGGCGTACGTCTCGAACTGGGGCACCAGCACGGTCTCGGCCGTCGACACCGCGACCCTGACCGTCCGCAAGACCGTCACCGTCGGGAGCCACCCGACCGCGATCCTACGGAACCCGGCCACCGGCGAAATGCTCGTCGCGGTCACCGACGCCGACAAGGTGATCGGCATCGACCCGGCCACCGACGCGATCACCCGCACGATCGAGCTGGCGCCGTACCAGCATGCCCCGGTCGGCTCCAGCCCGCAGGACCTGGCGCTCGACGGGACGACGCTGTACGTCGCGAACGCCGGCAACAACGACGTCGCGGTCGTGAACCTGCGGACCAACCACGTCACCGGGCTGATCCCGACCGGCTGGTACCCGACCACCGTCACCGTCACGCGGGACCACAAGCACCTGCTGGTCACGAACGCGAAGGGCCTCGGCGCCGGCCCGAACCCGGGCGGCCCGCAGCCGACGAACCCGGTCGTCGACTACTCGCAGTACGTCGCCTCGATGATCATGGGCACGCTGTCGAGCATCGCCGTACCGAGCCGCGACCAGCTCGCCCACTACACGAAGCAGGTGCGCGAGAACGACGGCTTTGACGGCGCCACGCACCCGAACGGCCCGGCGAACGTCGTCCCGGTCCGGCCGGGCGACCCGAGCCCGATCAAGCACGTGATCTACGTGGTGAAGGAGAACCGCACGTACGACCAGGTGTTCGGCTCGCTCGGCAAGGGTGACGGCGACCCGTCGCTGAACCTGTTCGGCGACGACTCCGCCCCGAACCAGCGGCAACTGGCGCGGCAGTTCGTCACGCTCGACAACTTCTACGCCGACGGCGCGGTGTCGTCCGACGGCTGGGAGTGGGCGACCGCGTCGGAGTCGAACGCGTACAACGAGCACCTCTGGCCGGTCGCGTACAGCGGCCGCGGCCGGAGCGACGACGTGTACACGAACCAGGCGACCGATCCGGGCAAGCTCACCGGCGACTCGCGGATCTGGGACCGGCTCGACGACGCCGGCATCCCGTACCGCAACTACGGCATGTGGGCGGGCGGCCCGCTGCCGGCCAAGGTGTTCGCGACCGAGCCGCGGCTGGCCGCGCACACCGACCCGAACTACGCCGCCCAGAACGGCGACATCCGGGACAACTCGCGCGTCGACGAGTGGCTGAAGGAGTTCAACGCGTCCGGCAGCCTGCCGACGATGCAGTTCGTCCGGCTGGCCAACGACCACACGTTCGGTACGTCGGTCGGCAAGCCGACGCCCAAGGCCGCGGTGGCCGACAACGACCAGGCGCTCGGGCGGATCGTGGACGCGGTGTCGCACAGCAAGTACTGGAAGGACACCGCGATCTTCGTCACCGAGGACGACGCGCAGAACGGCCCGGACCACGTCGACGCGCACCGGACCGTGGCGCTGGTGATCAGCCCGTACACGCAGACCGGCAAGGTCGACTCGACCATGTACAGCACGGTGTCGATGATGCGCACCATGGAACTGATCGCCGGGATCGGCCCGCTGACCCAGTTCGATGCCGGGGCGACCCCGATGACCGCGAGTTTCACTCCGAAGCCGGACCTGGCGCCGTACGATGCCCGGACGCCGTCGCAGTCGCTGGACGAGAAGAACACCGCGTCGGCGCCGCTCGCCGCGGAGTCGTCGACGATGGACTTCAGTCAGGCGGACAAGGCGCCCGAGCAGCAGCTGAACGAGGCGATCTGGCAGAGCGTGAAGGGTGCCGGCAGCCCGATGCCGGCGCCGCGGGGCGCTCCGGCGAGCGGGGCGGAGGCGGCCGAGGAGGGCGGGCGCTGACCCCGGATTTCCGCGTCGTCGGGCGCTCATGGCACACTAGATGGCTGGTTCCGGTTCACGTTCGTACCGTGCGGACGACCCGGGGCACCTGATCCTAGGAGACTGTCTTGAAGAGCGACATCCACCCGACGTACGTGGAGACCACGGTGACCTGCACCTGTGGCGCCACGTTCACGACGCGCTCGACCGCGGAGAACGGCGTCATCCACGCCGACGTGTGCTCGCAGTGCCACCCCTTCTACACCGGCAAGCAGAAGATTCTGGACACCGGTGGCCGGGTCGCCCGCTTCGAGAAGCGGTACGCGAAGAAGTAGTTGCCTGACCGCGCGCCGGTTCCGCAGTCACTTGCGG
>NZ_JBHWKR010000022.1:0-104389 GCF_042730855.1 Kribbella sp. NPDC059898
GCCAGGTTGTCCATCGGCAGCGTGCCGTACAACTCGTCGGCCCGTCGGCGCGCGTCGTCCTCGGTCTCGCCGACGAGAACGATGACGCCGAGCGAGACCTTCACGTCGTCCTGCCCACGCCCGGCGGCCTTCCAATGAGAAAAGTGGAGCGGTTCCGCCATCGGCTGGCGGGGGTATAGGCCAGCGAGACCCGCTCGGGGTTGCGGCTGTTCCAGGCGTCCTCGGCCTTGCCGACCTTGATCACCGCACTGTCGGGGTCGAGCCGAGGCAGTGGGCCGGAGCGAGTGGTGGCGCGCGAGCATTCCCTTGTAGGTAACGCTATTTGAGTTCGGCGGAGGTTTTGCCGAGGAGGCGGCGGGCGACTATCAGCTGCTGGATTTGTTGGGTGCCTTCGAAGATGTCGAGGATCTCTGTGGCGCTGATCGTCGCTAGCTGCCGGAATTGGTCAATATGGGCTCTGACCTGGGCATTTGTTGCTCGTCGCCGCTCAGCGATTCTCGACGCTTGTCAGCATCCGACGGAGCAGTGCCGGAGCAGGATTCCGCCGCTCGGGATTGAACACGAGGGCGGCGTCGCCGACGGAGGCGATGGAGTCAGTCGAGGCGCCGACTTCGACTTATGCACGCCGATTGGCGCGGTGACACGTCGCCGAGGTTGTCACCCGCAACAGCACGGCTGCGCAATACTGGACGTTCTGAACAGTTCGGCGACGTCAGGTCTGAACGCGCTCCACGAGGTCGCCGAGCAACGTTTCCAGCAGTACCTCCTCGTGAACGGAGGTGGTGAGGACTTCGCTGAGCTCGCGCTGCGGGTCCAGTGCTGCGTTGGTTAGCGCGGCGTATGTTGAGGTGTCGAATCGCCACGGTTTCGCCTCAGGTGCCGCCGTTCTGAGCTGGTTCATGATGACGAGTCCGGCCTGGTCGAAGTCCGCGCGGATCCACAGGTGGCAACCGCCGACGGCAAGCCCGGCGATGAGATCCAGAGCCGCTGTGGTCGCGATGCCATCAGTACAGACCAGCGGCGGGCAATTGTCGCCGAGAGCGTCGGCGGCGGCTTCGACGACGGTCGGGTTCTCGCAGACAAAGACGGTGGTAGCGGTTGCCGACCATTCGCCGCGCAGGGATCGGAGACTCAACCAGACCGGCTCCCCCGGCGATTGCTGGCACAGGCGGGCCGCATGCGTCCCGCCCGCGAGCGGAAGGTTCAGCACCAGGACACGCGATGACACCTCGTCACAGAGAACCCCGACCGATGCCCAGGCGAGCCGCCAGGCCTTGCCTCCGCGCACGGGGCGTTCGAGCCCTCGCACAGCTGCCGCTAGTCTTGCGATCAACCGCCCGAGCAAGCGATCCGCATCCAGCGCATGCGCATCGTCCAGGTTCACGCCGGCGAACTGCGCCAGCCGCACCGGTGGGGCTTCCCCACCTGGCAATGAGGACCACACCGCCGCGACTTCCCACACGATACTGAGCAGCTCGCCGGACCCGGACTGCGGCAGCATCGGATCGTTGGTCAGCCAGTCAGCGGCGACGCCTTGGGGAACCCCTGCCCGCGCGAGCTCCAACGAGGCCTCGAGCCGCTCAGCGGCAGCGGTCTCCAGGGCCTGACGGCGTACGTCGGCGTCCAGCTCAATCGGGCCATGAACAGCCTCGAGCAGCGCGCGGACTGTCAGCTCGTGCTCAGCGAGGCACTGGGCGAGCTTCTCCAGCCGGACTGGTCTTCCGGACGTCACCCAGTCCGTGCCGAGCAGCAGGCCGAGCTCCCGACGCTGGTCCACGGACGGAACGAGCGAAGTGATTCGCCCTGTCTCGGTTGCCTGGCCGAGCTGTGCACGCCTTCTGACCAGATCCAGTAATGCCGCGGGACCGCTCAACATGCTCCACTCACGAAGCCCAGGCGAAAGCTGGCTCACCGATCCGGCTCCGCCTGGGTCAGCTCCCCGCCGCTCCACACGTAGGCCTCGGCGTCTACTCCGGGGAACTGCGGATGGCGGGCCAGGTCGTAGATGGCAACGGCCGGGACCGTTGGATACGTGCACCATTCGTCGTGCGCGGTCAGCATGACATCGAGATCGAAGTCGACGGTGAGTCCCATGAAGGACTGCTTCACGCTGATGTCCACTCCCGTCATGGCCTCGTCGAGCCAGATCCAGCGCGGGGCAGACGGGCCAGCGGCGTTGTAGGCGACCACTGCGGCCGCGAACAGGGGCTGGGACAGGAGGACGACCTTCTCGCCGCCGGATTTCGCCCCATGGCTCGCGCCGTCGAACTGCCGCCATGGACTGTCGGGCCCCAGACGGATCTGGATTCCGATTCGCAGCCAGCGCCGATAGTCCAGCGCCACCGTCAACTGTTCCCTCCAGTCGCTGACCCCGTCGGCGGCCGCGTCGGCCCGGGCCGCATCGATCTTGCGGGAGAGGAACGCACGCACCTGATCCTGGCGTTCGGGACTCAGCTGCTTGTAGCCCTGTCCCAATGCGGTGACGACTGCGCCGGCCTCCGGATCACCGGGATCGGCGGCCCAGGAAAGGCGAACGACGTGACCTCGCCTGGTCGGGTGCTCGGCAAGTTGCCTGGTGATCAGCGCGAAGGTCTCCTTCGTATAGTCGAGCCGCTCCTTCAGGTGCTCGATGAACGTGGACTCCAACAAGGTCGCTAGTACGGCCCGCTGCTCGGCGTCGTACTTCTCCTCCTGGAGCCGGACCCGATCGACCAGGGCCTCACTCGCGTCGAGCGGCGATTGCCAGCCGACAGATCCGTCGGCGAGAACCATCACCTGGGGAATCGAGCCCTCCGTGTCGTCCAGCACGGTGATGTCGCGGGACGGCAGCAAGGACTGCCTCAGTTGCTGGAGATCGATCACGCACTTGCGCCAGGCGCGGTCCTCCGCCGCCTGGTCACCCCCCTCCCGAAGCTTCCGGCGAGCCGCGCGGGCAGTCTCCCGTCCGGTTTCGACCACCCTGCGATCCGGTTCTTCGATCTCGAGCAGCGGCCCGAACAGACCGGCATCGGCGACCTCCCACCAAGCCGCCAACGCGAGATCGCGCTCGGTCTCCGCCAACGCTCGTCGCTCCTCGTGCTGGGTCAGTACCGCTTCCACCTTGGTGACGCTGACTCGCGCGCCGATGAGCTCGGTGTTCAACTGCTCGATCGTCCCCGACACCTGCCCCAGCAGGCCGCTCAACTGCCGGCCCCGTTCAATCAGCGCGAGGTGACCCGACTGCAGGACTTCCTCAGCTGTGGACAGCTGAATTCTCAGCTGCCGGATCTTCGCGGCGACCTCGTCGACCTGAGCTGCCGCATCTTCCAGGTCCTGCCGGTGGTCGGCCAGCGCTGCCGCGGCGGCGTCCAGCGAGGCACGCTGTACCTCGAGCAACTCGACGGTCGCGCCCACATCGTCCACGGCTCTCCGGCAGGCGACGATCGCCTCCGCATAGCTGGGAAGATCATCCAGCGGAAACCCAAACTGCGCTGCCTGCCCCGCGAACGCACCCCAGGCTACGTTTGCTCGCGTTCCTTCTCTCGGTAGTCCGCCTGCATACGCTCAAGCGACTCCTCGCAAGTCTCATGGTGCTGCCGTTTGGCTACGAAGGCAGCGACCGCCATCACCACGAGACGCTCTCCGGGGACACGATGCGCCTCAGCCTCGAGCAGCGATCGTCGCTCCTCGACCTCGGCCGAGTCAGCAGCCAGTTGTTCCAGGGACTCCGCGAGCTGGGCCAGCTTCTGCTCACACAGGTCGAGCGCACGTCTCCTCGCGGCCGCACGCGCGGCCGCTCCCAGAAAGGAAGCCGACTGCACCGGAGCCGTTCGACCTGTCAGCGGGCCGACCCGCCAGTGTCCGTCTTGTGACACCCAGACACCCGAGTCCTCAGCGTCGCGCTGGGACAGCCATCCGACTCCAGCAAGCACACGCCTCGAGACGTCGGCTGCCACTCCGCCGACCGCCACCGGCTCCAGTACATCGAGAAGGCTGGACCCACCTGCTGGACCGGACTGGAGTTGCGTCTCGAGCGGCTCGTTGCCATCGGCATCCAACACACCTCCCTCCGGCATGATCCAGGCATCCAACAGGCCGGCCGCGGCAAGCGTCGATTCGAGTACATCGAGATGATGCGACGACAGTCCTTCCTTCGGTACTACGCAGGCCCAGAAAGGCGCCCCCCGCCCCTCGCCGGGCTCCGGTCGGCGCCTCCGGCTCCACAACGACGGCACGGGCGGAGGCTCGTCGGTGGCGGACCGCAGCCGCGTCCGCTCTGTTTCGAGTGTGCGTATCTCGGCTCTGAGCGGCCGTTGCGCTTCACGAAGCCCCGCGGCGCGGTCGGCCAAGACTTGTGACGCCGCCGATAGATGGCGGCCGATCGCGGTGCTCGGAAGGTCTCGCGGCTCGGCAGCCGAAAGCTCTTCCACGAGATCGCACCACGTCTTCACCTGCTCGGCCGAGGCACGGGCAATCACCAGCCCAAGTGACCAGTCCTGGATCTCGGCTCGCAAGCGGCTCATGGAACTGTTGACCGCCGCCTCGGCGAGGCGCTCCGCTTCGGTAGCCTCCGTCAGCCGCACCTTGCGATCCTCCACCTTTCCGGCGACGAGCTCCGTCGCTGTGGCGGCCTTGTCGAACAATGCGCGCAGGTTCTGGTGCCGCAGGAATCTTCCGCGGTGCCGGTCGACGGCGACACGCATCGAGTCGATGTCACGGTCCTCGAGGTCGCGCTCGACCGCTGTGGCCAGACCGACGGTCTGAGCAGCGGAACGGAGAACGGTGATCCGCTCGGTCTCTCGCGTGACGATCCCGGCAACCCTGGCCTCCTCGGCTTCCACGCGGCCCTGCTCACGAACGACGACGGCGGTCAGCTTCGCCAAGCGGGCCTGGGCACCATCCGACTGCGCCTCGAGAGTCCCTACCTCCCGCCTGAGTCCATCGACCCGGCCGGAAGCCGCCACAGCGTCCCGATAGGCGCTCGACTCCATGAGCTCGCGTTGTTCGACCTCGCGGTCTGACCGCTCGTTCTTGGCGTCGTCGAGAGCGTCGGTCACCCGAACGACCTCGGTCGACGCCTTGGCCAGCTCCTCGTCCGCGGTTCGGCGGAGGCTGGTCGTCCGGTCGAGTTCACTGGTTGCACGGGTCAGCCGATCAGCACGACGGCGAACGACGGTCGCGGCCCAAGGCCGCCACGAGTAGCGAACGAAGCCGGCGACCTCGCGGACAGCCGCCTTGGTGGCCTCGAGACCCACCCTGAGTTGCTCGAGCCGGTCCCAACCATCCGCAAGCCGCGCAATCTCGTTGGTGGACAGTGGCGGCAGAGCATCCCGCATTGTCTGCGCCAGGCTCGCCGGATTGAGCCGCTCGCCGAGCTTCGGTTTGCGAAGTTGTTTCAGAAGCTCGGTCAGATTGTCGTACGCATCGGCGTCCATGCCGAACAGCTCGTCGGCGAGCCTCGTACGGTACTGACCCGCATTGGTGAAAACCGCGATGCCGGACAGCGTGTTCAGCTCCGATTGGTCCAGCGGCCTCCCTGCCGCCGCGAGCTCGAAGTCCTGTCGTGGCCGAAGGTGAGTGAGGAACATCCAACGATTTACCGTGCTGGTCCCGGCCCCGCGCTTCGCACTTGCACCCAGTCCGCACACGTAGTACAGCGGCTGTCCGTCGTCGTCGAGCCGCCCGAACTCCGCCCAGGCATAGCCGAGCCCGGTGTCGACCATGGCGCGCGGATCATCCCCGTCACCGGTCGGCAACAGGTTGAAGCGCATGCTGCGGTGCTGCGATCCGAACGGGTCCAGCGCGGACGGCGTGATCTCGCCTCGCATCAGCATCAGAGTGGTGAGTTCCAGGGCCTTCGTCTTGCCGGCCCCGTTCCCGCCCCGGAGAACGAGTCGTCCGTCGGCGAACCAGAACTCCTGGTCGTCGTACTCCCAGAGGTTCATGATGCCGACGCGCAGTGGCTGCCATCGTTTGCTCGTCGACTCGGGCAGCCCGCCCGAGCGAGCCGCCGCGAGCCAGCGGCGCCCGTCGAAAGACGCTTCAGTCATCGGTCCCGAACCTCGCTGTCACATCCGCCACCGCGGGGTCCCGGAATCTCGCGGCCACGGGAGTCAAGTGATAGACCGTTCCGTCCGACCGTAGGAGGTCCAGCGCTCCGAGCGTCTCGACGGCGGCTCCGACCATCGCCGCCGGCTCCCGCAACGCCACGGTCAACGCGGTGGAGTACCTGACGGCGACCTCGGCGGCAGCCAGTTCGATCCGCTCGCCATCGAACGGCTCCCCCGGACCGGGTTCGCGGAGCAACTCGTCCAGGACCATCAGGGTTGTGAAGTCCGCGGCGCGGAGGCGCGGAAAGGGCAGATCCGTCTCGTCCTCGTCACTGGCGACCAGCGCGATCCCCTCGGCGCGCTCCTCGGGCGTCCACCCGGTCATCTCCTCGCACCACGACAGCAGTCGCCGCCGCTGGCCGGTGAGGTACGTGCGCTCGTGATCGGTCAGATCGTCGTACAAACAGACCGGAAGCTCGAGCAGCCTGCGCATGACACCGTAGCGCGGCGAGAAGACATGGCCCGCGGGTTCACCAAGTGCGACCTGCAGGCATGCCGGGTCGACCATCCGCAAGAGATCCTCCCGCCGGATCTCGTACGCTCCACCGACGGCGTCCTTGCGTTGCGCCCAGCCCTCGCCGGCTTCGAGCGCAGCGGCATTGAGCGGGCGCAGGGTGCCGGCGTCGGCAAGGATGCGCACTGCCTTGACGAAGAGCAATCGCTCGGCATAGCGATCCGGATCGTACGGCGCCAATCCAGTATCGTCGCGTCGGCTGAGTACCCGCACGCGGTCCGACAAGTCCTGCATGCTGGTGATGTCGTCAGTGTCCTCGGCCGCGGCCGCCACCAGGACGGCAAGTACCAGCACCCGGCGCGATGCGATGTCCGTCCTCAGCGGTGCAGCAACCTCGCCGGCAACAGGAATTCGGTACAGTCTCGCCGCGGAGTCCGTGATCATCAGCCGGTAGCCAAGGCGTTCGGAGAACCACTCAGTGAGTACCGAGCGATGCCGGAAAACCGCCGGCCAAAGCTCGGGCTGGGTGAACCGCGTGACGACGCAATGCCGGAGCAGCCCGACGAAGGCACGTCGCCGACCGACCGCGTCCCGGCTCATGCGGGCGTCATCTCGAACAACCAGTTCGGTGTGACCAGCGAACCGTCGGGGGTCTGAATCACCGCGGAGCTCTCGACCGGAACTGGACCCGCGAGCTGAACTCGCCACCGCCCATCGGCGGTGACGGCGGACCGTGCTCCGGACGTCGTCTCCCCCGTACGCCGGGCGGTGCCTACCAACTCGAGGAACAGTTCGAACTCCGCGGCCTCGAGGTATCCCCAACTCGCGATGGTCGTGCCGGTCCGCTGGCGAAGCGCGGCCTCGGCCGATCTCCGCTCGGCAAGGGCCGCGACGCGTGACCGCCGGGCGGCCGCCCTGCCTTCGGAGTAGTCCGGTGTTCTGGCGCGCCGCCCGACTGCCGATCGCGCCCCCTGGCGTCGAAACCTGGCGGTCACCGGAGCGGCCGGTGCCTGAGCCCAGCCGAGCGCGGAGTCTTCCGGCGCCTCAGCCGGCAGCAGCAGATGCCGCGTCGAGAACAGGCCCAGAGCGGTGTCCCAGATCCGCCACGCATCCTCGTCAGACGGAGCCTGCTCGATCGCCGCCGCGAGCCGAAGCAACTCCGGGCGCCTGGTGACTGCCCCTGCGCTGTCCATCAGGATGTGCATGTTGCGCGCCCACGGGGCGACCAGGTCACGCAACTGCCGGCGCAGCCGTCGCGCCTGCGCGGTCGGGCCGACGAACCACGCCGCCAGGGCGGACCAGGTGTGCAGCCATCGCTCCAACTGAGCTTCTACCAGATCCTCGGGTGCATCGTCGGATAGTGATGCACGAACGCACGCTCGCCAAACCGGTCGCTCGATGTCGAGTTCCGCGATCAGGTCCGCGATCCGGGGGCTATTGACGTCAACTTGCTCACCCCACGTTGCGACGTACGCCTGGAGCGTTCTGAGCAGAACGTCCTGCTTGGCTTCGTCAGGTCCGCCGGACAAGGCGTGAGCGAGTCCACGCTGCCACCGGCGGGCGGCAGTCGCCATCGCACCGTGCAGCGCGGTGATTTGCTGGAACTCTCCGGCCGCGCCCAGGTAGTCGCGGTTGCCGATGGCAGCACCGAATGCCGTCAAACGATCCGCGATTGCATGCGGAGCCAATGTCAGCTCGCCGTCGCCGATGTCCTCCTTCCGGCCCGGGGCAGTCCAGAAGGCGTGCAGCCGGGCCGCCTCCTGCGTGAGCTGGTACTTGTCGCGTCTCCGGAGGAAGTCCTCTCCCGACCGCGCAGGCTCTTGCCAGCGCGTCACGACCTGCCAATCTCCGAGTTGCTCCAGCCGGTTGTCGAGATGCCAGGACTCACTGTTCAGCAACTGGGCGACAACTTCGGCGGACAACGTCGCCGACAGGTACGACTCGACCGCCGCGGCGATCTCGTCGTACGACAAACCGGTGAGGCTGTTGTCCTGCTCTGCCAGCAGCACCTCGACGATCACGCGGTACTGCGCCGCGTAAGTGGTGACCAGATACGTCGGTACAGTTTCCCGCCCTGGCAGATCCGCCAGGTACCAAACGTCGAGTTCATTCTCGATCCCCCCATCTCCATCGAGCATGCGCAGATCCTATGGCTACTCACCGTCACACGCCACCGGCTACGCTCTGTTTCGCACTGACAGGGGAACCGGCGTCCGGAGCCGGTTGGAGGGGACGGGTCGTGGCAGGATCGAACACAGACGATGGTCGGGGAAGCGCGTGGCGGATCTGGGATCTGCACGTTCATACACCGGCGTCGATCGTCCAGCATTACGGCGATGAATCCGACGAGACCTGGTCACGGTTCATCGACGAGCTCGAGGCTCTCCCCGAGGACGTCGCGGTCATCGGCATCAACGACTACTGGTTCTTCGACGGCTACCGGCGTGTCGTCAAGGCGAAGCGATCCGGACGACTACGGAACCTGGACGCCATCTTCCCGGTCGTCGAAATGCGGCTCGATCAGTTCGGCGGCACCGCCGGGAAGCTGTCCAGGGTCAACCTGCACGTCGTCTTCGATCCCGAACTCGACCCGGAGTTGATTCAGGCGCAGTTCGTCAACGCCTTACAGCCGAAGCTCAAGCTCTCCCCCAGCCAGGCGCACATCGGGTGGCAGGGGGTGATCACGAAGGAGTCGCTGATCGACCTCGGCCGCCGGATCAAGGAGTCGGTGCCGAAGGACCAGGTTCACAACTACGATTCCGATCTGCGCGAGGGTTTCAACAACATCAACGTTTCACTCGACTCGGTGCGGGCTGTCCTCGAAAGGCAGTTCTTCCACGGCAGAGCACTGGTCGGCATCGGGAAGACCGAGTGGCGTGACATCAAGTGGAACGATCAGTCGATCGCGGCGAAGAAGACCGTCATCAATTCCGCGGACTTCATTTTCACCGCCTACCCAGACACAGCACGCTGGCAGAGTGACGTCCAGGCGCTTCGCGACGACAGGGTGAACCATCAGATCCTCGACTGCAGCGATGCGCACTACTTCTCGGACTCCTCGCAAAGTATGCGGATCGGCGCGTGCCAGACCTGGATGAACACCGTGCCGACTCTGGCGGGCCTTGCCTACGCGATCGCGGAGTTCGACCGACGCGTGTACGTCGGCCTCGAACCTCCCGCACTGTCCCGGGTCCGGACCAACCCCGAATGGTTCATCTCCAGCGTTCGTGTAGCATCCGATCGCCCGGATCACGACCTCTTCGACCATGACCTGCGCCTGAACCCGGGATTCGTTGCGGTTGTCGGCAACAAGGGACAGGGCAAGTCCGCACTGCTCGACTGTATCGCTTTGGGCGGCAACTCCTCCCGGAACAGCGAGTTCGCGTTCCTGCGGCCATCACGGTTCCTGAGCGCGACAAATCAACGGGTCGCTCGGGAGTACACCACGGAACTCCGCTGGTTCTCGGGCTTCTCGCGAAGGCTGCCGCTGAACGGCGAGTACGACCGGTCAGCGCCGGTCGCGGTTGAGTACCTACCGCAGGCGTTCGTCGAGCGTGTCTGCAACATCGACCCGCAACTCGACGATACCGACGAGTTCGAACACGAACTGCGGACGATTCTGTTCACCCATATCAGCGATAGCCAGCGCGCCGGTGAGAAGACCTTCGATGCTCTCCTCGCGCAGACGACACGCGTCTCGCAGGACGACCTCGCCCGGCGGCGGTCCGAGCTTCACGCTGCCATCGCATCGTACAGCCGGGCAGCTTCGTTCCGGGCGGAGAACCATGCGGATGAGATCCGCGGGCGGCTGAAGCTCAAGGACGGCGAGGTGACGGCGGCGACGGACGCACTCCTTGACGCGAGGCGTACGCTCACGGAACACGACCTCGCTGGCAATGACGACGGGCAACTCAGAGCGCTCCGGCACCGGTCCGAAGAGATCGACGTCGCGCTGGCCAAGCTCCAGAGCGAGCGGACCGAGAACGAACAACGCCAGGCCACCATCCGCCAAGCGCTTGCGGCGATGCGAACCGTGGCCAACAGGGCCGACGCTGTCCGCTCTGATGTCGCTGAGCTCAACGAACTGGCAAGCGACCTGCTAAACACCGACGGCGACCCCTATCTGACGCTCACGATCGACCAAGCCGCTTACGACAGGTGGCGCGCGTCGCTCGGACAGACCCTGGTGAACCTCAACGCAGCTGAAGACACCCTGCTGCGCGACATCGCTGCGCAGGAACGGGCGCGTCGTACGAACACCGAGGCCCTCGCCGCGGCCGACAGTGCCAGGGAGCGAGCGCGGCAGCGGGTCCTCCAAGCCGAAGCGCGCCGCGACGACCTGATCGGCGACGAAGATGACGAGGAATCGCTGAAAGGCCTTCAATCATTGCTCGAACGCATCACCAAAGCCCCAGCTGAACTCGACAGGCTACGGACCGCGATCGTCAATTGTTCCGGCCAGATCTACACCGCGCTCGCCGAGCAGCTCGACGCCGTGAAAGGTCTGTACCAGCCCGCGACGAACTTCATCACCACGTCCGAGGTCGTCAAGAATGCCGGCCTCGCCTTCAACGCCGAACTACGGATCCTGCCCACCTGGCGCAGTGTGGCATCAGGCCTAGACGGCCGACGCAACGGCGACTTCTCTGACTGGCTCACCCAACTGCCACAACGGCTCGAAGGCACCAGCTGGTCCCAGCTCGCTCCTGCGCTCACCGAGGCCATCACGCGTCTCGAGCACGAACGTGGCGATGTCGCCGGTGAGTTCCGCGATCCCGCAACCGCGCTCCGCAGTACAACGACACTGCTCGATTTCCTGACGAGCATGCTCGATCTCTCGTGGCTCGAGGTGCGCTTCGGCCTCACCGGTGACGGTCTGCCGTTGTCCCAGCTGTCACCCGGTCAACGCGGCCTGGTACTCGCGCTGTTCTACTTGGTCGTCGACCGGCGCAAGTCGCCACTGCTCCTGGACCAGCCGGAGGAGAATCTCGACAACGAGACGATCGCGTCCAAACTCGTACCCGCAATCCACGAGTCCGCGGGTCGCCGGCAGACGATTGTCGTGACTCACAACGCCAACCTCGCAATCGTCGGCGACGCCGATCAGATCGTTCACTGTCAGCTGAAGGACGGCAGGTTCACCGTCGCCAGCGGGAGCATCGCCGAACTCGACGTCGCCCAGTTCGCCCTGAATGTCCTCGAAGGCACCAAACTCGCCTTCGACAACCGTCGCCACAAGTACGAGGCCTTTCCCCAGCTCACCTGACTCGAATGCGACTCACCGGATGTCGTCTGTCGCCACCCTCTTGAGTCACGTCGAACGCCTGGCCAGGTCACACGAGCATCGTACGGAGCGAGCTTCGGCGTTCAGGAAAGTCATTATGTCCCTGAGAGGCCCCTGCGTACGCGGTGCGGCCGATCTGCGGCATGGCTCGTGGCTGAAGTTCGTCAGCGACCTTGTAGCCCAGCACGGTTAGGTGCCTTCCATGCGGTGTTGGACACGAACTCCGATCGCGGGACGCCGGTGACAACGACCTCGAACGCCTAGATGTGATGTCCAGGGAGGTTGTCCCGTTCGGTGGCGGTGAGTCTGTGTGACAGGTGAAGGCCTCCGGTTGTGAAGTGGAGCTGTCTAGTTCACCGCTTCACCTGACCGGAGGCCTTCGTGTCCCACGTTAACGCGACTTGACTCCACGGACCCGGCTGCGGCTGGCGCGTCTGATTGTTGATCAGGTCTGGACGTATGCCGCGGCAGCGAAGATGTTCATGATCGCGGTCAAGACCGCTCGTAAGTGGGCCGAGCGGTACCGGACCGAAGGAGTCGCCGGGATGACAGACCGCAGTTCCCGGCCGCACCGCAGCCCCGCCAAGACCCCGCCACGGCTCGTACGGCGGATCGTGTGGCTGCGGTGGCGGCACCGGCTCGGACCGGTCCAGATCGCCGGCCGGATCGGTATCGCGGCCTCGACCGTGCACGCCGTACTGGTCCGGTGCCGGATCAACCGGCGGTCACGCATCGACCGGGTCACCGGCGAACCGCTTCGCCGCTACGAACACGCCTATCCCGGATCCATGATCCACGTCGACGTCACCAAGTTCGGCAACATCCTCGACGGTGGCGGCTGGCGCTACGTCGGCAAACAGCAAGGCGACAGAAAGCCACCACCGGGCTGCGCACCGGACGAACCGCCACAGGCCACCCAACATCGGCACCGCGTTCGTGCACACCGTGATCGACGACCACTCCCGCACCGCCTACGCCGAAATCCACACCGACGAGAAAGCCGCCACCGCGATCGGCGTCCTGCGCCGCGCCGTGGCCTGGTACGCCGACCACGGCATCACCGTCGAACGCGTCCTGTCCGACAACGGCTCGGCCTACAAATCCCACGCCTGGCGCGACGCCTGCACCGAACTCACCATCACACCCAAGAAGACCAGGCCCTACCGTCCCCAAAACAACGGCAAAATCGCCGCGCAGCAGATCCACACGCGCCTGCTGGTAGTGCTCGAGCGCGCCCGTCTCGGCCACACTGAGCAAGCCGAGCGCAGCGTCGAACGCACCCGCCTGGAAGCTCGCCTGCGCCGCAGCCAGCGCCCGCTCCGCCCGTTGGACAGGATCGGTGGTCAGCTCCACCGCCCGCCGCAGGAACGCTGCCGCGGCCGCCATCCCGCCGCGCGCCTGCGCTCGCTCGGCCGAGCGCTCCAGCTCGTCCGCGACCTGCTCGTCAGGACCGGATGCGGCATGCGCAAGATGCCATGCCCGACGATCAGGATCGACGCCGGCGTCCGTCACCTCAGCCAACGCACGATGCACGTCCTGACGCACCTGTGCCGAGGACGAGCGGTACGCCGCCGACCGCACCAGCGGATGCCGGAACCAGACCCGAGCACCCACCTCCAGCAACCCAGCCTCAGCCGCCGGCGCCGCGGCGTCAGCGCCCAGCCCGATCCGCTCCGCGGCCCGCCACACCAGCACCGGATCACCGACCGGCTCCGCCGCGGCGACCACAAGGAACCGGCGGGTCTCGTCCGGAAGCTCCTCCAAGCGTCTCCGGAAGCTCGCCTCGATGCGCCCCGCCAGCGGGATCGCGTTCGGCAGCGCGAACCCGCCTGCCAGGTCAGCCGGGCCGAGACCCCGCGGCAGCTCCAACAGCGCCAGTGGATTCCCTCCGGAGTCGGCAACCAACCGGTCAGCCACCTGCGCGTCCAGCGGCGCGGCCAACGACGTCGCCAGCAGCGCACGCGCGTCCGCGTCCTCCAGACCCGCCATCCGAATCTCGTGCAGACCCGCCAGCTCGTCGCTGTCCGCCCGAGTCGCGAAGACCATCCCCACGGGCTCCGCCTCGAGCCGCCGCCCGACGAACCCGAGCACCTGCGCCGAAGCCCGATCCAGCCACTGAAGGTCGTCGATCACGCAGAGCAGTGGATACTCCTCCGCCACCTCCGCCAGCAGCCCGAGCGTCGCCAGCCCCACCAGGAAGCGGTCCGGAGCCGGCCCGTCACTCAGCCCGAACGCTGTCCGCAACGCCTCCCGCTGCGGCGCCGGGAGCTCCTCTGCCCGATGCACCATCGGAGTCAGCAACTGGTGCAAACCGGCGTACGCCAACTCCATCTCGGACTCCACGCCGGCCGCCCGCACCAACCTGAACCCTTCGGCACGCTCCGCCAGGTAGTCCAGCAGCGTGCTCTTCCCGATCCCCGGATCACCACGCAGCACGACCGACTGTCCGTTCCCCGCCCGGACCTGCTCCAGGAAGGCATCGATCTCCCGACGCTCGGCCCGCCGATCCACCATCCCCGCAACACGATGCGGCCGACTGAACGAGCGTCCCCTCCCGGACTCTTCCATCACCCTCCCATCGCACCCGACCCTTCACTCTATCCGTGGGGCGAGCCGAGACGATCGAAACCGAACACCTCACTGTCCGTAGCGCGTCGCCCTTCTTCATCAACGACCACGGCGTCACAGCCGTACCGACAGCTACGCGTCTCCGGTTCGGGGGCTGAAGCTACAGGGCTACCGTGTCGGCGTACACGAGGCGCGGGACGGGAGCGGACTCCTGGCCCGGGACGGTGGGGTCGGTATCCAGGAGTTCGTGTTCCTCGACGAGGACGCGCAGGGTGGTCTCCTCGCCACCGGGGCGCCGCAAGACAGCCCCGGCGGGTAGCGTGACCGAGCCGGTCCAGGTTGCCTGGAACGAGGCCGATTCGTCGACGCTCACCGCCAGTAGGAGCGAGCTCGACACCGTCTGCCACTCCAGATCGCCGGCACCCGCAGGCCGGGTCTGCACCGAGGCACGGACCGTGCGCGACTCCTGCAGCCGCGCCGCGCGGACAGCGGCATCGCCGGTCGGGCTGTCGGCGCTCAACTGGTCGCCGGACAGCCCAGGCGCCGACGCCGGGTCCCAGTGCAACCAGTTGACGACACCCGTCAACGTCACCTGAACGTGCTCCGCATCGGGCCGGCCGACGGTCAGCGTCCGCGTCGGCAGTGGCTGAACCCAGCTCGTCAGCGCCACCGGCGACAACGAGCAGTTCTCGATCGAGTTCGGCTGATAACGGGCGATCGCGAGCCGTACGAACGGCCACAGCGCCGGCGTCTCCTGCAGGGCGATGTCGACGTACCAGCGGCCGGAAGACTCGTCGAACTCCGGCTGGTACCCGAGTATCCGGACCTCCGGATGGCCGCGAACATCCCGCAACGCAACGGCAGCCGCCACCGCGACCGGGTTGCCCGGCGCCCGGGTCCAGCCGCGGTCCCGCCCGCCGTAGACCTGCCCACCGAGCGGAGGCTCGATACCGACGGACGGGTCGCTCGCGATCTCCACCGCATCCAGCACCAACTGGTCGAACGTCAGCAGTGGCGGAACGGTCGGGTTCGACGTACCACCACCATGCTGTACGACGGGATCTGCCGCCCACAGGCTGGTCGCGCCGTCCGGGGCCTGCTGCGCCTTGGGCTGCCGCGACCACGAACCGTCCGGCGCCTGCACCCATTGGTCGGGGTCGAAGACGAGCACCCCGAGAAGTTCGCCGTCCCCGGAGGAGAACCACGGCCTGGCCAGCCACACCCGTACGCCCGAACGCCGTACCCGTCGCCACGCGAAGGGCTCCGCGGGCTCGGCCGATTCCTCCCAGCGCAACAACGGCACCGCATCGAGTACGACGGCCGCGGCCGGACGTGCCGACGAGGGGATGTCGAGCACCATGGGTGCGCCCGCCGGTGGCTCCGCGGGGATCTGCGCCGGGTCGAAGAATTCGGCGTACCGCGTCGTCCCGCTGGGTACGTACGTCACGCGGCGATAGTGCGTGTCCTCGAAGGTCTGCAGCATCCGATGGAACCCGATCCCGCCCAGCGCCTGGGCCAGAAACCCGGTGGGCTGGAAGTCGTACAGGAACAGCACTCCGCGCTGCTCGCGCTCGCCGACGGCCGACCGTACGACGACGTCCGACTTCGTCACCACCGACGGCCGCGGCGCCGACACGTCGTCGACCTGCTCGGTCCAACTCGCCCGGACAACCAGCGTGTCCGTACTCGGGCCATGGACGTCGACCCGCCCGCTGAACGCAGCCACTGACCGCCCCGGTGGTCGCAGGAAGAGCTCCAGCGCCGACAACTGCGGCGGTCGCACCGGAACCGGTACCGCATGGACCAGCCTCAGGTCGACCGACGGCGTCAACCACCACGTCCACCCGGACGACGCCGCCCGCATCAGCGCCGCGGCCGCGACGACCTCGTCCGTGGTGTAGCCGTCGGCCGGGGTGACAACGCTCGCCAGATGCGACCGCCACAACCCGAACTTGTCCAGCTTCTGCACATCGACCGTGCTCGACAGCGCGATCCGCACCTGCTCCCCCGTCGGCACGGTCACCCGGACCACATGCCCATCGACCCGAGCATCCAGAACGTCGCCGGCCTCGACCACGATCCGCAGTGGCTGCAGCGACGGCCACTCCCCCGGATACGGGACCGAGACCGCTTGCAACGCCCGCGGCTCCGGCAGCACATGCGGTGCCCCGGCCTCGTAGAACACGAGCGAAACCCCCGTGGAATAAGGGTCCGGAAGATACGGCAACCGCAGTACGTCGGTGTCGTGGACGACGTACTGTCCCTCGCCGATCGGGCGTCCGCGCTCCGCGGTGATCTCCGCGAGCGTCGCGCGATCCGGCGACCCGGTGTCCGCTCCGGGGCGGTCTTCCAAAGCGATCCCGGGCTGCTCCACGGTTGATGTCGCATCAGTGAGACTCGGCACGTACTGGTCGAGGAAGGTGCCCCGCTCGGCCAGCGCGATCGCGTACAGGCGGCGGATCTCCGCCAGGTCACCGGTGCCGATCGCGGCGTCGAACAGGCCCGCCGTCTCGGCCTCCAACTGGGTCGCTTTAGGCGGCGCGAGGTGGCGCTCGGACGTGGCGCGGGCGTCCGCGACCCCGCTGCTGACCACGAGGTACGCCACTTGCTCGCCGGTGCCGAACTCCTTGCGCATGACCACCGCGGGCGCCGGGACCGGCTCCCACCGCAGGTATGGCCGGGGCGTGGTCACGATGGGCCGGAGCGGCGGCCAGGGTCCTGGTAGCTGGATGCCTGCAAAGGCTTCCGGGGTGAGGTCCAGCTGCGGGCGGATTCGCGGTACCGCCCGCGACTCCGCCAGGATCCGGGACGCCGTCGCCACCTGCTCGAACAGGTTCTGCGCGGCTGTGGGCCGTGGCTGCGCCGCCTCGGCGACCAACTTCTCCAGCGTGGCATCGATCCGCTCGTCACCGGACCGCAGCTCCGCCGGCAAGCCGGCCGCGGGTCCCGGCCGCTCAGCGCGCAGGTGCTCGATGATCGCCGGCCGCAGCGCCGCCGCGATCCCGGAGCTGTCCCGCTGCCCGTACGATGCCCGCAGCCGGTCGAGATGGTTGCGCACGGCATCGATCGCGAGCTGGTCCAGCGGCCCGCCCGGAACCTGCGGTACGGAGTTCCCCGCCAGATCCACCGCGAGTACCCGGAAGCTGTACGACGTCCCGTACCGCAACCGCGGCAGTGATCCCGGTTCGACCCGTGAGGTGACGTGGGCCCCGTCGATCGGTTGATCGGGCGGCGTTTCGACGACCTCCTCGGTCGACCCGTCAGGCCCGGGTGGTTCGACGTGGACGATCGTCCGTCCAGGTCGCGGCGCGGACAGACTCCATCCGTCCCAACCGGCGACGACCTCGTGCAGGTAGTACGTGTTGGTGGGGTCGCCAGGTGTCCGGTTCAGCGCCGACAACTGCAGGAAGCCGGCATCCGGTACATCGTCAAGGACGACCCCGCCACCCGGCTCGGCCCGAACCGTGACGCGCCGCCGGTGCAGGCTGTGCCACGCCGCGGACGCGTCGTCCCAGACCTCGACCCGGACGCCCCGGACCAGGTCGTCGAGCAGCAACGCCCGATTGGCGTCGGCCGCAAGTTGCTCGGCCTGCTGGACTCTCGCCCGCACCTGGTCGATCCGGCCGCGACGAGCCAACGCGAACCCGGTCGCCCGGATCGTGGCCGGTGCGGACGTGCCGGGATCGCCGTTCGCCTCGCTCGCGTACTGCCGGACGAGGTTCCGGCTGAACTGATCCAGCTTGAGTCCGGACGCGTCCGGATCCGCGTCCAGGACCACCCATTCGTCCTCGCCGAGCGGCAATGCGCCGCCCACCCAGTCGCTGCTCGACTGCGCCGTGAAAACGGGCCCGTCCACCAGCACCGACGTACGCCGTGGTGGCAACACCTGCAGGTCTTCGTCAGCCGAGGTGATCGTGACACTCACCCACGTCGCCCCTGCCAGCGCCGCCCGTGCCGCAACCGGATCGAGGCCGTCCAGTACGGCGTCGACCGCGAGACCCAGCCGCCGCAGCAACGCGGGCGTCGAGCCGAACGACGCCACCTTGGCGTGGAAGTCGTGCTCCGGACGCGGCAGGCGCGGCGTCGGCGGCGCGTTCGGATCCGGTTCGGGGCGTGGTTCCGGCTGTGGTTGCTCGGGGCGCTCGTAGTACCGGCGCATCGCGTGCGCGTCGACGATCATCTGCAGCTGCGGATTCCCCGACAGGTCCTGTCCGACCAGGGCGTCCAACTCGCTGGTGACGCGCAGGTCCGCCTCGGGATCGTCGAGCAGTGTCTGGACCGGCGACGGCCGATCGGGGATCTCCGACTGGTACGGCGGAGGCGGCAGGATCTCGCCGCCGCGGCTCTGCTCCGGGTCGGTCGGATCGGGTTCGGTGAGCGGCCCGATCGTGGTCAGCGCGTCCTGGAGCCGCTGTGCTGCGATTTGCACCTGGCGGCGATCCCGTCCGGCCGCTTCGGCGAGCAGTTGCCGGATCGGGCCGTCCTGGTCGACGCCGGCCAACGTCTCCAGGAGTCCACCGGCCACCGGATCGCGGGTCGATGCGGGCCGCTGTGTCGGGGAAGCCATCACCGCGGCGAGGTGCAGGTCGATGGCGTGGTCACTCATCCGGCTGGCCGGGTTCGACCGCCACGTCTGGTTGGACAGAGCCGGCGTCGGGAACGCGGCCACCGGTGTACTCGGCGGCAGCACGCCGGACCAGGACGCGGAGTCGGCGGTCGACACGACCCGCAGCGGCAGCGACGTACCCGGATCGAGCGAGGTGGTCAGACCGAAGGTGCAACCGGTCAACGTGCCGACCCAGTCGGCGGCGGCCGGATAGTCGGACAGCAACGGGCCGCCCACCAGCTTGTGGGTGAGGAACACGGTGAGCTGGAACGGCGCGTCGTCGGCCAGCGAGTACGGCAGAGCCGTCGCCAGGACAGTGGTGGGCATTGCTTCTCCTGACCTCAGACCGGTAGCGGTGCGAATGCCCCGCAGTACTGCGCCCAGTCGGCGTTCATGCCGCTCGCATCGGGCGGCATCACCTGGTACATCGTCGGGTCGCCCTTGGATCCGGCGAGCCGGCGTTCGACGGTGATCTCGACCGAGGCGGAGAAGAACAGCACCTCGACCTCGACCGTCAGCGACGCCCGCCCGATCAGCTTGCCGGTGTCGAACTGGTACTTGAGCGAGAGTTCGAGGGTGATCGACGCACTGACCAGGCCGAGCACGTTGACCTGTCCCCGGATCCGGAAGTACGCCGTCAACGTGCCCTTGTCCGCTTCAAGCCGCAGATACACCCCGACCGAGACCGACACCGATCCGGACGCCACGCCCAGATCCACCGACAGCGACGCGCACGCCTCCAGCCCCAACTCGAGCAGCACCAGACCCTTCGGCGCCGCCCGGAGTCCGAGCCACCCGCCACCGCCGACACACATCACGGTCAGCCGGAACGGCGCTTCCTTCGAGCAGAACGCGAATCCGACCGTCAACGCGTCACCGAGGAACGGCACCCGCGCATCGGCCCCGAGGGCGATGTTCTCGAGGCTGAACACGCCGACCGAGACATTCGGCAACGTCAGGTCGAACCCGGCCGTCACCCCGTCCGGGGCGACGTCCACATGCGGCGGATCGGAGAAGCCGTCGAACGGGATCAACTCCCGCAACCGGTCGACGAATGCCAGCGGCCCGAGGAACCCGATCCCGCCGAACACGACGTCCACCTCGGGCTTGCCGGCCGAGCTCGCATGGAACCCGATCCGCCGGAACATCAGCTTCATCAGCCCGCTGTCGCCGTCCCCGATCAGGTTGAGATCGAACCCGGCGATCTCCGCGAGTACGTCGACCGCGGGCGGCGCACTCGCCGACGCGTCCACCTCGACCTCGATCTGCAGCGCGTGCTCGTCCTTCGGCTTGAAGATGTTCGGTGCGCCGGGCAGCCCCCACGACCCGATCGTCGGCCGCCAGACCAGCCGCGCCGTGACCTGGCCTCCGACCACACCGTTGAGCAGCTGTGCGAGTCCGGCCGCATCCTTGGCGAGGTCGGTCAGCGTCTTCAGTGTCCGCACCGGCTTGTCCAGCGCCGACCGTACGGCGGCCGGCACCCCCGGAACCCCGATCGCGTCGAGCAGCGGCTGCAGGTCGGTGGCCAGGGCAACGGCCGCGTTGCTGACGTTCTCCGGGTGATCGGGCAACGCGCGTACGGCGGTGATCAGATCGTTGAGGTGAGCCTTCAGATTCCCCGCGACCGCATCGAGTTCGTCCTTCGCGTGCTGGGCGACGGCCCGCGCACCCGCGTGCGCCGCCTGCGCGACCTCGTCGGCGAGCCGAGCCTGCGCGGCGTCCAGCCCGGCCGCCAACTGCTGCGCCTCGGTGAGCAGTTTCCGCACCGGGTCGAGGGCGTCGGACACGAACTTCGGAGCCTCGTCGAAGCCGGCGATCTTCAGCAGGTCCAGCAAGCTGAACAGGCCGAACAGCTTCGGTAATGCACCGGCCAGGAAGGTTTTCGGATCGAACGTGCCGGCGTCGAAGGGTGATGGGGCGTCCCCGCTCACGCCGACGGCGCCGAGCACGCGGGAGAGACCGCGGACCTCCAGGTTCGGGGCAACGAATCCGCCGGCCCGATCGGACCCGCTGCTGAAGTCGATCGCGGCCGGCGCGTTCTTCAGGGCGAGCACGAGTTCACCGGCGTTCGGCGTACCCGGAATCGGTTTGGCGTCGAGAGCGCGGACCGGCAGCCCGCTGGCAAGGTACGGCTTGGCCCAGACCAGGTCCACGGCCGGAGCCTGTGGGGCGAGGTGGCGCATCGACGGGACGATGGCCCGCATTTCGGTCAGGAACGGGCGCGACGTGACGTTGACGGTGTCGATCTCGCCGTCGAAGACCAGGTGGCTGACCTCGACCGACGTGTCACCGGCCGCGACCGGCTCGGCGGCCGCGAGGGTCTGCCCGCGGCCCTGGATCTGGCGGACCGGGAAGTACCGCGGGGACGCGTCCTCGGGATGGAACACGTACGACTCCTGCCCGTGCTTGCCCGCCTGCACGAACACCAGCGGCGCCGGCCAGCTCCGGATCTGCCCACCCCGGTCGACCGTGCTGAGCGTGAACGGGAACGGCACGCCGCTCCTCGTCGGGACGAACGGCTCCTGGTCCTCCGGCGGCTTGTCGATGTCCGGCGTGACCAGCGGGCCGATCGTCACCTGATCGAACGGGTTGTCACGATCGGTCGGCGGATAGCCGCGGGTCGGCTGGCGCAGGACGATGAACCATCGCTGCCATAGGTACGCGACCGGAGTCTCTCGGTGCTTCACCTCGCGTTCGGTGATCTTGACCAGGAAGCACCGATGGCCGAACGGGAACAGGAACCCCGGATACGCGACCCGCACGTAGGCATCGCGTCCCATGGACGCCTGGTGCCGGTAGTCGACGATGTTCGCCGGGAACTCCCACGACTGCTTCCAGTCGAACCACGCCCCGAGGCTGGACAGCTGGAGATTCCGGACCTCCAACGGCGTGTCCGCGTTCGCCGGATCGCCGCCGTACGTCTGGGTGACGATCGCGGTCCGGTCGAACGGGATCAGCGGCTGGTCGAACGCCGGCGCCGGCAGTTCGTTGTCGCGGGTCCACAACGCGCGGACGATCCGCTGCTTGTCGTCGGTGTCGTCGAACCCGTCGCCGGTCCGGACGGTGAGCCGGGTCCGCCACAGCTCGGTCCGGTTCGGCGGGCCTAGCGGCGTAGGAGAATGCCGGAAGGCGCCCAGCGAACTCGGCGACACGATCAGCCGGTACGGCGCCTCGATCGCGGTCTCGAGGTCCTTCGGCGGCTCGATGCCGGCCTGGATCGCCTCACCGGCCGGCGTCGCATTCGGCGAGACCCGGAGCTTCAGGCCGGAGACCGCTTCGAGCACGCCGACGAGCGTGTACGGGATCCGGGTCCCCTCGGGCACGTCGTATACCAGCCGGGACGGACCAGCCGCGAGATGGCTCGACGGCCGCGGCGGGACGGGCGGCGGTGGCGGTGGCGCCCCGGCCTGCCAGACCTCCTCGCCCAGATGCTGCGGCGGGAACTGCAGGACCAGGCAGGCGTCCGCGCCTGCCACCAGTTCAGGACCTGGCTCGACGGTGCATCCGTATGCCATCAGCCGGAGATCGATCAGGTCGTACGTACGCAGCAACCGAACGTCGATCCGCTCGGCCACCTCCACCGGCCCGCCACCGGGCAATCCCCCCATCGCGGCACCCCCTCCGCCCCTCGATCGAGGGTACTCACGACGCGACGGAGGGTGTCAATGCGTCGCCCCGAACCGGGTCGACGCACCAGAACCTTCGGCCCCGCCGACTGAGTAACGATGGCTATGCGACGGTGGTTGCCAGGCGGTCGGGTCGTTGAGCAAGAGGCCGGAGGCGAACCTGACCTGGGTGACCGCCCGCTGCGGCTCCGAGTCGGCCCCTGAAATCAATTGACGCGCGATTCGCAACCAGGCCAGGAGCCGAAGTCCTGGTACGGCTGACGGCTCCTACGCACCTCTTTACGCACCTCAATCAACGCGAGAGAATGGTTGCCGATGAGAACTTATGCGCAACACAACACCACGAATCCTCTTGTCTATAAGAGGTTTCGCGCATCGTCGGCAAACGTCGATCAACCTCAGCCGGAATTCAGCGGTTTCGAGGTTCGTCTGGAGGAAGAGTTGCGTGACGGTGGGCCGCCCCTAGGGTCGATCGCCTGCTCCTGAAACTCATAGCGCCTCAGACGTTGAGCTCCGTCATGTTCGACGGGCTCGGAGGTCTTGCGGTGGCGTTTGCGAAGGATCAATGGACTCGGGCGGTGAAGCAGCCCGATGGGTCTGTGAAGCGGGAACGGAACGAGGAGAGGTGGGGGCGGGGGAAGCGGTGGCTCGGGGTTTGGAAGGATCCGCGCGGCGATGAGAAGTCGAAGGCCTTCGACACGAAGGCCGCGGCGCTTCGGTATGCGACCGCTATGGAGACAGACCGGAATCGGGGTGACTATCTCGATCCGAACGCCGGCAAGGTTCGGCTGGCGGAGATCTGGCCGCGGTGGATGGCGGCGCGCAAGGTCGACCCGACGAGTGTGCTCCAGTACGAGTCCAAGTGGCGCCTCCACGTCGAACCGTTGTTCGGTCGGCGGATGGTCAAGAGCATCCTGCCTTCGGAGGTCGCGGCTTGGCTAACGGACTTGCTGAGCGTCTACGGGCCGTCGACGGCACGGTCGGCCTTCCTCGTTCTGAACGGGTGTCTGGAGTTGGCGGTTGCCGACGAACTCATCAAGAAGAACCCAACACAGGCAAAGATCGTCAAGAAGCCCAGCAGACGGTCCTCGGAGGTTGTTACCTGGGCGGACGAAACAGTCGGACGCATCATCGAGGCTCACCCCGAGCAGTATCGACTCATCCCAATTATCGGGTCCTCAACCGGCCTGCGACAAGGCGAGCTGTTCGGACTCGCGCTCCAGGACTTCGACTTCGACGAGGAAGTCATCAGGGTCCGACGACAGGTCAAGCGGCTCCGGGACAAGTTCATCTTCGCACTGCCGAAGAACGACAAGGAACGCGTCGTCCCGATGTCCTCGATCCTGGCTGCCGCTGTCAAGGATCACACCACGCGGTTCGGGACAAAGACGATCTCGTTGCCTTGGGAGGAATTGGATGCTGAGATCCAGGACCACGACCTCCTCTTCACCTGGTCCGATGGCAGGCATCTAAGGGCGGAGCTTTACAACGTCATGGTGTGGAAGCCGGCACTCGTGTTCGCTGGGGTCCTGCCTGCACCGGTGAAGAATGCACGAGGCAACCCTCGTTACAAGAGGGACCGCACGGTCGGGCTGCACGCGCTGCGGCACTACTACGCCAGCATCACATTGGCGGACGGTGTCAACATCAAGGAGCTCTCGGAGTACCTTGGACATGCCGACCCGGGGTTCACGCTCCAGATGTACACCCACCTGCTTCCGTCCTCGCACGACCGAGCTCGACAGGCGATCAACCGCCGTTTGGCACGCGTCGCTCCGTGGGCAACGGAGCAGGAACGGAGCAGCCCAGGCTCGGACCCGACCTGGACGGCCGAGGACGACGGCCCAGGTCTTGTATGAAGAGCGTTGACGCGAGCCAGAAAGCCCCACAAATGAAGCTACTTGGACTCAGCACAGATCTAACTGACAGCCGCGCAGTCCCGAGCGGACGTTGGTTGTCTTCGGAGATCCACCAGATCTTCGAGGACACCCCAATAGGCACCAAGGTCCAGATCTACGGCGAGTACTAGGTGAAACGCGCTCTCACCCTGCTCGCAGTACTAGCCCTGACCGCCTGCACCGCCCAGACGACGCCGCCGACTCCCAGCCCGACGCCAACGCCGACGGTCGTCCCGCTCACGGTCGGCCAAGCGAAGGAGGCCGCGCTGACGGTCGCCGACCTGCCGAAGGGCTGGGACGGCGGCGTGGCCGTCGATCCGACCCCGACCCCCGGCTATCGAGCCCAGTACGACCCACCGGAGTGCCTGGTGTTCCGCCACCCGACAGACATCCTGGGTGACCCGGTCACTGCGGTTCTCGGTCAGTACTTCACCAGGGACCCGCAGCAGTCGGTCACCGAGTGGGTGCAGTCGTGGCCGACGCAGGTGGGGACGCTCGTGCCGGAGCTGGCTGGTCGGTTCGCGAAATGCTCGAAGTAGACGATGGTGGCCTCGGACCAGGTGAAGTACGAATGGGTCGGATCCCGTCTGCCTCTCCGTGGTTCGGCAGACGCGATCGCCCTCCGCTTCGAGACCGCGACCGCAGACGACGGCGTCACGGTTTCCGCTCAGTACGTCGGGTACGCCGCGCGAGGCGGGACGGTCATCCACATCGAAGGCTGGGGCGAGAAGCTCACCGATGCTGTTTTTGCGCAGATCGTCAGCGAGGCTGCGGCGCGGCTTGATCGTGTAGTTGGTTGACGGTGGGCGGGGGTTTTGAGGGGTGGCCGCGGGGGGCGTTTGATGTTTTGTTGCGGTTGGAGGGGGAGCCTTCGGTGGAGGTTCGGCGGGGGTGCCGGCGGGAGCGGGAGGAGTTGGTTCGGCGGCCGATGGTCGGGTTGCTGAATGCGGTGGCCGACGCGGATTCGGCGTACGAGGACTTCGCGGTGTGGGGGTACGGCGAGGTGTTGTTGCGGGCGTGGCAGTGTCAGAGTGCGATCGTGCGGCTGGCGCGGAACGTCGAGCTGACGGTGCGGTTCGATCTTGACGGGCTGGAGGTCGCCCTGGCCTGGTGGTACGCGCCGTCGGAGCAGATCGAGCGGTACCGGGCCGCGGTAGCCGATGCTGCGTCCGGGCGGCGGTTGGCCGGCGTACTGCGGAAACTCGAGCGGGACGGGTACGTGGTGTCGGGCGATCGGCTGAAGCGGACGCTGCGCGGGTATCCGGCGGACCATCCGCGGGCGGAGCTGCTGCGGCACAAGTCGCTGATCGCGACTCGGCCGCTCGGTGCCGGGGACTGGATCCACACCGCGGCCGCGGCGGACCGGGTCCTGGAAGCCTTCACGCCACTGCGCCCGCTGTCCCGCTGGCTGGTCGAGAACGTCGCGTTACCGGGCCGCGAAGGGGCGCGGACAGGGGGCTAACCCACCGACCGATACGGGGGCTAGCACCATCGTTGCGCCGGGCTGCGGTCTTTAGCGTTGTCGGCATGGTGAGTGAAGAGCCGGGCGCGCCCAGGTTCACTGTCGTGATTCCCGCGTTCAACGAGGAGCGGTTCATCGCGGACTGCCTGCGGTCGCTCGAAGGACAAGACTTCGCCGGTGGGGTCGAAGTCGTTGTCGTCGACAACAACTGCACGGACCGGACGGCCGAGATCGCGCGCGGGTACGGCGCTGTCGTGGTGAGCGAGGAACGACCTGGTGTCTGCGCCGCCCGGCATCGGGGCAGTACGGCGGCGCGCGGCGAGATCGTGGTCTCGAGCGACGCGGACACCGTGTTCGACGCGGGGTGGTTGTCGCGGATCGACCGGACCTTCCGGGAGGATCCGGGCCGGGTCGCGGTCGCCGGACCCTGCCAGTACGTCGGTGGACCCTGGTGGGGACGGGTGTACGCCGGGATTCTGTTCGACATCGTGCATCTCGTGCATCGGGCGACCGGGCGGGTCATGTACGTGACGGCGACGAACATCGCGTTCCGTAAAGACGTGTGGTCGGGGTACGACCTGACCGGGACCCAGGGCGCGGACGAGCTGGGGCTGTTGCGGCAGCTGCGGACCCGTGGGCGGGTTGCCTTCGATCGGAGCAACCCGACCTTCACCTCCGCGCGACGGTTGGCGCGTGGGTTGGCGTACAACGTGGCGGTTTCGTTCCTGTTCTACTACGCGCTCGCGGTCATGCTGAACCGCGCCGCCGGGCGGCCGGTGATCGGTACGGCACCAGCGTTTCGGAGTACAGCCGTCAAGTCCCGACGGCGGCAGCGCGTCAAGGCGCGGGCGATCGGCTTGGCGTGGCTGGCCGCGATCATGGCGGGCGCGATCATGGCAGCCGGTCTGGTCGAGAACACCTGGCTGGCGAAACGATGAACCCACGAGGGGCGGTGGGAGTGGGCGCGGCGGCGGTCGGGGCGGCGTACTGGTTCATGATGTCGCCCTACTCGCAGGCGCTCGGGCGGTTCCCCTTTCGCGGGCCGGGTGACGAGCGTGTGGTCGCGCTGACCTTCGACGACGGGCCGAACGAGCCGTACACCTCGGAGCTCGCGGACTACCTCGACGAGGAGGACATCCGCGCGACCTTCTTCCAAGTCGGCAAGGCCGTCCAGCGTCATCCCGAGGTGACGAAACGGCTCAGGTCAGCGGGGCATGTCATCGGGCTGCACGGTCACACTCATGAGTTCACGCAGTACCTGAGACGCCGTACGCTCGCCGACGAGCTGCGCCACGGCCTGGACGCGTTCGGCGAGTTGGGCATCCGTCCAGCGCTGTACCGGCCGCCGTGGCTGCTCCGCATCCCGGCGCTCCCGGGCCTTCTCCACGAGCACGGTCTGCAGGTGGTGTCCGGCGAGTTCTGCCATCTCCTGGAGGTTGCCCAGCCCAGCCCGCACCGGATCGCCGACCAGGCGCTCCGCAGTACCCGCCCCGGTTCGATCATCATCTTCCACGACGGCTGGGACGGAAAATCGGCCGACAGAGCCGCAACCGTAGAGGCCGTCAAACTGCTGACTCCTCAACTGCGCGCACGCGGCTACAGCTTCACCACAGTCGACCGCCTCCTCGGTCTACCTGCCTACAGCTAGCTACCAGAGGAAGTCCTGCGGCTTCTTCTGCACTTCTTCGCGGATGGCGTCCAACTGTCCCGCAAAGAGGCTGGTCAGGCCACAGTTCAGGCAAACAACGGCACTCAACGACGACATCGGGCGTTTCCAGAGCGACCGACCGATGGGGTGGATGCCCACTGCCTGCTGGCTGATCACTTCCAGGTTGCCGATCTGCTGACCACCACAACTAACACACGGCGGCAGGGTCGGCGCAGCTTGACTCATTCCGTCAACCTACCGCTCGGGAAGGTTGAGTCGCACACATCCCTCGGGCGTCTGGTCGCGCACTCGATCGCGCTCCAGACACTCTGCAATGCGACCGGGTCGTTGGCGATGCCGACCGCAGGAAACTCGGTGTATCGGCCGAGCGCGAGGTTCTCGTCCTCGGGTAGTTTGCCCGCAAGGACTCTGGACTGTCGCAATGCGGCGAGACACGTGAGCGCGAGATCCCTCGAAGCCCGTGCGATGGATCCCAGATTGAAGGCCAGGATCGGGTCGTCTTCCTTGACGTACAGCGACCAGACCGAGACCCGGGTTCCGTCGATCACGTAGTAGAAGCCCGCGGACGGTGCTCGCCCACCTCCGCCTTGTACGACAGCTCCGGACGTCTGCGCGTACGACAGCAACTCCTGGACGAAGTCCCGCGCCGGTGCGTCGACGACGTTCTCCGCGGCACCTTCCAGATCCTCCGCAGACCAACGCCGGCGTACCCCGGAGGTCGCGGCCTTTCGATCGGCCACCTCCGCCCCGTACGTCGCCGGCACCAGGACCTCGGCTCCGCCGACGAGTACGCGTCCCAGCTCCAGCGCCATGATCGAGACCGAGTCACCGAGGTGCACGTTGAGGTACTCGATGATCGCCCGCAACTCCGAGGTGATCGCGTCGACCGCGACGACCAGGCGGAGCCGGCCGGCGGCGAGGTTCGCGCCGATGCGGTGGGAGAGTTCGTCTGCATCGACGTCTGCCTCCGGCAGGGCGCTGAGGAGTGAGCTTCCGGATCGCCGGGCGAACTCGGTCGAGAAGTCCGGCTCCGACGTACCGGTCAAACCGCTCGCGTAGGCGAAGATCTGGCCGATCACGGCCCGCCGGATCTCGGCGTTCCGCGCCAGCTTGCACTCGATCAGGGTGATCGTCCCGAACTCGTCGGTGCAGACCAGGTCGACGACCCCAACGCCGGCGATCGCGAACTGCCGGGCGACGGCTGCGCTGTCACAACCCGGGATCAAGTACGGGTGGTCGGCGAGCACCTGTTCCAGGTCGGCTTCCGAGCCCCACGACCGCGGATCGGCGGCAGCCCAGCGATCCCCGTCTTTGACCAGCACCACCATGGTTCCCCCCACAATCGGACAGACCACCATCGTAGGAGTACTGGGTCAGCTGTAGGTGTGTTCGATGGTGTCGAGGAGCCAGGTGAGGCCGGTGGCGAAGTTGTCGGGGTGGGTGGCGAAGCCTTGGTCCCTGGTACGTCGGGCGATCGCCTCGCTAACAGATGCGTCGTATCAGTTCGTTGGCCAGTTCTTGGTGTGGTTGTCGAGGTGGGCGGCCAGGGCGAGGGCGGTGAGGTCCTGGTGGTGGGGGACGGCGAGTTGGGCGCCGATGGGGAGGCCTGTGGTGGACCAGCCGGCGTTGACGGTGGTGGCGGGGTGGTGGGACATGTTGTAGGGGACGGTGAAGGCGATGTGTTCGAAGGGCTTGGCGGGGTCGTCGGTCGGGTAGGCGAGTTCGGCGGGGAACGCGGTGATCGGGGCGACCGGGGACAGGATCACGTCGTACGTCGTGAAGACCTGGGTGACCGCGGACGCCATCGCGGCCATCTGGCTGTAGCCGTGGAAGACGTCGGCGGCGGTGAGGTCCGACGCCGTCGACACCCAGGTACGGATCTGCGGCAGCACCTTGGCACGGCGTTCCTCGGGGAGGGCGGCGATGTCGGTGGCGGAGCGGATCCGCCAGAAGTGGTCGAGGCCGTCGAGCATGTCGCGGGTGATGATCGGCGGGATCGGTTCGACGATGGCGCCGGCCGCTTCCAGCGCGGAGGCCGTCGACGAGACGGCGGCCGTGACCTCGGGATCCACCGGAAGTCCGACACCGGCGTCCAGCAGCAGCGCGATCCGCAGTCCCTTCAGTTGTACGTCGAACACGTCGGACGGCACCGGCAGAGACGTGTGGTCGCGCGGGTCGTACCCCTGCATCACCGACAACGCCAGCGCCGCGTCGCCCGCGGTCCGGGTCAGCGGTCCGATCGCGCGTCCGGCGTACGGGTTGCCGACCGCGATCCGCCCGTGGGTCGGCTTCAGCCCGACGAGTCCGCACCATCCGGCCGGCAGGCGGATCGACCCGCCGATGTCCGTGCCGATGTGGACCGGGCCGTACCCGGCGGCGCCCGCGGCCGCCGCGCCCGCGCTCGATCCGCCGGCGGTCTTCGTCAGGTCCCACGGGTTCCGGGTCAACCGGTGGAACGTCGACACCCCCGACGACAGCATCCCGTACTCCGGCATCGTCGTCTTGCTGAAGATCACCGCCCCGGCCGCCCGCAACCGCGACGCCGCGGGTGCGTCCTCGGCGGCCGGTACGAGTGCGGTCGCCGCGGTCCCTTGCGGTACGGGCGTTCCGCGCGTCGCGATGTTCTCCTTCACGGTCACCGGTACGCCGTCCAGCGCCCCCGCCGTACCGTCCCGCCACCGGCGCTCCGACTCCTGCGCGGCGGCCCGTGCACCCTCGGCGTCCAACGCGTACAGCGCGCAGATCTTGGGCTCGACGGCGGCGACGCGATCCAGTACGTCGGAGATCACCTCGACGGGCGACAACGAGCCGTCGCGGTACTTCGCCAGGAGTTCGACAGCGGTCAGGTCGGCGAGACTCATACAACCTCCTAGTTCGGTGGTTCGAAGCGGCCGTCGACCGCGGTCCAGCCGCCGTCGACGGCCAGGACGCTGCCGGTGACGAAGCTGGCGGCGTCGGAGGCGAGGTAGACGACGGCACCGGCGAGCTCGTGCGGTTGGGCCCAGCGGCCGAGGGCGCCTTTCTGGGCATAGGCGTCGTACCAGGCCTGGTTTGCCTTGATCTGGGCGGTCAGTGGGGTTTCGACGACACCGGGGGCGATCGCGTTCGCGCGGACGCCGGACGGTCCGAGCTCGGCGGCCGCGGTGCGGAGGAGCTGGACGAGGCCGGCTTTGGTTGCCGCGTACACCGATTGGCCGGGCTCGACCGTCGTACCGCGGATCGAGCTGAAACCGATGATGCTGCCGCTTCCGCGCTCCGCCATACCTCGGCCGAAGGCGCGGATCAGTTGGAAGGACGCGCGCAGGTTGAGCGAGACGACGCGGTCGAACTCGTCGGAGGTGTAGTCGAGGATCCGCTTCCGCACGTTCGTCGCGGCGGTGAACACCAGCACATCCACAGGATCCAACTCGACCGCAGCCTGCTCGACTCCCGCATCGTCGAGCACGTCCAACACGTAGGCCGTCATCCCACCGCCGCCGGAGGAGGAGGTGCGGTGAGCGGCCGTTTCTTGGGCGGCTGGCAGGTCGCGGTCGGCGCAGGTGACGCGCGCGCCGTGGGCGGCGAGGGCTAGGGCGCTTGCTCGGCCGATGCCGCTGCCGGCGCCGATCACCACGGCGTGCTTTCCGTCCAGCCGGAACAGCTTCGTGTAGTCCATCGGCTCACCTGTCATGGGCGCGGGCGGATGATCGCCATCCGGGTCGTGGTCAGTTCCTCGATCGCGAACCGCGGCCCCTCCCGCCCGGTCCCGGAGTCCTTCACCCCGCCGTACGGCATCACGTCCGACCGGAAACCAGGCACATCGTTGACCACCACTCCCCCCACCTCCAGCCGATCGATCGCCGCGAACGCGGTCTCCAGCGACGACGTGAACACACTCGCCTGCAACCCGTACCGCGTCTCGTTCACGACCCGCAGCGCACTCTCCACATCTGGAACCGACCGTACGGCGATCACCGGCCCGAAGATCTCCTCGTCCCACGCCGGCAGACCATCCGGTACGTCGGTCAGCACCGTCGGCCCGAGCACCTCCCCCGGAGCCTCGTAGGCGATCGACGCCCCCGCCTGCACGGCATCGTCCACCCACTGCCGGACCCGTGCCGTCGACGCCGGGTTGATCAACGCGGACACCCGCGTCTCCGGATCCCGCGGATCGCCGACGACGACGCCCGGAAGCCGAGCACCCAGCTTCGCCAGCAACTCGGAGCGCACCGCCGAGACCGCGATCACCCGCTGCACCGAGATGCAGGCCTGCCCGGACGCGTAGTACCCGCCGCGCACGATCGCGTCCGCGGCCGCGTCCAGATCGGCGTCGCCGGCAACGACCAGCGCCGAGTTCGACCCGAGCTCGAGCAGTACCTTGGTCGGCGCCGCGTCCCGCGCGATCCGGTGCCCGACCGCGGCCGATCCGGTGAACGACACCGCGCCGATCCGTGAATCGGTCGTCAGCGTCGCCCCAACCTCCGGCCCGCCCGTGACCACCTGCAACGCGCTCGATGGCGCGCCGGCATCAGCCAACGCCGAGCGCATCACGTGCGCGAGCCACAGCGTCGCGAGCGGCGTCTGCGGCGCGGGCTTCACGATGATCGGGCACCCGGCCGCGAACGCCGGCGCAATCTTGTGGGCCGCGAGCAACAACGGGTAATTGAACCCGGTGATCCCGACCACCACCCCGATCGGCTTCCGCACCCAGAACCCCTGCAGCCCCGCACCGCTCGGCAGCAGATCCAGCGGCACGGTCTCACCGTGCAACCGCGCGACCTCCTCCGCCGACGTCTCCAGCGTCAGCAGCGTCCGATCGATCTCGACCCGGCAGTCGACCAGCGGCTTCCCGGTCTCCAGCACGAGCAGCTCGACGAACGCGTCCCGCTCCGCCAGCACCGCAGAATGCACACCCTGCAAGACCTTCCGACGCACGTACGACGGCAACCGGCCGACCTCTTCACGTACGGCGAGCGCGTTCTCGAGCGCCGCCCGCGCCAGGGCAACCTCACCGACCGGCGCATCCGCCACCGTCGACCCGTCGTACGGGAAGATCACCGGTGCGGTGGCCGGTGTCTCGATCCACGACTCGCCGATCGGCAAGCCGGCGGGGAACTTCATGCGGGATCTCCCTTCGCGAGCAGGTCGGAGGTGGTCGCGCCGGAGAGTGCGCGTTGCAGCGTCGGGATCGCCGAGACCAGGCGCTGCGTGTACGGATGCTGCGGGGCGGCGTACACGTCCGCGGTGTAGCCGGTCTCGACGATCTGGCCGGCGTTCATGACGGCGACGCGGTCGCAGACGTGTTTGACCACGGACAGGTCGTGCGAGACGAACACGAGCGTCAGGTCCAGCTCGTCGACCAGGTCCGAGATCAGGTTCAGGACCTGGGCGCGGACCGAGACGTCGAGCGCGCTGACCGGCTCGTCGGCGATCAGGATCCGCGGGCGCGGGGCGAGGGCGCGGGCGATCGAGATCCGCTGGCGCTGTCCGCCGGAGAACTGGTGCGGGTACCGGTCGCCCGCGTCGGCGGAGAGGCCGACCGCTTCGAGCAGCTCGCGGACGCGCGCGCCGGACGCCGGATGTCCTTGGACGACAAGGGGTTCGGCGATGATGTCGCGGACCCGCATACGTGGGTCGAGCGAGCTCATCGGGTCCTGGAAGACGAGCTGCAGGTTCTCGCGGAGCGGCCGGAGCCGGCGCTCCGGGAGGTGGGTGATATCGGTGCCTTCGACGAACACGTGGCCGGAGGTCGCGCGGTCGAGGGCGGCGATGATGCGGAGCAGCGTGGACTTGCCGCAGCCGGACTCGCCGACGATGCCGAACCGCTCGCCCTGCTTGACCTCCAGGCTGACGCCGCGGAGCGCGTGCACGGCAGGAGCCGGCTTCAGGAGGGACGTACGTGGGCGGGGGTAGTCGCGGACGACGTCGACCACCTGGATGACCGGTTCCGGCGTGGACCGGCCTGCCGGGGGGTGCTCAGCCATCGGTGCCTCCAGCCGGGTGATGACAGGCGAAACCGTCGGTCTCCGACCCCGACCACGGCGGCATCTCCTCGCACAGGGCGGTCGCGTGCGCGCACCTGGTACGGAAGACACAGCCGGACGGGAACTTCCCCGCGGGCGGGACGTTGCCCGGGATCGTGGTCAGCCGCCGGTCGTTGGTGTCCAGGTCGGACGCCGCGAGCAGACCTTCCGTGTACCGATGCCGGGGCCGCGTGAACACCTCCGCGACAGAACCCGCCTCCACGACGCGGCCGCCGTACATCACCAGAACCCGTTCGCAGACGGTGGCGACGACGGCGAGGTCATGGGTGATGAAGAGCAATGCCGACGACCGATCGACCACGCCGCGCACGATCAGGTCGAGGACCAGTGCCTGGACCGTGACGTCGAGCGCCGTCGTCGGCTCGTCGCAGATCAGCAGCGCCGGATCGTTGGCCAGGGCAAGCGCCAGCACGACTCGTTGCCTCATGCCACCGGACAGCTGATGCGGGTACGCGCGGAGCGTTTCCGGCGGCAACTGCACCCGCTCCAGGAGGTCGGCCGCCGCCGTACGAGCCGCTGGTTTGGCCAGCGTCTTGTGGATCAGCATCGCCTCGGTGACCTGGTCGCCGACCCGCATCGTCGGGTTCAGCGCGGTCATCGGCTCCTGGAACACCATCGCGATGTCCCGCCCGCGGACCCGCGACATCCGCCGTTCGTCCGCACCGACCAACTCGTGGTCGACCCCGTCCAGCCGGACCGAACCGCCGGCCCGGACGTCCTCCGGCAACAACCCGAGAATGCTCAAGGCGGTCAGCGACTTCCCCGACCCGGACTCCCCGATCAGCCCGACCCGCTCCCCCGCGCCGACCGTCAGGTCCACGTCGGACACGAGCGTCGTGTCCCGCACGGACACCGACAACCCGCGCACCGTCAGCACGTCACTCATCGCCGGTCCTCCAGCTTCGGATCGAACCGGTCGCGCAGACCGTCGCCCAACAGGTTGAACCCGAGCACCGCGATCGCGATCGCCACCCCCGGGAAGATCGCCAGCCGCGGCGCGCTGAACAGGAACTCCTGGCTCTCCTGCAGCATCCGGCCCCACGACGGCGTCGGCGGCGGCGTGCCGTACCCGAGGAACGACAACGCCGCCTCGGCCAGCACCGCGATCGCGAACGACACCGACGCCTGCACGGTGATCAGACTCGTCACGTTCGGCAGCACATGCCGTACGGCGATCGGCCACGGCCGGCGCCCCGCCGCCCGTGCCGCGAGCACGTACTCGGTCCGCATCACCTGCAGCGCGCCGCTCCGGATCACCCGCGCGAAGCTCGGCACCGAAGCGATGCCGATGGCAACCATCGCGGTGAGCGTGCCGGCCCCGAACACCGCGCCGAACATGATCGCGAGCAGCAACGCCGGGAACGCGAGCAGCAGGTCGTTCCCGCGCATCACCAGCTCCGCCGCCCACCGCCGCGTCATCGCCGCGAGGATCCCGAGCGGTACGCCGATGACCGCGGCCACGCCGACCGCGACGACGCCGACGAACAACGTCGTACGGGAGCCGACCATGACCTGGCTGAGGACGTCGCGGCCGAACTTGTCGGTGCCGAACCAGTGCGACCACGACGGCTTCAGCAGCCGCGACGCCGGGGTGACGAGGGTGGCGTCGTACGGCGTCCAGACGAACGAGACGAGGGCCATCAGCACGATCACGCCGACGATGACGGCTCCCGCCAAGAGGCTCGGGTTGCGGCGCCTCATGCCGACCTCAGCCGGGGGTCGAGGGCGACGTACAGGACGTCCACCAGGAAGTTGACCAGGAGTACTGCGAGCACGAGGACCATCACCACGTCCTGCACCAGCAGCAGATCGCGGTTCGAGACACCGTCCAGCAGGAGGCTGCCCAGGCCGGGGATCACGAAGACGCGTTCGACGACGACTGCTCCGATGAGAAGGGTGGCCAACTGGAGGCCCAGGACTGTTACGACCGGAACAGCGGCGTTTCGGAGGCCGTGTTTCCACAGGGCTTGGAACGGGCGGAGGCCTTTGGCGCGGGCGGTGCGGAGATAGTCCTCGCGCAACACGTCCAATACGGCGCTGCGGACGTACCGGGTGAGGACAGCGCCTTGGACCAGGCCCAGCGACAGCGCGGGGAGGATCAGTTGCTTGAGGAACATCGCGGGATCCTGCGCCGGCGGGGTCCAGCCGTTGGCGGGGAGCCAGCCGAGTTTCACCGCGAACACCACGATCAGCAGGATGCCCGCGAGGAACGCCGGGATCGCGACACCGAGCTGCGACACCGTGGAGAGCACCAGCCCGGAGACCTGCCGGTGCCGCGCCGCCATCACGGTCCCGGCCGGCACGGCGACGACCAGCGCGACGATCATCCCGGCGACGACCAGCCAGAGCGTGACCTGCAGACGGTCGAACACCTGCGGGCCGATCGCCACCTTCGACACGTACGACGTACCGAGGTCGCCGTGCAGCAGACCGCCGACCCAGTCGAAGTACTGCGTCGGCAGCGGGCGGTCGAGACCGAACTGCCGGCGCAGTTCGGCCACCGCCGCGTCCGAGGCGTTCACGCCGAGCGCGACCCGGGCGGGGTCGCCGGGCAGCACCGCCATGAACGCGAAGACCAGCACCGTGCTCACCGCGAGACTGACCAAGAACACGCCGGTGCGCTCGATCAGGCGGAGAATCATCGGCTGAGCTTGGACAGATCGAAGTTCTCGGTGATCGCGTTCGTTGGCAGCCCCTTGATGTCCTTGTCCGCGACCATCAGGTTCGGCAGCAGGAACAGCCAGTCGCCCGCGGCCTGTTCGGACAGCCGCCTGGCCGCCTTCTTCATGTCCGCGACCTGCGTGGCCTCGTCACCGGCGTCGGCCGCGGCCAGGTCGGCCTGCAGCGTCGGGTCGTCGTACCGGGTGTAGTACTTCGCGTTGAACACCGCGCCCAGGTCGCGCGGCTCGACGTGCGCGATGATCGACATGTCGTAGTCGGCGTTCTTGAACACCGTGGTCAACCACGCGGCCGGGAACTCCAGCTGGTCGATCTGCACCTTCAGGCCGGCCTGCTCCAGGTCGCTCTTCACCACCTGGCCGCAGGACGTTGCGTACGGCAACGTCGGGAGCCGGAGCCGGAGCGTCTGCCCGGCCGCACCGGAGGCCTGCAACAACGACTTCGCCTTGGCCAGGTCGTACGGCGCGACCCCGGTCAGGTCCTCGTACCACGGGTCGGTCGGCGGGACCATGCTGCCGATCAGCTTGCCGCGCCCGGCCCAGCAGGTGTCGAGCAGCGCCTTGTGGTCGATCGCCATCCGGATCGCCTGCCGGGTGCGGAGGTCCTTGAACACCGGCCGCGAGTTGTTGAACGACAGCAGCACCTCGCCGTTCGTCGTCCCCTCGATCACCTGGTACTTCGAGTTGCTGGTGAACTGGCTCAGCGCCTCGGGCGCCTGCACCGTGCCGATCACGTTGATCGTGCTGGTCAGCAGCGCGTTGTTCAGCGCGGTCGCGTCCTTGAAGTACTTGAGCGTGATCTGCTGGAAGAACGGCTTGGTGCCCCAGTAGTCGTCGTTGCGGGCCAGCACGATCGAGTCGCCGCGGTTCCACTTCGAGAACTTGAACGGCCCGGTGCCGACCGGCGCGGTGGCCAGTGCGCTGACGCCGGTCTCGGAGAACATCGCGCCGATCCGGGTCGTCATCCGGAACAGCCAGTCGTTGCTCGGCCTGGAGAGTGTCACCTGCAACTGCGTCGGCGACACCGCCTTCGCGCCGGAGACCACGTCCATCGCGCTCTTCAGCGAGATCGTCCACGCGGTCTTCACCCGGTTGATGCTGAACACCGCGTCGCTCGCGGTGAACTGCTTGCCGTTGGTGAACTGCGCGTTGCCGACCAGGTCGAACGTGTACGTCTTGCGGTCCGGGGACACCGTCCACGACTTCGCCAGCGACGGCACGATCTTGCCGGAGTCGTCCTGCTTGACCAGCGTCTCGTACACGTTCCCGAGCAGCGCCTGCGGGATCGCGGCGCCGTCGGTGGTGGTGAAGTCCAGGCTGGCCGGCTCCGCGACCAGGCCGATCGACAGGTTCTGCCCGCCTCCCGGCGAGCTGCCGCCGGACGACGTACCGGACCCGGCCGAGCACGCGGTCACGGAGAGTAGAGCCGCGGCGGCGAGCAGTGCGACCACCCGCATAGGGAACGACTTCACGTCTACTCCTCCAGTGCACCCAACTGGTCCGACCAGTGGACTAGGTCTCAATGGGCCACTAGGTTTGTCCCCTGCTCAGGTGCCTGTCAAGCGACTGGGGGTGTGCCGAATGCCGAAGTCTCCGCAGTTCCAGCCGGTGCAACCCGTGCGCGCCTACCAGCGGATCGTCGAGCAGGTCGAGGAGGCGCTGGCCCGCGGCGAGCTGACCCCCGGTCAGCGGCTGCCGAGCGAGCGTGAGCTGGTCACACAGTTCGCGGTCAGCCGGTCGACCGTCCGCGAGGCACTGCGGGTGCTGGAGAGCAACGGCGTGGTGCGCTCCCGGCCGGGCGACCCGAACGGGCCGGAGATCCTGCCGTTCTCGCAGGCCGCGCTGCGCAAGCAGGTGGCCCGGCTGGCCCGGGTCGACGAGGTCACGCTGAGTGAGTTGATCGGGTTCCGGATGATCATGGACGGCGCCGCGATCCAGGTCGCGTCCCGGCTGCGGACCCAGGAGGAGCTGGACGCGCTCGAGGCCACCCTGGTCGCGATGCGGGACGCGATCGACGTCGACTTCGACGCGTTCAGCGAGGCCGATCTGGCGTTCCACGAGCTGATCGCCCGGATCAGCCGGAACTCACTGATCCAGACCTGTAACGAGGTCGTCCGCGGCGTCGTACTCGGGCTGATCTCGGACAAGATCGCGCACGCACCGAACAGCCGCGCGCTGATGCTCGAGTCGCTGCACCACCACGCCGAGGTGGTCGACGCGATCCGCACCGGCAACGGCCACGCCGCCGCCCGGATCGCCCGGCAGAACATGTTCGACTACTACGCCGGCTACGTACCGGAGGCGGAGCGCGAGACCCTGCTCGCGCTCATCCAGGACTGACCCCCGAGGACCGGGGCCGAACGACAGGAGGCAGTGGCGCCGAGCGCCTGGTACGCCGAGCCCGCCCGCTCGAGGCGTAACGCCTGCATCCTGCCGTCCGGTACCGGTCCTCCTCAGCTGTCGTGCTCGAGGATCCGGATCCGCGGGACCTTCAGCACCTTGCGCGCCTTCGTGGTCCAGTCGGAGCACAGGAACCGCGCCGCGGTCTCCGGCCAGGCGACCACCACGACCTCCTGGCTGCTCGTCGTCTTCACCATCTGCATCAGCGCCAGCAGCACCTCGCCGTGCGTGATCGAGACCTGCACCGGGAACCCGCTCGCGGCCCGGAGTTGACGTGCGCTGTGCTCGATCACCGAGGCGAGATCGACCGCGGGGTCCGCGAGGGTCGCCAGCTGTGTTCGGGCCACTGGCGGCGGACCGGTCCACGCCGACGGCGCCGTCGCGGAGCCGACCACGGACGCCGAACCGGTCAGCCCGGCCACATCCGCGAACGTCGAACCCAGCAACGCCATCGGACCACCCGGGCCGTTCTCCGGATGACTGGAGATCAGCAGGTGGTAGTTGACGACTTCCTCACGCTTCGCGTGCAGGGCGGCCACGCGTCGCGCGTCGCCCTCGCTCATCTCGCGCTCGATGAGCACCACCACGTCGTACGTCATTCGTGGCTCCCTTCGCCAATTCCGTTGTACTCCAGGCCCGGAGCGCACCAAAGCACCGGACTCGCGTCCGTCACGGAATTGTCAAAATCCTCTCAGGCTCCTGCCAGACTCGCCCGAGCGAAGGGGTTGCCCGGGCTCAGACCGCACGCACGCTCGCCCGCGCCCGGCTGTCGGGGGCCAGCACCGCGAGCAGGTGCGGCGCATCGATCAGCGCGACACTCGCGTTGTCCAGCAGGCGCGGATGAAGCGCGTACACTTCCGCCCCCGGCCGGGCTTCCACGTCTCCGGTGAGCACGGCAACGAATTCCGCACCGGCCGCAGCGTCCACGTCCCAGGCACGATCCGGCTCCAGCCGCGCGGTCACCCGGCGCGCGAACGCCGCCAGGTCCTCACCCGCGGTCCGCCGGTACCCGACGGCGGACCCGTCCGCGCACCGGACCACGATCTCGTCGGTGCGGGCGGCCGCGTGCCAGCAGCAGATCTCCCACAGGCTGACCCGGTCGCCGGAGCCGTGGACCTCCTCCAGCGTCGCCGCCATCAGCCCGAGCTGACCGGCGTACCGGGCGATGTCGTGGCCGTACCCGGCGGCGCTCAGGTTGACGTCGTACCAGCGGAGCTCCTTCGTGTGCAGGTCGACGCCGAACGGGAGCAGGATCTTCGCCGGCCCGGCCAGGTCGAACCGCTCCTCGACCGCCGCCGGATCGAACAGCCCCGACGGCTGCCGCAGCATCCCGACGAACCCGCGCTCCAGTTCCTCGAACGGTACGTCGTTGTAGCTGAACACGACCGGCAGCAGGTACCGCCCGCCGACCCGGCGCACCGCCCGCAGATCGACGTCGACGAACTCCGTCGAACCGCCCGGCCCCGGCGCCGACGTCAGATCGCCGGAATGCACCAGCGCGTCCTCGTCGAACCGCAGCCGGGTGTAGTCGCACAGCCCGACGAAACCCCACTCGTCGTCGAACACCGCGACCGACAGATCCAGATCGACCCGGCGGCCGGCCGGCTCGACCCAGTGCAGGAACAGCCGCAGCAGCTCGTCCTGCGGGATCGGCACCGCACTCCCCCGCGGCATCCGCAGCAGGCTCGCCGACGCGTTCCGCTCCGAACCGGGCGCCGCCAGCCGGCTCAGCTCCTCGTCCAGGAACGCCCGCCGCCAGCGCGGCAGACCTGTTGCCCTACGCAACATTTCGCCGACCAGTACGCCGGACAGCTCGGCGGCCAGCGCGGCCGGCAGCGGTTCACGTTCGTCGACCGCGGTCCAGACCCGGGTGGTGCCGCCGCGCGGGAAGAACAGCCGCAGATCACCGGGTGGCGTGCGCACCTGCCCGAGCGCGGCCGTGAGGACGACCGGCGACACGTCCGAGACGGCAGTCGTCAGCGCGTCGACGAGGGCCGCGTGATGCTCCGGCGGCAGCGCCCGCGCCAGCTGTACAAGTCTGCGCACCAGCTCGCCGGGGCGCTGCCGGAGCAGGTCGAGCGCCTGGTCGGGACGCCCGTACGTGAACCCGCCCTCGACCCGCGAGCCGAACGTGGTCAGCACCAGCCGCCCGTCCGCGACCCGCACCAGCGGATGCCGCGACGCCTCACCCGCCACCGCACGCCCGACGGCCGTGCCGAGATCCAGATCCGTACGGCGGAGGACCGCGAACGCGAGCGCGGCGACCGGACAACGCGCCGCGAACTCGAACGGATGCAGGTTTTCGCCGATCCGCTTCCAGGCCCGCTCGTGCCGGAACAGGTCCTCCACCAATGTCTCCACCGGCATCCGGTCCAGCCGCTGGAGCAGGAGCCGCCGTGTTGCCCGAGGCAACGACTTCCGCCGGGCGGGTGGGGTCCGCAGACCCGGGTCGGCGTCCATCAGCACGTAGATCAGCCGCAGTACGTCGGTGGCGGTGTCGGTGCGGTCGATCATCGCGGGCTCGGCGGCCAGGAAGTGTGCGATCACGAGCGCCCGGGTCTCGCGGACCGGGATGTCGTCGGGCAGCCACGCCGAGCTGGCGCCGTCGAGCAAGAGCTGCAGGTCCGCGCGATCCGCTGCGGACAACGGGGATCGGCGGGCCAGCAGACCCTCGATCGTCTGTCGCACCGAGTCGGCGGTGGCCAGCGACAGCAGCCGCAGACGGTCAGAGCGGACGTGGACCTCTTCGTCCTCGTCGGCCGACGGGCGGAGGAACGGGTCGTTCGGGTCGATGCGCCGCAGGCACAGCGGGCAGGCGCTGAAGTCGGCCCCGTCCCAGCAGGTCCGGCAGACCAGGTGCGCACACGGCGAGACCGCATGCACGGAGCTGGTGTCGCCGCACAGCACACACGGCTGCTCGGGCTCTTGGAGTAGCCGTGCGAAGACCCTGTTCACGTAGAAGGTCTCGGTGTTGCCCGGCACGCTCTCCGGGAACCCGCGGAACAACGGCGTGTGCTCGGTGTCGAACCCGGACTCGGCGTCGAGCAGCTCCAGCAGCGCGTTGCCGAACCCTGCCAGCGCGGGCGCGGACAGCGAAGCGCAGTACCGGTACAGGCCGACCGACAGCAGCAGCCCGCGCTGGATCAGGTCCGCCTGCAGCGCGGACAGTCCCGCCTGGATCGTCAACGGCCGCCGCAGCCACTGCCAGGCGGACCGCCGTACCGGCGGAGTCAACGCCGTCGCATCGACCAGCCGCCGCCGACGCAGCAGCACGGCCGCTGGTTGATCGGGCATGGGCGTCTCCCCGTGAGCGTCAGGACGAAGGCGCCAGGGGCGGAGAGCGGACGCGCTACTTTGCCTGGTGAAGGAGAAGGAAGCACGTCCAGGAGCCGCCCCTGGCACTGAGAACGCTACCGGGCGCCACCGACAGTTTCCGGATGGCCCAGGAACACCACAGGCCCCCACAAAAAGAGCCCGGTGGCAGGGTCGGGGCCGCCCCGCCCAGACCCCGCCACCGGAGAACACCAGAGTAGAACGTTCATCCAAATCTTGCCCCACCGGGTCCCCGATCTGACCAAGATTTGGCACTGATGCGCCGCGACTCCGTCACGTTGCTCACAGTCAGGAGGTGTGAGACCACGGAATGTGGTTAACGTTCCAGGTATGACCGGTGGGGTGATCGAACGTGCGCGGTGGCGGGACGTCTTCGGGCATGCGGAGTTCCGGGCGCTGTTCCTGGCCGGCGTACTGTCCGTCGCAGGCGACCAGATCGCCCGCGTGGCACTCTCCGTCCTGGTCTTCGACCGCACCTCCTCGGCCGGCCTGACGGCGCTCACCTACGCCCTCACCTACATCCCCGATCTCCTCTTCGGCCCCCTCCTCTCCGGCATCGCCGACCGCTACCCCCGCCGCACCGTGATGATCGTCACCGACGTGGCCCGCGCGATTCTCGTTGCGGCCATGGCAATCCACGCCCTCCCCCTGATCACGGTGATCGTGCTGCTGCTCGCCCTGCAGGCGTTCGGCTCACCGTTCAACGCGGCGCGAGCGGCGACGCTGCCCGCCGTACTTCCCGGTGACCATTACGTCCTCGGCAAGGCCGCGAACGACATGGTCGTGCAGTTCAGCCAGGTCCTCGGGTTCGGGTTCGGCGGCGCGGTCGTGGTGGCCGCCGGGACGTCCGGCGGGCTGCTGCTGGACGCGGCGACGTTCGTACTGTCGGCCCTGCTGGTCGTCTTCGGCGTGCAGCGCCGGCCGACCCCGAACGGTGGCCAGGCCGGTCATGGCACGAATGCGCCAGCCACGAGCTACTTCCGCGACCTCGTGGCCGGCTTCTCCCTCGTCGCCCGTACGCCGCAACTGCGGACGCTGGTGCTGCTCGCCACGATCGCCGGCTTCTACGTGACCGTGGAGGGCCTCGCCGTCCCGTACGCGCACGAGATCGGACACGGCACCACCGCGGCCGGCTTCCTGCTCGCCGCCAGCCCGGCAGGCGCCGTACTCGGCATGTGGCTGATCACCAAGTGGCAGCCGGAGCAGCGTCTGCGGCTGCTCGGGCCGCTGGCGGTCCTTGCCTGCGTGCCGCTGGTGTTCTGCCTCGACGCGCCCGGCCTGCTGGTCTCAGTGGCGCTGTGGGCGCTGTCCGGGCTGGCGTCGGCGTACCACCTGCCGACCAGCGCTGCGTTCGTGCAGGCAGTGCCGGACGCACAGCGTGGCCAGGCGTTCGGGGTCGCGAGTACAGCACTGAAGAGCAGTCAAGGGATCGGGATCCTGCTCGCCGGGCTGCTCGCCGACAACTGGTCGCCGTCGGTGGCGCTGGGCACGATGGGGGCTGTCGGTACCTGCGCGGCCCTGCTGGCGGGCACTGCCTGGGCACGTGCCCGCCGGGCCGCGAACGAATTTTCTGCCAACTGAGCCGCCGGAGATCCGCGCAAATATCTCCCGATCAGCTCCGTTAAATGTCGGTAAAGAATTCTCGGGTCACCATTCGTTGCCGCTACGGAACCATTCATTGCCAGGCTCGCGGAGCCACTCGTTGCCACCCTGGAACCACTCGTTGCCGGTGCCGGTGAACCACTCGTTGCCGCCGCGGAACCACTCGTTGCCGGTGCTGGTCTTCGTCATGGTGCAGATCCTTCCTTCGTCATCCCAGGGGATGAAACAAACGCGGGCCGGTGCTGACCTCGCGTGAACAGGCAGTTACTATTCAGGAATAACCGTTCAGGTCGATCCTGGTGAGGCCACAATGATTCTGATCGGTCGGAGCAATTTGGTGCCACCCCGGCAGTGGAAGCTCTGGTCGCTCCCCCGTCCCGCGTTGTCGTACGTTCTCGGGGTCGATGCGGTCGCGATCATGATCACCGTCCTGTCTGCCGGATCGACGATGTCCCGGGGCGTCAGCGACAAGGAGTGGCTGGCCTTCGGCGTGCTGACGGCAGCGTCCATCCTGCACCTGGAGTCTGCCCGCGGGATCGAGCGCCGACGCGAGATGGCAGCCAATACCTCGCCGTACACGAACCTCAAGAGCCTCTGGGTGTTCGCCGGGCTGTTGCTGCTCCCCCTCAGCCTGGTGGTCGCGCTGGTCGTGATCTCGTACGGCTACTCCTGGATCCGGGTCTACGGCCGGACGATCGCGCACCGGAAGGTGTTCTCGGCCAGCACGTTCATCCTGGCCAGCGCGGCAGGTGCCGCCGTACTGCGTGCCGGCGGCCTGCTGCACGAGCCGCGCGTACCGACCGGCCCGTGGCCGTTGCTGGTCGTGCTGGGCGCGGCAACGACCTGGTGGCTGGTGAACTTCGCGCTGGTCATCGGAGCGATCCTGTTGTCGTCCCCGGACGCCACCGCGCGTGGTGCGTTGGGTGATCTGGCAGACCAGCTCGTAGTGGTCGCGGGCCTCGGGCTCGGCGTAGCGGTCGCCGCACTGCAAGCGTCGTACCCCTGGGTGGTTCCGATCCTGATGGTGACGGTGCTGACGTTGCACCGCGATCTGCTGCTGCCGCAGTTCCAGCGCGCGGCGGGTACCGACGTGAAGACCGGCCTGGCCACACCGGCGTACTGGGCCAGCGCAGTGCCCGCGGAGCTGGCCCGGGCGCAGTCGCTGCGGAGCACTGTCGGGCTGCTGATGCTGGATCTCGACAAGTTCAAGGAAATCAACGACACGTACGGGCACCCGGCCGGTGACCAGGCACTGCGGGCGGTGGCGGAGAGCATCCGCGCCGAGGTCCGCCAGGGCGATCTGGTCGCCCGGGTCGGTGGCGACGAGCTGGCGGTCCTGCTGCCCGGCGCCTCCGAGGGCGAGGTGCTCGAGGTGGCCGGCCGGATCCGCGACCGGCTCAGCAAGCTGAGCGTCGCGGTGGAGACCACGAGCGCCAGCAGCACCGTGATCACCGGCGTACCGGCCTCCATCGGCGCGGCGGTCTACCCCGAGGTCGCCGAGACGATGGACCAGCTGATCCTGGCCGCCGACAACGCACTGCTGAGCGCGAAGCGAGACGGACGGAACAAGATCGTCACCGCCCGGCCCGGCATCGCCGATCGTGCAGACGAATCCGTCACCGACTGACAGCGCCGGCAGCGTCGCCGAGCTGCTGCGCGGCCACCGGCGAACCGCGGGTCTGACGCAGGCCGCGCTCGCGGAACTCGCGGGCCTCAGCGAGCAGGCGATCAGCCTGATCGAACGCGGTACCCGCCGCCGGCCGCGCCGCCAGACGCTGGACGCGATCGGCAAGGCACTACAACTGGACGCCGCGGCCACCGCAGCGTTGCTGCGGGCCGCCAAGCAACAGAACGCAGTACGAGCGACCGGACCGCCTCGGGTGCCGCACGAACTTCCGTCCGCGCCCGCCGACTTCACGGGCCGCGAGGAGGAGCTGGAACGGCTGCTGTCCGTTCTGTCCACCGTTCCCGAGGTCCCTGACACAGTGCCGATGTTCGCCATCAGCGGTATGGGCGGAGTCGGCAAGACAGCGCTGGCGGCCCGGGCGGCGCACCTCGTCGCACCGAGCTTTCCGGACGGGCAGCTCTACATCGATCTGCGTGGCTACGGGCCTGGTGACGCGGTCGAACCGCTCGCGGCCGCCGGCCAGTTGCTGCGGTCGCTGGGCTTGCCTTCCTGGGTCGTTCCCGATGACGTCGACGGCGCGACCGCGATGCTACGCAGCTGTCTGGCGGGCCGGCGGGTGCTGCTGGTCCTGGACAACGCGAACAGCGCCGCGCAGGTTGCGCCGCTGCTGCCCGGCGCGCCCGGCCCGGCGGTCGTGATCACCAGTCGCCGGGCGCTCATCACGCTTCCCGGCTGCGTCCAGATCGGACTGGTACCGCTGCCCGATGCGGCGACGGTCGAGCTGCTGTCCACGGTCGCGGGCGCCGCGCGGATCTCGGTCGACAGCGACGATGCCCGGGAGATCGCGCGGCTGACCGGCAACCTGCCGCTCGCCGTACGGCTGGTGGGCGCCCGGCTGGCAGCGCGCCCCAACTGGCCGGTCGCGCATCTCGTCGAGCAGTTGCGCGACGAACGCAGACGGCTCGACCAGCTCGGCTCCGGCGAGTCCGGCGTACGGGCGAACATCGCCGGGTCGCTCGAGTTCCTGGCCGCCAGTGACAGCGCACTGGACCGCCGTGCGGCGGCGACGATCGACTACCTCGGGTTGCTCAGCAGCGCGGAGCTCATCACGCTCACAGCCGCCACGCTGCTCGACGAGCCGGTGCACCAGGCGGAGCGATCGTTGGAGCGCCTCGTCGACCTCAACCTGCTCGAGGCGGTCGCGCCCGGGCGGTACCGGCTCCACGACCTCGTCCTCACGTTCGCCCGCGAGCGCGGGCTGACCGAGCTGCCCGAAACCCTCCAGCAAGGAGCACTCGACCGGCTGCTCCAGCTGTACGTCGACATTGCTTGGTCATGCCAACGATTGACCCATCACCACAGCAGACGGGTCGCACTGGCCGGATCCACGTCCGATCCGGTCGGATTCAGCGACGCGGGCGCCGCCCTGGAATGGCTCGACGGTCAGCAGGCGAACCTCATCGAGGCGTTCGGTCAGGCGCGGCGGACGCCCGCGCTCCACGGGCGGCTGCCCGAGCTGGCGCTGGCGCTGTTCGGCTATCACGAAGCACGGTCGTGCTGGCCGCAGATGCGATCGATCATCAGCGCCGCGCAGGAAGTGGCCGGTGCCGAGCACCGCCTGCTCGCCGCGTGGCTGCAGCACGATCGCGCCATCCCGGACGTCGAACACCATGACCTGGAGTCCGGTGAGCAGCATCTGCTCCGGGCCCTGGATCTGTTCGAGGAGCTGGACGACGCTGTCGGTCAGGCCCGGTGCTGCTCGTCGATCAGCTACGTGTACAGCATCCAGGACCGCCTCGACGAGTGCCTCGTGTGGACCGACCGTACGCTCGACCTCAGCCGCACCATCGGGGACCCGAACGTCGAAGGCCTCGGGCTGCTGATCCGTGGTACGGCGCTGGCCAAACAAGGCCGGCACGACCTGGCGAGGTCGTCGTTCGAGCTCAGCATCGGCATCGCCGAGGCCAGACTGAACCAGCGGTCGCTGGCCAAGCGGTACGGCATGATCGGTCACGCGTACCTGGCGGCCGGGCAGGTCGACGACGCGGCCACCGCCTTGCTCCGCGGGTTCGAGAGCTTCGCCGCGTCCGGTGACGAGAACGGTCAGGCGGAGATGCTGCTGCGGCTCGCGAGTCTGGAACTTGCCCGCGACAACGAATCGGCGGCTTCCCGGTACGCGACCGCCGGCCTGGCCCACGCCCGCTCGGGCGCGGATCGGCATCGGGAGGGTGAACTACTGCTGGTCGCTGGTCAGATCGAGTACGCGCGCGGCCGGCTGCAGGAGGCCCGCGGCCGATGGCAGGAGGCGGCGGCGCTGCTCCGCGTCTACGCCCCACACGCGGAGCAGCAGGCCGTCGACCTCCTCAGGCTGCTCGACTAGTCAGCGGATCCGAATCAGGGCCTTTCCTCGCAGGGTGCGGTTTTCCAGGGACTGGTGGGCGTCTGGGAGTTGGGCGAGGGGGTAGATGCGGTCGATGACGGGGCGGAGGTCGCCCTTGGCGGCGCGGGTCAGGACGTTGTGGGCGGTGACCTTGGTGGTGGTGGAGTCGGCGCGGAGGTCCATGATGCCTTTGACGGTGATGCCGCGGCGGTCGGCGGTGGCTGGGTCGATGGGGGCGAAGCCGCCACTGGGGGCGCCGTGGGCGGAGAACCAGCCGCCGTCCTTGGTGACGGTGAACGCGGTGGCGCCGAGTTCGCCGCCGGCGCCTTCGAAGACGATGTCGGCGCCCTGGTTGTTGGTTGCCTCTAGCACCGACTTCTCCCAGCCCGGTTTGCTGTAGTCGATCAGTACGTCGGCACCTTGGGCGCGGCTCAGCGCGAGCTTCTCCTCGCCGCGGGCGGCCGCGATCACGTGCGCGCCGGCCTGGTGCGCGAGCTGGATCAGGAGCAGGCCCATGCCACCGGCGGAGGCGGTGATCAGGACGTTCCGGCCGGTCATCGACGGCGCGAGCTCCTCGAGCATCAGCGCGGTGAAGCCGTCGCCGTACACCGCGACCGCGGTCTCCAGGGCGAGCTCGGGCGGTAGTTCGACCTCGGGGGTGAGGACCGCGAGTTCGGCATGGCCGCCGAAGTTCGGTGGCCGGCCGACCACGGTCTTGCCGATCCAGTCCGCCGGTACGCCGGGGCCGACCGCGCGGACCCGGCCGCCGAGGTTGCTACCGGGAACGTACGGCGGCTCGACCTCGAAGAACTTCCCGTGGCCGCCGCGCCGGATCGCGGTCTCGACGAAGATCAGGTCCGCGAGCTCCACCTCCACGAGCACCTGCCCCGCGGCGGGCACCGGATCCGGCACTTCGCGGACCTCGATCACTTCCGGACCGCCGAACGCGGTCACCACTGCTGCACGCATCGCTGTTCCTTCTGGTCGGAGGTCTAGAGCGTGCAACCTCAACTTTGGTTCAGGTCAAATTCTGTCCATGGTGCCAAGTATTCTGCGGGGCATGTTCGACGCCGTGTTCGTGCCTGCCGATCCGCCGCGCGCGGGCCGGCTGGCGCTGTACGGCGATCTGTCCGGTGAGACCGCCGACGGCAGTGTCGAGCTGGTTCTCCCCCGCGGTACGGCGGTCCGCCGGACGACCGTGCCCGCGCGGCTGCTGTCCATGGACGAGGTCGTCAGCCGTCTGACCGAGCCGGAGGGCGAGGCCTCGCGGAGCTGGGCCGCGTGGCGGGCGGCCGGGCTCGCGGGACTGGTGCTGATCGGCCGCGGGCGGCTGGTGCCGGACAAGAGCGCGGAGGGGTACGGCGCGTGGCGGGTGGCTCCGCTGGACCCGATCGACCACGCGTGGCTGCGGAACCTCGGCGCCGCGATGCCGGCGTACGGGCATGCGCTGCCGATCGCGGGCACCCGGCCGGTCCGGCTGGTCGAGCCGGAGCAGCTGATCCGTTCCTTCTGGGACGCGCTGGCCGACTCTCTCGTCCGTACGCCGGCTGCGGCCGTCTCGGTTCGTCCAGGCGCGGCCCCGTTCGCGGCCGTCGAACCCGTTGCTCTCCAAGGGCCGACGGCCTGGCTGGACGAGACGGCGTTGGCCGAGCAGGCCGGGACCCGGCTGGTGCTGCGGATCGAGCCGCCCGAGACGGCCGAGGACTTCCGGGCGGTGCTGCAGCTGCGGAGCGGGCTGGATCCGAGTCTGCTGGTGGACGTCGCGGACCTGTGGAACGCGCCCGCCGCCGTACTGACCGCCCTCGGCGAGCGCGCCGAGACCGACCTGCTGCTGGCGCTCCGACGTGGTGCCCGCGTCTGGCCACCGCTCGGTACGGCGCTGCGGGACGCCGCGCCCGAGGACATCCCGATCGACGACGCGGCACTCGAGGAGCTCGCGGAAGGCAGTCCCGAGCTGGAAGGCGCCGGCATCGAGGTGCTGTGGCCGACCGAGCTCTTCGCCGGGCAGCTCGCGCTCCGGGCGAGCGTCGCGACACCGACGCCCGGCGCCATCACCGGACCCGACTTCACCCTGACCGAGCTGATCTCGTTCCGCTGGCGCCCGACGCTCGACGACCAGGACCTGACCGAGGCGGAGGTCGCCGCGCTGGCCGAGGCGAAGCGTCCGATGATCCGGATGCGCGGCCGCTGGATCCGCGTCGACCACGACGTCGTACGCCGCCTGCGCGACCGATCGACGCGCACGCTGACCGGCGCGGAGGCGCTCGGGGCCGCGCTGACCGGGACGATCGACGTCGACGGCCAGCTGGTTCCGTTCGACGCGGACGGCTCGCTTGCGCAGCTGCTGGCGAAGCTCCGGTCGGCCGACGAGCCCGCGCCGTACGCCGAGCCCGCCGGCCTGCGCGCGACCCTCCGCGACTACCAGCGCCGCGGTGTCGCGTGGATGGCGCAGCTCGCGAACCTCGGCCTCGGCGGCTGCCTCGCCGACGACATGGGCCTCGGCAAGACGATCCAGGTGATCGCGCTGCACCTGCAGCTCAAGGGCCGCGGTCCGACAGTCGTCGTCTGCCCGTCGACGCTGCTCGGCAACTGGGAGCGCGAGTTCGAGCGGTTCGCCCCCGACGTACCCACCCGGCGGTACCACGGCCCGGGTCGGACGCTCAGCGATCTCGCCGCGGACGAGGTCGTGCTGACGACGTACGGCGTGGTCCGCCAGGATCACCGGCTGCTCGGTGAGATCGGGTGGGGCCTGGCCGTCGCGGACGAGGCGCAGCACGCGAAGAACCCGTTGTCCCGGACCGCCCGCGCGCTGCGGACGTTGCCGTCGGCAACCAGGATCGCGCTGACCGGTACGCCGGTGGAGAACCGGCTGTCCGAGCTGTGGTCGATCCTCGACTGGTCGGCGCCCGGGCTGCTCGGCACGCTGGACCGGTTCCGCCAGGACGTCGCCGTACCGGTCGAGCGGTTCCACGACGAGGAGGCGACCGCGCGGCTGGCCCGGGTGACGCGGCCGTTCCTGCTGCGCCGGCGCAAGAGCGACCCCGGGATCGCGCCGGAGCTGCCGCAGAAGACCGAGCACGACGTCGTCGTACCACTGACGACCGAGCAGGCGACGCTGTACCAGGCCGTCGCGAAGGAGACGCTCGCCAAGATCGAGGAGGCGTCGGGGATCGCGCGGCGCGGGCTGGTGCTGAGTCTGCTCACGCAGCTGAAGCAGGTGTGCAACCACCCGGCGCAGTTCCTGCACGAGCCCGGCCCGCTGGAGCGCCGCTCCGGGAAGCTCGCCGCGCTGGACGAGCTGCTCGACGTGATCCTGGCCGAGGGCGAGTCGGTGCTGATCTTCAGCCAGTACGTCGAGATGTGCCGGCTGATCGAGGCGCATCTGGCGGCGCGGCAGGTGCCGACGCTGTTCTTGCACGGCGGGATCGGGGTGCGGAAACGCTCGGAGATGGTGGAGCAGTTCCAGGCGGGCGTGGCGCCGGTGTTCCTGCTGTCGTTGAAGGCCGGCGGGGTCGGGCTGACGCTGACGCAGGCCACGCATGTCGTGCACTACGACCGCTGGTGGAACCCGGCCGTCGAGGATCAGGCGACGGACCGCGCGTACCGGATCGGTCAGGACCGGCCGGTGCAGGTCCATCGGCTCGTCACCGAGAACACGCTGGAGGACCGGATCGCGACCGTGATCAACGCGAAGCGGGACCTCGCGGACGCGGTCGTCGGCTCGGGCGAGGCGTGGCTGAGCGAGCTGTCGGACACCGAGCTGACCGAGCTGGTGGAGCTGTCGACGGGGCCGTCGCGGTCGGGGTCGGCGAGCGCGTACAACCCTTCTGCCATTGGGAAATCCGATGGCTGACGAGGACCGCACGCCCTGGCAGGGCTGGCGTCGTAAAGGTGAGGACGCCGGGTTGCCGGCCGCTCGGGGTCCCGGGAGCCGGCGGTCGTTCGGGGCGACGTGGTGGGGGCGGGCGTGGCTGGAGGCGCTGGAGCAGCGGGCGCGGCTCGATCCGGGACGGTTGTCGCGTGGGCGGTCGTACGCGCGGCGCGGGAGTGTTCTGGAGTTGACGGTCAGCCCGGGCGAGGTCGAGGCGGTGGTGCAGGGCAGCCGGGTCACGCCGTACCAGGTGACTGTGCGGATCCGGGCGTTCTCCGCTGCCGAGTGGGATGCCGTGCTGGACGTCGTGTCGGCGCAGATCGGGCGGGTGGCGGCGCTCCTCGACGGGGAGCTTCCGCCGGAGGTCGTGGACGACGTACGGGCGACCGGGCTGGACCTCCTGCCCGGCGCGGGCGAGGTGCTGACGAACTGCAACTGCCCGGACTTCGCCGTACCGTGCAAGCACTCCGCGGCCGTCTGCTACCTGGTCGCCGACGCGTTGGACGACGACCCTTTCGCGCTGCTGCTCCTCCGCGGGCGCCCCCGGGACGAGCTCCTCGCCAGCCTCCGCGCCCGCCGGGGCGGCGGAACTCCCCCACCACCCCCACCCACACCCGCGCCCGCCGGCATCCCGGCGATAGCGGCCTTCACCCGCCACCTTCCTAGCGGCAACGATCCCCACGTCGCAGATCCCGCCACCCCCGCTGCCGGGGTCGATCGCGGCACCCCCGCCAACCCCGCCATCCCCGCTGCCGGGGACGACCGCGGCACCCCGGCCGATCGCGGCACCCTGGGCGAAGCCGTGGATCGGGTCGCCGCACCCGTCGCGCCGGTCGTGCCGATTCCGGTGCCGCCTCGGCCGTTGGGTGCGCCTGGGGTGCCGGCGGCGGTGAAGGTGCTGGATCCGCCGCGGTCGGCCGGGGTCGACGTACGGGAGCTGGTTGCCCTCGCGACCGACGCCGCTCGCCGTGCGTGGGAGCTCGCGTCCGGCGCGCCCCACGACCCATTCACCTTCGAGCAGGACCTCGCCCGCCGGGCCGCGGCAGCCCTCGGTACGCCGGAACTCGCTGACCTCGCGCACCGCGCCGGCATCCCCGCCCGCCGCCTCACCACCTGGGCCACCGCCTGGCACCACGGCGGCCCCGGCGGCCTCGCCGTCACCGTCGACGCCCCGCACGACGTCACCCCCGAAGCCCTCGCCGAAGCCGTCACCGTCCTCCCCCACGCCACCACCGAAGCCAACCGCGTCACCGCCGGCAAACTCCAACTCCGCCTCGGCAGGGACAACCTCTGGTACCGCTTCGACAACCAGTTCAACGACTGGACCCTGACCCGCCCACCCGCAGCGGACCCAAATGACCTCCTCTGAAGGAACCCCCATGCGCCGCCGAGCGACAATCACCGCAGTCCTACTTCTGGCATTGCTCGGCTGCGACCCCCACACCACCAACCAGACCGCACCCACCCCAACCGGCAACCTCTGCGATCGCATCCGCCCAACCCTCCCCGGCAACTGGACCACCAAGGCCGGCGAATCCTGGCCCACGGCACCGCTCTCGGACCTCTGCAACCTGGTAGCTCCGGCGCAGTCAACCCACCAGATCCAGGTCCTCGTCTCGATCCTTCCGGTCACCGCCGCGCAAGCAGCCAGGTATCGGAAGTTCGACGAGATCCAGACAGCAGACCGCAGCTACGCCGCCAAAGTCACCGACGGCGGGATGGGCGACGGCTCGTGGGCACTCAACCCGGCAGCCGCCGCACCGTGGCTGGTGTTTCGCACAGGCAACCGCCAGGTCCGGCTGCGGGCCGCGCCCGACGGTGCCGCCACGATGGATGAGCTCCTGTCCGTCGCTCACGCCATCACGGCGGTTCCCGGCGGCCTCCCGGTCGCGAAGGCGAGGATCGTCCGGCCCCAATGCGAACGCGGCACCGCCGCAGCCGAGCACGTCATCGGCGGGGCGGCCGTGGCGCGGCGTGACACGCTCGTCGACGGGCACCTCTGGTGCGAGTGGGGCAACGAAACCGCCTCCGTGTGGGCGATCGCGGGCGATCGCGGATCCGACGAGGCAATCGACTTCCACCTTGTCCAGACGGCCGGCGCCGACCCGGCGGTCCAGAACCATCGCGTCACCGTAGGCGCGGAAGGCTGGCAGCAGGACGATGGCTACCTCGTCTTCCGGACCGCTCGGGGCCAGTTCGTGATCGTCAGCTCCGCGCCGTACGCCGAGATGAAACCCGTCCCGATCGTGATGCTCGCGCGGGCGATCGCCCCCGCCTACTCCTGATTGGTGCGGGCGGCAACGAAGGCCTGGGCTATCCGGGTGATGAGGTCGTACGGGATCGGCTTGTTCAGCGGGAACTTCAGGGTGCCTTTGCCGGAGATGTACGGCGTCAGGTCCTCGTCGATCGGGGGGATCGGGTAGAGGGCGATGTGGGACTTCCAGGCGCTGAAGTGCAGGAGGCCGGTGCCGTCGAGGGTGATGGCGGGGATCTGGTAGCTGATCTTCTCCCCCGCGCCCGGTACGGCAGCGTGGATCGTACGGCGTACCTGCTCGAGGATCTCCTGCACGTCCGGTGGGAACGACGCGATGTATTCGTCAACGGTGTCGGCCATCCGACTATCCTGCCGCGCTCAACGGCGTGAACGGCATCGGCTCCGGCACCGGCGCGCCGTCCCACGGTTCGCCGAGTGGCGTCGGCCGCCACTTCCACGACTCCGGCGCACCCGCCGTACGACCGGTCAGCCGCAGCAGCTCCCGCCACGGCTCGTCCACCAGCCGCGGCTCGTGCGGGAACAGCCGCGTCAGCACCCGATCGCAGAGATCAGCGGGCGGCTCCAGCACGCAGCCCAACCCCTCGGCCAGGTCCTGCCCGTGCACCAGCCATTCGACGCACGCCATCCCGGCGAACCCCTCCGGATCGCCGATCCCCCACGGATGAAAGGCCCGCGTCCGCGCCGGACTCGCCCGGACGACCAGCGCCAGGATCCGCCCGGCCGCCTCGACGAAATCCAGTACGCCGGCCGGCGGCGCGAGGGGCTGCGCCTGCGCGGACCAGCGGACGTACTGCGTGCGCGCACCGACCGCGAGCTGCGACGCCCAGTGCAGGTTCGCCTGCCCGATGTGCTCCGCCGTCCGCCGGCAACTCCACTCGATCGACCCGGCCGGCACACCCCAGTCGGCGTCCGCCGCCGGCCGCAGCGCCTCGACCACACAGTCGCTCGCCGTCTCGACATCGTCTGCCGTCAGCACAAAAAGCTCCTCTCGACACCCACGAGTGTGCGGTGTCGAGAAATCGAAAAACAGTCTGTTGCGCAGCGATCGTTTCTGGGCTAGATAGAAGGAGAGCGGCGTAGCGGCGTCTGGTCCTCCAGGGCGGCGATCAGGTGGTCGGCGATGGTGGCGTGGCCGGCGACGGACGGGTGGACCTGGTCGGTGCAGTCGTCCTCGGTGATCCAGCCGGTGGAGTCGATGCAGACGAGGTTCGGGTCGTCGAGGGTTTTCACGGCGGCCTGGATCGTCTCCGCGTGCTTGCCGTTGAACGGGGTCAGCGACACGATCGCGGTCGTCGGGTACGCCGCCCGCACCCGGCGCACGTAGTCCGCGTACTCCTCGACCTCCAGCGTCGGGTCGTTGACGCCGAGGTTGATCACGACGACGTCGGACGGCTCGACGCGTTCGGCGGGCGAGCCGGCGAAGTTCCAGCCGAACGAGTCGACGCCGGACGGCACCTCGCCGTTCCCCGGCTTGCTGATCCCCTGGCTGCCGAACCCCACCTGGTACGACGTGGCGCCGAACGCGCGGGCAGTCAGGTACGCGTACGACGTCGTACCGTCCGCGCCCTCCGACTCCGAGTGCGTGCTCAGTGACCGCACGCCCTGCGTGATCGAGTCGCCGTAGAACTCCATCCGCGGACCGCCCGGCCGCCCGCTGAGCCGGAGCACCGACCTCGCGTCCAGCACCAGGCCTGCGAAAACGACCGCGCACCCGAACGGCGGGTTCCAGCGGTTCGCGTGTTCGTTGACGTCCTTGATCACGACCGACACCTGGTGCCGGCCGTCGGGCGCTGCGAGCTCGATGACCGGCTGGTCGACAACGTACAGCGAAGGCTCGTTGTCATCGACGGTTATCCACAGGTGCGGGGCGACCGTCAGCCCGTCGGTATCGAAGAGCAGTTGCAGCCGCTCACCGGCGTACGAGAAGGAGATCCGGGAGCCGGAGTTGACGGTGATCGCCACACCCGGCTGGTGGCCCCACTGTCCCTCCAGGACGATGCGCGGATCGGACGGGGCGATGACCTCGCCAGGTTCGAACGGCACGGCTTGCTCCTTCTCGTCGACGGAGCTGTCATTCTGCCAACGACGTCACCACCCTTCCTTCCGGGCCCGCGCCTCGAACAGCAGGATCCCGGCGGACAGCGCGACGTTCAGCGAGTCCGCCTGGCCGAGCATCGGGATCGACACCGCGTCGAACCCCTGGTCGTGCCAGGCCCGCGACAGCCCCGAGCCCTCGGACCCGACCACGAACGCGGTCGGGCCGTCGTAGCGCGGAACCCGGTACGTCCCGGTCGCGGCCGGGTCGGCGAGGTGGACCCGGAACCGGTGACTCCGCAGCCAGGCGGCCGCGGACGGGATGTCGTCGAACTCCACGATCGGCGTCGAAAGGACGGTGCCGCGGCTCGCGGAGTACACGGCGGGGTGCGTCGGACGGGCGCGGCGGCTGGTCAGGACGAGGCAGTCGGCGTTGGCGGCGTCCGCCGTACGGATCAGGGTGCCGAGGTTGCCGGCGTACTCGACGCCGTCGGCGACCAGGACCAGCGAACGGTCGGAGAAGCAGAACGCGTGCGGGCGCCATTCGGGGACCCGGGCGATCGAGAGCAGGCCGTCGGGGCGGCTCTTGCGGGACAGCCGGGCGAGCAGCTTCTCGGAGATGCGGTACACCTCCGCGGCGCGGGCGGCGTACCGGTCGACGTCGGGGATCCCGGCCTCCGGGCACCAGAAGAACGCCTCGATGGTGGCGGTCGTGGTCGGCAGGCGGTCGTGTTCCCACGTTCCTTCGACCATGATCCGGCCGGGCGAGCCGTCCTTGCGCAGGGCGAGCAGGTCACGGACACGGGGGTGCTGCGCGCCGATGGGGCGGGCAGCGGGATGCACAGTCATGTGCAGGCTCCGTACGGAGAGAATCAGCAAGCGCGCCGGGGACACGACGGTCCGCTCCGGCGGGGCGACACCCGGAGGTGCCGTGGTACTGACGCGGCCTTCCCGACCGCGTCAGCCAAGGATTCTCATCACACTCCGGATCGTAGGCAGCCGTACCTCCGCCGTCATCCGGTTTTCCACAGGCCCGTGCCAGGCGGGTTTTGGTCTGTCGGTGCGGGTGGTTAGAGTCCTTTTCTCACGGGAGGGAGTGCGGATGGACGCGACATTGCTCGACGCCGAGGCCGAAGCAGCGGTGCTGCGCGTCTACCGTCAGGTGTTCGCCGTGCTCGCCCGGGAGTCCGGCGCCATGATCGTCGATCCCGAGCTGCTGGACGTCGACCAGGCGATCCTGGACGCGTTCGCCGAGGCCGGCAGCGACGGCCTGACCGTGGAGCAGGCGACGCTCGCGTGCCGCGCGTACCCGCACGACGTGATCGTCCGCCGCTTCGACCTGCTCCGGCAGTACGGCGCGATCACCAAGCTCGTCGACCGGCCGAACGAGCTGCGTCACCGCGCCGCGTTCGCGCCGTACGTGATGCTGATGTTCCTGCGCCGGATGTCCGTCCAGGGCGGCCAGGCAGAGCTGCATCAGCTGCTCACGCTCGAGGCGCACAGCGTCAGCGACCCGCAGGCGACGGCCGACGACGGCAAGGCGTCTATCGGACGGCTGACCAAGGTCTTCCGGCTGCTCGGCAACGAGCTGGCGATCCTGGTGTCGACCAGTACGACGGCGCAGCTCCGGGAGAACGCCCAGCTCGCGTGGGGCAACGAGCGCCTGATCGAGCAGGCCGAGAAGGTGCACCGCCTGGTCCTCGGGCGCTGGCCGGAGCTGCATCGGGACTGTACGTCGCTGCGCATGGCGCTCGCCGCGTACGCCGACGCCGTACAACTCGCCGCCGGCCGTCTGGTCGAGCGTGCGGGGACGACGCGGGCGCTCGGGCTGCTGCCGATCGAGACCTGGCTGACGTTCACCCGGACCAGCGAGCCCGAGACGCTCGCCGCCGTACTGGACGGTCTGCTGTTCGACGCCGCCGCGCCGGACTTCTCCGCACAGACGATGGTGGAGGCGGTGGAGACCGGGCGCCGGAGCGGTACGGCCCGGATGGCGCCGCCGCGGCCCACCGCGGACCAGGACGCCCCGGAGTCGGCCGCCGCGACCGACCGGGAGGACCTGCGCCGCGAGGCGGAGCGGGTGCTCGCGGGGCGCCTGTCGGTCGACATCGTCGAGGTCGTCGACGAGGCCGGCGACTGGATCACCGCGCGCCGGGTGCTCGCCGAACTGACGGCGGCGCATCTGCACGACGAGCTCGACTACGAGCTGGTGTGGTCCGACGGCATGCGCATCGACCGGAACGCCGGGACGCCGTGGGCGACCGAGGGCGTGTTCCGCCGGGTGGTTTCGTGAGCACCGAGGCCGTGGAGCGACGGCTGTACAACGCGCTCTGGTGGGCGAAAGTGCAGTCCGCCGGACCGATCGAGGTCGACCCGGACACCCCCGCGGTCGCCGGCCTGACCCGCGCCTCGTCGTCCGACGGCGTCTGGCTGGTGCCGACGCTCCCGTCGGGCGCCGGCCACAGCGTGCTGGAGGAGCTCGGCGCTCCCCCGGTCCCGGTCGAGCTGCCGAACGAGACCGCCCGCCTGCTCGCGATCTGCGTCGCCTGCTGCTGGACGGACCGCAGCGCGTCGCCCTGGCCCGGTGGGACCGGGACGATCGCGCAGATCAGATCGGTGTACGCCGGGATGCGCGGCCGCCCGGAGCAGCCGAGCGACATGACGCTGATCATCGGCAGCCTGCGCCGCCTGCACGCCACGCACTGGCTGCGCTGGGACGAGACCGCCGGCGAGGTCCGCCTGGGACCGCGCGTCGTCACGTGGAGCCCGGCCGACCTGTCGACGCTCCGTGACCTGTGCCGCCACCTGCCGGATCCACCTGCGCGGGAGGTGGCGGATGACTGACCATCACGCGCTCTTCGACCCGCTGCTGCAGGACCTCAGCGACCGGTCGCGCGACGAGGTGCTCGCCGCGTTCAGCGCGGTGCAGTACGCCGCCCACCCGGTCGCCGAAGTACAGCTGGCCGGCCTCCGCGACGTCACGCTCCGCCGCCAGGTGCAGCGGATGCTCAAGCTCATCGGCCGCACGCTCGTCCACGTCGACGGCACCCATTGGACCGCCGGGTACGACGACGACATCGCGGCCAGTCTCGCCGCGCAGGGCTGGCAGCCGCTGTCGGTGATCGACCGGGCGGTGCTCGTGCTGGTGCTGATCCACTCGGTCGCGATCCCGCGCAGCGAAGGCATCCTCACCGGCGACAGCTGGAAGTCCGCCCGGCCGACCACGGTCGACGAGCTGCGGACCACCCGGATCAGCGGCGAGGAGCGGCGGCTGGCGCTGCAGCGGCTGCGCGCCGCCGGGCTGATCCAGCTGTCCGGCGACCACTCCGGCGGGCCGTCGTACATCCCGGGTCCACAGTTGCAGCGGTTGACGCCGGCCGCTCGCCGTCGCCTCCAGGACCAGCTGATCCTCGCCGCCGCCCCGGCCAGCCCGATTGCCGAAGCCATCCGCGCCCGCCACGGGGTCCCTGTCGAAGTGGGAGAAGAAGCATGAGTGACGACGGGCCGTTCGACATCCTGGGCTCGAAGGTGCTGCTCGGGGTGCAGGTCGTCGACCTGTCCCGGCTGTCCACGCACCCGATCCCGATGATCGGCCGCGGCCTGATCACGGTCGCCGGCCAGGGTCCCACCGACTCCAACGGCGCCGGCAAGTCGTCCTGGATCGCAGCGCTCAGCCTGCTGCACGCGGACGACCAGTGGCGGCTGACCAGCGGCGCGCCGGGCGCGGCGGAGCTGCTGTTCACCGCCGAAGCGGCCGGTCAGGAGGGCAACTGGTCGAACGTCGACCGCGGCTACATCGTCGGCGTCTTCTCCGACCCGGACCTGACCGACCTCGACGAGATCGAGGCCGCCGCGGTGACGGTGTGGATCCGGATCAACCGCAAGGCGTCGTACATCGACCTGCGCTGGAAACACGGCCTGCACATCCCGTACGGCGCGACCGAGGCCGAGCGCGCCGCGGGCGCCGACGAGCTGTGGGCAGCCCTGCCGCATTCGAACGGGCGCACCGACTTCCACGCGAACAAGCTCTCCCAGGTGCTGTACGGCGGACAGGTCCGGTGCGTCTCGTTCCTGTCGACGTCCGTCCGGGCCAGCCCGACCGCGAACCTGCTCGCGGAGCCGCTGAACGAGCTCGGCCCGGCGCGGATCTTCAACGCGATCGCGACGCTCACCGGTCTCGACCACGAGCTCGAGCAGGAGCAGGCGCACCGTTCCGCCGAGCACACGCAGCGCGAGGCGACCAAGCAGGCAACCACCGACCTGCAGCGCTGGGAGCATGAGATGGCGACCGTCGAGGCCGGCATCCTGCAGCGTGCCGCGGCCCGCGAAGCTCTCGCGGCGGCGAAGGAGTCCTGGCGGGCCCGTTCGGCCCGGCACCTGATCGACGGCTCCGCGCGGAACACCGAGATCCTCCAGGAGATCGCGGCGCTGGACGAGCGCGCCGCCGAGCAGGAGGCCCGCAAGGAAGCGATCGAGACCGAGATCGACGCGTTCGGCAACGAGGAGAACCTGCTCCGCGGCGTGCAGCTGACCCGCCAGGAGCGGGACAAGCTGGACGCCCGCGACCGGGAGCTCGATCTGGCGCAGCGTTCGGTGCGGGAGCAGCTGGAGCGTCTCGGCCAGGAGCACCGGCGGCTGCTGGACGCGGGCCGTTCCGCGGACGGCCGGGACCTGGCGGTGGCCGGCGAGGAGCAGGACGAGGCCCGCGCCGTGCTTGAGGAGCACATCGGCCGCGACCACGCCGCTCGCTCCGCGGTCGACTATGCGGCGGCCGAGCTGCGTGAGGCGGAGAGCGGTCAGACCGTGTCGGCGCCGCAGCAGCAGGTCCTGGAGAACGCCGGCATCGAGTGCGGCGCTCTCACCGACATCACCGAGCTGCCCGCCTCCGACCGGGCCGAGTGGGAGCCGCGACTGGCGCCGTACCGGGAGGCTGTCGTCATCGACTTCGGCGACGCGACGGTTGCCGCGACCGCGCTGGCCGACGCCGGGTACGCCGGATTCCTGCTGGTGCTGGCGAATCGGCCCGGTGCTGCGCCGTCCCGGAAACGCGGCCCGAAGTCGGCGGACAAGCGGTTCGTGCTGGACACGTTCTTCGCGGCGATCGGCGAGCGGGCGACCAAGGACACCATCGACGACGTCGCCGGGGTGGTCGCGGTCGGGCAGTTCGACGAGGCGATCACCGGCCGGACCGCGCGGATCGAGGCGGCCCGTCGCCGTGTGGAGGCCGCGGTCGAGGCCCGGACTCTCGCCTCGGCCGCGCTGGAGCAGGCCCGTTCGCGGGTGGGGCAGGCAGAGCGCCGGACGGCGGCCGCTCGCGCGCTGGCCGACGCGGAATCGGTGCAGGAGCAGATCCTCGCGCTCCGCGAAACCGTCGACCGGCACGAGACGGACCGCGACTCGCTCGCACCGCAACTGCAGGCGGCCAAGGAGTCCGCGGAGGCCGCCGCCGGTCAGCAGCTCGTCCGCGACGAGCGCCTGAAGAACCTCGAGGCCACCCGCCGCGACCACAACCGGATCCTCGACGAGCTGACCGGCCGCCGGCTCGCCCTGCGCGAAGAGCAGAGCGCGCTCGACCTGACCACGCGGACGACGGTGTGGGGCGGCACGCCCGAGGAGGCCGACGAGTTCCTGCTGGCCCTGCCGGACGACGCCCAGCGCCGGACGACCGCCGACTGGAACCACCAGGCCTGCACGCAGCTCGACGACGTGATCCGCCGGTGCTTCCCGAGCGCGCGTTCCCGCGAGGAGATCCCGGCCGAGCTGTGGGAGATCCTGAACGGCCAGGACGGCTGGACGAACGGCACGCTCGGCGACCGCGTCGGCCTGGTCCCGGCACTGCACCGGACGCTGAGCAGCCACCTCGCGCAGCACGAGACGTTCGACAGCCTGCAGCAACAGCAGATCGCCAGCCAGCGCGCCGAGCGGAACGCCGCCCTCGAACGCGCCCGCGAAGGCCTCGACGAGGCGGAGAGCACGGCCCGCGCACACCGCGCCTCGCTGGCCGACGGCATCAAGGCCCGGCTGCGGTTGGTGTCCCAGGAGTTCGACCGGCTCGACCAGCAGTACGGCGGGTACGGCGCGAAGCTCGAGTTCCCGGAGCCGGATCCGCCGGCCGAGCCGGACAAGCCGTGGCGCTGGACGGTCACGCCGAAGTGGCGGCGATCGGAGGGCGGCCCGTTCTCCGCGTTCAACGTGAAGGGCAACACCGCCCAGATGGACGAGAAGGCGGTGAAGCTGGTGTGCGCGGCCGCGCTCGCCGGCGGCTCGGACCGTCCGCTGCTGCTGATCCTCGACGAGCTCGGCCGCAACCTCGGGTCCCAGCACCGGCGGGAGGCGGTGGCGCTGTTCGAGCAGATCGGCCGCGACCGGAACATCACGGTGATCGGCGCGCTGCAGGACGACATGGAGCGGTACGCCCTGGCCTCGTCCCGGCTGTACGTGAAGCTCCGGCGCAGCTCGGACACCATGCCGTACAACCAGGCGCCGGTGGTGAAGGGCAACGAGGACAACTCGGCCCGGGTAGAGCTGCTCCGCGAGTGGATGACGTCGTACCGAGGCTCCACCCCGACCCTGGAACTGGCGTCGCCGACCTTGACGTAGCTTGACACTTGTCCAGATTTCGACACGTGGTTACCAAAAGCGGACCCCGGTGCAGACCTCCGACCTCCGGGTGCAGCAGTATGGTCCGGTGACTTTTCCGGAGAGCCGCCGTACCCGCGTGCAGCGAGTGCACGGAGCTCTGGTCAAGCGGTCGTATGACGGCGTACCGTCGCCAGCATCCCCGCCGAAACGGCCGCCTCATGATCGGAGGGCGTGAATGGCTTCGTGGCTGCTCCGCGCCCAGTGGTCGCATCGTGAGGAGTCCGTCGAGCACCGCGCGCTCCGCGTCGGCCGCACGCTGACCGCGGTCGCTGTCGCGTTCCCCGACGTCCACAACTGGACTCAGGACGAGCGCTGGGGGTACCACGTCCTCGAGGCCGACGGGTCGACGCCGCTCGAGGAGATGGTCGAGGCGACCACGAAGGTCCTGGCGAACGGTACGAGCACGACCCGGCTGCATCTGCAGAGCACGGGTGAGCTGCCGTGGCTGTTCGACCTGTCCATGGGCGGCACGATGACCACCATCTCCGACCAGCTCACGCTGCACTGGAGCGACGAGGACGCGCTGCTGCAGTCGGAGCGGTTCGCCCAGATCCTCCGCGCGGTCGTGACGATCTGGGAACCCCAGTGGGCCAGCATCGCCGACACCGAACTGGCCGCCGCCGCCGGTGTCTTCCGGCGCGGGATCCCGATGATGGGCTGGCTGACCTACATCCGCGGCCTGGTGGCCGGCGCTCCCGGCATCGACATCTCCCTCACGCCCTACGAACGCGGCACGCTCCTCCAGGCGCCCGTCTCCCCCACGGACCTGACGCCGGTCCACATCTGTGCCGCGGCAGCCCTCGTCGGTATCGCTCCCGAGGAGTAGTCACTCCGACCCACCCGGCTGCAGGCGTGCCAGGGCGCGTGTCAGATCGCCGAGTGTTGTGTTCAGCTGGGTCAGCACAGCGCTGTCGACAGGCACCTGGTGGTTGTCCAGCCCGAGGTTGGCAGCGAACCGGACGTGCGCGTCCGGCGGCGCCTGGTTGAGGTACGTGTCGAGGGCCTCCTGGAGGAGCGGACTGGGCACCGACTCGGGTCTCTCCCGCCACTTGGTCAGCGTCCGGGGCGAGATGCCCAGTCGCTCGGCGAACGCTTCGTTCGTCAGCCGCAGCGCCGTACGCAGGGCGTGGGCGTGCCGGCCCGTCCACTCGTCGATGATCGTCATCGGTCCAGCTCCCTTGCAGGTCGATTACTCCGTGCAATGAGAATATGGCGATTCGGTGACCGTCGGTGGGCCGAATTTGTGCGCTGTGGATACCGGTCGAGTTCCTGGTGCGGGCAGCCGGCCGCGCGTTGACTTGGGCCATGGACGAGACCAGCGGACGAACCGCGACGCTGCAGCGCACCGCCCAGCGGCGTCATCTACGCATCACGAACCGCTCCGGCCCGCGCTGCTTCCAGCTGTTCCGGCACGAGGACGTGTCCGGAGTGAGCGGTACGGGCGTTGTCGCGGAGGGCGTGCTGTGGAGCGACGGGACGGTCGCGTTGCGCTGGGGCGGCTGCTATCCGACCACGACGGTCTGGCAGGACGGGATCGACGCGCTGCTCACCGTCCACGGGCACAACGGCCGGACCACGATCCGCTGGCTGGACGAGTAGCCATGCGTATCGATCGCCGGCCCGGCGGGCACACCCTGCCAACCCGCCTGGCCGGCCTACTCGGTGAAGAACTGCTCCCGGTACTTCTTTGGGACCGGGCGCTGGTGCGACTCCGCCGCCGGGGTTGTCCGGCTCTCCGTGGCGCCGTTCGGTTCTGCCTCGGTCCGAGCCGCCCCGGTCAGTTCTTCGACCGCCGTGCTGAAGGCGAGTTCGGCACGGGTCGGCCGCGGGCGTTCGATCTCCTCGGCGGTGGCACGCCGCCCGGGGAGGTCGTTCGCCGCGGCCGACAGTTCCGCCAACGTCTCGAGCAGCCCGAGCGCGGTCTCGACCTCACCCGGATGGTTCACCAGCCACCACACCGCGGCCGACCCGGGCGTGGCGAAGACGTCGTCCTTCAGATAGGCGCGCTTGTCCTGCTCCATCCGCCGCTCGATCAGCGTGGTCTGCTCCCGACGGTGCAACGCCGCAAGGTGCTGCAGGTGCTTCTGATCCGAATCGGGCAGCCGCAACCGCACTTCGGTCGCCCAGCTCCGGACCTGCCCCTTCTCGTCCAACGCCGGCTCACCGAGCAGCGCCGCCAGCCGATGCTGGTTCAGCGATTCCTCGGTCACCTGCTGCCGCGCCGCCAACGACCGCGCCCGATCCAGCAACGCGTCCACCGCCACCGCCCCGAGATCGGCGTGCCGGGACCCCGACAACACCGTCGACCACTGCACCACAGCCGAGAAACTGAACTGGAAGTCCGGCGACGCCGACGGCAACCGGACATCCGCCACCGTCCGCGACGGCGGCCCGGAGAACACCGGATCCGGATCCGCCAACACCAGCGACGGCGCCGCCGGCTTGGCCACCACCGGCTTGGGTTCCTCCGGCTGCTTCCACACCACAGCCAGCAACACCAACATCACCACGACCAGCACCACAGCAGCCCACGCCGGCAACCCCACGACGAGCGAAACGACGTACAACACAACCACAATCCCAGCCGCGACCAGGAGCGAGTTCCGATGAAGCTTCATACGAGCCGTTCCTTCACCGCAGGCGAGTCCACCAAAAGTTTCACACGCCTAACGCCCCGTAGCCGCCACGCGCGTGTCGGCGGTTCCAACTGCACCCGTTCGCCGACGTGCGGAGGTCAAACTGATCACTCCTCGGTCGGCGAGTAGAACTCCTCCCGATAGCTCGCTGGCAGGTCGACGGAGTCAGGGGCAGGTACCGAGGTACGAGGATCTCGAAGCACGGCTGCGCCGGACAGCTCACTGTTCGAAGGTGGCGTGCTCGAAGGCTGCCCAGCCGACGGCTCAGCGGCCGGCGGTTCCATGCTCGTCAGGTCGACTCCGTCTGCTTCAAGTGTCTGGGCTCTCGACTCGGCTGGAGTGTCCTCCGCGGCCGCAGGCGGCCCGGAGATCGACTCATTGCGTTCTTGCCCAACTGGTAGCGCGTCGTAGTTCGTACGGATCGTCTCAGCACCGTCGTGGTTGTTAAACGCCGATTCCAGGTTGGCCAGCTCAAACGCCTTGAGCTTGCGTTGTGCGGGGTCGAGACCGTCCAGCAGGATCTCAACAGCTTCCGCGAAGCTTGGTCGCGCCGGAGGTTCGGGGTCCTCAGTACGCTCCGGTACGGCGAACAGCACGGTCCGCCCGGCCTCGTCGCCGCGAAACCGATCATCGAACAAGTCCGCCGGAATCCGATCGTGCGCAGCATCCGAAAGCCTCCGCAGCGTCTGGTAGAGGCTCACGCACTGCTCGATTTGATCCGGGTTCTTCGATAGCCACCACACCGTCGCGGATCCGGGTGACGCCAGCGCGTCCTTTGAGAGGTATTCCCGCAGATCCTTCTCCAGTTGCCTTTCCAGCGTGTTGACTTCCTGGCGGCGACGGAGGTCAGCCCGGAGTTCAGCTTGTCGCGCGTAGGACTCCGGCAACCGAACCTGAACGGCGTCTGCCCACACTCTCGCCTGTTGACGATCGTCCGATTCGGCACGTCCGAGGGCTGTGGCGATCTCTTGTTTGGCCGCAACGCCCTCAGTCGGCTCCATCAGCGCCAGCGCCTGCCTTGCTCGGCGCATCACCGACGCTACGGCCGCTGCTGCGAGATCAACGTGCCGGGAGGGCTGCCCGATCGGCGTCCAGTACACCGTGCAGGAGAAGCTGAACTGATATTCGGGCGCGGCACTCGGTATCCGCGCGTCGTAGATCACCCGCGACGAAGGCAGTTGCGGCTCCGGCGTAGGTTCGACCATCGGTTCGGGTGGTTCGGGGTGCGTCGGAGTCGTCGCAGTATCGCGGAACACAGCAGCCGCGATCCCGAGCAGGACCGCAAGCAAGCCCACGAGCCACCCGGTCGACAGGCCGAGAATCGCGGCGACGGCCTCAGCGCCGATGATGATCCCGGCTGTCGCGACCACAGACTTCCTAGTCAGTTTCATCGTTCGTTCCTTCAGGTCGAGGGGTGTTTGCGAGATCCGCAATCGCGCGCCGGACCGAGGCTTCGATCGCCGAGGCGGCCTGGAGAGTCGCGGGGGTCGAGGAGTCAACCCGTCGATGCCACTGCTGGTTGGCGGTGTAGACCTGCGCCAGCCTCGCGATGTTGCGGTCACAGATGTCGATCAGCACTGCACGCAAGGCAGAGGCGACGGGCAGGTCGCCGGCGGCAGTGACGAGCGCATGCTGGTTCAGCCAATCGAGGCACCATTCGTCGGTCGGCCACCGTTCGACAGCACGGCGCCAGGCCACAACGACCGAGCGTCGGAGCCGCGGAACGATCAGCGCCGGACGCTGGCCGGGTCGCGCAGAAAGTCGCTCTGGAGCGAGGACGCGGCGGCACAGCTCGCGATCGAAGCGGTCCCGGTCGATCAGGACATGGGCGAAGAGTTCAAGGGCCCGATCCTCGTTGCAAAGCCCCACAATCGCGACACACGCGGCTTCGCGAATCGCACTGTGATCGGCGAGCCAACGCAACCGAATCAGCGCCTGCTTCAGATGGCTCGCGGCGACGACATGCCGGCAAAGTTGGATGACGATCTGGCCGAGCGACGACGACAGTTTCGGGCTGTATGCCCAGTTGTAAAGCTGTTGCCGCGCCAGCGGCCCGCTGCGATCGTCCAGCAGGACCTGCGTCATCATGCCGACTGCCAGTCGCCGCTGCTCGTCGCGGCCAGCGTCGGCCCAGCTCTCCACCAGCCCATAGAGCTCTGACAGCTGCAAGGTCCGCACCGTCTGCGCCGCGAACCTTTGGGCGACGGCAGCCCGATCCTGCGCGTCCGTGTCCGCCCAGGCATATGACGTCGACACCCATTGCGCGAACTGCCTCCGGAGGTCGGGATAGCCGTCCCAGAAATGATCCAGGAGAGCTGTCCCGAAGGCCGGCCGGCTGAAGCGGACCGTTCCCTCGGACACCTGCAGCTCGTCGCCGACGGCCCGGACACGATCGGCAATTCCCGGCTGGGCAAGTCGATGCGGTTCGCTCGACAGCTCATATCCCAGGGCGGCCTGCAGCCGGCCTTCAGCGAAATAGACCGACTCGAGACTGCTCGCCTCCAGCATGGCAGCGGTGAGCAGCAGCGTACGGTCCTCCACGGACTGCAACCGATCCAGCAAGGTGGCGATCGCCTTCTCATGGTCCTCGAGGCCGGTGAGTGCACCACTGACCCACGCTTCGGTACCCAACCCCTGGCTACGGGTTTCATCGAGGTACTTCGCGACGCGTGCGACATCCCGAAGCGGCAACTGATCCAGGAAGGCGTGTATCTCCGAAGAAATTGATGAGCGCTTGAGCGGCAGGCGGTACTCCTTGTTCAGGTGTGAGTCGAGAACCTGCCAGCGATCGGGGTAGCCAATCCGCTCACGGAGGCTCTGCAAGTCGTCGTGCAGCAGCCGGTGCGACTGATCCGGCACCAGGACGACGAGACTGGCGCGCTGCTGATTGACGATCGCGGCACAGTTCACCAGCTCGACCTGACACGCGGCGAAGCTCTCGAGGTCCAGATCCGACACGTCCAGCATCAGCCGGTCGACTTCGGAGACATCCTCGGCAGACAGGCGCTCATCGCCGACCAAGTCTGCGCTGCTCAACAACCGCAGAGATCGGGCGTCATCGGCACTTGGGCAGAGCAGCATCTGAGCAGCTGTCCTCCGCCCGCACCCTGGCGGGCCGGTGAGAATCACCGTGCTGCCTGGCTGGTTGAGACGCTCCTGCAGTTTGTGAAATCCAGGCGGCCGGACGAACACGCGGTGCAGGAACTCGACGCCACCGAAGATTCCTTTGACACCGAGCGTTGGCCGAACCCGCAGTGGTGCCGGCCGCCCCAGCACGTGAAAGTTCATCTGCAAGCCGCTGCCTGAATTCACGTTCCCGTGGGCGTCCGTCAGCACGGTGCCCACGTCACCGCTCAGATCGCCGAGTCCGCCGCGCCGGACGAGCAGTTCCGCACCCGAGTCACCGCCGTACTGATCCTCAGCATCCGTTGGGCTCTCCACGGCTATCGGTTCTCGCGAAAGTCCTGCGGACCGTTGTTGTAGATCTGGCCAGAACCCGTGTTGATCGGGCCGGTCGGATCAGTGATGATCGAATGCACCGTCCCGCTGATCGCGCCGATACCGCCTCGCCGGTTCCGGCTCCGGTCGACTGACCGCCCGGCAGCGGGGTCCGCCGTAGGCGACGAGTCGCCGGGCGCCTTTCTGTCAGCGCCCGGCGCATCGGGATCCGTGCGGAACCCGCTGGTGAGCAGGTCACCCGACGGCGCCGGCACCCGGAGATAGGCCTCGCCCTGGTATCGCTTGACCTGCACAGGCGCGGCGACGTACAGGTCTGGGCTCTCCTCGGTGTAGCCGGTGAGTACGGCGTCCTCGAACGCTCGCGCGGAAACGATGGCCGCAACGCGAGTCACCTCAGCCGATCTGGCGAGCAGGTCGCGTACCGGGTCGCTGTCCAGGAGCCGATGCAGCTCGACCCGAGCCGCACCGGCGCCGTCGGACACCGCGTTCGCGCCGGAGTCGGTCACTGGTCCGACGCTGACGCTGACCCGCATGCGGATCGGCGACAGCCCTGCGTCGGCCAGCGTTCGGCTGCGGTCGGTGAGTTCGTCCTGGAGGGAGCCGAGGAACGGGTTCAGGAGGAACGGGAGGCGTTCTGCGGGCAGGCCGATGGCGTATCCGTCGCCAGTCGAGTCGGAGAAGGAGATCTCTGTCCAGAGGGTCGCGAGCGCACAGCGGGCAAACGCGCTCTGCAGGATCTCCGGGATGACGGCGTTCAGGTGTGCATGGTGCCGACCGGGCGCGCCGCTGTAGTCCTTCATGTCGACGACCAGCATCGAGCGGTACGGCGGCAGCGGGCTGACTCCGGGGCCGGGGCGTTGTGGTCTGGTCATGAAAGTAACCTCCAAGTTGGTTGGCGGGTTCCGGTGACACCAGCGTCCCGGGATCGGATCAGCCCGTTTGTCCGGAATCGGACAGTGCGGGCGTGAGCTGAGGCACGCAGCGGTCAGAGACCGGCGAGTTCGCCGAGCCGTTTGAGGTCTGCGACAACGAGGTGCGGCCCAGGAGCGAGCGCCCCAGCTGCCCGAAGCTTGCCGAGTTGCTCGGCTACCGTGCTGCGAGCCAAACCCAGCGATCCCGACAGGTCCTCTTGCGTGAACGGGACACGTTCTGGGTCCGGCAGACCCGGAGGCGCCGCGCGGACAACGTCGTACAGGAGCCGTGCAATGCGCCGTACGGCCGGTCGGTGGGCAAGGTCGACCTGGCGGTGCACAGCCTGGCCGAACTTGATCCGCTGATACTGATCGAGAACGTCGCGCAGGTGGTGGTCGCGGACAAAGCGGTCAAAGATCGGTCGGGAGAAGTAGTGCGCGGTACAGCGATCGATCGCCTCGACGTCTGCCGTACGACGACCAGACTCGTCGCCGGCGAGTTCACCGAGCAGGTGGCCGCTGCCACGAACGGTGAGCATGAGCCGTGCGCCGTCCTCGGCATGCGCAAGGAGCTTCACGCGGCCATGCTCAAGCGCGTAGACGAAGCCGCCCGGCCCGCCCTGGCGGAGGATTGTGCGTCCGGGGTGGAAGCTGCGAAGGGACCCGCGAGCGAGCAGCTCTCGCCACAGCACCGCACCGATCAGATCGCTGAACGAGTCGTGCCGTGCATCAGCCATCGTCGCCCCCGCCGCCACCGAACGTCCAATTTCGCCACGGAAAGCCTCACATAGATCACTAACCGTGGTCGGGCGGTGCGTGTCGGGTTAGCCGGTGAGGGAGCGGAGGGCTTGGCGGGAGGGGGTTAGGAGGACCGGTTTGTAGGGGCAGCGTTGGTCGGTGAGGGTTTCGTAGGCCTTGATGGCTCGGGTGGCGGCGTCCCAGCCTTGTTCGGCGGGGGTGCGGCCCAGGCCCCGGTTGCGGACCAGGGCGCCGTAGAAGGCGGAGCAGAAGACGGTGGCCTCGTACCAGCCGATGACGTTGCTGGTGCCGATGTAGGTGATGTCGTCCTGGATGCAGTCGCGGATGGCGCGCTGCCACTTGCCGATGCCGGTCTTGCAGCCGTCGGCGATCACGACGCCGCTGGCGATGCCCCACTGGTGGTCGAGGAACCAGTCGGCCAGGGACTTCAGCGAGACCTGGGTCTCGCCGTCGGTGGAGAGGAAGGACGGCTCCTCGCTGTGATCACCGTGTGCCATCACGTGCAGGACCGTCGAGGGGGTGGTGAGGGCTGAGAAGGCGGTCTCGTGGTCCCGGGTCCGGACGAAGTTCACGTCGAGGTACGGGCGGTCCCAGCCGGCGTTGATGTTGCCGGTGATGCCCTGCACGAAGGTCATCGACGCGTCGAACGAACTGTCCAGACCAAGGTCCACCAGAGTGATCAGGCGATTCTTCACAAGCCCACCCCTCCAACGCTTTTCAGCAAATCCTCACGACCCGCGGAACCCATCATGAACCACACCTCCGACAGTTCGCGCGGGGGTATCGCCAGGGTGAGACGGCCGTACGTCGTACGGCCGGAAACCGTGGGTGCGGACCGTGATCGGCCTACGGTGGCAAGGCAGCGCACGCCGAAGGAGGACACGGATGAGCCATGTGCCGACAGTCACACTGAGTGACGGAACCGCGATGCGAGGCGGGGCTGAAGGCCGCCGCTGACTCGGACAGGTCAGGCCACTAGACGCACCGCGGCCCCCGGGGGAAGTGGGAAGTTCCCGGGGGCCGTAGTGCGATCAGCTACTGGTCAGCTGCAGCCGGAGGTGCTGCCGCAGCCTTCGCAGACGTAGCAGGAGCCGCTCGGGCGCATCTTCGTGCCGCAGGTGAAGCAGAGCGGGGCGTCGACCGACGTACCGGTGATCAGCTCCAGCATCTCCGCGGTCGTGTGGGCCTCGCCCTTGACCGGCTTGGCGGCGGCCGCGTCGACCGGCTTCTCGACCGTGTCGGCGGCGTCCGCCACCGGCTCGACCGTCTTCAGCGACTCGGCCTCGGACACCTCGACCGGGACCGGCTCGTACGAACCGGTGTCGAGCTGCCGGGACCGCTCGTCCGCCGAGTAGATGCCCAGGGCCGCCCGCTCGTCGAACGGCAGGTGGTCCAGCGCCAGCCGGCGGAAGATGTAGTCCATGATCGACTGCGCCATCCGGACATCCGGGTCGTCGGTCAGACCGGCCGGCTCGAACTTCAGGTTGGTGAACTTCTGGACGTAGGTCTCCAGCGGTACGCCGTGCTGGAGGGCGATCGAGATCGCGATCGAGAACGCGTCCATCACACCGGCGAGCGTCGAACCCTGCTTGCCCATCTTCAGGAAGACCTCGCCCAGACCGTCGTCCGGGTAGGAGCCGGCGGTCATGTACCCCTCGGCGCCACCGACGGTGAACGACGTGGTCCGGGACGGGCGCGACTTCGGCAGGCGCTTGCGGGTCGGCCGGTACTCGATGATCTTCTCGACGATCTTCTCGGCGACGGCAGCCTCGGCCTCGACGGCCTCGGCGGACTTCTTCGCCTTCGCGTCCGCCAGCGGCTGGCCGACCTTGCAGTTGTCGCGGTAGACCGCGAGCGCCTTCAGGCCGAGCTTCCAGCCCTGGAAGTAGACGTCGGCGATCTCCTCGACCGTCGCGGTCTCCGGCAGGTTCACGGTTTTCGAGATCGCGCCGGACAGGAACGGCTGCGCGGCCGCCATCATCCGGACGTGGCCCATCGGCTTGATGGCCCGCTCACCCATCGCGGTGTCGAAGATCTCGTAGTGCTCCGGCTTCAGGCCCGGGGCGTCGACGACGTGGCCGTTCTCGGCGATGTACTCGACGATCGCCTCGATGGTCTCCTCGGTGTAGCCGTACTGCCGCAGCGCCCGCGGGACGGTCTGGTTGACGATCTGCATCGAGCCGCCGCCGACCAGCTTCTTGAACTTGACCAGCGAGAAGTCCGGCTCGATGCCGGTGGTGTCGCAGTCCATCATGAAGCCGATGGTGCCGGTCGGCGCGAGCACCGAGGCCTGCGCGTTCCGCCAGCCGTTCTTGGCGCCGATCTTCAGTACGCCGTCCCACGCCGCGGTGGCGTGCTCCTGGACGTCCTTGTCGATCTCGTGCACGGTGCGGATCGCGTCGTTCGCCGCGGCGTGCTTGCGCATCACCCGGGTGTGCGCGTCCTTGTTCCGCTCGAAGCCGTCGTACGCGCCGACGATGCCGGCCAGCTCCGCCGAACGCTTGTACGACGTACCGGTCATCAGCGAGGTGATAGCGCCCGCCAGTGCGCGACCACCGTCGGAGTCGTACGCGTGCCCGGTCGCCATCAGCAGCGCGCCGAGGTTCGCGTACCCGATGCCGAGCTGCCGGTACGCGCGGGTGGTGACGCCGATCGCCTCGGTCGGGAAGTCCGCGAAGCAGATCGAGATGTCCATCGCGGTGATGATCAGCTCGACCGCCTGGACGAACTTCTTCGAGTCGAAGAGGTCGTCGTCGCGGAGGAACTTCATCAGGTTCAGCGAGGCCAGGTTGCAGGACGAGTTGTCCAGGTGCATGTACTCCGAGCACGGGTTGGACGCGGTGATCCGGCCCGTCTCCGGCGTGGTGTGCCAGTCGTTGATCGTGTCGTCGTACTGCAGGCCCGGGTCGGCGCAGGCCCACGCCGCCTGGGAGATCTTGTCGAACAGGTTCCGCGCGTCGACCGTCTCGATCACCGAGTTGTCCAGCCGCGCCCGCAGCCCGAACTCGCCCTTCTCCTCGACCGCGCGCATGAACTCGTCCGAAACCCGGACCGAGTTGTTCGCGTTCTGGTACTGCACCGAGGTGATGTCGCGACCGCCGAGGTCCATGTCGAAGCCCGCGTCCCGCAGGACCCGGATCTTCTCCTCCTCGCGCATCTTGGTGTCGACGAACTCCTCGATGTCGGGGTGGTCGACGTCCAGCACGACCATCTTCGCGGCCCGCCGGGTGGCGCCGCCGGACTTGATCGTGCCGGCCGACGCGTCCGCGCCGCGCATGAAGCTGACCGGGCCGGACGCGGTGCCGCCGGAGGACTGGAGCAGTTCCTTCGAGGAGCGGATCCGGGACAGGTTCAGGCCGGCGCCGGAGCCGCCCTTGAAGATCAGGCCCTCTTCCTTGTACCAGTTCAGGATCGACTCCATCGAGTCGTCCACGGCAAGGATGAAGCAGGCCGACACCTGCTGCGGCGAGGACGTACCGACGTTGAACCAGACGGGCGAGTTGAAGCTGAAGTACTGGTGCAGGAGCAGCCAGGTGATCTCCTGCTCGAACACCTCCGCATCGGCCGGAGTGGTGAAGTAGCCGTGCTCCTCACCGGCCTTGCGGTACGTCTTCACGACCCGGTCGAGCAGCTGCTTGAGGCTCCACTCGCGGTTGTCGTGGCTGACCGCGCCGCGGAAGTACTTCGTGGTGACGATCGTGGAGGCGTTCACGCTCCAGAAGTCGGGGAACTCGACCCCGCGCTGCTCGAAGACGGTCTCGCCGGTCTTCCAGTTCTGCTGGACGACGTCGCGACGCTCCCACGTCACCTCGTCGTAGGGGTGCACGCCCTCGGTGCTGAATACGCGCTCGATGGTGAGTCCCGTGGGCGCGTTCTTCCGCCCGCGGAACCCGGCCGTCGACCGCTTGGTCGACCCCGAGTGGCCGGTCACCGTCTCTGTCATGGTTGCTCCTCGCCCTGTGTCTGCTACCGCGGTCTGTCGGGACCGCCCCGTTGGGTGCTGCTGGTTACTACCTGGAACTTCCGTTCCCCCGGTTTATGTCTGTTGGGCCGGCTGTGGCGGCTCGGTGCCCTGCGGCTCCTTCTCGGCCCGCAGCAGCGCGATCTCGGTCTCGAAGTCGTCGGCCGACTCGAACTGCCGGTAGACGCTCGCGAACCGCAGGTACGCGACCTCGTCCAGCTCCCGCAGCGGCCCGAGGATCGCAAGTCCGACCTCGTGCGCGGGAACCTCCGGCGAGCCGCCGCCCTTGAGCGCGTCCTCGACCTTCTGGCCGAGCCGTGCGAGCTGGTCGGCGTTCACCGGCCGGCCCTTGCACGCCTTGCCGACCCCGTTGATGACCTTCTCGCGACTGAACGGCTCGGTCGCGCCGGAGCGCTTCACGACCGTGAGCTGCATCTGCTCGACGGTGGTGAAGCGCTTCTCGCAGACCGGGCACTGCCGCCGGCGGCGGATCGCTCCGCCGTCCTCGGCCACCCTGCTGTCGACAACCCGGGAGTCGGCATGCCGGCAATACGGACAGTGCACGACGAATCACTTCCTCCCGTGGGCCATCCTGGGGATGGCATGTGGATCAGCCTGGGGACAACCTGTGTAGAACCTGTGTGCAACTAACCACTACCTGTGGAAAATTACACCCTTGTAACCACTACATCTAGGGATCCTAGATCCCTGCTCCGACAGTTTGCAAGCACGCTCCGATTGCCCGCGCGTGTCCCTTGTTCCAACACCCGCGCGACCCCGTGTACTCCCGCGTGGCGCCACCACGAAGGCCCCTCGGAAGCGCAAACTACGGCCTCTCCAGAACCTTCTCGCGGGCCTTCACACCCGGTGTCCGGAGGGTCACCGCGGCCAGTACGGCGCCTGCCGCCGCGATCACCGCGGCACCGGCGACCGCCGCCGAGTAACCGTCCGTCAACGCGACCACGTCCGTCAGCAGGTCGGCCCCGTTCGCGGCCGCGACCGCGGTCATCGCGGCCAGCCCGAGCGCCGAGCCGATCTGGTAGCTGGTGTTCACCAGACCCGACGCGAGCCCGCCCTCCTCCGGCCGCGCCGACGACAGCGCGATCCCGAGGCTCGGGATGAACGCCAGCGACATCCCGCCCGCCGCGAGCAGCGATCCCGGCAGTACGTCGACCCAGAACGAGCCGGTCGGCCGGATCAACGACAGTACGGCGAGCCCGGCCGTGAGGACCGCCAGACCGCCGACCAGCGTCCGCTTCGGGCCGGCCTTGGCGATCACCCGCGGCGCGACCACGATCATGCCGAGCATCGTCAGCGTGGTCATCGGCAGCAGCGCCGAGCCGCTCGGGAACGCCCCGAGGCCGAGCACCTGCTGCAGGTACAGGTTCAGGAAGAACCACATCGGGATCCACGCGGCGCCGAGCAGGAACTGCGCCAGGTTGGCCGCCGCGAGGTTCGGCGCACGGAAGATCCCGAGCCGCATCAACGGCTCGCGTCGCCTGGCCTGCACCGCCACGAACGCCACCAGCAGTACGACGGCCAGCGCGCCGACCAGCACCGTCGACGCCGTGCCCGCCTCCGGAGCACGCACGATCGCGTACACGCCCGCGGCCAGCCCGATCGTCACGGTCAGCGCACCGAACAGGTCGACCGATCCGGAGCGTGCCTCGGCCCGCGGCATCAGCGCCGGCGTGGCGGCCAGCGCGACCAGCGCGATCGGGATGTTCAGGTAGAACACCCACGGCCACGACAGGTACTCCGTGATCACGCCGCCGAGGAACACGCCCGCCGTACCTCCGGCCGGCGCGGCCGCGCCGTACAGGGCGATCGCCTTCGTCAGCTCCCGCGGGTTCGACCCGAAGAGCATCATCAGCAGGGTCAGCGCGGACGGTGCGATCAGCGCGGCGCCGACGCCCTGGACCGCGCGGCCGGCGAGCTCGGAGCCGGCACCGGTGGCGAGGCCCGCGACCAGCGAGCCGACGAGCAGCACGGCCCACCCGGCCGCGAACACGCGGCGCGCCCCGAGCAGGTCGGACAACCGGCCGCCGAGCAACAGCAGTCCCCCGAACGCGACGACGTACGCGTTGAACACCCACGACAGGTTGCCCGGCGCGAAGCCGAGCTCGGCCTGCATCTTCGGCAGCGCGACGCCGACGATCGAGGTGTCCATGATCACCATGAACTGCGCCGTGGCGATGACTGCCAGCGCCCACCACCGCCGGGACGCCTTGGTCTCACTCATTTCGAACTCCTTACCGGTATGGGGTATCGGCGGATACCATAGGGGGGTATCCACGGAAACACAAGACCGGTCCGTGGGCGGTAGGGTTCAACGGGAACCCGGGAGGATGTGGTGAGCGTGGCAGAACCGGCCGCTGAGCATGCGCAGCACGGTTACATCGGCGACAAGGACGCATACCTGCGGCGGCTGAAGCGGATCGAGGGGCAGGCCCGCGGGCTGCAGCGGATGGTCGAGGACGAGAAGTACTGCATCGACATCCTCACGCAGGTCTCGGCGATGACGAAGGCCCTCGAATCCGTCGCGCTGGGCCTGCTCGAGGACCACCTCGCGCACTGCGTCGTCGACGCCGCCGCGGCCGGCGGACCCGAGGCCGACGCGAAGATCAAGGAGGCGTCCGCCGCGATCGCCCGGCTGGTGCGTTCGTGACCACCCGGAAGCCGGTGGTGCTCGACGTCGACACCGGCCTGGACGACGCCTGTGCGCTGCTGCTCGCGGCCCGGCATCCCGATCTCGACCTGAAGGCGGTCACCTGCGCCGGCGGGAACGTCGGGATCGACGACGTCGTCCGCAACACGCTCACGGTGCTCGACGCCGCGGGCCGTCCGGACGTACCGGTCGGCCGCGGGGCCGCCGTACCGCTGATCCAGCCGGTGCGTCCGGCGCGGCACGTGCACGGCGAGGACGGGCTCGGGGACCTCGACTGGCCGCGGTCGACCCGGCCGACCGATCCGCGGCACGCGGTCGAGCTGCTGCGGGACGTACTGCGGGACGCGGCGGCGACGGGTGAGCTCGTCACGCTGATTCCGCTCGCCCCGATGACGAACATCGCACTGCTGCTGCGCACGTATCCCGAAGCCGCGGCCGGACTGCGGGAGATCGTCTTCATGGGCGGCTCGGCGGGCATCGGGAACGCGACGGCGTCCGCCGAGTTCAACGTCTGGAGCGATCCGGAGGCGACGGCGATCGTGCTGGCGGCGGCGAACGACCTCGGGATCACGGTCACCATGTACGGGCTGGACGTGTTCTACGACGTCGTGGTCACGCTCGAGCAGGCGCGCAAGCTGACCGGGTCGACGTCGGCGGAGCTGGCCCGCAAGCTGATCGAGAAGCGCAGCGAGCGGTACCAGTCGGACGGCGGAAGCATCGGCGACGGCGGCGCGGTCTGCGCGGTGATCGACCCGTCCGGGCTGACCACCGAGCGGCACCCGGTCCGCGTCGAACTGTCCGGCGGCTGGTCGCGCGGTCGGACCATCGTCGACACCCGAACCGCGTCCGACCAGGCGAACGACGTCCAGGGTCCGGCGCCGGTGATCCACGTCGCGACAGCGGTCGACGCCGAGCGGTACGCCGGCCTCTGGCTGACCACCGTCAGCTGACCAGCCGCCCGCGAACGCCGTACAGGAAGAGTCAGGCCGGCTAGTCCGGGATGGCTGGCGTGGAACCCACGAGCGGGGACCGTGGTTCCGGCCGATAATGGACCGTGACCGGATTCCGACCCACGTATCCCCTGCTGACCGAGCGGCTGGAGCTGCGGCCGCACCGGATGGACGACCTGGACGACCTGTTCGCGTTCCACTCGCGGCCGGAGGTGGTGCGGTACACGCCGTGGCCGGTACGGGACCGCGAGGAGACGCGGGTCGCACTGGAGCGGAAGCTGCCGCAGGGCGAGCTGACCGAGGTCGGCCAGTGGCTGGTCCTGGCGATCGAGTTGCGCGAGACCGGCACCGTGATCGGCGAGGTCCTGCTGAAGTGGGCGAGCGAGGCGGATCGCCAGGGCGAGATCGGGTTCGCGCTGCACACCGACTACCAGGGCAAGGGTCTCGCGGCGGAGGCGGCGCGGGAGATGCTGCGGGTGGGGTTCGAGGAACTCGGACTGCACCGGATCGTGGCGGTGCTCGACGACCGGAACACCGCGTCCGCCGGTTTGCTCGAACGGCTCGGGATGCGGCGCGAGGCACATCACCTGCAGGCGTTGCAGTTCAAGGGCGAGTGGGCGAACGAGTACGTGTACGCGCTGCTCGCGGACGAGTGGCGCGCCGGGCTCAGCCCGCGACCGGGATCTGCAGCGTCTGACCGGGGGTGATGTCGGCGGGGGTGGCGAGCTTGTTCAGGTTCGCGATCTTCTCGACGACGATCGTCGGGTCCTGGCCGGGGTTGGTGAACTCGGCGATCGACCAGAGCGTCTGACCGGGGGCGACCTGGACCGGGACGGTGTGGGTGAAGTGCGGGCCGGGCTCCAGCACGCCAGCAACCCGGAGGCCGAGGACCAGCACGGCGGCACCGAAGACCAGCACTGAGACCGCCGTCAGCAGCATCCGCCCGCGGCGGGTGAGGCGGAGGGTCGCCGGCTCGACGTGCACCCGGAGGCCCACCGCTTCACCGGCGCAGCCGCGCACCGGCATCCGGTCGGTGGTCGCACCCTCGATCCGGCGCCGGGCCGGCGCCACCTGGCGCTCCGCCGGGACGAGCTTGAGGTGTGGCTCGGCCTTCGTCGAGCGGCGCGGGGCCAGGGCGTCGGCCGCAACGGCTGCTGTGCTCATCAGTCCTCCAGACCTCGGTTGGTGCACGTTCTACGGTGTTGGTTCCTGTCTATCGGCCGCCTCCGACAGTTTCTGGAGAAGCAACCAGTCCGACCGATCCGAACACCTGTTCGATCGAACGTCTGTACGAATGATTAACCGACAGCCGCCCGTCGCGCAACCACTTCCAACCACGACACGCCCAGAAAATTCCTGACGCCGAAGCGGCCCGCGTACGCCCTATAACCCGACACCCGAACAAATTTGCGAACCGACACGCCTTCGAACAGATGTTTGAAGAATCTCAAGATTCGGTCTACCGTCGTCTCAGTCGAGCAAGCATTCGGCCGGTGCGGGTTCGCCGGCCCGACCCGAGGAGCAATCAGCGTGGACAAGGCAGCGGGCAAGTCGTCGGGCAAGCCGGCCAAGGACGCCGACCGGACCGTCGCCGAGCTTCCCGACGGCCCGGCCGACGCGACCGGTCTGACGCCGCGGCAGCGCCGCGTGCTGGACGTGATCCGGGACTCGGTGGACAGCCGCGGCTACCCGCCCTCGATGCGGGAGATCGGCGAGCGGGTCGGGCTGACCAGCTCCTCCTCGGTGTCGCACCAGCTCCGCGTGCTGGAGCAGAAGGGCCTGCTCCGCCGCGACCCGAACCGTCCGCGCGCGATCGAGGTCCGCTACCCCGGCGAGGTGGACGCGGCGGCCCGCCGGTCGGCACTCGGCCCGGTGCGGCAGACGGCGTACGACGAGACCGGTGCCGGTGACGCGCACCCGGACGCGGCGTACGTGCCGGTGGTCGGCCGGATCGCCGCCGGTGGCCCGATCCTTGCCGAGCAGGAGATCGAGGAGGTCTTCCCGTTGCCCAAGGCAATGGTCGGCGAGGGCACGCTGTTCATGCTGAAGGTCAAGGGCGAGTCGATGATCGAGGCGGCGATCTGCGACGGCGACTGGGTCGTCGTCCGGCAGCAGCCGACCGCGGAGAACGGCGACATCGTGGCCGCGATGATCGACGGCGAGGCCACCGTGAAGACGTTCAAGAAGACCAAGAACGAGATCTGGCTGCTGCCGCACAACCCCGCCTTCGAGCCGATCGACGGCAAGGACGCGACCATTCTCGGAAAGGTCGTAACAGTTCTGCGCCGAGTCTGACATATCGGACGGCGAGCGAAGTCCGGCGTGACGTGTCAGCATTGAGTCATGACGACTGTCTATGACTTCAGCGCGCGGCGGATCGAAGGCAATGAACAGTCTCTTGCCGATTTCCGCGATCAGGTGCTGCTGGTGGTGAACGTGGCATCGCAGTGCGCCCAGACCCCGCAGTACACCGGCCTGCAGAAGCTCTACCGGACCTACCGCCGGCAGGGCTTCGCAGTGCTCGGTTTCCCCTGTGACCAGTTCGGCCATCAGGAGCCCGGCGACGAGAACGAGATCGCGAACTTCTGCTCGACGATCTACCACGTCACGTTCCCGATGTTCGCCAAGATCGACGTGAACGGGTCGAAGACGATCCCGTTGTACAACTGGTTGAAGCGCGAGCAGGGCGGCCTGCTCGGCGGCCGGGTCAAGTGGAACTTCACCAAGTTCCTGGTCGGCCGCGACGGCGGTGTGATCGCCCGCTACGCGCCCACCCACGCGCCCGAGAAGCTGGCCGACAAGATCGAGGCCGCACTCGCCGTTCCGGCACCGTCGCCGAAAACGAACGACTGACATTCGTCAATTCCTGCGACAGTTGAACAGCAATTGTCGCAGCGGCGCGCGCTATTCTCCGCATTCCGAACAATTCGGGGTCGGCTGCATGTCGTGAAATGTATTCAGGTGCGGTCCAGAAGGACCGAATCCGGGTCGATGTCGAGCCGAAGACCGCGCCACACCGGGTGCCGCAGCCGGCCGTCGCCGCCCCACCCGGAGAACGTCACCTCGGCGACCAGGACCGGGTCGAGCCAGTGCGCCCGGCGCCGGTCGGTCAGCGGGATCGTCGCCGGGTCGAACGCGGGCCGGTCGACCTCGAGACCGGTCAGCTCGGCGCTCAGCATGTCCAGGGTCGCGAAGTCCAGGCCGGAGCCGACCTTGCCGATCAGCACCAGCTCGTCGCCGTCGTACGCGCCGCAGTAGAACGAGCCGATCTTGCCTTCCCGGTTGCCCTCCCCCGGATGCCAGCCGCAGAGGATCACGTCGCGGGTCCGCACCGGCTTGATCTTGATCCAGTCGGAACTCCGCTTGCCGGGCAGGTACCGCGACTTGCGGCGCTTCGCGACGACGCCCTCGAGCCCTTGTTCCGCGGAGAGTTCGAGCGCCGCGGCCCCGTCGGTCAGCGCCGGCGGGATCTCCCAGAACGGGTCGCCGATGTCGAGCGAGTCGAGCAGCCCGCGACGGTCGTCGTACGTTGCCTCGAGCAACCACTTGCCGTCGAAGCGGAGCACGTCGAAGAGCCGCACCGACACCGGCACCTCGGTGATCAGGTGCCGGAGCTGACGCGGGTCGCGGACGTGCATCCGTCGCTGCAGCAGGCCGAACGACGGCGCCCCGTGCTCGTCGAGCGTGACGATCTCCCCGTCCAGTACGGCGGGCAGCCGCAGGCCGGCGGCCTCCGCCAGGCCGATCAGCTCCGGGTATCCGCCGGACACGTCGTGGCTGTTCCGCGACCACAGCCGGCAGACGCCGTCGTCGACGTCGGCGATCACCCGGATGCCGTCCCATTTCAGCTCGTACGACCAGCCCGCGCCGGACGGCAGCTCGCCCAGCGACGCCATCATCGGCAGCACCGGCGGGCCGGTCACAGGGCTCATGAGGACTGCAGTCGTTTCAGCGCGCCGAGCACCTTCTCCCGGTCGGCGGTCGGCCACATCGGCGGCAGCGAGGCGCGCAGGAACCCGCCGTACCGCTGGGTGACGATCCGCGGGTCGAGGATCGCGACCACGCCGCGGTCGGTGCTGCGGCGGATCAGCCGGCCGGTGCCCTGGGCGAGCAGCAGGCCCGCGTGCGTCGCGGCGACCGACATGAACCCGTTGCCGCCGGCCTCGTCGACCGCGCGCTGCCGGGCCGCCATCAGCGGCTCGTCCGGCCGCGGGAACGGGATCCGGTCGATGATCACCAGGTTGCAGGTGGATCCGGGGACGTCGATCCCCTGCCACAGCGACAGCGTGCCGAACAGCGACGTCTCCGGGTCCTCGACGAACTCGCGGGCCAGCTCGCCGAGCTGCGCGTCGCCCTGGCAGAGCACCTTCAGCTCCGTCGCCTCGCGGACGGCGGCAGTCGCGGCCTCGGCGGCGCGGCGGGAGGAGAACAGCCCGAGCGTCCGGCCGCCGGCCGCGGTGATCAGGTCGACGATCTCCTCGAACTGCTTCTTCCCGAGCCCGTCGCGGTGCGGCGCCGGCAGGTGCTTGGCGACATACAGGATCGCCTGCTTCTCGTACTCGAACGGGGAGCCGACGTCGAGGCCGCGCCACGGCAGCGGGCCGCGCTCGTCGGCCTCGTCGAGGTCCGGCATCTCGGCGTCGTCGTCGAGCCTGTCAGCGGGTTTCAGCCCGACCTGGCGGGCGATCGCGTCGAAGTCGCCGCCGAGCGTCAGCGTCGCGGACGTGAGCACCGCTGTACGGTCCCGGAGGACCAGCTCGCGGAGCAGGCCGGCGACGGTCAGCGGGGCGATCCGGAGCTCGCGGCCGAACCGGTCCCGGTCGATCATCCAGACCACGTCGGCGTCGCTCAGCGCGGCGACCCGCTCGGCGACGTCGAAGATCTCCTTGACCGCACCCTTGGACTGCCGCTTGGCGCCGTCCGGGTCGTCGTCCTTGTCGTCGGACTTCTTGTTCAGGTCCGAGTACAGCCCGCGGGCCGCGTCACGGACCAGGCCGGCGGCCTCCAGGACGGCGGTGTTGGCCGGCTCGATCCGGCCCTCGCGGGTGCCGTCGAGGGCGGCCCGGAGCGCGTCCGAGGCGTCGATCAGGTCGTCGGCCTTGTCGTCGTCGACGAACCGGCGGGCCCGCCTGGCGGCCCGCTCCACCAGCTGCGGGGACAACTCGTCGCCGGCCGCGCCGGTCACCCGGGCGGGCAGCTCGTGCGCCTCGTCGACGATGATCACGTCGTGCTCGGGCAGGACGGTCCGGTTCTCGAAGGCGTCGATCGAGAGCAGCGCGTGGTTGGTGATGACGATGTCGGCCTTGCGGGCGTGCTCCTTGGCCTTCTCGGCGAAACACTCCTCGCCGTACGGGCACTTCTGCGCGCCGAGGCACTCGCGCGCGGCGATCGCGACCTGCTGCCAGGCCTGGTACTGGTGCGACGGTGCGTGGTCCCGGTCACCGGCCTCGCCGTCCGCGAGCTGCTGCTCGGCCCAGTCGCGCAGCTCGACCACCTGCCGGCCGACCTCGCCGGCCGGCGGCACGTCGACGAGCATGCCGTCGTCGTCCGGCGCTCCCTCGCGGATCCGGTGCAGGCAGGCGTAGTTGTTCCGGCCCTTTTGGATCGCGTACTTCGGCCGCCGCGGCAGCAGCTTCTCGGTCGCGTCGAGCAGCGCCGGTACGTCGCGGTCGACGAGCTGGGACTGCAACGCCAGCGTCGCCGTCGAGACCACCACCCGGCGGTCCTCGATCGCGTGCACGAGCGCGGGCACGAGGTACCCCAGTGACTTGCCGGTGCCGGTGCCCGCCTGGACGAGCAGGTGCGACCCCTCGTGCATCGCGGTGTCGACGGCCTGCGCCATCTCCACCTGCCCGGGCCGGGTCTGTCCGGCGATCCCGGACACGGCAGCTTCCAGCAGTTCTCGCACATCAACACCCACCGCCACACCCTAGCCCGGAGGGCGGACAGATTTCCCTCCGGCGAGCGGGGTTGTGGATAACCTAGACGACCGCGCCGCGGTCCGGCTGGGCGTCGCGGTCGACCTGCGCGCGCTTCGGGCGCGGCGGCGGGGCCGGGTAGCGGCGTTCCAGCTCGAGCAGCAGCGGTGCGGCGGTCAGGTTCGAGGAGTACGTGCCGACGAGGATGCCGAGCAGTAGCGCGAGCGCGAAGTCGGCCAGCGAGTCGCCGCCGAGGAACAGCAGCGCGGCCAGGATGAACAGCGTCGAGATACCGGTGTTGATGGTCCGCGGCAGCACGTTGACGATCGCGGTGTCGATGGTGGTGCCCAGGTTGCCGGTCGCGCGGGCGCTGCGGGTCTCGCGGATCCGGTCGAAGACCACGACCGAGTCGTTCACCGTGTACCCGATGATCGTCAGGATCGCGGCCAGGAAGATGCCGTCGATCGGCTTCCCGGTCCAGGCGAAGATCCCGACGACGACCGCGACGTTCTGCAGCAACGCCAGGACGGCGCCGGCACCGAACGTCCAGCGGAACCGTACGGCGAGGTACGCGAGCTGGGCGAGCAACGCGATGCCGAGCGCGATCAGGCCCTTGTTCCGCAGTTCCTTGCCGAGCGACGGGCCGATGCTCTCGTTCCGGATCACCTCGGTGTCGCCGGCGGTCCGGGAGATCGACTCGCGGATCTTCTCCGCCTCGTCGTCGCTGATCGTCCCGGTCCGGACGGTGAAGTCATCGGTACCTGACGCCTGGACGACGGCGGTCGGGTAGCCCGCCTCGGCGACCGCGGCGCGCGCCTGGTCCGGCGTGATCCGCTGCGCCGTACTCACCTCGAGCAGCCGGCCGCCGGTGAACTCGATGCCGAGGTTCAGGCCGCGGACCGCGACACCGGCGACGCTGACCACGATCGCAACCGCGGTGATCACCAGCCAGCGCTTGCTGTGCTTCATGAGTGCGGGCTGCCGGGCTTCCAGCCAGGTACGGACGCGACCGTGACCGGCGATCCCGCTGAGCCCGGGACGCCGCAGGACGAACCCGCGCGAGACCACGAACTCGGCGAACACGCGGGTCACCACCAGCGCGGACAGCATGGACGCGATCACACCGATCGACAGCGTGACGCCGAAGCCGCGGACCGGGCCGGCGGCCAGGAAGAACAGCAGGCCGGCGGCGAGCAGCGTGGTGATGTTGGAGTCGGCGATCGCGGACAGCGCGTTCTGGAAACCGCTGCGCAGCGAACGCCGGAGACCGTCGGTGCGGCCGGCGATGTAGTCCTCGCGGGCGCGTTCGAAGACCAGGACGTTCGCGTCGACCGCCATACCGATCGCGAGGACGAAACCCGCCAGGCCGGGCAGGGTGAGGGTGGCGCCGATCGCGGTCAGGGCGGCGTACGAGATCGCGGAGTACCCGATCAGGCCGAGGACCGCCATCAGGCCGACCAGGCGGTAGACCACGATGATGAACAGTGCCGTCAGCGCGAGGCCGATGATCGCGGCGAGCGCGCTGGCCTGGATCGCGTCCTGCCCGAGGGACGGGCCGACCGTGCGCTGGTCGATCACCTCGACCGGTACGGGCAGCGCGCCGCCGGAGATCAGTGCGGCGAGGTCCTTCGCCTCTTCCTCGGTGAACGAGCCGGAGATCGTCGTCGTACCGCCGGAGATGCCCAGGTTGCAGAGCTGGCTGCCACCGTTCGGGTCGACCTGCGGGGCACTGATCACCTCGTTGTCGAGCACGATCGCGATCAGGCGCTGCGGCGTACCGACCGGGTTACAGGCCGCCTTGCCGGTGATGTTCGCCCAGGTCTTGCCGCCGTTGCCCTTGAACTTCATCTCGACGAACCAGCCCTGCCCGACCTGCTGCGGGTCGAGCATCCCCTCGGCACCACTGACCAGCTCACCGGTCATCGCGGGCTTCGCGAGGCGCAGGAAGCCTTGGCCCTGATCGGGCGGCAGGTAGGTCTCACCGGCCGCTGGTTTGGCCGGCTTGGCCGCCACCTGGTCGAGGACCTCGTGGAACGTCAGCTGGGCGGTCTTGCCGATCACCTTCGCGGCCTCGCGCGGGTCCTGGACACCGGGGAGCTCGACGATGATCCGGTTCTCACCCTGCCGGGTGACGTTCGGCTCGCTCACCCCCAGCGCGTCGATCCGCCGGTGGAGCACCTGCGTCGCCTTGTCGGTGGTCTCCTTGGTCGCCTTCACCGTCGGCGAATCCTTCGCCTCCAGCACAATCTGCGTCCCACCGCGCAGGTCGAGACCGAGTTGTGGTTTGGCGGTCAGCGTGACGTACGTCGACGCCGCCAGCACCAGGAACGCGAGCAGAGCACGGACAAGGGACGACCGGTTCACCGAAGCCTCCGGAGGTGGGCACCCAAGGTAAAGGTGTCATGACACAGAGCATCCACGCAGCCGTGGAACGCCCAGTGTACGAACGCCCCACAATCACACAAGCGACCGTGTCGCAACCGTAACAGTCCTCCCAGCTCCGCCGAGTCGCGGAGCATGCGGGGCTTTACTCGCTCAGGCCGTGTTCGATGGCGTAGCGGACGAGTTCCGCGCGGTTGTGGAGTTGGAGTTTGCGGAGGGTGTTTTGGACGTGGTTCTCGACCGTGCGGTGGGAGAGGACCAGGCGGGTGGCGATCTGCTTGGCAGTCAGGCCTCGGGCTACCAGGCGGAGGACTTCCGTCTCGCGGTCGGTGAGTTGAGGAACCTCCGGACCGGTCCCACCCAGCCGGCGGTACTCCCCCAGCAGCAACCCCGCCAGCCCGGCGCTGAAGATCGCGTCGCCTTCCGCGGTACGTCGTACGGCGTCGTCGAACTCGTCCAGCGACGCGGACTTCACCAAGTAGCCGGACGCCCCGTTCTTGACCGCGGCGAGTACGTCGTCCTGCTCGGCGCTCGCGGACAGCACCAGTACGCGCGTGTCGGGCAGCGCCGTGGTGATCTCCCGGGTCGCGTCGACCCCGGATCCGGTGCCGAGCTGCAGATCCATCACCACCACGTCCGGCCGCGTCGCCAGTGCGATCTTCACGGCGGACGCGACGTCCGAGGCGGTCGCGCACACGTCGTACCCGCGGCTGCCCAGGTCTCGGGCGACGCCTTCGCGCCACATCGGATGGTCGTCCACGATCATGACCCGCGTCATATTTTCAGCTCCCATTCGGTTCCTTCGCCGGGGGCGGTGCGGACGGTGACGGTGCCGCCGAGGTCGGTGATGCGGCCGCGGATCGACTGGCTGACGCCCAGGTGGCCGTCGACGCGGGCCTGTTCGAGGCGGGCGGGCGTCGTACCGAGGCCGTCGTCCCGGATCGACACCGCGACCTCCTCCCCCAGCTCCTCCACGACCACCCAGGCCCGGGCATCCGCGCCGGCGTGCTTGGTCACGTTGCTCAGCGCTTCCTTGACCGCGGCAACCAGTTCCGCGGCTGTCGCCGCAGGCAACAAGACCTGACCGGCCGGTACGACGACGTCCACGCGCGTTGTGGCCAACGGCAACAGCAGCCCGCACAGGTCCACCCGGTCGCCGTCCGAGCCGACGGCGGGGCGCGTGGACATCAAGGTGCGCAGGGCAACCTCTTGTTCGGCGGCCAGTTCGGCGAGTTCGAGCGCCTCGCCGCCGATCGCCGTACCGCGCCGCTGGACCTGCGCCAGCACCTGCAGTACGCCGTCGTGGATCGACCGGCTGAGCCGCAGCCTTTCCGCCGTCGCGCCCTCCGCGGTGATCGCCGACCGCAGCCGCTCCCCCGCCTGACGCATCGTGGTGGCGGCGTACCCGACCACCAGCCCGGCTACCAGCAGCAACTGCACGTTGCTGAGGATCTTCGGCACGTGATCCACGCCGCGCAGCGACAGCAACGCGAGGCTGATCGTGACTGCTCCGAGCAGCCCGCCGTCCCGCCCGCGCGAGATCGCGAGCGCGAGCACCGGCCCGGCCGCCCACACCGACGTCAGCACCGAGGCACCCGCACGGATGTCGAGCAACGGCTGCGCCCAGAGCGTCGCGTACATGCAGCCGACCGTGACGATCAGGTCCGCGAACGCGAGCCGCGTGTTCCGCCGTCCCCAGCGGATGCTGTAGCCGTACGACGAGATCAGCGTCCACACGCCCATCACCGCGAGCTGCAGCACCGCGCCGTACGGCCGGACGATGCCGTCCCACCGGGTCCACACGCCGAGGCAGGCGAACACCCAGGTGAGCACCCGGAAGACGACCAGCGCACGCCACAACGGCTGCAGCAGGTCGACGGTCGGGCGCTCCACGCGGAACAGTCTGCCAAGCCCGGCCTCGCCCACGCGTGAGCCCTTCTACTCAGCGATGCAGGTTTCCCCGCCCATTCACAGGTTTTGCTCAGTTTCCACTTCAGCTCGCCGGATTTTCCCCGTACTCTCGCTGCAATTCACGCTCGGGGGAGCATCGATCACACAGCGTCATCACACACGGAGGGGAATCGTGCGCAAGCTACCCGCCGGGCTGTTCAGCCTGGCCCTGGCGGCGACGACCGGGCTCGGCATCACCGCCGCCTCGGCCGGGAACGCCGCCACACCGCCCACGTCAGGGTCGGCGCCGATCGCCGGCGAAGCTGCCCCGGCGCCCGACGAGCTGTCCAGCCCGCTCGAGGACAAGCGGCGTGAGCTGCGGCAGGAGGCGCTGACCAAGGTCATCAACGGGCAGGCCACCCCGGAGCAGCGCAACGGCAGTACGGTCGTCAACCTCGGCGCGAAGGCGGCCGGTGCGAAGGGCACCAAGAACGCCAAGGGCAAGGTCGACCAGTACGTCGAGCTGTCCCGCGAGAAGACCGACCGGATCTTCGTCGTACTCGCGGAGTTCGGCAACGAGCGGCACCCGAACTACCCCGACCAGGACACGTCGCCGGCCACGCCCGGCCCGGCGCGGTTCGACGGACCGGTGCGCAACCAGATCCCGGCTCCGGACCGCTCGGTCGACAACTCGACCGTCTGGCAGGCCGACTACAGCCGGCAGCACTACCAGGACATGTACTTCGGCACCGGCAACTCGCTGAAGAGCTACTACGAGAAGCAGTCGTCCGGCCGCTACTCGGTGTCCGGTGAGGTCACCGACTGGGTCAAGGTCAAGTACAACGAGGCCCGCTACGGCCGGTCGAACGGCTACCCGTGCGCCGGAAACGTCTGCAGCAACACCTGGAACCTGATCCAGGACGCGGTCAACCAGTGGGTCGCCGACCAGGAGGCCAAGGGCCGGACGAAGGCCGAGATCACCGCGGACCTGAAGTCGTTCGACCAGTGGGACCGCTACGACTACGACGGCGACGGCAACTTCAACGAGCCGGACGGCTACATCGACCACTTCCAGATCGTGCACGCCGGCGGCGACCAGGCCGACGGCGACCCGTGGCAGGGCGAGGACGCGATCTGGTCGCACCGCTGGTAGGACTGGTGGAGCGGTCAGGGCAACAACTTCACGCACACGATGAGCCGCCAGGTCACGCTGCCGGCCGGTCAGCCCGCGAGCCTCACGTTCCAGGCCAACTGGGACATCGAGGACTGCGGTCCGGACGCCTGTGACTACGCCTACGTCGACGTGAACGACGGCTCCGGCGCGAAGCCGATCAAGGGCAACATCACCAAGGATGCCGAAGGCAACGGGATCGACGGCAAGAGCAACGGCTGGAAGCCGGCCACGTTCGACCTGTCGGCGTACGCCGGCAAGACGATCACGCTGCAGTTCCGCTACGCCACCGACCCGGCGTCCGGCGGGTTCGGGTTCTTCGCCGACGACATCAAGGTGACGTCGGGTTCCACCACGGTGCTCGACTCCGGCGCGGAGACCTCGCCGGACGGCTGGACGCTGAACGGGTTCAGTTCGGTCGGGTCGTCGTACACGAGCCAGCACGACAACTACTACCTGGCGTCGAACATCAACTACGTCGACCACGACAAGTTCCTGCAGACCGGCCCGTACAACTTCGGCTGGCTGAACACGCTGGGCGACAAGGTCGAGCACTTCCCGTACCAGGACGGTCTGCTGATCTGGTACTGGGACACCTCGCAGTCGGACAACAACACCAGCACCCACCCCGGGTCCGGCCTGGTCCTCCCGATCGACGCGCACCCGGTGCCGATCAACCGGATCGACGGCACCCTGTGGCGGCCGCGCGTGTCGGCGTACGACGCGACGTTCGGCCTCGAGCGGGCGGACTCGTTCACCCTGCACGTCAACGGGCAGGCGAGCTACGTCCGCGGCCAGAACGCCGTACCGACGTTCAACGACAGCAAGTCGTACTGGTCGGCAGATCTGCCGGCGAGCAGCGTCAAGGTCCCGAACAACGGCGTCAACATCAAGGTCCTCGCGAAGACCGGCACCTCGATGAAGGTCCAGGTCAGCAAGCGCAAGTGATGCCTTGACCAACCAGTGGCCCGGGAGCAGACGCTCCCGGGCCACTCGTCGTCTAGGCGGTCAGCGGTTTGGCGAAGATCTTCTCGATCGCGGCCTCGTAGCCGAAGCCCATCACGAGCGCCGGCCAGAAGGTGATCCGCAGATCGGGTTTCGCGGCCTTGACGACGGCGAGCAGGATCAGCGCGCTCACCGCGCAGAACACCAGCAGTGCGGCGTACTTCGGCACCCATGCCGGCAGACCGAGTCTCGCCGTCGGGCCGAACTGCTTCTTCACGTACCCCTTGAGCACCGGGTACACGATCGCGATCAGGACCCCCAACGCGATTCCCAGGAACGCTTCCATTCCAACCCCCTCAAACGCACCAATCCACATCCTGCGTGCCGTTGCCGTCGCCGTCGTCCAGAGTCGCCGGTACGGCGATGCTCACCCGCCAATGCGGCCCGCCGTCCAGCGGCGGACCGTCCAGCACGAACACGAACATCGGCCGCGCCGCCCGCGCGGGCTCGTACCGCGAGGGTTCCGTGTAGCCGAGTGCGCCGCGCAGCGTGAACCCCCGGGCCGCGCCGACCAGCCCGTCGACAGCGGTCTGGATCTGCCCCGGAGCGCGCCAGCCGGCCGACGGCCGCAGCGACGCGAGCGGCCGGACACCGATGTCGATGAACGGACCGCTCGGCAGGTCGAACCAGATCATCCGGCCGCCGGGGCCGATCGACGGCAGACCGGCGATCCGGGTCAGCACCTGGCGGTCGACGTACGACGGTGGCCCGTCCTCCTCGGAGTACACCTGCCGCTCGGGAACGGTCCGGTACAGGTAGACCAGCGCCGACTCCCACAGCCGGTACGGGTCCTGGTCGAGGCGGATCCGGGTCAGTCCCCCGGAGAGGTCGAACGGTTCGAGCGAGACGTCGCGCAGCCTCCGCGTCGCCTCCGCGTCCTGCACCGCCGGCGGCGCGTAGGTGAGGATCGGCGGCAGGTCGTACCGGCCCATCAGCTCGGCGGCCCACTCGGCCGTGTCCGGCAGGAACAGGTCTTCCCACTCCATCTCACGACCTCCACGCGATGCCGGGAACCGCGCTGGTCCGGGGGCCCGGCAGCGAGCCGATGCTCAGCTGGTCGAGGACGTGCCGCGCGTCCTGGTCGTCGTCGCCGAACGCGATCGCGACCGGCTTGTCGGTGCCGGCGTAGCTCCCGGCCTGGATCGACACGAACCACGCGTCCGTCACCGGCTTGGTCGCCAGCTCCCGCGCGAACGCCGTACCGCGGATCGACGCCTGCAGGGAGACCGACGCCGGTGAGGCGAACCCGAGGATCAGCCGCAGCTCCGGCCCCAGCCGGTCCGTCCGCCACTGGCGATCCCAGTCCTTGGCGGTCAGGTCGACGAGGTCGCAGCAGTCGAAGATCACGATCGCCGGGCCGTGGTCGCCGAATCCACCGCCCAGCAACGGCCAATCGTTCGCGTGCAGGGCGAGCTCGAATCCGCTCGCACCGCGCATCCCGTGCGTCGCGACGTACAGGATGTCGACCTGCTGGGCGCCGCCGCCCGGGTCCAGGTCGGCATCGTCGAGGTTCTCGTCGAACGTCACCAGGTGCGCCTCCGCACCGGCCGCCAGCATGCCTTCCAGGAACAGCGACGGCGCGCGGTACGCGTACCGCAACCGCCGGTACCAGAGCTTGTTCAGGCCCTGCCGCTGGAAATGCGTCGCCCAGACGACGCCGATCGTGATCGCCATCCCCCACCCCTGGATCGGAGGATGACACAGAGTGAGGGCGCCGCCAAGACCTTGGCGACGCCCTCTCACAGATTGCTACTACGAGGCCGCGGCCACCTGGTACGGCGTCAGGTCGCCGGCCAGCGCCGGGTGGACCCGGCCGGTGATCCGGGTGCCGTCGGCGGTGTGTTCGAGCTGCTCGACCGAGCCCTCGGAGTGGATCCGGGAGACCAGGTCGCCCCGCTCGTACGGGAGCAGGACCTCGACCATGACGTGCGGCTGCGGCAGCGCGCCCTCGATCAGCTCGCGGAGCTTGTCGAGGCCTTCGCCGGTCCGGGCCGACACCACGATCGCGTGCGGCTCGCGGTGCAGGATCGGCGCCAGCGCGAGCGGGTCGGCGGCGTCGGCCTTGTTGATCACCACGATCTCCGGTACGTCGGTCGCGTTGATCTCGGCCAGCACCTCGCGGACGGCCTGGATCTGCGCGATCGGGTCCGGGTGCGAACCGTCCACCACGTGCAGCAGCAGATCCGCGTCGGTGACCTCCTCCAGCGTCGAGCGGAACGCCTCGACGATGTCGTGCGGGAGGTGCCGGACGAACCCGACTGTGTCGGTCAGCGTGTACACGCGGCCGTCGGCGGTCGTCGTACGCCGGGTCGTCGGGTCCAGGGTGGCGAACAGCGCGTCCTCGACCAGCACGCCCGCACCGGTGATCTGGTTCAGCAGCGAGGACTTGCCGGCGTTGGTGTACCCAGCGATCGCGACCGAGGGCACGAGGTTCCGGCGACGCTCCTGGCGCATGGTCGAGCGGGTGCTCTTCATGTCCTTGAGCGAGCGGCGGAGCTTGGCGATCTTGGTGTTGATCCGGCGCCGGTCGGTCTCGATCTTGGTTTCACCGGGACCACGGCCACCGATACCGCCACCGGCGGCGCCGACGCGTCCACCGGCCTGGCGGGACAGGTTTCCACCCCAACCGCGCAGGCGCTGCTTCATGTACTGCAGCTGCGCCAGCTCGACCTGGGCCTTGCCTTCCTTGCTCTTCGCGTGCTGCGCGAAGATGTCCAGGATCAACGCGGTCCGGTCGACCACCTTGACCTTGAGCTTGTCCTCCAGGTTGCGCAGCTGCGCGGGCGCCAGCTCGCCGTCCGCGATCACCGTGTCGGCGCCGAGCGACGCGACCAGGTTGCGCAGGTCGGCCACCTTGCCGGAGCCGATGAAGGTCGCCGGGTCCGGCTTCTTCCGCCGCTGGATCACGCCGTCGAGTACTTCGGAGCCGGCGGTCTCGGCGAGCAGCTTCAGCTCGGCCAGCGAGTTCTCCGCGTCCTCGGCGCTGCCCTCGGTCCAGACGCCGACCAGCAGCACCCGCTCGAGCAGCAGCTTCCGGTACTCGACCTCGCTGATGTCGGTCAGCTCTGTCGACATACCGACGACACGTCGCAGCGCCTGCCGCTCCTCGAGCTCCAGACCGTCGGTGCCCAACTCGGAGTCGTGACCCGTCAACGAATCGCCTGAGTCCTCGCCCTCGATGAGGTCAAGTTCGACGTCGGTGGTCTCGTCGTAAGAATGTGAATGGGTCGTCATATGCCTTCCATGGTGGCACGGGCCACCAACTCCGGCGACTCGTTTAAGGCAACCAGGCTAGATCGAACTCACCCCGCGCGTGTAGTACCGCGGGCCCGGTGAGTTCCAGATGGTTGTCCGCACGCCAGGTCACGCTCACTTCACCGCCCGGTACGCCGACCCGGTACGTCACCGGCAGCTCGTCCCGCGCCTGCCGCGCCGCGGCCACGGTCACGGCGCAGGTCCCCGTGCCGCAGGAGCGGGTCTCCCCCGCGCCACGCTCGTGCACCCGCATCTGCACGTCGTGCGCGTCCCGTCGTACGACGAACTCGACGTTGACGCCGTTCGGGAACGCGGCCGCCGGGGTCCAGCTGGGCTGGTCGCACAGGTTGCCCGGCTCGTCCAGGCTGTCGACGAACGCGACCGCGTGCGGGTTGCCCATGTCGACGTGCAACGCGGGCCACTGGTGACCGTTGGCCTCGACCACGATCCCGGCCGCGTCCGGGAGCTTCGGGGCGCCCATGTCGACGGTGAGCGTGCCGTCGTCGTTCTGCGCGACCTCCTTGACGCCGGCGCGGGTACCGACCCGGACCGGTTTGCCGTCGATCAGGCCCGCCTCGGCGAGGTACTTCACGAACACCCGGACGCCGTTCCCGCACATCTCCGCGATCGAACCGTCCGCGTTCCGGTAGTCCATGAACCAGTCGCCGCCGTCCTCGACGTACGACTGCTTGCCGCCCTGGATCACCCGCAGTACGCCGTCGGCGCCGAGGCCCGCGTGCCGGTCGCAGAGGAACCGGACGACGGCCGTGTCGAGGTCGCCGTGCACGGAACCGTCCGGGTCGGGCAGGATCACGAAGTCGTTCTCCGTGCCGTGGCCCTTCAGCCAGGGAAACGTACTCATGCGCACAGCGTACGGTGTGCGGTTGTGGAGCTCATCGCGTACTTCTGGGAGCGGGACGACGCCACGGCCGTCGCCGAGCGGCTCGGTGGCGAGGTACGCCGCGGCCGCTTCCACGGCGAGGACGACGACGAGGACCACCCATGGGGCGTCGTACTGCCGGACGTGGACCGGACCGACCTAGAGGAACTGCTCGCGGAGCACGACGGCTGGCTGGAGCCGTCGGACGATGTGGCGCCTGCGCCGGCGCCTCCACTTCCGAGTGAGCCCAAGCGCTTCAAGCGATAACCGACCTGGACTTGTGCCGAGACTGAAATCCGCAGGAGCGTGCGGATCGACGAACCCCGGTGCCACAATGTTGCCCGTGGCATCAATCACCTCGGCGTCGGAGACCCTGTTCTGGGCCGAGAGCCAGTTCCTCGACCGTGTTCGCGACGACGAACTCCCGGTCGACCTGATGCCCGAGCCCCGGCCCGTCCGGTACCTGGACGACCCCGCCGACGGCGGTCACGGCGGGCTCGACGATGTCCCGGGCGTAGTACTTCTCCGAGGCGGACACGTCCGATGGGAGGGTGAAGCCGGGGAGGCTGGATAGCGCGACGTTCGCGAGCCGGCCGACGCCGAACTCGTGCATGCCACCGCACCAGACCGGGATCCCGGCGTCCCGGGCCCGATCGTGCGCCACCCGCGCCGCGGTCAGCCCGCCCATCCGCGACACCTTGATGTTGAGCACCCGCAGCGCTCCCAGCGCAAGCGCGGTCTCCAGGTCCGCGAGCGTCTCGACGCTCTCGTCGAGGCACACCGGCGTACTGATCCGCCGCTGCAGCTCCGCATGCGTGAGCAGGTCACGAGGCGCGAACGGCTGCTCGATCATCGTCAGCCCGAAGGCATCCAGCTCGACCAGCCGATCCAGCTCGTCCGCGGTGTAGATCCCGTTCGCATCCACGTGCAGATCCAGCCCGGGGTACGCCGTACGCACCGCCCGCACCGGTTCTACATCCCAGTCCTGGGCGATCTTCAACTTCACCCGCGGGTACCCGGATTCGACCTGTTGCTGAACCTGTAGGAGCAGGTCGTCGATGGTCGGTTCGACACCCAGCGAAACACCCGCGACGACCTCGGTGCGCTGTCCGCCCAGAACTGTTGCCAGAGGCAGTTGCTGGGCCTCTGACCAGAGGGCCCAGGCAGCAACGTCCACTCCGGCTTTCGCGAACTGGTTGCCGCGGATCTTGTCCGCCTGGAGTTGGTCGGGATGCGTCCACCGGCGGCCGATGATCGCGGGCAGGAGGTAGCGAGCGGCGATGTGCCAACACGTCTCGACGGTTTCGGGCGCGTAGTACGGGTCGGAGGGTGACGCGATCTCGCCCCAGCCGACCGCGCCCGACGCGTCCTCCAGTTCGACCAGGATGTGGTCGAGGTACGCCTTGCGGTGGGAGCTGGTCTGGAAGGCGTGCACCAGCGGCATCCGCACCCGGTGCAGCCGCGCCGCGACCACCTGCAGCTCAGTTGACATACAGCCCCAGCTCCGTGTTCAGCCGGTCCCGCTCGACCAGCCGTCGCCGGGCGCCCTTCGCGCTGGCGGTGGTGAGGGTCGCGAGGACGTGCAGCACGGAGGCGACGACGGTCGGCGAGTCGACGTACGACGCACTCCCGGTGGCGACGTAGATGCTCTGGTCGGCGACCTTCGCCAGTGGCGCGTCCTCGAAGTCCGTGATCGCGACGAGTTCCCCGCCGGCCTCGACGAACCGGTGCGCGATCTCGACCGTGTCGCGCCGGTACCGCCGGAACGAGAACGCCACCATCAGGTCGTTCGACCGGACGTCGGCGAGTACGTCGACGCCGCGGACGACGGTGCCGTCGACCAGCGTCACCTGGGACAGCCCCGCGCCGAGGTCGAAGGCGAGCAGCGACGCGTACGAGAACGACTTCGCGGAGCCGACGATGAACCGCCGGCGGGCCGCGACGATCCGGGCGGCCGCCTGGGCGATCGCTCCGTCGGTGAGGATCTGGTCCAGCGCCTCGTCGATCGAGGCGCGTTCCTGCTCGACCACGCGGCGCTGCAGCAGCGTCGACGAGCGGCGTTGCAGGCGGGCGTCGTACCGCTCCTGGGGGCTGGTGAGCTCGCGGTTGTCACGCATCGTCAGCCGCCGCGAAGTAGTAGACGCCCGCACCGTCCGGGCGCCGCCGGCACGACACGGCAACGAGCCCCTTGCCCAGCAGTTCCTCGAAGGAGCCGCGCAGGTCGGTCGTTGGCACCGCCAACTCAGCCACGGGGGTCGGCGTAGTCGGCTGCTCGCGGGTCAGGTCCCACTCGACCACGACCCGGTCGGTGCCGGGGCCGTACATGTCCGGCGCGAACCAGCGCCCACGCGCACCCAGCACGTCGAGGTTGAAGTGCGCGTTGCGGATCTGCGCCGGGTCGTACGTCCAGCGCATCCGCGACATCCCGTGGCTGAGGGCAACTTCCTTCTGGGCGTGCTTGAGCATCCGCCCGAGGCCGTGGCCCTGCTGCCCGGCGGCGACCACCGCGGACTGCGAGTAGTGGTAGAACCCGCGCCGGTCGGTGGCGCAGAAGCCGTACGCGAACGCGACCAGCTGATCGCTCTCGTCGAGGATCCCGACCACCGAACCGCCGTTGCCGGCGAGCGCGCCGAGCAGCCGCGGATTCAGCCCGTAGGCCGGGTCGAGGTACCCGAAAACCTCCCGGTAGAGCGCCGACGCCTCGGCGAACCGGGACGCCGTGGTGAGCGACACCGCGCGAAAGCTCACCTCAGAGATACGATTCATATCCTGACCATAGCCGCACTCGGTGAACTCTGGCCAACCGTGGATCAGCTGATGATACGTTGACTATCTATGATGATCGAGCGACTCCGGGAGTACGTCGGCGTGGAGACGCCGACCGGTGACGCGGCCGCGCTGAACGCGTTCGCCGACCGGCTGGCGACGCGGTACGCCGGCCTGGGCGCGACCGTACGGCGCGACCCGCACCCGACCGGCGACCACCTGATCGCGGACTTCCCGGGCCGCGCGGACGCCCCGCTGCTCTTCCTCGCCCACCACGACACCGTCTGGCCGACCGGGCAGCTCGCCGGCGCGATGCCGTGGCGCGAGCAGGACGGGATCATCCACGGCCCGGGCGCCTTCGACATGAAGGGCGGCCTGGTCGTCCTGGAGACCGCGCTCGAACAGATCGCCGGCCGCGACCACCGGCCGCTGCGCATCGTGGTGGTCGCCGACGAGGAGATCGGCTCGCCGTCGGCGCGCGCCCTCGTGACCGCCGAGGCCGAGGGCGTGTACGCCGCCTTCGGCTTCGAGCCGCCGCATCCGAACGGCGACCTGAAGACGTCGCGCTGGGGAAGTACGCGGGTCCGCGTCGAGGTCACCGGCCGCGAGGCGCATGCGGCGCTGGATCCGGACAGTGGCGTGTCCGCGATCGACGAGCTGGTCGACCAGCTGATCGCCGTACGGCGGGTGGTCGAGGCGCACGCGAACGTGCTGTGCAACGTCGGGACGATCAGCGGCGGCGGGCGGACGAACGTCGTACCGGGAAGTGCGTCGGCGGAGATCGGCTTCCGCTTCGTGGATCCGGCGACCGAGGATGCGGTGCTGGCCGCGGTGAAGGCGTTGGAGCCGCGCCGAGACGCCCGCTTGACCGTGCGGATCCTGTCGAACCGGCCTGCCTGGGAGCCGTCCGGTGCAACGGACGAGCTACTGGCGAGGGTGATCGAGGCCGGGCGGGAGGTCGGTCAGGAGATCGGCGGCGCGCCCGCGTCCGGCGCCGCCGACACGAACCTCACCGGATGGTTGGGCGTCCCAACGCTGGACGGCCTGGGCCCTGTCGGCAAGGGCGCCCACGCCGTCCACGAACAGGTGGTCGCGGCGACCCTGGCCGAACGAGCGGCCCTGGTCGCCGCGATCATCACCGCGTTGTGACTACCCCCGCGTCTCCCCCACCACGCCGGGTGGGTTCGGCCGCCGCGAGGATCGCACCACCAGGCAGGAACTCGAGCGCCGCGACCGCACCGATCTCAGCGGCCGAGCTCCCCGGCGCACCGGCCGGCGTGAACGTGTGCCCGTACGGCGCCAGCGCAGCGCCGTACTGATCGATGAACGACTGCTCCGCGGTCACCGACGCGGTGTTGCGCTGCGACGCCCGCGGGGCCGCGATCGCCTGCGGCAGCGTCATCCCCCGGTCGAGCCGGTTCGTCAGCGTCTGCAGGACGGTCGTGATGATCGTCGAACCGCCCGGCGAGCCGATCGCGATGTACGGCTTGCTGCCGCGCAGCACGATCGTCGGCGACATCGAGGACCGCGGCCGCTTGCCGCCCATGACGATGTTCGGGTCCTTCGGGTCGGGCGCGAACGAGAAGTCGGTCAGCTCGTTGTTGAGCAGGAACCCGCGGCCCGGCACCGTGATCCCGCTGCCGCCGGTCTGCTCGATGGTCAGCGTGTACGAGACCACGTTGCCCCACTTGTCCGCGGTCACCAGGTGCGTCGTCGACCGTCCCTCGGTGTCCGGGCGCTGCTCGACGGCGCTGCCCTTGCCGCACCGCGAGTACGAACCGTCGGGCGATCCCGCGGGCACCGGCTTCGTCGCGGCCTTCTGCGGGTCGATCAGGCAGGACCGCTCGGCCCCGAACCCCTTCGACAGCAGCTCCTTCTGCGGTACGTCGACGTACGCCGGGTCGCCGATGTACGCACCGCGGTCCGCGAACGCGAGCGCGGACGCCTCGAGGTACGTGTGCAGCGCCTGGGTGGTGGACATCCGTGCGATGTGCTGCGGCTGCAGGATGTTGAGCGCCTCGCCGACGGTGATCCCGCCGGAGGACGACGGCGGCATGCCGTACACGTCGAGACCGTCGTACCGGACCTTGGTCGGTTCGCGGTCGATCGCCCGGTACGACGAGAGGTCGCTGGTCTGGAGGTACCCCGGGTAGAACGGCAGCGTCGCGTCCGCGGCCTTCGGCGGGTTCTTCGCGACCGCGGCCATCTCACCGGAGAGCTGACCGTTGTAGAACACCGACGGGCCCTGCTGCCCGATCAGCTTGTACGTGGCGGCAAGCTCGGGGTTCTTGAACAACGAACCGACCTGCGGCGCGTCGCCGTTCGGCAGGAACAGCTTGGCGGTCGGCACGACCTGCGCGAACCGGCTCTTGTTCTCCAGCGTCTGCAGGCGGAAGGTCGGGTCGACCACGAATCCGCGCTCGGCCAGGTCCGCGGCGGGCTTCAAGGCGTTGCCGAGCGACAACGAACCCCACTGCTTCAGCGCGCTGTTCCAGGTCGCGAGCGTGCCCGGTACGCCGATCGAGACGCCGGACGTCACCGCGTTCGCGAACTGGTACGGCTTGCCGGTCTGCTTGTCGACAAAGGCGTCCGACGGCATCGTCGCGGGCGCGGTCTCGCGGCCGTCGATCGTGGTCACCCGGTGGCTCTTGGCGTTGTAGTACACGAAGTACCCGCCACCGCCGATGCCGGCCGAGTACGGCTCGGTGACGCCGAGCGCGGCGGCGGTCGCCACCGCCGCGTCGACCGCGTTGCCACCACGGCGCAGTACGTCGAGGCCGATGTTGGTCGCGTCCGGGTCGACCGACGACACCGCGCCGCCGTACCCGATCGCGGTCGGCTGTCTGGTCGGCGCCTGGGCCTGGGCGCTGGTGGTCGCGGTGAAGGCCGTGAGAGCGAGGGTTCCTGCGGACAGAGAGGCGATCAGCTTCTTCACGGACTCTTCCTACCGCACCGCGCAGGAGTCTAGGAAGCGTCTGACAGCATCGTCCGGCCATTCGACTGTGCCGGACGGGAACGACACCAGCAGCCACTGGTTCGAAAGCTGCACCTGGGCGGTCAGGCGACCGTCGAGGGTGCCGATGTGGAAGGTCTTGCCGCCGGCGTCGGTGACCCGCGGCTTGGACAGGGCGCGCGCCTGCGGGGACGCCTGCAGGATCACCTTCGCCGCGGTGTCCGCGGTCCGCATCTGCGGCTGCGACAGCACCACGTGGTTCGCCGCGATCGGCGCCTCGGCCGACCAGCCCTTCGGGGCGAGGCTGCAGTCGATCGTGCTCCAGGCCTGCTGGTTGGCGACCAGTTGGACGACGGGCGCGCCGAACTCCGAGAACGTGTGGCCCGACCGCGGCGTCGCCGGTGGCATCGTCGAAGGACCCGACGCCGAGGCCGCGGTCTCCTGGCCGACCGGTCCGTCGGCGACCTCACCGCTGCTCCGCCACCAGTTCACCTGGTTGCCGATCGCGAGCACCAGAGCCGACGCCGCGGCCACACAGAGCACGCCCGTGGCCCGGCGACGGCGCTTGATCCGGCGCAGCGCGCGCCGGCCGCGGGTGACGTCCGCGTCGATGTCCGCGTCCGGCAGCCCCTCGGCCGCACGGTCCGCGAACCCCTCCAGCAGTTTCTTGACCTCGTCCATCGGCGGTCTCAGCTACTCCCCGTCTCTTCCGTCATCAGTTCCTTGAGGCGTTTCAGCGCCTTCGCTGTCTGGCTCTTCACGGTGCCTTCGGTGCACTCCAGGATCCGCGCGCAGGTCGCGACGTCGAGGTCCTGGAAGTACCGCAGTACCAGGACCGCCCGCTGCCGCGGTGCGAGGTCCAGCAGCGCGCCCCGGATCGCCAGCGTGTCCGCCTGGTCCGGTACGTCGCTCAGTCGGGGCTCGAGCGTCTCCGCGGTCACCACCTCCGGGTGGCGGCCGGCCCGGCGGCGTTCGTCGAGGAAGGCGTTGACCAGGATCCGGTGGGCGTACGGGCCGGCGCCTTCGTGCTTGATCCGGTGCCAGTGCACGTAGACGCGCGTACAGGCGGTCTGGACCAGATCCTCGGCGGTGTGCACATCCCCCGCGGTGAGCAGCAACGCCGTACGCATCAGCCGGGTGCGGTCCGCGATCAGGTACTCGCGGAACTCGGCCTCACGGTCACCCCCTCGCATCGACAATCCCGGTGTTCACCTCGACTACGCCGGTGGCGGGCTCGCGGTTGCCTCGGGCTGTCACTTCGAGTGCCCGGGCGAGCAGATCGGGCGCGTCGTACGGCAGCCAGGCAATGCGTTGGTCCTTACGGAACCACGAGTCCTGCCGGCGCGCGAACCGGCGGGTGGCCTGCGCGGTCCGCTCCCTTGCCTGGGCTTCGTCGATCTCACCGTTCAGCAACGCGATCACCTGCGAGTATCCGAGTGCGCGGTTGGCGGTCTTCCCCTCAATCAAACCCTTGTCCAGCAGACCTCGCACCTCGGCCACGAACCCGGCGTCGAACATCCGGTCCACCCGGCGGTCGATCCGTTCGTCGAGAACCGGCCGCGGCACGTCGAGCCCGAGCTGGATCGCGCCCTCGTACACGTAGCGGTGCTCGGGCAGCGTCGCGACGTAGGGGCCGCCGGTGATCTCGATGACCTCGAGCGCCCGGACGATCCGGCGACCGTTGCTGGGCAGGATCTGTTCGGCCGCCTTCGGATCCCTTTCCTCGAGGCGCGCATGCAGTGCGCCGGAGCCGTGCGCCTCGAGCTCGGCCTCCAGCCGGGCGCGGACGTCCGGGTCGGTGCCGGGGAAGACGAAGTCGTCGAGGATCGCCCGTACGTACAGGGCGGAACCGCCGGCCAGTACGGGGACTCGTTGCCTGTTCAGGCATTCGTCGATCGCGGCGCGGGCGAGCTCCTGGAACTCCGCGACGGTCGCGGTCTCGGTGACGTCCAGGATGTCCAGCAGATGATGCGGTACGCCGCGGCGCTCGGCGCCGGTGATCTTCGCCGTACCGATATCCATCCCGCGGTACACCTGCATGGCGTCGGCGTTCACCACCTCGCCGCCGAGGCGCTCGGACAGGACAACGGCGAGGTCGGACTTGCCGGCCGCGGTGGGGCCGACGACCGCGACGACGAGTGGTGCAGGCATCGCTCCAGTCTGGCAGTGCCGGATTCAGAGTTCGCCAAGAGGTGCAGACCGGTCTTGTGGATGACCCGGAATGTTCGGTAGTAACCATGTCAGTTGCTGTGAGTTCGTGACATTTCTACGGGAGGACACCAAGTGACGAATCCGTTCGACGAAGAGTCGGCGAAGGACCAGCCCGAAGAGGCCGAGGGCCTGACCGCCGCCAAGAAGAGCGGCGGCGACATCGAGTCCCGCAAGAGCGGTGGCGACATCGAGTTCGCGGCCGACACCGAGCCCGGCACGGAGCCCGGGACCGAGTCCGGCGGCGACATCGAGTCCGGTGGGGAGACCACGGACAGCGGTGGCGACATAGAGTAGTCACATCACTACTCGAGAATGGGAGCCCCGCGATGGGCATCTTCGACAAGTTCAAGGACACCGCCGAGAACCTGAAGGACAAGGCCGCCGACCTGGTCGACGGCCACGGTGACAAGGTCGGCGAAGGCCTGGACAAGGCCGGTGACTTCGTCGACGAGAAGACCGGCGGCAAGTACGGCGACCAGATCGACACGGGCGTCGAGAAGGCCAAGGAAGGCCTGGACAACCTCGACGGCCAGAACGACGACATCCCGGACAACCCGTCCGCCTGACGCCGTACTCCCCCACAGGGCCGCAAGCAAACCGCTTGCGGCCCTGTGCGTTCCAGGCTGACCTACGATCGCAGCCATGAGCGACCTCCGGCTGACCGTCCTCGGGTCGGCGACGCCGTACCCGTCCGCCGACAACCCGTGCTCCGGCTACCTGGTGACCTCCGGCGACACGCGCATCTGGATGGACGCGGGCACCGGCACGCTCGGGCCGCTGCAACGCCATACCCGGCTGGACGAGCTCGACGCGATCTGGATCTCACACCTGCACGCGGACCACAGCGCGGACCTGCTGACGGCGTACTACGGACTGCTGTACGCCGACCTGACGCTGCGCGCGCCGATCCCGTTGTACGGGCCGCCGGGGATCGCGGATCGGCTCGCCGGGTTCCTGACGAACGGGCCGACGCGGAGCCCGATCGAGTCGGCGTTCGCGGTCACCGAACTGTCGGACGGGCATTCGGCTGCGGTCGGTTCTGTTCGGTTGACGTCGCGGGCTGTGGAGCATGGGCTGCCTGCGTTCGCGGTGCGGATGGAGAGCGGCGGGTCGCTCGTGTACTCGGGCGACACGGCGCCGTGTGCGGCGCTGACCGAGCTGGCGGACGGGTGCGACGTACTGCTGTGCGAGGCCGACGGGGCGGATCCCGCGCATCACACACCGGAGCAGGCTGGAGCGAGCGCGGCTGGTGCGGGGCGGTTGATCGTGACGCATGTCGGTCCGGGGATCACGCCTGCCGAGGCTGTTGCGCGGGCTGGGACGCGGTACGAGGGGCCGGTGGAGTACGCGGAGCCTGGGGCGACGTACGCGATCCTTTGAATTGGTTGCGTTCCGGACGCGGATCGTCCGGATGCCGTCGTACGCTCGGCTCATGGTCGAAGGGCTGACCGTCCGGGCGCTGTCGCCCGAGACGTGGGACGCGTTCGCGGCACTCGCGGAGCGGCACAACGGGGTGTGGGGCGGGTGCTGGTGCACGTGGTTCCAGACACTGCACAACCAGAAGACGTTCGATGCTTCCAGCAACCGCTCGGTGAAGCAGCAGTTGGTCGACGAGGGGCGGGCGCATGCAGCGTTGGTGTTCGACGGGGAGCGTGCGGTGGGGTGGCTCGAGTACGGCACGCCTGCAGAGCTGCCGAACATCTACCACCGCAAGGAGTACGAGGCCGGGTTGGAACGGCTGCCCGACTACCGCCTCACCTGCTTCTTCACCGACCGCAACTACCGCCGCCAAGGCGTCTCCGCCGTCGCCCTGTCGGGTGCCCTCTCCCTGATCACCGCCGCCGGCGGCGGCCTGATCGAGGCCTACCCCCAGGACACCGGCGGCAAGAAGGTCACCGCCTCCTTCCTCTACAACGGCACCCGCACCCTCTTCGAACAAGCCGGCTTCACCTACCAACGCCCCAAAGGCAAGAACCACTGCGTCATGACCAAGACCCTCTAGTGTCCTGAGTCAGGAATTCGTGTTTTAAGTTGTAGGGTTGCTGGATGGCGAGGACGGGTCGGCCGAAGGCTGTGCTGGTGGTGACCGATGA
>NZ_JBHWKR010000023.1:0-103240 GCF_042730855.1 Kribbella sp. NPDC059898
ACAACCCGCGACCGTTCACCTGGACCAAGACCGCCGACCAGATCTTCGAACGACTCAACGCATATATTCAAAGGATTCCTGGCGGGGGACACTAGGAGTTGGTGCAGTACTAGGGTGTGCCGGCAACCATGCCATCGGTCGGGGGTGTCATTGCCTCTGCGCGCAAAGTCTTCGGTGACGCTCCGGAGGATTGGAATGCAACGTGATCTGGAAGGACGACCTGATGACCCATGCCGACTCGGGGCCGAGCTGGCAGAGTACTTTCGAGGCAGTCGGGTTCAGACCGAGCGGCCAGTTCGGAGCGATGCGGGCTCGAGTCGAAGACATCGAGGCCACGGTGGTGCCGGACGGTCTCGGTCGGCTCAGCATGATGCTGACCCACGTCGGGGGGCGCTCGGCGATGCAGTACGAGGTCGCCGTTCCGCTCGATGTCACCGTGCAGCAGGTGGCGACACTACTGGTCAGCGCGCTCGAACGAGCGCACCCTGAGCCCCGCGGAAAGACCGCAACCATGAACGTTCCCGCCATCGATCCGAACTGCCTACGGGTGGGTGGTGTGGTTGTTGAGCGGGAGCAGGCGATCGAATGGGCTCGCGAGTACCTGACCGGAGCGTCGGCCTGGGCATATCCCGCGTACGACGCGTACGACGCTCGGTCCGACCCGAAGAGAATTGATGATGCTGATCTCCTGGCACCCGTGCTTCTGAACGTCGGCCGTCTGACTCTGGAGGCCTACTACGGCTTGCAGGAACGGAGGGCCCGACTGCAGGAGTGCCTTGCTGCAATCCCCGAGGACGCCGAGCTGACATCAGCCGGAGACGACGATCTGGAGCCGATCCGGCTCCTGTTCGGTGTGCTTGATGACCCCGGAATTCCAGGTGTGCAGGGAACGATCCTGGCCAAGATCCTGCACCGCAAACGGCCCGGTTTGATCCCGCTCTACGATGAACGTGTCCGCCGCTGTTACCAAGTAGGTCAGGGAGCACCGCTTCCCGTCAGACGAGGTCGGCCGTGGGGAGAGTTCTTCGTCGTCCTCGCAATGGCCATGCGTAAGGATCTAGTCGATCAGCTCGCCGTGTGGACCGAGATCGCGAATCTCGCCACCGGCCCGAGGATCAGCTTGTTACGCGCACTCGACATCGTCGCCTGGCGCGCCGGCGGCATCGATCCCTCTCTGCGTCGCTGACTTGTCGGCTTGGCGCCGCGGTGTCAGATCCGGCACGGCTGGCCGGCACTGATGCGGTCGATAGCACGGGTTTGCAGCCGTCAGCAGTGAGGTGAAGAATGCGTCGGAGGCACGTGAGACGCCAGCCAGGCCGCGTGACCGAGCTGTCGCTGCTCATGTAGCAGACCCGACTGTCAGCCCTTAGTCAGCACGATCAACAGAAAGTAACGACTAAGCTCAGTCACGGATGCCAAATTCGATGGTGCGAATCCGTAGGTCATGGGTGGATTTGGCAATTGATGGCAAACGGTGGGTGCATTTTTGTCGGACTCCGCGGGTTGTGGGTTCGAGTCCCACGGGGCCTACCAAAGGCGATGTTCTGTCAGCCGGAGAGGTGGAGTTGGCCTGAGCGGTGGCCGGTGGTGAGGAAGGCGAAGTTGCCGAGGGCTTGGGTGTGCTTGTCGCGTAGGCGCCAGCGGGTTCGGTTGCCCTTGGTGTCGGTGCTGCGGACTGGTAGGACGGCTAAGGAGGCGCCGGCCTCAGGGATTGTGAGGACGGTGAGGGGGACGCCGGTGTGGCTCGAAGCGCCGGTTGCGATGTGGACGGTTGTCGCGGATATGGGGTTCGTCTTCAGTGCCGCGGACTCGAAAGTCGCCCTGATTCCGCCCGCCGTGAGCTGTACTTCGTCTGACCGGAGCCAGTCGTAGGGGTTGAAGGTGACGTTCAGCGTCGCGATTTGCTCGGCATGACGGGCCCAATCGCGTGCGTACTGGCGGACGCCGTCCGAATCGAGGAATGCGGCCGCGCGGAAGGGTAGGTCGCAGGCGAACCGGATCGAGAGCGACCACTCGTCGTGGAGCAGGCCGGACGGCCCTCCGGTGCGAACGACCTTGGATGTCCACTCGACCCCTTCAATGGTGATTGGCTCGCGGGTCAGGGAGCCGAGCGGGGTCATGTCTCAGACTCTAAGGCAGTTAGCAGGTTTTCTGGGTTGGTGGGTGGCGGTTTTGTTGCGGTTTGGGGGCGGTGTGGTGGTGGGTTTGGGGTGGGTCGAATGGTTTGTGGGGTGGGTGGGGTGGGGTTAGCGTCGGTTGGTGTTGCGTAGGGCAACGAAAAGTGACGTGAGGAGCGTGTGGATGAGGGCGATCGGGCGAGTGATGGTGATGGGGGCGGCTGCGGCGGCTCTGGTGTTGGGTGGGGCGACGGCGGCTCATGCGCAGGTGGAGGCTGAGCACACCACTACCTGTGCGACCGAGGATGCGTGCATCAAGCTGATGAACATCACGCGGCACAACGGGTATCAGGTGTCCGATGTCTGGTACCGGGACCCGGATACGACCTGTGCGCCGGAGTGGAACTGTGCGTACGGGTGGCAGTTCCAGTGGTGGGACTGAGTTGAGGTGGCGGGTGGCATCCCGGCTCGGAGGTGGGATGCCGCCCGGTTCAGTCGGAGGTGAGTTGTTTCAAGGTCGACTCCAGGCCGGCCACGGCTCGGGTGCCTAGTTGGTGGGACCAACGAGCATGGATCCGGTCGAAGAGGGCGGCGCCGAGGGTCATCATCTCGTGGCCGCGGGGGGTTACCTGGAGGAGTTGCCGGCGGCCGTCGGTGGGGTCGGGGGTTGTGGTGGTGTAGCCCAGTTGGGTGAGGGCCGCGACGGTTTTGGCGGCGGCCTGTTTGGAGACGCCGAGGTGGCGGCCGAGGGCGGACGCGGTGGTGGCGCCGGCGTCGATGGCGGTGAGCGCGAACTCGTGGCCGGGGCGGACGCCGGGGTGGCCTTGTTCGGCCAGTCCGGCGACGACCTCGTCGACCATCGCGTCGAAGGTGCCCAATAGCAGTTGGGCGAGTTCGGTTCCTCGGGATCGCGCCATGACCGGAGCCTAGGTATTGACAACCAGGTTGTCCAGTTTGCAAGATAGTGGACAACTAGGTTGTCTATTGGAGGTTGCTATGGCCGAGCATCACCACGCGGCTGTCAACGGGACCGAGCTGCACTACGTTTCGGAGGGGGCGGAAGGTACGCCGGTTCTGCTGGTGCACGGGTTTCCCGAGAGCTGGTGGACGTTCCACAAGGTCATCCCGTTGCTGGCGCGGCGGCATCGCGTGTTCGCGGTGGATCTGCGCGGCTTCGGTGATTCCGCGGTCGCGGGACCGGAGCACGACAGTACGACGGCGGCCGCGGATCTGGCGGCGTTGATCGAGTACCTCGGGGTCGGGCCGGTGCATCTCGTCGGGCAGGACATCGGCGGTACGGCGACGTACCGGGTGGTCGCGACCCGGCCCGAGCTCGTCGCGAGCTACACCGCGATCGAGACGACGTTGCCCGGGTTCGGGTTCGAGTTGCTGGCGGGCATCTGGCATATCGGCGTCCTCGCGGCGCCGGGCATCCCGGAGCTGCTGCTCGCCGGGCGGGAGCGGCGGTTCGTCGCGGAGTACGCCGTACCGTCGCTGACGCCGAGGCCAGAGCTGTTCACGGACGCCGACCTCGACGAGTTCGCCCGCGGGTTCGCGCGGGCCGGTGGGTTCGCCGGCGCGGCGGGGTTGTACCGGTCGGCGCTGGCCGAGGCCGACGAGTTCCGCGCGCTGGGGAAGACGGCAGTACCGGTGCTGGCTGTCGGCGGCGGCTCGGGGGAGTTCACGGCGGACACGATGCGGCAGGTCGCGACCGACGTGACGGCGGTGACGATCGACGGCATCGGGCACTACGTCGCGATGGAAGCGCCCGAGCAACTCGCCACGGCCATGCTCGGCTTCGTGGGTGCGTAGTCAGCCGAGGTGTACGGAATTCCACTCCAGGATCCGGGGGGTGGCCAGGCCTTCGAGGACGAACGGGTCGTCGGTGACGAAGCGCTCGGCGTCCTCGCGGGTGCTGAAGATGCCCATCGAGCCGGCCGTCGGCTCGGGGGGCTGGAACGGGCCCAGTGCGATCAGTCCGCCGCCGTCGGCGTGGAACTTCTCGTAGTACGCCTTGTGTCGGGGGTACACCTCGAGGAGGCGTGCGCGGTCGACCCCTTCGCGGAGGCTGTACAGGACGACATACTCCATGGGGTCAGTGTGACCCACCCGTTCGGTTTGATGGGAGCCGTGCGGGTAATTACCTTCTGTAGCTGATTGCGGTCTGTGGGTGTGGAACCGGCGTGTGGATCACTGCGTCGGAGTGGTTCGTTGAGTCCAGCGCAGTGGAGGTGTGCGGCGGTGTTGTTCCGGGTGCTGGGGCCTGTGGAAATCGATGGCACCGATGCGGTCAGCTATATCCGGGCCGACAAGCCCCGGGCGCTGCTTGCCCTGCTGTTGGTGAAGGCGAACAGCTGGGTGGGCGTCGGGGAGATCGTCGATACGGTCTGGTCCGGTAGGACGCCGCCTGTCTCGGCTGAGCGCAACATCGGTACGTACATCTGGCAGCTGCGCAGGACGCTCCCGCCGCTCGGTGTTGACGGGCAGCGGATCGAGAGTCGCTCCAAGGCGTACCGGATCCGGGTGGAGGCCGGTGAGCTCGACTCCGATCGCATGCAGACGCTGCTGGTCGCAGGTGGGGACGCCTTGACGGCAGGGGATGCCCCAACGGCGTTGAAGCACCTGGAGGCGGCGCGGTCGCTCTGGCGGGGTACGCCGTACGAGGGGCTTGTCACCGACCAGCACCAGCCGGAGGTGACGCGGCTGGCTGAGCTGCACTGGTCTGTGCGGGAGCGGCTGGCGGATGCCTTGATCGGTACGACGCGGTTCGCGGACGCCGTGGCGTTGTGTAAGAGCCTCACGACCGAGGACCCGCTCAGGGAGACGAACTGGGCGCGGCTACTGGTCGCGTATCGGGACGCGGGACGCCGGGCTGATGCGCTGGCGACGTACCAGAAGGCCCGGGCCGCGTTGGTGGACGAGTTGGGGACTGAGCCGGGCCAGGAGCTCCGGAGACTGCAGCAGCAACTGCTCAACGACGTACCGGACCAGCCTAGAGAGCCCGCCGGGCCAGCCGCGTACGTGCGGAGCGTGCTGGAAGCTGCTGGTGCCCTGGACGGGGAACACGCGGTGGCTGCTCGCCACTGGTTCAGCACACGGCACGGGGAGGTCACCGGAGCCATCCGCCAGTTGCTGGCGGACAAGGACGTCGCCAACGCGTGGCTGCTGATCAGCGCGCTGCACCAGTACGTCGAGAACGGTGGTGAGGTCCCTAACTGGACCCCGCTGGTCGCTGTTGTCGCTGGTGCGGCCAGTTACAGCAAGGACTGGTACGGCGAGCTCATCTGCCGCAACATTCTCGGAAGCGCCCTGACCCATGCCGGACGGATCACGGCCGCGCGGGCCGAGTTCACGGCCGCACTGGGGATCGCCTCGGTGCACGACGACCGGGACGCCGAGGGGACCGTGCTGGTGAACCTGGCGATGGCCGAGGCGAGCGGTGGCGCCCGCCAGCAGGCTGCTGAGTACTTCCGTCGCGCGCTGCGTCTGCTGCCGGAAGGCCCGACCGCCGCGGACGCCCGCCAGGCATTGGCCGACTTGGGCGAGCCCGAGGACCCGGCCCGCTCCACCGTGGCCTCTTGAGGTCAGATTCAGACCTGATGTATCGCCGCTGTACCGCAGCTGGACAGAAGAAAGGCACGTTAGGCCTCATGACCCGCCTCGCCAGTGCGATCCGCCGCCCCGTGGCGTGGTGGACGATCGCGGCCCTGGTCCTCGGGACGTTCATCGGGTACTCGGCGCTTGGCCGCGGAGCCCCGGCCGTTGCGTTCCAGCAGGCCGGGCACTGGGTCTACAACGCCACCCTCGGCGCGGTCTTCCGGGTCGACGGCGGCGGCAAGAACGTCGACGCCGAGGTCCGCGGCGTACAGGCCGAGGCCGGCAGCCAGGTCGTCCAGGGCGCCACCAACGGGTACGTCGTCCGCTCCGACGGCGTGATCGTGTTCGGCAAGTCGAACCTGACCGTCAAGAACTCGGTCCGGATCGGCATCCCGGAGGAACCGATCGGTATCGAGGCCCAGAGCGGTCCGTACCTGGTCTACCGGCAGCACGGCCAGGTCGTTCGGCTCGGTGACCAGTTGCAGACGATCACCGTGGGCAGTGTGGTGTCCAGTGCGGTCGCTACGGCCGACGGTGCGCTGTGGCTGCGCGACTCGGACCACTTCTGCAAGCTGGCGCCTGCATCGACAACGTTGGCCTGTGAGCTGCCTGCACAAGGCAAAGACGCTGGTGCGCTGCTGAGTGTGTCCGGCAAGCCTGCGTTCGCCAACCTGAGTAAGCGCACCCTGACTCCGCTGAGCGGTGAAGAAGCCGGCCATGCGGTGCCCTTGGACGTTTCTGGTGCGCTACCGACCACCTCTGTCGTGGCGCAGTCGGACGTCAACGGGCGCATCCCGATCCTGGCCGGTCAGCGGCTACTGCTGGTCGACGCGGCCGGCGCCAAGCCGGCCGAGAGCATCAACCTGCCGCCGGGACGGTACGACGCTGTCGCCGCGGCCGGCGCCTCCGTCGCGGTAGTGGATACCGACAAGCGCGTCGTACGGACGTTCGCGGCGGACGGCAAGGCTCTGCACACGCACGACCTGGGCAAGAAGAAGGGCGACCGTAAGGGCGGGCCGCGCCTCACTGCCGGGCAGGACGGCCGGCTGTACATCGACGACGAGACCGGCCAGGTGGTGACCGTGGTCGACGGTGACGGCTCGGTCAGCGAGGTGGACGTGAACGGCGACGACAAGCCGGTGTCGCCGTCCGCCACCAAGCCGACGCCGACGCCGAACCCGACCACGCCGACCCCGAGCAGCACGCCGACGTCGACCCCGTCGACCCCGACGCACCGGCCGATCCTGCCGCGGGTCCAGGTGACGATCGGCAAGCCGCGCACGACCGAGACCGTGCTGCCGCCGCACCCGACCGAGCACAGGCCGAAGCGGACCGAACCCACCCGGCCGACGCCTCCGCCGCCCACCAAGCCGACGAAGCCGACCCCCAAGCCGACCAGGAAGCCCGTACCGCCGCCGGCCGCGCCTGGTGCGCCTGGCGCGGTGACCGCCAAGCCTGGCAGCGGCAAGGCGACGGTGACGTGGACGGCCGCACGGGCCAACGGTGCCGCGATCTCCGCCTACAAGGTGAGCTTCCGGGTCGCACCAGGCACGTACGTCGTCGGCCTGCCGGCATCGGGCACAGCCACCGTTTCAGGCAGCTCCCGGAGCCATAGCTTCAGCCAACTGCTCAACGGCGGTGGCTACATCTTCACTGTGCAGGCGATCAACAGCGTTGGGTCCGGGCCCGCGGTGGACTCCAAGGTGATCTCGATCAACGGCGCGGCAGATCCGCCAGGCCCGCCGACGAAGGTCGCCGCAGCCGCGAAGCCGGATGGCTCGGTGGCTGTCTCCTGGAGCACACCCAACGCTGCGGACTACACACTGAGCGGCTACACCGTGCTCGGCTCGGATGGCACGAAGCTCCAGGTGCCGACGTACCAGACCACAGCGACGTTCAACCCGCCCAAGGGCAAGGGGGTGAGCTACCAGGTGACAGCCACGAACAGTGCTGGTACGTCGGTGCGCTCCGCCGCCAGCCGCACCGTCTACCCGTACGGGCCAGCCGTTGCGCCAAGGGTGACTGCTAAACCCGGCAAGGGATCCCTCACAGTCAACTGGACCGTGCCTAACCTCAACGGCGGTCAGCTGGTGCACTACGTGGTCTCAGTGACCGGCCAGGCGGACAGGACGGTTACGACGACGAGCACGCGCTACACCGGTCTGGCTGCGGTCGGAGTGACGATCACAGTCGAGGCGATCACCCGTGAGCGCAACAACAGCAGCAGCCCAACCGCAACAGGTACTGCGGGCTCCACCATGGCGACGCCGACGGCCGGTGCTCCCGCACTGCCTCCGGCCAGTGCGCCGGCTGGTGCCGTACGACGTACCGCGCGCCGACGGAAGGACAGGTAGTGGGGATGCGGGACGGCAGCATGGAACCCCAGCAAGCGTACGAGCTGATCGCGGCCAACGTGCAGCGGGTGATCCGCGGCAAGCCGCAGGTCGTGCGGCTGGCGGTCGCGACGCTGTTCGCGGGCGGCCACCTGCTGATCGAGGACCTGCCCGGCCTGGGCAAGACCAGCCTGGCCAGGAGCCTCGCGCGCAGCATCGGCGGCCGCTGGAGCCGGATCCAGTTCACGCCCGACCTGCTGCCCGGTGACATCACCGGCGTGGTCGTGTACGACCAGGGCCAGGGCCGGTTCGTCTTCCACCCGGGCGGCGTTTTCGCGAACGTCGTACTCGCCGACGAGGTGAACCGTGGTACGCCGAAGACCCAGTCCGCGCTGCTCGAGGTGATGGCCGAGCGGCAGGTCACCGTGGACGCGGAGACGCACCGCGTGCCGGACCCGTTCATGGTCCTGGCCACGCAGAACCCGATCGAGATGGAGGGCACGTACCGGCTGCCCGAGGCGCAGCTGGACCGCTTCCTGCTGCGGATCGAGATCGGCTACCCGGACCACGACGCCGAGGTCGAGGTGGTCGCGCTGGACGGTGCCGGGCCGACGCCTGACGACCTCGAGCCGGTGATCGACCCCGAAACGCTGCGCGGTGTCGTGGCCGCGGTGAAGTCGGTGTACGTCGACGAGGCGGTGATGGCGTACGCCGTCCGGCTTGCTGCGGCCACCCGTCTGCACAGCGCGGTCCGGTACGGCGCCAGCCCGCGCGGCAGCATCGCACTGGTGCGGGCTGCCCGTGCCATCGCTGCCACGGACGGCCGGTCGTTCGTGACGCCGGACGACGTCAAGAACATCGCCCACCCGGTTCTTGCGCACCGTTTGGTGCTGACCGCGGACGCCACGCTGGCTCGGCGTACTGCGGAGAGCGTGGTGGACGACGTACTCGAAGACACCCCTGCACCCGGTAACCCCGTACGACGTGATCTCAAGCGGGCTCTTGGCGTCGTGTCATGACAACCCGGCTCACGCTGCGAGCCTGGGGAGTACTGGGCGGCGCTGTCGCCTTGCTGGTAGCGGGGCAGCTGCTCGGGTACCCAATGCTGCAGGTGCTGGCCGGAGCAGGGCTGGCTGCGGTGCTGGTGAGCGTGTTGACGGTCGTACGGCGCCCGAAGGTCACCGTGGAGCGTGTGCTGTACCCGGACCGGGTCGAGTGTGGTCAGCCCGCGCTGGCACGGCTCGTGGTGCGTAACGAGGCCACCCGGCGGCAGCCGGCGTTCGTAGCGGCTGATACGGCCGGCCAGCACCAGTCCGAGGTAGCAGTCGCGTCTTTGGCACCTAACGGCGCTGCCACGTACCACTACGAGCTGCCGACCTCCCGTAGAGGCCCTGTGGCGGTAGGGCCGTTGGTGTTGCGCCGTTCGGACCCTTTCGGCCTGGTGGCTTGCCGGGTGTCGATCGGTAGCGCGGCAACGCTTCTGGTCCATCCGAAGCGGTACGCCGCCCGTACGGCATCCGGCATCCGGCAGCGGCATCACTTCGAGGGCCCGGTGTCCCAGTTGCGCGGCTCGATCGACCTGCGCCGGCTGCGTGAGTACGTGCCGGGTGATGAGGTCAGACACGTGCACTGGAAGGCGTCCGCGCGTGCGGGGCGGCTGATGGTGCGTGAGTACGTCGACCCGGACCAGCCGCGACTCCAGGTGCTGCTGGACACGCGTACGTCGGTGTTGACCGCTGACCAGTTCGACACCGCTGTTTCCGTCGCGGCCTCGATCCTGGTGGTTGCTGCACAGTCCGGCCAGCGTCTACGCCTCACTACTCCGTGCGGTACCGACCACGACGTCCAGTCCGTCAGCGATCTGCTCGACGAGCTGGCGAGGATCGAGCAGTCGACGGCCACGGCGAACCTGCTGGAGTCATTGCCCGTCACGCGTGACGGGGGCGCGCTGATGGTGCTGACAGGCAACGCAGCCGACCTGTCGACCGTACGGACGAGCTACAGGCCTGTCGTGTACGTCGACGTGACGCACGCGGAGTCCGCGTTGCACACGGCCGCCGGCGTACACGTCATCCATGCGGACAATGCGCAGAACGCCGTCGACGCCTGGAACGTCGTACCGACATGAGCCGACGGCTGCCGATCCTCGGAGTACTCGCCGCTGCTGTTGTAGCGGGCCTGTTGTTCGCACCGCTCTTCGGTACGTCGGCTGTGCTCTGGCCGATGCTGGCGGTCGCGGTTGTCGCTTACCTGGTTGAAGAATCGATCCTGCACCGGCCGGCGCTCGCCCGGTGGCGCGTGCCGTTGACGCTGGTCGGTGGCGTTGTCGCGTTGCTCGCGGTCATTCCTGGCGCCGCTCTTCGCCCGGTGTCGTTGTGGGAGGCCGTGACGTCCGGCTGGCGCCGTACGCTCGAGTCGACGTGGCCAGCCAGTCCTGTGCCTGATCTCGTCGCGTTCGTGCCAGCACTGGTGCTTCTTGCCTGTCTAATCGGTGCACGCGTGCTGCAACGCTCGCGGTTGTTGGCTTTGCTGCCCGCGGTCGTGGTGGCTGGGCTGTCGCAGGCCTACGTCACCGTGACCGGTTTCGACGCAGTGGTTGCCGGGCTGGCGCTAATAGCCTGCTGTGTGCTCGTCCTGTTGCAGTGGCCGGGTGATCGCGGGTCCTGGGCCCGGCTGGTCGCAGCACTCGCGGCTATGGCCGTAGCCGCCAGCACGCTTGGTGTAGCTTTGCCGACCTCTAGCGCGGTGCATCTGCCGAAGCCGAGCCCTCCTGACTCTCCAACGGTGTTGAGCAACCCTCTGACCGAGATTGCCGAACGGCTGCACTCACCGGACACCGTGGTGTTCACAGCACGAGCCAACGGACCCGTGGACCGCTGGCCGGTCATTGCGCTCGACTCGTTCGACGGAGTGACCTGGACGGCCGCTCCGAAGTTCCAGCGCCTCGGCCGCGAGCTCCCGCTCGACTCTCACGTGACGGTCCCGGTACGGCGGCAGTCCGCGGACATAGCGCTGGCCGACTGGTCCCTGCCGTGGCTGCCGAGTCAGAGCCGCACGCTGTCCGTGGTGGACGACAAGCCGCTGCTGGTAGACCCAGCGTCGGGTGCGTTGCTGGCCGATCAGTCACGGCCGTCGCAGTACCGCGTCAACTGGGCCGAGCCGACGGTGGACGTCGACCAACTGGCGTCGGCCGGTGTCGACTCGGACCTGCGCAGCGGTGACGACCTGGGCGAGGTGCCAACGGGTATCGACGAACTGGCCCGCACCATTGCCGGAGACGTCCGACCGTCGTTCGAGCTCGCACTGGTCCTGGAGAAGTACCTGCGGACCAACTACAAGCTCGCGACCGGCGAGAACCTCCCGACCGGCCACGGGTACGCCCAGCTCAACTACTTCCTCCTGCACAGCAAGCGCGGAACGTCGGAGCAGTTCGCGGCCGCGTACGTCGTCATGGCCCGCCTGCTCGGGTTACCCGCGCGCCTGGTGGTCGGGTTCAAGCAGCCGGACACGCCGAGCCCCGACGGTACGTACGTCATCCACAACCGCGACGTACTCGCCTGGCCGGAGGTTGCGGTCACCGGTGTCGGCTGGGTGCCGCTCGACCCGACGGGTACGGCGACGTCCACGACGGGCAAGGGCGGCCTGGCCGGTGCGGCGGAGACCGTACGCAAGAACCTGCCGTCCACCAAGGAGATCGAGCGCGAGCACCAGTCCGAGCCGAACCTGCCTGCCCCGAAGACGCCGTCCACGCACCACTTCCCGGGCTGGGCCGGGTTGCTGATCGCAGGAGGCGTCCTGCTCGTCGTACTGCTGCTCTGGCTCGTCGGAGTCCCGCTGGCGAAGGCCGTACGTCGTCAACGCCGCCGGCGGCACGGGACGCTCGGGGCGTGGGCCGAGGCCCGTGACCTGTTGCGGGACCACGGCCTACGGGTGACGCCGGCCGCGACCGCACGGGACCTGGCGCGTGATTCGGACGGGGCCGTGTCGCAGGCGATGACCTTGCTGGCCGGGTGTCTGGACCGGGCGCTGTGGTCCGGGCAGGATTCCGACCCGGACCGGGAGTTCGCGTGGTCCGCCGTACGGAAGGCCCGTCGCGGGCTGGCCGAGGGACGGTTGTCGCAGCGGATCCGGACGACACTCAGTGCGCGCAGCCTGATCGGCTGATCAGTGTCCTTCGCACTGGGCGTCGCGGATCGGCCGGGACTGGGACTGCCCCGGGTTGAGGCCGTCCGTGGCCTGGATCGCGAAGCAGTACTGCACACCCGGCACCACGTTGACGCGGTACCTCGTCGCCTTGTAGACGAGCGTCGTTTTGGCCTTCTGGCCGGCCTCGGCGACGACGACCGCGTAGTTGACGTCCGACGGTCCGCTCCAGCTGAGGTCGACGTACGTGCTGTGGTCCGCGGGCGGGTTCAGCGTGATGACGAATGCCCGTGTGGACGATTGCGTCGGTGTGGGTGCGCTGATCGGTGGCTGGTCGGTCTGGTCCTTGCGGTTGGCCAGGGCGAAGCCCGTGATGAGCGCTGCGGCGAGCACTACGCCCCCGGCTATCAGTAGGCGGTTGCGTCGCGGCTTTACGGGTGCAGGCGGATCCGGTGGTGCTGTGGGCTCTGGCTGAACCGGAGCAGGCGCTGGAGTAGCTAACGGTTGTCGCGGCGGTTGGGGTTGGGGCTGCGGCGTCCGGGGAGGTGTCGGGTTGGTTGCCGGAGGCCACGACGGAAGGTCCTTGCGCTTCAGGACCGTTGGACGCGGGAGGATGGCCGCAGCCACAGGCTTTTGCGCTGGAGCAGTCGTCGGAGCGACCGACCGCGCGGCAGGCATCGGCGTTGCGGACGCCGCGAGCACACCCAGTGCGGCCGCGACCTCAGCCGCGGACCCAGGACGCTTGGCCGGCTCCTTCTCCAGCAGCCGCGCGATCAGCCCGGCGAACGAGTCCGGCAGTACGTCGAGGCGCGCGGGCGGGTCGTTCAGCACCCGCAGGATGTGTTCGCCGGCTGTCTCGCCCATCCGGGCTGCGAGCGGTGGCTTGCCGCTGCATGCGGCGTACAGCACAGCACCGAGCGCGTACAGGTCGGACGAGGCCGTCAGGGTGCCGTCGCGCAGGGTCTCCGGTGCGATGTACAGCTGGCTCGGTGAGTTCAGGGCGGCGTGGCCGGTGTGCTGGCCGAGCCCTAGTGTCAGCGCGGACAGCTGAGGCCGCCCGTCCTGCTGCAGCACCACGGCGCCCGGTGCGAGGCCACCGTGAACCAGCCCGGCGGCGTGGATCGCGGCCAGTCCTTCGGCGAGCTGCTGGCCCAGTACGGCGAGGTCTGCCGGAGAGCGAAGCTGATCGCGCAGTTGGTCAGCCAGCGTGCCTGTGTCGGCAGTGGTGATCAGGTACGGGTAGCCGTCGGTCATGCCCGGCTCCAGCACCCGTGCCACGTGCGGGTGCTCAACGCCCTGCAGGGCCTTCGCCTGCTTGGCAAAGGTGGCTGCAGTACTCGCGTCGACGCGCACCGGGTACACCAGGGCGCTGACCGTGGTCCCTTGCCGTAGGCATCGGTACACCTGCGGGATACCGGACCGGACCAGCACCACGTCCGTGCAGCCTGGAACGGCCGGTCCTGTGTCTGTCACGCTGTCCATCTTCTCTTGTGAACAGGTCGTTCGCCGCGACACCGGCGGCTGCGGCCACACTCTGGCCACATGCTGCAAGCCGTCCGCGCCCGTCCGCCTTGGCTGTCACCGTGAGTCCCATGACCACGTTGATGTTCCCGATCGGCCACTGCCTCGGGACGTACTACGCCAGCACCACGGACAGTCATGTCCAGCAGGTGCGGCTCGGTGGTGAGATCGTGGGGCTGACCGACGAGGAGTTCGCGGTCTGGTCGCTGGCCCACGGTATGGCCGACGACCGCAGCCGCTGGGACCGCGGGCGGATCCTCGAGCTGCTGGCCGGCAGCGGGATCCCGGACAACGTCGACCAATTGCTGGCCAAGAACCTGCTGGCCGAGGTCGACCTGGACAGCCCGGCGGACTTCGCGGCACGCCACCGGCTGCTCCCGCTGCACCTGGGCCTCGGGAACGCTCCAGAGGTCACGGCGGTGTTCAGATCGGGTACGACGGAGGTCCCGCTCACCGGCATGACCCGCACGCTCTACGACCTGTGGCTGTCGGGTCACCTGTCTCCCAATCTCTTGGTGGCGTGCAAGGCCCACGACGCGGAGCTGACCGCCGTACTGACCTCACTACACGCGCTGCTCGCACCCAGCGCCGCGTGTCTCGACCTGGCGACAGAGGAGCAGCCGTGATCTTCCCTGTCGGCCATGGCGCCGGGCCGCGGTCCGTTGGCGAGTACGTCGTCCGCGTTGGTGGCACGGCGGAGGTCCTGAGCGAGCCTGAGTTCGCCGTTTGGGTACGCGCGCATCAGTCGGACTACACCGACCAGCAGCACGTGGACGAGCTGCTGCGGCGGGGGCTCCTGGTCCAGGTTGACGACGTCAACGTCTTCGCACAGCAGTACAGGTTGTTGCCGTTGTACATCGGGCTTGGCAACCGTCCGGACGACCCGCAGCAGTTCGCGATCGGCCTACCCGGCTTGGAGCCGCTGGCCGTCGTTCCGGCGACGACGTACGAGCTGTGGCAGTGGGGCTGGGTAGCGCCGTCGCTGTGGGCGCACTGTGAGGTGCTGGGCACCACACAGCTCGAAGCGGTGCTCGACGGGGTCGCCGAGTTGCTGGCGGACTTCGTCGCGGTTCTCGACCCGGTGTCATGAGACGGCCGCGGTCACGTCGTCCAGGCGGAGCGTACGCAGTTCGCTGACGGCCGGCATGCCGCCCAGGCGTCGCAGCCGCTGCGACTGCGCCTTGCGGACCCGGTCGAACAGCCGCCGGGCGTCGCGGGCGTTGCCGAAGTTGGCGGCCTGCGAAGCGACGGCGAAGTGCCGGTGCAGCAGCGGCTCGGCGCCGTCGTCCAGGTCGTACTCCTGCGCCGCGACCATCCGCTGCACGATCAGCGTGAGCTCGTCGGGGGAGTAGTTCTCGAAGTCGACGGTCTTCGAGAACCGGGACGCGAGGCCCGGGTTGGCGTCCATGAACCGCAGCATCTCGTCGCTGTACCCGGCCACGATCACCGCCGCCTCGTCGCGGTGGTCCTCCATCAGCTTCACCAGGGTGTCGATCGCCTCCTGGCCGAAGCTGTCGTTCTCGGCGCCCGCCCTGGACAGCGTGTACGCCTCGTCGACGAACAGCACGCCCCCGGTCGCGCCCTCGAACACCATGGTGGTCTTCTCGGCAGTGTGACCGAGGTACTGGCCCACCAGATCCCGCCGTGCCACCTCGTTGAACTGGCCCTTCGGCAGTACGCCGAGTGCGGCGAGCAGCTTGCCGTAGATCCGGGCCACGGTGGTCTTGCCGGTCCCAGGAGCGCCCGCGAACACCAGGTGGTGGCTCAGACTGCCTGTCGGCAGCCCTGCCCGCCGTCGCCACTCGTTGACCTGGATCTCGTCGATCAGGCTCCGTACTTCGTCCTTGACACTCGCCAGGCCGACCATTGCGTCCAGTTCCGCGAGCAAGGACTCGACGTCTGCACCAGCAGGCTCGTCCGTGGTCACCCTTGACTGCTCAGCACCTGTTACTGCGACCAGTTCGGGCTCGGCCAGCTCCAATGCGGGCTCTGCCGTGTTCTCCCAGCGGCAGGACACCACCTCACCGCGGCACCGCCTCCCGTACGCGACAGCCGGCCCGGCTACGTCACGGACCACCGTGTGCCGCAGTACCGCTGTGGAGTCGTAGGCGATCAGGATGCCCGCTTCCGACGTACCGGAGACCTCGCACGTGTCGATGGTCGGGCGGCCGTACTGGTACGCGTAGACGCCGCGGCGGCCGCAGTCGGTGAGCTGGCAGTCGTGCAGTACGACGGTTGCGCCGAGCCGGACGATGACGCCGTCGGCGGACACCCCGGTCACCGTGGTGTGCTCGACCCTCGCCGTACAGTCCTCAAGCACGAGCCCGTGCTCGCCGCCGCTCACCTGGCAGTGCGAGACCGCCACCTCGGCCGGGCCGGTGACCTGGACGACCGGCCCGAAGCCGGCGGACAGGACGCACCGTTCGGCGCGTAGGGTCCCGCCGTCCAGCTGGATCGCCGGTGCGTCGCCCGCGCGGATCGTCACGTTCCGGAGCGTCAGCCGGCCGCCGGACGTTCGCAGTACGGGCGCGTGCGCGGTCGTGGCGTCAATGACCACGTCGTCGTCCCCAGTCAGGGTCACGGAACGGTCGGCCAGGTCGATGGTCTCCCGGTAGACGCCGGGCGCGATCGAGACGACCGCGTCGTCGGGTGCGTCCAGTACGGCGGCCCCGATGCTCGGGTACGCCCCGGGACGGTCCGGCGACACCAGCAGGGTGCGGCTCATCGCGTCCCCAACCAGCCGCGCTCGGACGCCTTCAGCCCGGCCTGGAACCTGCTTTGCGCTCCGAGGCGGGCCATCATCTCGGACACCATCCGGCGTACGGTCCGGACGGAGACACCGAGCTGTGCGGCGGCCGAGGCATCGGTCCCGCCGTCGCTGAGCAGCGACAGCACCTCACGCTCGCGGACGGTGAGCCCAGACGTGTCGCCCAGGCCGGTCGGCTGGCGGAGCGGGGTGGCCGCGTGCCAGACCCGTTCGAACAGCTCGGTCACCGCGCCGACAGCAGCCGCCAGCCGGAGGATACTGACCGCGCCACGACCAGTGCGGTCGGCCGGGAGCGCTACGGTCGCTGTGTCGACGATCATCGCGCAAAGCGGGACCGTGGGCGCTGTACGGACCTGGGCGCCGTTCCTGGTCAGTTGCTGCAGCCGGCGCGCCAGCATGGGGTCTGTGCGGGCGGCGTCCGGTACGAGGATGCGGTAGCGCACCGGTGGCGCCAGTACGCCCGTACCAAGCTCACGGAGGCCTGCGATCGGGTCGGCGAGCGCGGCCGTGGCCGGCGTACTCACCAGCACCTCACCGGCGGCCGCCTTGAGCAGGCCTTCGATGGTGCGTTGGGCGGCGGCCGGGCTGCCTGCCCAGTCCAGGGCGCCGTTGCTGTCGCCGAGCGGCGCCGGGTGCCGGCGGGCGAACTCGCCGGCGATCTCGGCGGCGGCCACCCGGCTGCGTTCCAGGTCCCGGCTGACCCGGGCGAGGTCGGCCTCGCGTTCGGCCAGCAGGGCGGTCAGGCTGAGCCGCGGGTTGAGCGGCCGGACCGTGCGGCTGGAGCCGTCACCCGAGCTGTCCCGGGCCAGCAGGCCGAGAGCGGTCAGGTGCCGGATGACCTCGTGGGTGGATTCCTCGTCGAGGCCGAGCCGCTCGCCGAGTTCGGCGGCGGTCCAGGACGGCCGCTCGAGCACCGTCAGGTAGGTGCGCTCGGCGGTCGCGTCGACGCCCAGATGGGCGAGCCGCAGTCCGCCGGCGCGGACCTGCGGTGTGTTGGGCACGGCTCGCGGGTAGCGGACCGCACGGGGGTACGAAGCGCCTTCGACGGGCTCTGACTGGGACACGGGACACCTCGCTGGGATTCGGTGAGTCGGACGGACTCGATGGCGAACACCAGAACTGTCCCGGGGCGTCGTCCAGCGGGAATCTTGCGGCAGTCCACGCCTGATACAGCGGCTGTCCAGCGGCCGCTGTATCAGGGCAGAGCAGCCAGAAAAGCAGCCTTGTGCCGACCGGTCTGAGCTATTGCATCCGGCGCCATCAGGGCCTCGGCCGGAGCCAGTACCAGCGCGTGGTCGAGGTCGCTGGACGTGCTGACAGCGACCGCACCCGGCTGCTGCAGGGCGAGCCCAGCGGGTACGGCGTACATCCGGAAACGGGCCGGGCCGACGGCCAGCGCGTCCCACTCCTCGGTGAGCTGTTCTGGCGTCAGCGCGGCCAGGATCTCGCTCAGCTCGTCAGGGGAGAGTGGTACAGCCCGGAAGTTGCGGCGGCGCAACCGTCGGGTCAGCCGGCGAACCGTGTTGGTCAGCAGGAGCTCCAGCTCGGAGTTCTGTGGACGGTCAGCGGACCGCAGCGCGGTCAGAGCGATCCAGGCCCGCCCGGGCCGCCGCAGGAGCTTCAGCCGTACGCCGGTGGTCTCGTCCAGCAGCTCCGCCGGGGTCAGTTCCGGGGGTACGTCGGTCTCCAGCAGCACCGTGAGCCCGTCCGACCGGACGATGGTGCCTGCTCCGTCCTCGAGCTCGCCCCGTGCTCCGTCCAGCCCGTGGAACCGAGTACCACGCACCAGATACGCAACGGCGAGGTACAGCCACTGGTAGGACCACAGCCCGCGCCGCCAGCTCGCCGTGAGTCCAACGACGACCAGCCCGACCAGTGCGGCGACAACCGCAGCCACCCAGCCCCGGCCGATCGCAGCAGCGACCACAGCGACCGCCAGCTGCCAGCTCACCACCTGACCCACCCGCACGCGCGGTGTCCGCCGTACCTCGGCCGGAGGCGCAGCGACAGGGGCAGGTGCCGGCGCAGCAACCACAGGCGCTACCGGTGCTGGAGGAGCCGGCCGCACGGCGGGCCGCGGCACCACCCGCGCCGGTACAGCCCGCGGCGGCGCGACCGTACTCGTGACCGCGGCAGCGACCGCGGGCACAGAGGCGGCCGCCACCTGCGGGACTGAGGTCGGAGTGGTCGTCACGTGAACAACTCGTCATCGAGAACCGGGCCGGCAGTACGGCGGCGTACCGGCGGCAGGGTGAATTGTTCCTGCGCCGTACGACCCTGGAGTTCGGACTGGACTCCCGTACGGCGCAGTGTCTCCTTGCGGTTGCGCGGGCGGCTCTCGTTCGACCCGCTGCCACCGCCACCGCCTGACATCGGCGGGGCGATCGTAGGCATCGCCTTGGCAGCAGCTGCTGCCGCAGCACGCGCCGTACCGCCGGCCAGTCCCGGCTCCGTCCCGGCCGCGATCCGCGCACCAGCCGAGCCCAGGGCGCCCGGCTTAACGCTGGCCGCCGAGCTGGTCAGCGCCCCGAGCGACCCAGCCAATGCCGCCGCAGGCATCCCGCCGGGCAGGCCGCTCCCGGCCGACGTGATCGCGGACACCGGTTCCGGCAGCGTGATCGGCGGCGGTGTCGTCGCCCCACCCGCCAGCGTTGGCAGGTCGGAGTGAATGAGCGTCCCGGGCAGCTTCTTGAAGTCAGGCAGCTTCGTCGTAGACCCCGGCGTACTCCCGAGACCGCTCGACTGCATCAGCCCGGTGACCGTGGTCAGCAGACCGACGCCCTTGTCCATCGTGTTGAACAGCTTCTCCGTCGCGTCCAGCACCTCGGACATCGGTACGGCGGGAACCGGCGACGCGGGCGACGGCGCCGCATCGGCCCCCGGTCCCTGCCAGCCCTGAGCCGGCGGCGGTACCGCGGTCGGGGCCTGCATGACCATGCCGACCGCCTCCATCATCCCGGCGCCGACCTGCTGCAGCCCGACCGCGACCTGCGCGGCGAACGGCCCGATGATCGGTACGGCGCTCAGCGAGACTGCGGTGTCGTACCCGCTCTGCAGCGCCGGCATCACCGCCTGCGCGGCGTTCAGCGCGGTCCCGCCGAGCCGGAGCGCCGCGGACATCGCGCCGGTGTAGGCCGCCCACTCCCCGAGCGAGGCGAGGCTGCCGATCACCTGCCCGTTGAACGCGACCTGCGACACCGACCCGATGCTGAGCGGCCAGGTGGTGATGGCCGCGTTCGCGGCGCCGAGGTCGCCGTGGGTGGCGAGCAGTTGCTGACAGGCCGAGCCCCACATGTCGGCACCCGCGTGCCAGGGCTCGGCGCGCTGCCCGTAGAGCATCGCCGCCATCGCGTTGAGTTCCATCCCGAAGTACGCACCCATCGCGGTCCCCAATCAGTCCGGAAGCTCGTCGGCCAGCGCCCGGTGCACGGTCGCGTTGGCCTGGTCGGCGGTCTCGAAGCGACTGGCGATCGACAGCGCCGAGTCGATCAGTGACGCGATGCCGTTGGTCGCCTGCAGCGTGACGGTGCCGGTGTGTTCGACGCAGAACCGGACGTGGGCCTCAACGGTCGCGCTCTCCGGCATCGGACCGGCCAGCGGCGGCGTGGCCTGGACCGTGCCGGAGACCGGAGTGACCGTGGCCAGCGGTGCCAGCGCCGCGAACTGGCGCAGCTCGTCAGGCACGACGGTCAGTGTGCCGATGTCCATACTTCCTCCTAGATTCATCAGGGACCGATCGGGTACGTCGCAGCGGACGGGTCGAGCGCATGGCCCGCGGGCATCCGGCTGATCAGTTCGGCGGGCAGCCGTACCACCGGTGGTTGCGTGTAGCCGAGGACGCCGAGTACGTCGCGGCTGGCCAGCTGGTACCGCCGTCCGAGATCGCTCACGAACGACAGCGCCCCTGATCCGGCCGGTTGTGCAGGTGAAGCCATCGACTCGACAACGGCGCCGTGGCCGGGCGGTACGACGACCACGTCGGCCAGCGGTAGCCCGTTAGGGTCACGTCCTGCTGTCGCGCCGGCGTCACCTGCTGACGGCAGTGACCCGGCCAGCGTGAACCGCGGCCGGAACTGCCCGTCGGAGAAGACCGCGCACACCGACACCCCGGACGAGTCTGGCCGCGCGAACGTCGGCCTGGTCGCCGGCAGCGCCGAGTCGGACGTCGTAGTACCCACACCGCCGGACACCTGCGCCACGACAGCCGGGTCCAGCGGCACGGCCTCCGGCACAGCACCTGGGTACGCCGCACGCGTTGCCGGAGCAGTGCGCTGTACGTCGTACTGCAGCGAGGTGATCGCCATCAGCCGGTCCCGCTGCAGCAGGTAATACTGTCCCTGCCCGGTCGACGTCTGTACGACATACAGCGTCCCCACGCGTCCTGGTCGTAGAAGAGCGGACGGTGTGCCCGCGCCGGGTACGGAGATGGGGCCGAGCGGTGGACCGGACGGGATGAGGTCCAGCCAGACGGACGGGACCTGCATCCACACCTCGTCGTTCAGGGCGAGGGCCGCCGCGACGGTCGCCTGCTGCTGGACCAGGTGCCGGTAGCCGTGCCAGATCAGGTACCGACGGCCACCCGGACCGACTACGAGCAGGGAGTCCGCTGTTGTACCGCCCTGCTCGGTTCCGACGAGAAGAACGGACTGAACGATCGGGCTGCCGGAGGAATCGGTTCCAGGCTTGGCGCACATCGACCAGCCGCTGCCGAGCAGCCGTCCCTTGTCAGGCAGCGAGTCCGGCGCATCGGCGATCCCTACCCGCTGGCCGCGCGGTACGCCGAGCAAGGACTTCGCCGACACCATCAAGGGAGTGCTGTACTTGTTGGCCAGCAGCAAGGCGGACACGTAGTTCGCGGCCGGGTACAGGACCCCGTCGCGGTACACGTACCGAGTGCCGGTCTCCTTCTCCACGATCACGTGGTCGCCGGACTTCCACGACGTCTTCCCACCGGGCGAGAGCTGCCCGTAGACGCCGGTGCCGACCAGCACCAGTACGGCGAGCCCGATCCCGACGAGCATGGCCACGATGCCGCGGCGGAACGGCGGGTACTCCGGGTCCGTCTCGCGCAGCAGCAACGCATGGGTCATCCGCTGCTTGACGAACTGGTGTGACTGCAGCTGATCCCGCTTGGACGCCATCGGTCACCCACCCAGCCCACGGACGTACGCGTACAGCCCGAGCACCCACAGCACGACCGGAACCACCAGCAGCACCAGTACGACCTCGGCCAGCTCGGCGTACCGCGCCAGGTACGCCCCTGGCCGGTGCCGCGCGTACCAGAGCCCGAGGAACGCAGCCACGCCAGCGAACACCAGCAGCAGGTACGGCGACTGCACCAGCAAGCAGCCGAGCCCTACCAGTCCAGCGAGAACCAAACTCAAGCGATGCGCCACCACAGGCAGCAGCCGCGACCGCAAGAGACAGATGCCGACAACCAGCACCACCAGCACCCGGCCGGGTGTGGACGTGGACCGTGCGAGCACATACAGGCAGCACGCGAGTCCAACGGCCAGCCCGGCCAGGATGCCCGTGTAGAGCGCAGCAGACCGCAGTACGGCGGCGTGCACCAAACGGCGAGGTGGTTGCGGCGCGTCCGCCAGCAGGTCCGCAGTACTGGTAGGAAGAACGGGCTTGGGCAGCCGGCCGATCCGCATGGCCAGCGGAGCGGCTACCGGAATCAGCGCGACCGCCACTGCTGCCACTACCGCTGCTGACCGCGTAGCGTCACCTAGCCAGCCGGCAACGAGCGCGAGCACACCTGCACTCACAGCAGCTACGAAGACCGCGGTATGGCGAGCGATCCCGACATAGCCGAGCAGCCCGAACAGTACTAGTGCGGCTCCACCCGCGGTCAGCTGTGGTGCGCCCATAGGCACCTGGATGAACAGCGCAGCACCGGTCACCGCGAACACCAACGAGACCGCACCTGTCGTGGCAGCGGCGGCACCGTCGCCGACAGCGCGTGAGAGCAGGACCGCGATCGCCATCAGCACAGCCGCGGACGCAAGAGCGAAGTACGCGCTGTGCATGAGGACCAGACACGTCAGCAATGCGGCAGCAGAAGCGAGCAACCCGCACCAACGGCTCGCCCCTGGTGTCCACGCGCGTCCGCCGGACCGGGCGTCGGTGGCGATCGCGTCCACGAGGTCGTCGTACTCCAGCTCCGGCCAGTGCTGGTGGGCCGGGGCGAGGTGCAGGATCTCCCCGTCCCGGACGCCCTGGGCGGACAGGTCCAGGTGCGTTTCCAGGGCCTCGCCGTCGGGACGGCGCAGTACCCAACCGCCTTGCAGTGCGCCGAAATCGGCGAGGTCGTCGCCGGCGTGCCGGAGGAGCCCGGGCAGCACCTCGGCCACCGTCGACCGCTCCGGCAGTGCCAGGTCGATGCGGCGTTCGGGTGCGTCGATGGTGACCTTGACCAGTCCGCGAATGCTCACGTCCGTCACCGTGACACGCACACCACCGCCCTTTCCGGTGCTTGCAGCTTGTGGACAGTCCGCTAGTGGCCGCGGTCCCCTGTACCGCTGTCGCGGCGCCTAGCGTCCTGGAACATGTCCACTGTCATCGTCAGCAGACCGCCGCGGCGCGAGGGTCCCGCGTTGCCGAGTGGCGACGTCACCCTCGACCCGCCGCCGGCACTGCCGCGTCCGGCGGGCAAGCAGCTCTCGCAGTACGTGATGATGGTGCCGATGCTCGCCGGCGGCGGCGCGATGGCGTTGATGTACTCGACGCTCGGCGGTGGCGGCAAGATGAGCTACATCGTCGGCGGGCTGTTCGGCCTGTCGGCGTTGGGGATGGCCGCGGTCGCGTTTGCCGGCCAGGGCGCCCCGCGGCGGGAGATGGCGCGAGCACGGCGCGGGTACCTCAGGCACCTGTCCCAGCAGCGCATCCGGGCCCGGCGGGCCGTCGTACAGCAACGTACTGCGCTGTCCTATCTGCACCCGGATCCGACGCAGCTGTGGACGTTGGTGGAGAGCTACCGGCTCTGGGAGCGTCGTCGGAACGATCAGGACTTCGCCATCGTGCGTGTCGGCACCGGAGCGCAACCACTCGCCACACCGGTCGCTCCGCCCGACACGGTCCCGCTGGAGGAGCTGGAGCCGCTGTCAGCCGGTGCACTGCGCCGTTTCATCACGACGTACTCGTCCGTGCCGGGGTTGCCGGTGGCGATGGCGCTGCGCGGATTTGCCCGCGTGTACGTAGACGGTGCCCGTGCGCAGAGCTTGGCCCGTGCCCTCGTGGCGCAGCTCGCGACGTTCCACTCGCCGGACGACCTGCTGATCACGGCTGTCGTCGGGCCGGAGACCAGGGCGGACTGGGAGTGGCTGAAGTGGCTGCCGCATGCACACCACCCCGACAAGTCCGATGCCCTGGGCCCCATTCGCCTGATCAGCAAGAGCGTTCCGGACCTGGAGTCCGTGCTGGGCGACCTACTCGCACAGCGGCCCCGGTTCGACCCGGCCGCTACGAGCCGCGTGGACGGGCCGCACATCGTCGTACTGATCGACGGCGGGGACGTGCTCGGTTCTGACCACCTGATGACCGGCAACGGCGTGGAGGGTGTCAGCGTCATCGACCTGACCACGCAGCCGCCCAGGCTGCTCGACAGATCCAGTGTGTTGCTGGATGTCGCGGACGACGGTGCCCTGACCAGTGTGACGACGGACGGCGAGTCTGAGGTCGGCATGGCGGACAGCTTCACCGTCGAGAACGCGGAGGCTCTGGCGCGCCTGCTGGCGCCGCTAAGGCTGTCGGCGGGTGGAGACGGTGAGGAGAGCTTTGCCTCGGTCTTCGGTCTCACGGACCTCCTAGGTCTCGGGGACCCGTACAACTTCGACCCTGCACGCCACTGGGGTCCTAGGCCGAACAGGGACCGGCTACGCGTCCGCTTTGGTGTCACGGCGGACGGTACGCCGGTAGAACTCGACCTGAAGGAGTCTGCACAGGACGGAATGGGCCCGCACGGTCTCCTGATCGGTGCGACCGGGTCCGGAAAGAGCGAGCTGCTCCGGACGCTCGTACTCGCGCTAGCAGCGACCCACTCGTCCGACAGCCTCAACTTCGCGCTGGTGGACTTCAAGGGCGGCGCCACGTTCACCAAGCTGGACCGGCTTCCGCACACCAGCGCGGTGATCACCAACCTCAGCGAGGAACTGGCGCTCGTCGACCGGATGTCCGACGCGATCGGTGGTGAGCTGATCCGCCGGCAGGAGCTGCTGCGGCGGGCCGGCAACTACGAGTCGGTCCGCGAGTACGAGCTCGCCAGAGCGGCAGGAGCCGACCTGCCGGAGGTCCCGACGCTGCTGGTGATCTGCGACGAGTTCTCCGAGCTCCTGTCGGCGAAGCCCGACTTCATCGACATGTTCAACCAGATCGGCCGCCTGGGCCGCGCCCTCGGCGTACACCTGCTGCTGGCCAGCCAGAAGCTGGAAGAGGGCCGGCTGCGTGGGCTGGACGCGCACCTGTCGTACCGGATCGGTCTGCGGACGTTCTCCGCCATGGACAGCCGGGTGGTGCTCGGCATGCCGGACGCGTACGAGCTGCCCCGTGCGCCGGGGCATGGGTTCCTGCAGATCGGTACGGAGACGCTGGTGCGCTTCCGGTCGGCGTACGTGTCCGGTGTGCATCGGGCGGCGGCGCACGCGGTGTCCAATGAGGTCGCGGACGACGTGGCGGAGTACACCAGTGCGTACGTGTCGATGCCGGCTGCCGTCGTACGGGAGCAGCCGGAAGAGGACGGCGTGGGCGAGAAGCTGCTCGACATCCTGGTGGATCGCCTGGAAAACAAGGGAAAGCCCGCCCATCAGATCTGGCTGCCGCCATTGGACGATCCGCCGCCGCTCACCGCGCTACTGCCGGCGTTGACTGTCGACCCGGACCGCGGGCTCACAGTTGCGGTAGCCGCTGCGCAAGGGACGCTACGGGTGCCGATCGGCCTGGTCGACAAGCCGCTCGAGCAGCGGCGAGATCCACTAACAGTGGACCTCGCGGCCGGCGCCGGCCACGCGGTCGTGGTCGGCGGTCCGCGCAGCGGCAAGAGTACGGCGATCCGCACGCTCGTGTCGGCGCTCGCGCTCACGCACACGCCGCGCGAGGTGCAGTTCTACTGCCTGGACTTCGGCGGCGGCTCGCTCGCGGGGCTCCGAGCGTTGCCGCACGTCGGCGGTGTCGCGTCCCGCCTGGACGTCGGCGCCGTACGCCGGACGGTCGCCGAAGTACAGCAGCTCCTCGTCCAGCGGGAGCGGTACTTCGCGGAGCACGGCATCGAGGGCATGACGTCGTACCGGCAACGGCGGGCGGCGGGGGAGTTCCTCGACGACCCGTGGGGCGACGTCTTCCTGGTGATCGACGGGTGGTCGGTGCTGCGGTCCGACTTCGAGGACCTCGAGGCGACACTCGGCGAGATCGCCGGCCGCGGTCTCGCGTACGGCGTTCACGTGGTCGCGACCTGTTCGCGCTGGTTCGACCTGCGCGGCACGATCCGCGACCTGTTCGGGACCCGGATCGAGCTGCGGCTGGGCGACCCGTCCGACTCGGTGATCGACCGGCGCGCGGCGATGAGCGTACCGGCGGACAAGCCCGGCCGCGGTCTCGCCGACAAGGCACAGCACTTCGTGATCGCCACGCCGGACGCCGGCCTCGGCCCGCAGCTCGCGGCCGCCTGGCCGGTGTCGGGCGCACCGCGCGTACGGCTGCTGCCGCTGCACCTGAAGGACGAGGAGCTGACCGCCGTACTGCGGAGGAAGCCCGTGCAGGGGCTGCCGATCGGGCTGGCGGAAAGCGATCTCGGGCCGGTGTCCATCGACCTCGAGGCCGACCCGCACTTCCTGCTCTTCGGCGACACCGAGTCCGGGAAGACCGGGTTCCTGCGCCGGATCGGGCGGACGCTGATCGAGCGGTACCGCCCGGACGAGGCGCGGATCATCCTGGTCGACTACCGCCGCTCGCTCGGCATCACCGGCGAGCACGTGATGGGGTCGTTCTCGGAGCCGCGCGGCGTCGAGGCCATGGTCGCCGACCTGATCCCGGTCCTCGAACGCCGGCAGTCCGGGGAGTGGACCGGCCCGCAGATCCACGTGCTGGTGGATGACTACGACCTGGTCGTCGGCCAGACCGGCAACCCGCTCGCAGGCCTCACCGACTACCTGGCGCACGGCCGCGACATCGGCCTGCACCTGATCATCACCCGCCGCAGCGGCGGCGCCGGCCGGGCGATCTTCGAACCGCTGATCGCCCGCCTCCGCGACCTCGGCACCCCCGGCCTGCTGCTCAGCGGCGACCGCTCCGAAGGCCCGCTGCTCGGCACCGCCCGGCCCGAAACCCTCCCACCCGGCCGCGGCCGCCTGGTCGGCCGCCGCGGCGACGCCCAGCTGATCCAGCTCGCCGAACCCGCCGACGACCCGAACGGAGCCTGATGAGCAACCTCGAATTCTCCTACCCCGAACTCTCCGGGTTCGCGAACGCCACCGACGGCCTGAAGGTCCCGGGCTTCGCGGACGACACCGGCGACGACCTGCAGGGCGAGGTGATCGGCGGCCCGCAGGCCGCCCACGAGTACACCAAGATCGCGATCCAGGCCGAGTACGAACTCGGTCGCGGACGCCGTGGACTGCAGGCCCTCGCCAAGCTCTCCCGCGACATCGCCGAACACTTCGGGCAGGTGGACCAGGTCAACGCCGACGAGCTCAAGAAGGTCTGGAGCGCGGAGCACCTGCCGATGATTGCCAACAGCAAGCAGGACAAGCCGCCGCAGCTGCCGGAGTACCCCGAAGACCGCGTCTGAGCCGACCAGGAGTACCAACGATGACCGACCAAGGGCCGTATACGTCCGAGCGGGACGTCCCCCGGATGCACGCCGAGCTGCAGACCCAGAATCCCGAACCCTGGCACACCCACGCCCAGCGATGGACCAACGCGTCGAACGATCTGCAGACCGCCTCCGGCAACCTCACGACGGCGCTGAACGACGTCCGCGTCTGGCAGCAGAGCACCGGCTCGGAGGCCTGGGTGACGTTCCGGAACGAAGCGCTCAAGGGCGCGGACTTCCTGCACAACTGGAGCGCGAAGGCGGCCGACATCGCGACTCGGATGAACACCATGGGCAACACGCTGACCGACGCGCGTGGCCGGATGGAGCAGGTGCTGACGGCGTGGACCATGGCGCAGCCGGACCTGACCTCGAGCAACGCCGGCGTCAGCAGCCGGGCCAAGCAGGCCTCGGACAACGCCGTGGCCGCCGCACAGGGTGAGCTGAACACGGTCTCCCAGGCCCTGATCCAGGTACTCGACAAGGTGGGCGCCGACTTCGCCAAGTGGGTCGGCCCGGAGATCGGCCTGCCCGGGGATCCGCAGACACAGCCGAAGGGCGACGGGACCGAGACCGCCAAGGCCGGTGGCGGCACCGGGACCGACGCTGCCGGGCCGACCAAGGTGTCGGACGACGGCAAGAAGCCGGACGAGAAGAAGCCGGACGACACACCCGCGGCGAAGGACCCGATCGAGGAGGCCGGGAAGTTCCTCGACGTGGTCGCGAAGGTGCCGGAGATCGCGGACAAGGGGATCACCGCGCTGCAGCACCTCAAGGACCTGCTCACGCCGAGTACGCCGGCGACGACAACCACGACCGGGACCACCGGAACCACTACCGCCCCGGGCTCGTCGATGGACGGGCTGGTGGGCGATCATCCGTCGCTCGCGGGCGGTCCGGGAACCACCACCGCGCCCGTCTTCCATCCGGACACAGTCCTTCCACCGGTCACCAGCGGCGGAGTCGGCGCGCTGCCGACGGGTTCGCTCGGCACCGGTTCGTTCGGGCACCAGTCCGGCACGAAGGAAAGCACGCCCGTACAGAAGTCCACGACCGTCGCCGGTACGGCGGGCTCCGAGCCCACGCTGGCCGGCAAGACGTCGACGACCGCCGCGACGGGGACCCAGCAGAGTACGCCGCCGATGTACCCGCCACAGAACGGCGGAATGGGGGCCGGAGGCAACGGTGCGCGCGACATCAAGCCCGGCGCCGGGCCGAACCGCAAGCCCGGCTTCAACGTCCCGGCCGAGCAGAGCGAGACCGAGCGGATGCGCCGGAACGGTGTCCAGTCCGACCTCCAGGGACGGAACGGCGAGCCGCGTGCGGCCGGCGTACCGCAGCGGAAACGCCGGCGGACAGCCGCCCGCGCGGTCGAGCGCGACGTACTCGACGAAGACCTGTGGCGGATCTAGCCAGACCGCCGCACCGAGCGTGACACCGACCGGTGATCACGTACCGGCAATCCCAACAGAGGAGGAACCACCATGGCCGGTGTGGAGACCGAAGCCACCAGGATGGTGCAGACGGCCGCCGAGGCGGCCCGGATCGGCGACGCGCTGAAGTCCGTGATGACGATGCTCGACAGCTCGATGACCAGCCTGACCCCGATGGACGGCGAGATCAAGAACGTCTTCTGGCGGGGCCACCACAACCACCTCGAAGCGGTCGACCAGCTGTGCGCGAAGCTGCACCGGATGGCCGACGGCATCACCACCTCGAAGACCGCGTACGAGTCCGAGGACGCGATCAGCCAGACGGCGTTCGGCCGACTCGGCGCGTCCATCGACACCACGGTGCTCTAGCGAAGGGACGCAGGATGATCAACTACCCGTTCGACCAGATGGCGCAGGGTGCCATCGACATGGCCTCCGCGAACAAGCAGGTGACCGACCTGCAGGAGCAGTTCCAGTTGGCGATGCGCAACCTGCTCGCCGCCTGGAAGAGTCAGGAGGGCTCGCCGCAGCTGCAGCAGGTGCAGCAGCTCTGGACCCAGGCCAACGAGGAGATCAACCTGGTGCTCGGTCGTCGCAGCACCGCGCTCGACGACTCGTGGATCGGGATGAAGCGCGCCGACAACGTCGCCGCGACCGCTCTCGACCAAGTCTGATCACGCTGCAAGGCCCGGCCTCCCACGCGGGAGGCCGGGCCTTCAGTTTGCCCGCCAGCCCCGCCGTCGGCCGAGCGGTACGACGACCGCGCCGATCAGCACCAGCGCCGCGAAAACACCCGAAAACAAGGCGATACGTCGACCTTCAAGCCCCGCGGAGTCCCAGAGGGCGGTACGTCGTTCCGCCGCCGCGTCGACCTTGACCGGACGGACCCGCGGCAGCACGGCGGGTTTCGCGGACGCGAGGACGTCCTGTACGGCGCGGGACGGGTTCACCACGCCGGCGCCGTACTGGTCCGCCGGACCGGGCGCGGGCGTGGCGGTCGCGATCAGCCGGTTCGCGACCTCGCTCGCCGACAGCTGCGGATCGGCCGAGCGGACGAGGGCCGCCGTACCGCTGACGAAGGCCGTCGCGAAGCTGGTGCCGTCGTAGTACCGGTGGCCGCGGACCCGGGTCGCCGCCAGTACGCCGCCGCCGGGCGCGGAGATGTCGACGTACGAGCCGACCTGCGAGTTCGGCAGCCGGGTGCCGTCGATGGTGATCGCGCCGACGCCGACGACACCGGGGTACGCCGCCGGGTACGTGACCGGGTCCGGTCCTTGCTGGGCGTGCGCGTTGCCGGCCGCCGCGACGATCAGCGCGTTGTGCTGCTGGGCGTACCGGACGGCGTCCCGGACCGGTTTCAGGTCGGAGTACATCGACAGCGAGATGTTGATCACCGAGGCGCCGGCGTCCGCGGCGTACCGGATCGCGCCGGCGAACACCGTGGCGTCGACCGACTCGCCGGTCTGCTCGCTCGCGTCCCGTTCGCTGACCCGGATCGGCAGGATCCGCGCGCCCGGGGCGACGCCGCGGAAGCCGATCCCGGGCACCGGCCGCGCGGCGATGATGCTCGCCACCGCCGTACCGTGCGACACGCAGTCGAAGTTCGCGCGCAGGTCTCCCGGCGTCAGCAGGTCGCGGCCGGGCAGTACGGCGCCGCTCAGCTGCGGGTGGTCGGCGTCGACGCCGGAGTCGATCACCGCGACGGTGACGCCGCGGCCGGTGACCTGCGGCGGCACCTGGTCCGGTGCCAGCCAGGTCTGTGCCCACGGCAACTTGTTCACCGGTGTGCCGCCGGCTTCGGCGTTCTGGCACAGGCCTGCCGGGGGCGCGGCCGCAGCGGTCGTTGGCAGGCCGGCCGACAGGACCACGGCGGCGGCCGCGGTCCAGCGGCCCGTTCTGACAGTCATCACGATCGCGACGGTAGGCCCCGGCCCGATCGGGCCACGGGTTCTGACCCCTTGTGGCCAAGGGCTGACCACGACCGCCTTCCGGACCGGACCCTGGTGTCCATGGAACTGTCGGAGATGGGCCTCGGCCGGGAACTGCGGGCGGTCGGTCTGCAGAACGAGCTCGAACGTTCGCTGACCGCGATGAACGCCGTACACGCCGAACTGGAGTCCGTGACCGCGACCGCGGTCTCGCCCGACCGGCTGATCAAGGTCACCATCGGCGCCCACGGCGACGTCCGGGCGCTCGAGTTCGACCCGGACATCTTCCGCACCCAGGACCCGGCGGGCCTCGCGGCCGCCGTACTCGCCACGCTCTCCGAGGCGAGCACCATGATCGCCACCAAACTCGCCGACAAGTACGCCGAACTCGCGGAGCGGCTGTCATGACCCGCGTCGACCCGAGCGTCGTGTACGAGGTGGGTGAAGGGCTGTACGGGACCGGGCTCCAGTGCGGGCCGGCGCTTACCCGGGCGCTGGAGGCGATCAGCGTCGAGGCGGTCCAGGCGGCCTGCGGGCACGGCCCGCTCGGCAAGGACACCTTCGACGGGTACAGCACCCGGATCGCGAGCCTGGCGGGGGCCGGCGCCGCGCTCCAGGAGAGCATGACGAACATCGCCGTCGGCCTCTCCGGCGCCGCGGGCCTGCTCGAGCAGACCGACGGGGAGAACGCGGAGCGGATCAAGGCCGCCGACCTCGGTCTGCAGCTCGACGGCACGGCGCTGCCCGAGACCGCCGACGTACCGGCACCCGAGTCCAGGTAGCCGGCATGGGCCTGCCGCATCCGATCGTCGAGTTCCTCGGCCTGTTCGTCGGCGTCGACCCCGACGACTACCCGTCGGCCGACGAGGACGCGCTCCGCGAGTACGCCCGGCAGTACGACGCGATCGCGGCGGACCTGCGGACGAGCGTCGGCACCCCGTGCCGGACCGCGGCGGAGAAGCTGCCGCAGATCTGGTCGGGCGAGCCCGGTACGGCGCTGGGCGCGCAGATCGGCAAGTACGGGTCGGACGCGCAGTCCGGCGGCGTCGAGTCGATCGCGCAGGCCGCCGAGGAGGTCGCGAACTACCTGCGCGACCAGGCGGACACCGTGTTCCGGGCCAAGGTGATGTTCTGGGCACAGGTCGCGATCGGCCTCGCGATGTACGCCGTACCGGCCGGCAAGCTGATCAGTCTCGGGATGCGGTCGGTGCTGGCGAACGGGCTGAAGAACTTCCTGAAGCGCAAGTTCGAGCAGATCATCGGGCTGAGCGTTGCGGCGCTCCGAGCGCGTGCCGGGAAGGCGCTGGCGCTGACGCCGGTCAAGGTTTTCCAGGCGACCGCGCTGGTCGCGGCGAACGGTCTCGGACCGAACACGGTTGCGCAGGTGGCCGGGATCGTGACCGACCAGTCGCGGCACGGTGGGCAAGATGCCCAGGGCAACTACGAGCACGAGACCGGGTGGAACTGGAGCGAGACCGGGACGAACGCCGCGATCACCGCGGCCGCCGTACCGATCGCGGCGCTGGCGGGGTTGGGGCTGGCCGGGGTGGGGAAGGCGGCTGCGGCCCGGATGCCGGCGCTGGCCCAGAAGGTGCCGGCCGTCGTGGCTCGGCAGTTGGCCGGTGGCGCGACGATGGCCGTGACGATGCCGACGGCAACCATGATCGGGACGGGCCATGTGCCTACCGCCCGGGAGGCGTGGACGGAGGCGTGGCGGGCCGGGGTGATGGGTACGGCGGTACCTGTGCCCAGGTCGCATGCGCCGGTGGCACCGGCGGGTGAGCCGGTGCACGTGCCGGAGGTGCGGAACCAGCCGCTCACCGATCACCTGGCGAACAATCCGCCGGACGACACACCTCCGGCAGTGCCTGTGTCGCCGACGCCTCGTACAGGCGACGGGTCGGTGGCGCATCCCGGGGTTGAGGTTGGCCAGGCCAACGGGTTGGTGGAGCAGACCGGGAATGGTACGGCGCATGTGAACAGCGCCGAGGCGCGGTCCGAGACGGGCGGCGTGATGGGCGTAGGCCCGGCACAGCCCGCCGCCGGAGCCGTCCGCCCGGAGGTGTCGGCCCGCGCAGACGCCCGCACCGGCACCGTCGACGGAACTGCCCTCAACCCGAAGACCAGCCCCACGGAACACCGAACAGCGACCCCCGTCGCCGAAAAGACCACCACACCAGCCAAGGCAACCGGCCACGAAAACCCCCCGTCCGGCCCTGAGAAGGCCCAAACCCCCGCCACAGAAAACCCGACCCCCAAACCGGCAGCCGCAGACAAGCCTGCGCCCGTGACCAAGCCGGCCACCGCAGACGGACCGCCCGCCACGCACCGACCCCCTGGCGCAGAGCAGCCCGTGGCCGCCGGCAAGCCAGCTGGTGCAGGTACGGGTGGGCACGACAACCAGCCCAACCACTCGGACACCAGCCATCCCACCCCGCACACCGAAACCTCGAGCGGCAAGAAGCCCGAGGACTGGACTCATACGGAGGCGCATCAGGCGGCGGTGAAGGAGCGGGCGGAGGCGGAAGCGGCTGCGGTGCAGACGCGCGACCAAGCCCGCGAAGACCGCGCGAACAACCAGTCGACCGACGACGCCCGGCGTGCGTACAAGGACGCAGAGAAGGAACGCGACCGAGCAGAAACGGCCTACCAACGCGGCAGCAAGGGCCCGCGAGCACAAGAACTGAAGGATCACCTAGAGGCTGCGAACCAGAAGTACCACAACGCAAGTGACGCCCTGAAGACCGCCAAGGACGCGGACACAGCCGTCCAGGTCGCGGAGTTGGCCGCCAGCGCGAAGCGACTCTCCCACCTGGCCGCCAAACTCGACTACGTCCTCTCGCGCCTGACCCCCGCCGAGCTCCGCCAGCTCTCCGAAGGCAAGCTCGATGCACTCAAAGACCTCACCGAAGCCGACGCGCGCCTGCTGGCGATCCATGAACTGATCCACCGCACCGATCGCGCCGAGGGCTGGGGCTTCGGCCTGAACTGGACCCAGCTGCACGCCGACGCCGCCCTCCGCGACGGCCTCCTGGTAGAGATGAAGACCGGCGAGGGCAAGACGGCGGTGGCCGTCGTCACGCTCGGCATGATCGCGGCCGGCGAACCGGTCCACTTCATGACGTCGAGCAAGAGCCTCGCCGAACAGGCGCACGCGTCGTTCCGCAAGGTCCTCGAACCACTCGGGTACGACGTCATCCACGTCGACCCCGGCGTACGGTATCCGAAGCCGCACGGCCGGACCGTGTACGTCGGTGACGTCGCGGCGTTCGGCTGGAGCACGATCCGCGGCCACCGGGTGTACGGCGACCACGTCCTGGTCGACGAGATCGACGCGGTCGCGGTCGACCTCGCCGCGCAGCGCTACACCCACAGCGCCGGCAGCGGCCGGAACGCCTCGGCCCGGACGCTGGCCGAAGTACGGCGTGCGAAGGAGGCGATCGAGGACGGCACCTTCAAGGAGTCCGACTTCGAGCAGACGTCCGCGGGCGCCAGGCTCACGGACGAGGCCCGGCAGCGGCTGGCGGACACCGAGTCGTCCACCCGAAGCCTCAAACGCCAGGTCCGCCGGCTGGAGGCGGCCGCGCAGGCGAAGTACTTCCTGACCGAGGAGCGCCACTACTTCCGGCAGGAGATCGGCGGCCGGGAGACCATCGTCATCATCAGCGAGCACACCGGTGAGCCGCTGATCGACCGCGAGACCCTGCTCGAGCAGCGCTGGACCGACGTCGGCCAGGCGCTCGAACAACTCCACGGGCTCGAGGTACGCGCGGACCCGAAGCACACCAACTGGGTCACGACCCAGGAGCTGCTCGGCAAGTACAAGAGCGTGCGGGGAATGTCGGGTACGGCGAGGCTGGCTGCGCAGGCGATGCACGACCTGTACGGCGAACGCAAGGTCGGCGAGGTCGCCGGGATCGACCGGGCCAGGCCGTCCCGGCTGGAGAAGTACGAACCGCTGACCGTCGAGACCCTGCAGGAGAAGTACCAGGCGGTCGTCGACCGGGTGATCTCCGACCTGGCCAAGGACGGCGACCTGTCGAAGGGCGACCCGCAGCTGATCCTCGTCGAGCACAACGACGAGGTCGTGGCGCTCCAGAAGCTGCTCGCCAAGGCACTCGAGGATCTCCCGGGCACGGTCGAGATCCAGATCGTGGATGCCCGGGAGCTGTTCAAGCTCGGCCAGGAGGTGCAGAACCTCCCCAAGGACCAGCAGGACAACGCCGGCCTGAACCGCGTCCTGCGGCAAGCCGGCGAGTCGGGCACGATCACGATCGGCAACAAGGTCATGAGCCGCGGCATCGACATCAAACCGCGCACCGAGGGCGGCCTGCAGACGACCGTCACGTACTTCGATGCCCAGTCGCCACGCACCACGGAACAGGCCATGAGCCGCTCCGGCCGCCAGGGCGCGCTGGGTAGAGCCGGCCTGATCACCTCCCACGAGGACACGCTGTTCCGCCAGAACAGCAGCGCGCTGGAGGCCTCGGTCGCGTACCACGACGCCCCCTCCTCAGCCGCTCGCAAGCAGGCGTTCGACGACTACGTCACCGCCACCATCGCCCACGCCAAGGCAACCGCCCTCGGCCAAGGCGCCCACACAGCCCCCACCGTCCAAGCCGCTGCCGGCGCCCTGAAGATCGCGGAAACCAAGCTCGACCCAACCGCCTACAACCACGCCGTCGAAACCGCTCAACACGCCGGCCAACGCGCCCAAGTCGACAAGATCCGAGACATCGAACGCCAAGAGATCCACGAGGACGACACCGCCCGCAGCCGCCGGCTGTCTGACCAGCCGCAGCCCCATCCGCTCGACGGCGTGGCGTACCAGCGGCTGTCGCAGGCCGAGCAGACCGAGGTCCGCGGGATCGTCCACAGCCTGACCGCCCAGGACCCGGTACGACTTGAAGGACTCCGGCCGCTCCTCGAAAGTCCGTGGCTGCGGTCGCTCGGCCCGGAACGGCTGATGGAGGAAATCCGAGGCTGGGAGGGGCAAAGCTATCCGGATGTGTTCGGCAAGGGCGTCCTGTTCGGCATCGGGATGGCCGACGCGCCCACGCCCGTACCGCTCGCCCGCCCGTCGCGGGACCTCGCCGACGCGGTCGATCTCGGCGTACACGAGAGTTTGCCCGAGCAGCTGACCGGCCCGGACGGCGCCGACTGGGCGGTGAAGTTCTCCCCGGACAGCGAGAGCGCGCTGGCCGAACTCGACGGCCTGTACGGCGCCTACCTGACCGGCTTCGGCCCGCCGCCGTACGGGCTGGTGCGTGCCACCGTCGGCGACCGGCAGTACGTCGGCGTCGGCATGGCGCCGGTGCTGGGCGGGCCGATCGTGGCGGCGGCGGACGCCCCGGCGGAGGCGATCGCGGAGGCCGCGCGCCGCCGGTCGCGGGTGACGTTCCGGACCGCCCAGCAGCTCGACGTCTTCGGCCGCTCGCTGATCGTCTCCGGGTACTCGCTGCGCCGCGACCTGAAGTACTTCGTCGACGAGGCCGGGAACTTCCGGCCGGTCGACCTGACCGGCGTCGAGGAACTGCCCGCGGATCCGTCCGTCCGGGAGTCCCGGATCGCCGACCACTTCGCGATCGTCGCCGAGCACCGTCGGCTGCTGGTGGAGGCGGCCGTAGCGAACGGTCCTGTCCCGGAGGAGACACCGGCTCCGGTGCGGGAAGCGGCACCCGACCCGGCGGTTCGCGAGCTCCTGTCGTACAAGGGCCTGACCGCCGAGCAGCAGGACCGGATCGTCGCGATCGTCGGACGCGTCACCGCGAACGACGCAGTGCTGCTGGACGGGATCCGGCCGCTGCTCGAGAGTCAGCTCGGCCCGGAGGAGTTGCTCGCGGAGATCGAGAGCTGGGAGGGCCGCGAGTACCACGAGGTGTTCGGTCGGGGGTCGGCGCTGGGCGTCGAGGTCGCCCGGGCGCCGCGGCTGCCGGCCGGGCGTTCGACGTACCCGGTGCGCTGGGACGAGGCGACTCGTCTCGAGCTGGAGCCGGCGGCGCTGAAGCGCTTGAGCAGTGTCGGCATGACCGGTTCGGTCGCGTCGCTCGGCGAGTACACCGGCGTCTTCCAGATCGACAGGCCTGACGGCCGGAAGTGGGCCGTGAAGTTGTGGCCTGCCCAGGGCTTCGACCGGCAGATCATGCGCGAGTTCGCCGGTCAGCGCGCTGCCGAGCTGACCGGGTACGCGCCTGAGTTGTACGGGCTGGTCAAGGCGACGATCGACGGCCAGGAGTACGCGGGTGTCGCGATGGAGCCGGTGCCGGGCGGGTTCATCAGCACCAGCAGTCTCGACCCGGCGGTGGTCGCGGAGGCTGATCGGTGGCGCGCCGCCGTCGACTTCACCACCGTTCGCCAACTCGACCAGTATCTGCAGCGCTTGGTGGACAACGGGTACGACGTTCAGGACGAACTGCAGTTCCTCGTCGACGACGCGGGCAACGTGCATCCAATCGACTTCGAGGCCGTACGACGGCTGTCCACGAACGTCGTCGCGCCCGGTGAGATCGGGCCGTTCATTGCCCGCAGCACTCGGAACAACCTGCTGACTGTGGCAATCGAGAACGCTCGCCGTGAGTCCGAGCGGGCTCGGTTGGTCGAGGGTGTTCGTGCGGGGATGACGGTCGAGGGAGCCGAGCGGGCGGTGGAGGACGCCCGGAAGTGGTTGCGGTTGCCGGGGAAGATCGGTGTGCGGTTCGTGGTCGGCGCGGACAACCAGGAGTTGGTGGCGAAGCACGGGATCGAGCCGGCGGACGGGGCGCGGCCCGGGTACTTCCGGATGGAAGACGGTGTCGGGGTCGTTTATGTGTCGGCGGCCGATCATCTGTCGGCGGAGGACGTTCGGGCGACGATCGCGCATGAGGTGATCGGGCACTACGGGTGGCGGTTGTTCAGCCCCGCGGACCGTGCCGCGCTGCTGCGTGAGGTGGATGTGCTCGCCCGCATCCTCGCTCCGGAGGGGTATGGCGAGATCAAGGCGTTGTACGACGATCATCATGCCGAGGAGTTCCTGGCGCGGCTGATCGAGGGTGGGCTGCCGCGGCGGTTCGTCAACGCGGTACTCGTCGGGCCGTTCGGCCGGTTCCTGCACCAACGGGGCTGGATCAGCGACGAGACGCTCGACCGCGCGCGCCGGCACCATGAGCTCGAACCGCTGTACCGGATCGCCCGCCTCCTCAACCGCGCCGTACGCCGGAACCGGCCGGTGTACGACGCCGCAGCAGCCGTCGCCCGCACCCGCTCCGGTCACCCCGGGCCGAGCATCGCGCGGATCCGCCCGGCGCGGATGAACAAGTACGACGGCGGCGGCCTGCCCGCGTTCACCACCGGGCTGGTGGAGTCGTCGTACGACGACCTCGACGACCTCGACGACCCGGCGCTCGCGGCGGTCCTGCAACCCGGCACCGTCAAGCGGTTCCTCGTCACCGCGGCCGACGAGAACCATGTCGAGATCGAAGGCGCCCGCCTGACACCGCACCACCTCGCGGTGATGATCGACCTGTACCGCAACGTCGCGGTCGTCCTCGACGGCGCCCCGCGCGACTTCGCGCAAAAGGTCGCGAGCATCATGGGCGTCGACCTCACGATCCGTACGACGGACGGCTGGCAGGTCCTGCACCCGAAGGCCGAACCGCCGCGCGAAGGCACCGTCGAGCTGCGCGACGGCTCCTACCTGGTACGAACGCCCGCGCATCCCGAGGGCGTACAGATCGAAGACGTCGAACCACACCTCGGCAGGCTGCTCGGGATCGGCGGGTCGAAGGCGGCGTTCGCGTTCTACGACAAGGTGGTGCTGATCGCGCTGCCCACGGTCGAGGTGTCGTTCCACACCCAGCTCAGCCGGCTCGAAGGGCTGTTGGAGAAGCCGGGCGCGACGGACGTGATCGCCGCGCTGCACCCGACGACCGTGTTCGGGCGGGACGCGTTCGTGGCCGACCGGTTCCCGCGGATCAGCCGCGACGTCTGGGTCAGCGTCCCGGACTTCGCGGCGCCGGACGCGCTCCGTCCGACGCGGGCCTCGCTCGACAGCCTGCTCGCGATCCGCGAGTTCTTCGTCGCGAACAACCTGACCATCGGCGACCTGCAGTTCGGCATCGCCGGCGACGGCCGGTTCTGGGTGTACGACGTCGGCCGCGTCCGCCCGCTCGGGTACGACCTGCCGCTCGGCACCGACCTGGACATCTTCGTGAAGCGGAACCCACTCGAGGTCGTCGACGCCTGGATCGCCTGGGCGGCCGCGAAGCATCCGTTCACCCCGAACGGCCGGCCCCGCCGCTCCCCGGAACCGCATGCAGACCTCCAGCCCCCGTCGTACGACTGGAACACCGCGGGCGATCACCCGGCCGCGCAGCTCTACCCGGACACACCCGAGACCCGCGATCGCGTCGTCGCGGAGCTCGAGCGCGCGTACGTCGCCGCGCGCACCGGCTACGGCCCGGTCCCGATCGGGCTCGTCACGACCGAGCTCGACGGCACGCCGTACGTCGGATTCGCCGTGGAGCCGGTGGATCCCGCCGTACACATCGAGGCGGTCACGCTCGACACGGTCTACCAGCTGCACGAGTACGTACGCCGTTTGCATGCCCTCGGCTACTACCCGGCCGGCGAGCTGCACGGTGCGGTCGACGCGAACGGCACCTTCCATGCGATCGACTCCACCGAGATCCAGCCGCTACCAGGCGAGGCCGAGCTCGCCCCGTTCGCCGATCAGTTGCTGCAGGCAGCGTTCGACAACGTAAAGCGGGCCTTCGGCAACCAAACCGGACGGGACCGCCGGGTGCACCGGGACCAGCCGCGCGGCGGTGCGGGCAGCATCCACCGCAGCGACTTCCGCGGCGACGGCCGCCGCAAGCCGAACCCGGCCGCGGTCTGGGCGGCCGCCGAGGCCGCGCTGCCGGAGATCGCCAACGCGGTCGGCTCGGTGCACTCCGACGTACGGGCGATCGCGCTCGACGCGAACCGGATCACGATCTCCTGCTGGAAAGCACCGGACCTCACGCTCGAACTGAGCGTTTCCGGCGACTTCACCAACGCCGGACCGGTGCGCTGGGAACGGACCGCGCAGTCCATGCACTGGGCCCGGATCACGCTGTCCCCGCAGACCGGCCGCGACGTCGTCGGCCGCGCGCTCACCAACGCGATCGCCGGCATCATCGCGGCACACGGCGGGGCACAACCGGACGCGCACGCCGAGGTCGCCCGGCAGGCCGAGGTGGGCTACCTGGTCGGCCGGGTGGAACGCGGCGAGTCGCGGTACCACTTCCGCAAGGAACTCCGGATCCTCCTGCACCACCTGGGCAAGACCGGCGGCAATCTCCCACTTGCGCTCCAGCAGCGCGTCGCAGCCGTGCTTCGCCAGAAGGCCCAGTTCAAGCTGGACAAACTGGAAGACGGCTGGACCGACCCGGCCGCGTTCAGTCCGGTGCTCCTGCCGCCGCTCGACACCAGCCAGCCGTTCGCGCCGGACCCGGCTGTGGATCGCTTTGTGCATGGGCTTTTCCGGCATTTCGCGAAACAGCCCGAGGTGTCGCCCGAGCCCGGCCAGTCGGTCAGCCGCCTGACGGTTCTCCGCGAGCAGCCGATGCTGCGGCAGTTCGTCAACTGGCACGGCCCGGCGAAGGCCGCCGAACTCGGCAGGCTGGACCCGAGCCGGTTCGTGGCGCAGATCAACGCCTCCGACCGGCAGTCCGTCGCCGCCGCGTTCGCCCGTCTCCGCGGCCTGCTTCAGCAGCGGGAGACTGCGACGACCGTCGTACGTCGTCGTACCGCGGCCCGCCAGTTCTCCGAACTCGCCCACGCGCTCGGCGTGGCAACGCACGACGACCTCCGGTCCGCGTTGCCGCACGATCTCGCGGCCGCGGTCGCCGACCTGAAGCCCAGCCTGCTCCAGCGGGTCAATCGGTCCATCGACGGCGGCGCCAAGTCCATGCCCGGGCTGCGCGCCGACCTGATCCTCGGATTCCTGGAGACCGTCCCGGCCGGGACGGCGTCCGCAGCGGTGCTCGCGGGCTACGGCCGCGTCGGCCTCGCCGCCGCGGTCCTGACCGGCGCCGTCGTCCTGTCCCCGGTGCGCACCCTCGCCAACCGGTACGTCGAATCGCGCGAGGAGCAGGTGAAGGCAGACCGCCGCACCTACCGCCGCGCCCTCGACGAGCAGGCCCGCGAACCGCAACGCGCCGTACTCGGGAACGCGGTCCGTACCGCCTACCACAAGGTTCTGGCGGCGGCCGGCGTACCGAGCGCTCAACGCCCGGTGCCGCGCGCGGACCTGACTGTTCCGGAGAAGAAGGCGCCTGCGTTGACCACGCCGTGGTGGTCGTTCCCGCTGCGCAGCTCGATCCCGATCGCGGCCGCGGCGATCCCGATGGCGTTCGTCGTACCGCCGGTCGTCGTCGGCGCCACGGTCGGGCTGGCGGTCGCGGTCGTCGGCTCCACGCAGTACCTGTTCGCGCGGCATCAGGCGGCCCTCGACGACGAGCGCCGTACCCGCGACTACGAGTGGCGGAGCTGGCGGCAGCTGGTCGACGAGATCCGTGGTACCGCCGACCACCTGATGCGATTGCGGGCCCTCGGCAACCAACTGGGGGAGCCGGGCGTGACGCTCCCGGCCTTCGACTTCGAGGCGCCGACGGATCACACCGGCCGCGGCGTGGTCCCGGCCAAGTGGTACTTCGCCGGGCGCGAGCTGCCGCTCGGCGCCGTACCGATGGCGCACCGCGTCACCAGCGTATACCTGCAGCAGCAGCTCGACACCGCGCCCACCGCCGTACTCGAGGCACTCTCCCGGCTCGGCACGATCGGCGCCGTGTCCGGGCTCGTCGAGGCCTTCCACGCCGAGGCGAACCGGAACGCGTTCGACCGCCGCATGCACAACTGGCTCGACCTCCTCCGGCTCTCGGTCCAGGCGTGTACGGACGAGATCGGCGACCCGCTGCTCACGCGGTTGGACGCACTCCTGGCCGAGGCGCCCGAGGACATGGTGCCCGTCCCGGTCCTGCCGCCCTGGTCGCCCGTCCTGCATCCTGACCGCGAGGCGACGACCGCGCGCCGCTGGTACGCCGTCGGCGCGTTCGCGATCGGGGCCTCGGGCGTCGGCGTGGCGAGCTGGATGGTGGCCAGCTTCGACCTGAACCCGCTGTACTTCTGGCAGGCCCTGGCGGCCGGCTGTGTGCTGCCGGTCAGCTTCTATGCGAAGTACCTGCGTCGCCGGATGCGGGTCAAGGCGGACATGGCCGAGCGGGACCGCGGCGCCGAGAAGCGGGCCGCCGACGAACTCGACCGCGAACGGGCCACCGTCGCCGACACCGCGCACGAGGTCGACCGGATCGAGGACGCGGTCGCCGGCCGGACCCCGCGGACCCGGCCCGCGCCGACCAGCGAGCTGACCACGTTCATCGCGCTCGAGCGCCGCGAGGACCGCGGTTCCGCCGAACTCAGTCGCTTGCTGATCAAGCTCGAGAAGCTGGACGCCGACCGGCACCGGCTCCTCCAGCGGTACGACGAGTTGCACGAGCTCAGCGACGTACTGGTGGCGATCTCCACCACGCTCGCGCAGTACGCCGACGTGCTCCACAAGCTCGGCGTCGACCCGCACGTGAGGCTCGCGGGTCCGCAGGACCGTCCGGTGAGCGACTCGGTGCTGCACCACGACCCGGTGCACCCACGGATCCTCTCCGACCGCACCTGGTCCGGGAAGGCCACGGACGCGGCGCTGATCGCGGCCAAGATCCACCTCGCCACCGACGACCGGTACGGGCCGTTCTCGCTCGCGCAGATCCAGGTGCACGCGACGACCGGCAAGTCCCTGCTCGACATCGCGGCGGACGTGATCTTCGACGCGGAACGCCGCCGTGGACCGGCTCGATCCGCGGATCTGCGGGCGTTGAAGGCGCGGGTGGACTTCCTGCGCAGCCTGACCGCGGACCGGGCGCGGGCGGTCCCGGCCCGCCTCGTCCAGCAGCAACAGATCCCGATCGACTGGCCGACGTACGCGCGGATGCGGATCGGCGCGATCCGGCAGCAGCGCACCGACCTGATGGACCGCGCCGACGCCCGCACCAAGAGCGCGGCTGAGTCAAAGGACAAGGACAAGACGGCAAGGCACACCGCCATCGCCGAAGCTTGCACGAAGGCGGCGGTCCAGGGCGAGCAAGCGCGTCAGGCGTGGCAGGCGTTCCGCGACCACCAGACGCCCGCGGCGCTGGCGAGAGCCCAGCAGGCCGAGCTGCTGTACGAGCAGCGCGTCGCGGAAAGTCTGCCGTCGAAGGACGTGCTGCCGACCGCGATCGTCTCCGGCGATCTCCCACACCTGACAGCACTCACCAAGGAGCTGAACGACGCGCTTTTCCAAGCAGGTAAGGAGTTCCGGTTCACGCCCGAACTGCTGCGCCGTACGTTGCGCGCGGAGACGCGCCGCCTGCTGTCGCCCGACGGCCTGATCCTGACGGTCGGCAACGACCCGCAGGCGGATGTCAGCGAACTCGTCCAGTTCGAGCTGTTCCTCGACCCGAATCAGCTACAGGAGGTCCTGAACCACCCGGTCACGTTCGAGGAGGGCCAGCTCGGCCAGATCGTGCAGGGCGGCAGCAACATCGGTACGACGACCACCACGACGTACGGCGGGAACGGCGCGCTGAAGTTCGACGCCGCGCTGTCCGGGCTGCCGGACCACAACCCGGTGAAGGCGATCGCGACGGCCGCCGCGCCGAGCGTCGAGTACGGGAAGCACACCGGGCTGAGCGTGACCGGCGGCGCGACGGAGTACGGACTGCCCGGGGCGGTCGACGTGATCCAGGGCGAGATCCTCAGGTTCCGCGCGACCCGGCCGCGCTGGAGCTGGCGGATCCGGACCTCCGCGATCGGCGCCTGGTCGGAGCAGCATGTGGTTGCGGGGCAGGAGACCCTGGATCTCGGGATCAGCCACGCGTACACGGTCGGTACGCCGAAGGACACCGTGACGATCGAGAGCGACACCCGCGGTACGGCGTTGCCGGAGCACGCCGCGTCCCGGGTCGACGGGCTGAGCGACCTGGCGGAGGGGGCGATTGCGGGCCTGCGGCAACGACTGAAGAAGCTCGACCGGATCGGTCACGACCAGCTCCGCGGCATGCTGCTGGAGGACGTACCGGGCCGGCTTGCGCAGACCACCCGCCCGGGCGGCCTGACCCGGCCGATCACCACCGGCGGACGCGTGGTCGCGTACGCGCAACTCGAGACCAAGGTGGTGCGGGAGCAGACGACGATGCTCGGCGCCAGCTCGAAGGACCACAAGATCGAGCGGCTCCGGGTCGGTTTCTCGGGCACGTCGGGCAGCCAGACCAGGTCGGCCGGCGACTCGTACACGATCTCCGTCGGCGGGACGGTGGCCGCCTGGGACTTCGGGCTGAGCGCCAAGGTGGGAGTCAGCACCGGGTCCGACGTCACCGTGAGTACCGGCGACATGGCGATCCATCCCAGCGTGCAACGGGTCCAGCCGACCGTCGGCGTGAAGCTCCGGCTGGTCCACACCTTGACGATCCACGTCGTCCGCAAGCGCGACAGCTTCACGCTGACGGCCGAGGGCGACGCCGTGCTGCGGATGCCCGAGAACGACGCGTTCCGCTACGGGCTGCCGGTCCCGGCCGCGGCGATCGTCCGCGGGAAGGACGGCCGGCCGCGGTACGGCAAGGACAAGCGGCTGCTGCTGCGCGGCGATCCCGTGCCGCAGGAGACGGAGTACAAGCTCCCGGTCTGGATGCAGGCGATCCGGGGCGCGGGACCTGCGCTCGTGCAGGAGCTCACCGGTGCCGACAAGGTGCTGAAGGACTTCCTCGACCACCTGGCCGGGAAGGGCCTGATCCCGGACGGCCGGAGGAACCGGGAGCTTGTCGCGAGCCAGCTGGCGAACCTCGAACGGGTCTGCGAGCAGCTCGCGCGGCATCGCCTGGAGACCGGGTACGACATCGCGGCCCAGGAAGGCATCCTGTTCCAGCTCGACCTGCACCGGCCAGGGCTGCTGCCGGAGCAGCACACGTACCGGATCAAGATCTACCCGGACGCGGCCAAGGCCGAGTTCCTCGGGCTGACCGACGGTCAGACTGTGGTCAACCTGGACATCGGCTCGAACAGCACCGGCAAGTCCGGCAGCTGGTCGCACAGCCTGCCTTGGCAGTTCCGGGGCGGCCTCAGCAACAAGGCGACGGTGGGAACGACACCCGACGGCGGCGTGACCCCCGGGTTCACGGTGCTCGGCCGGTCCGTCGGCTGGGCGACCGGGAGCACCGTGAACCGGGTGTCGCTGACCGAGAGCACCGCGAAGGTCGCCGTGTTCGACGTACCGCACCGGATCGTCGTCACCGAGGTGACCGACGAGTCCACGCCGATCGCGGCCGACAGCGGCGCGGCGCGGATCGCGGTCGACAGCGAGTTCTGCGCCGGCGACCTCCCCCCGGCGACGGCGATCCCGGGCGAGGTCGACCCGCTGCTGTTGCGCTCGGCAACTTTCCAGGCGGTCGACATCGGCGACCCGGTCGGCCGGCTGCTGCAACGCCTGCCGCAGCTCGCCCGCGCGGACAGCTCGGCGTTGCACCACCTCAGCGCGTTCCTGAACCCGCGCAACCTGGCGGCGCGCCCCGAGCTGCTGCTGGCGCCGTACCGGACCGGCCTGCTGGTCACGCCGGTGCCGTCGACGCCCGGCCAGGTGGTCGCGCAGAACCGCATCACGGCCGGCCGTGCGAAGCTCACGGTCAGCACGACACTGTGGAATCTCCGGTACGTCGGCTACGGCAGCCCGGTGAACGGCGAGATCAACCTGACCCTCGGCAGCACCGCCCTCACCACCGGTACGTCGAACGGGGGCTCCGTGTCGGGCGACTTCACCGACGGCATGGCCGAGGCGGACGGATCGTCGTACGGCGGAACGTTCAGCGGGAAGCGTTCGGCCAGTCGATCGGCGAGCCGGACCGAGACGCAGATCGGCGGCATCGAGCGGCTGATCATCCGGAACGGCCGGCAGTACCAGTTCTGGGCCGATCTCGCGGTCATCGCCGACCTGGAGGAGGCCGGGGCAAAGCCTCAGCAGGTCGGCGTCGGCGCCGGCGGGCTGATGCTGACGATGCCGGAGCCCGACGTCCTGCGGCTGTACGGCCGCCGCAAGCTCGACCTGCCGGAGCAGATGGTTGCCGAGGTCATCGATCGGCTGCGCGACGGCAAGCTGAAGCTCGACCAGCGGACGGCGGTGTCGGTGATCCACCGGTACGTCCGCGAGGCCCGGCCCGCGGACGTGAAGCCGCTGATCCACCTGCTCACCGGCGGGGAGCCCGCCCGACTGGCCGAGGTGTTCCGCAGAGCCAAGGAGCTGGCGGAGCAGCGCGAGCAGATCACGGTGCCGGCGTACTACGAGAACACGATGGGCGCGGCGATGATCGACAGCTCGTCGGTGCGCGACCCGGACGGCGCCGAGTCCGACCTGTACCGCGAGGTGCTCGCCGTACTCGACGAGGACGCACTCGAGGACCCGGTACTCTCCGCGGGCCTGCGCGGTGATCTGGCCGGGCTGCGCTGGCACGGGCACATCGACAACCTGCTCAGCCCGAGCGGGTTCGTCACCGAGTACCCGACCGCGCTCGGGCGGCCGGTGAAGGTGCGGATCAGGCTGCGGTACAAGGGCGGGTTCACCATGGACCGGCCGCCGGCCGAGGAGCCCGACGCGAACGCGACAACGATCCTGCAGGTCTACAACTACCGCGAGCTGAGCCGCAGCGTCGCCCGCACCACGTCGTACGGCGGTGAGCTCGACGGCGCACTGTCACCGCACAAGGTCGGCGCCGGGACCGAGCTGAGTACGTCGAGCACCGCGTCGAGCACCGACCAGAACACCCGGATCACCCGGGCGCTGTGGGACCGGACGATGCGGGTCACCCGCGGCTTCGAGCTGACCGTGGAGGTCAACGACTCCACGGTGCGCACGCTGACCGGTGAGCTGACGTTGCTGGTGCCGCCGTCGGTCATCAACGCCGAGCCGACGGAGGCTGACCCCCGTACGGTCGCGCTGCCCCGCGGCGCGGTCCTCGGCGGCACGACGGCGAACGGGCTGTTCGAGACCGTGCACGACCGGCTGGGCAGGCCGGACATGCTCACCCAGGCAGGCGTGCAACTGCATCGGACCACGTTGGAGAACGTCCTGTCCGCCGCGACCCGGATGGCCGCGTTCGAACGGATCGCCTCACCTGACGGCTACGTGGCGGTGCGGCTGCCGGTACCGGGCCACCGGTCCCGCACGGTCGCCGTCCACGTCCGGGCCGAACTGTCCGGGATGCGGTTGATCGTCGAGGACGAGACCCAGCTCGGCCAGATCGACCGTGAACAGCACGGCACTCAGACGACGACGAGCAGCACGCACCTGCTGCCCGCCGCCGGCTCGTACGGAACCTCGAACCCGGGCGGCGTCTTCGGCGTCGGCCTGACAGGCGGCGAGCAGGCCACCGAGAAGGTCTCCGACTTCACCGGCGGACGGAACGAGACATCGATGTACGAGCGCGGCCCGGTCGTGACGGTGCAGGTCGACGTCAAGTACCACCTCACGTACACCCGCGTGCACCCCAACCGGACCGGCCGCCCGGACACCGCGGTCGTGCCCGGTACGGCGAACCTCACGATGTACCGCCACGAGTACGAGGCGATGCTTCAGCTGGGCCAGGCGGGGTTGCGGCCGAGGTAGGCGACGATGCCGTCGAGGCTCTCCTGGTCGTCCCAGGCCATGTCCGGCGCGAACGCCGCGCCGGGCACCAGCCGGACGTCGCCGGCGGGCACGACGTGCGCCACGCTGTGCGCGGCGGCGAGAACGTCCGGGCCGAACGACACCGTCGTACCGAGGGACTTCGCGACGTCCCAGCTGTGGACGACGTAGTCGATGAAGTGGAAGCTGATCGCCTGCGCGCCCGGGAAGGCGGCGCCGAACTCCGCCAGCGGGAAGGTCCGCTCGGCGACGCCGGGCTGCGCGAACGCGTCCAGCACATGCTCTGCGGACTCGACGTACGCCTTCACCGGATCGTCGCCGAGGTCGCGGAGCTTCCAGATCGCCGGGTCGTCCTCGCCGCGGGACGCGGCGGCGAACCCGTAGTGCTGGGTGGCCATGTGGGCGAGCAGGCCGTAGAGCGTCCAGGCCCGGCAGGGCGTCGGGCGGGAGAGATCGTCAGGGGTCGCCGTGCCGACCAGGTCGATGCTGGTCCGGACGGCTTCGGCGTCGAGCGCCACGTAGTCAATAGTAGGCATGCGCTGATCATATGCTCCAGCATATGATTGCGCCAGTGCTACCTTTTCGGGCATGGCCACCGAACGCTCCGACCTGGCAGCGATGCTGGCGCCGATCGTTCGGGAGCTGATCGCGATCGAGCTGCCGATCCTGGCCGCGCACGACGTCTCGATGTGGGGGTACGTCGTCCTGAACGCGCTGGACGACACCCCGGTCCGGACCCAGGCCGCGCTCGCGGAGGCGATCGGCGCGGACAAGTCCCGGATCATCGGCACCCTCGACGAACTGCAGCGGTCCGGGCTGATCGAGCGCACCCCGGACCCCGACGACCGGCGCGTCCGGCTGCTGTCGATCACCCCGTCGGGGCGGACGATCCGGCGGGCCGTCCGCAAGGACATCCAGGCCGCCGAACTGCGGGTGCTCGACGGCCTGCCGGCGGCCGACCGTACGACGTTCCTCCAGTTGCTGCAGCAGTTGCACGCCTCCCGCTGACGGTGGAGGGCGTTCACCCGCGCGGGTGATCCGGCGCCTGCGTGCCGTCGGAAGACTGGCGGTATGCGACGAGCGGTGGTGGTGTGGGCGGCGGCGTACGGCGCCCTGCGGATCTGGTACCTGACCGGCCATGCGCCGGCGTGGAAGCTGCCCGGCGACGACCTGCTGGTGCCAGGGTGGGTCGCGCTGGCCGGCTGTGCGGTGACCGCGCTCGCCGTGATCCGGGTCCGTCCGCGGCTGCTGTGGGCGCTGGCGGCGGGCTGGCTCGCGGCGGCCGCGTTCATCCTGCTCGACGCGGTTGCTCTTGTTCTTCCCGGCCTCGGCATCCCGTTCGACGTGCTCGGGATGCTCAGCCGGCTCGGTGCGGTCGCGGGCGCCGTACTGCTCGGCCTGCTGGCCCGCGCGCATCAGCCTGTTGCGCGGCCGTGGCCGTCGTGGGTCCCGGTCGCGGGCGCGTGCGTCGCGGTTGTGGGCTGCCTCACCCGGCTTGGCGCGCAGGTGGTCGTCGGCTTCGGGAAGACGCCGTTCGGCGGGGGTCTGTCACTGGTGCTCTTCGAGGGAGGGTTCCTGCTCGCGGGGACGTTGCTGCCGTTCCTGCTCGTGCATCGGCTTGGACGGTGGTTCCCGCGCTGGCTCCTGCTGCTTCCGGGGTACGTCATCGGCTGCGGCATGTCGGCGTACTTCGGGGTCGGGCTGGTCCAGATGATCGCGAACGTGGTCCAGGGGAGGCCGGCGTACGGCGATGTCGGGCTGCCGGACAGCTTCTTCTGGGTCGCGGTCCCGGCGTACCTGGTCTGGGGCGCCGGACTGGTGGTGGCGACCCGTGGCTATCAATTCGCGACGCAGCGGTGAACCAAGTGGAGCGTTCAATCGTTCGAACCAGACACAGACACCAACCCCACCGCCCCGAGGAGTGAGGCCCTGTGCAGGTACTGGAGCGTTTTCAGAAGGAAGTGATCGGTGTTTTCCGGATCGTCGTCGGATTCCTGTTCGCGACCCACGGCGCCGCGGCGCTGTTCGGCGTGCTCGGCGTCGAGAAGGCCGGGCTACTGGTCTGGCCGTCCTGGTGGGCCTCGCTGATCCAGACGGTGGCCGGCGCGCTGGTGATGATCGGGCTCGGCACCAGGTACGCCGCGTTGCTGTGCTCCGGGTCGATGGCGTACGCGTACTTCACCGTCCACCAGGCCAGCGCTTTGCTGCCTGTGCAGAATGGTGGCGAGAAGGCGGCGCTCTTCTGCTTCGCCTTCCTGCTGATCGCTTTCCTGGGCAACGGCGCCTGGGCCGTCGAGCGGCCGGCCAAGGTGACCGCGCGGACAACCGCGGCCAACTAGGGATGATCGACAGGGCAGGAGCGCCGATGGCCGACGACCGGGCGACGCTGCTGCGCGAGCTGCACGACGTGCACGCGCCCGCGCTCTGGCGGTTCGTCGTCCGGCTGACCGGCGACGACCGGCTGGCCGAGGACGTCGTCCAGGAGACCCTGCTGCGGGCGTGGCGGCGGCCGAACATCCTCACCGAGGACGAGCCGGGCGCCCGCGCCTGGCTGTTCACGGTCGCCCGCAACCTGGTCATCGACGACCGGCGCAGCGCCCGGGTCAGCCGGGAGGTCGCCAGCGACGACCTCCCGGAGAACCCGAGCGCCGACCACGCCAACGCCGTACTGGACGCCTGGCTGGTGGCCGAGTCGCTGGCACAGTTGTCGGAGGAACATCGGCAGGTGATCGTCCGCGCGTACTACGGCCGCCGGACGGTCACCGACATCGCCGAGGAGCTGGACATCCCGTCGGGCACCGTGAAGTCACGGCTGCACTACGGGCTGCGGGCCCTCAAGCTCGCACTGCAGGAGAAGGGGGTCACGAGTCAATGAGCGACCCGTACCGCGAATGGGACGCGGCGTACCTGCTCGGCGCGCTGTCGGCGAAGGACCGGCACGTGTACGAGGAGCATCTGCACGACTGTGCGGACTGCTCGGCCGCCGTCGCGTCCCTGGCCGGCGTACCCGGAATGCTGGCCGCGCTGCCGGCCGACCGGGCGCTGGCCACCGTCACCACCGAACCTCCGAACCTGCTGCCCGGGTTGACCCGGAGCGTGCAGCGCGCCCGGCGGCGGCAGCGGATCCGGTACGGCGCACTCGCGTCCGCGATCGCGGTCGCTGCGGCGGTCGTCGGCGCGGTGGTCGCGATCCCGTTGACGAAGGACGACCCCAAGGGCGACTACGTCGTACTGTCCCAGACGGTGTCCAGCAAGCTGTCCGCCGACGCCCGCCTGGTGCCGGAGCCGTGGGGTACGACGATCGAGATCAGCTGCAGGTACGACGAGCTCGCGACGCCGAGCGAACGCTCTCGCGGGTACGAGCTGTTCGTCACCGACACCTCCGGGAAGGTCCAGCTGATCGCGAGCTGGACCTCCGCGCCCGGCACCACGGTCAAACCGGCCGCCACCACCAAGCTGAAACGGGACGAGATCCAGGCGCTCGACATCCGCAGCTCCGAGACCGGACGGGTGTTGCTGGCCGTCCGGTTCTGATCGGCGCGCATGACAACCGCGCAGTGGGGAACCTAGGGGGAACGAACGACGATCGCTCGAGAGGCCGTCGATCCAGACCCCGGTGTTCAGGGACGTGCACCGGGGTCGCCGCTCGTGATCTTTCCGAAAGAAAGTTCCTTTGGTGCTGTAACACTCGCGACGTCACCGGCGATACACCGTGTGTAACGCCACTGAGCATCCCGTCCCAGGTCGTCCGCCCGAAGGGCCTGGGCCGGGATTCTCGATGCGTATGAGGCGCCCGCAGCGTTACCTACGAAGGCCCCCGGTGATCATCACCGGGGGCCTTCGCGCGCGTTCCCTCCCTAGGACGCTTGCTCAGTCGGGCCTTCCGACGGCGGCAGCGCGATCCGGTCCGCCGGCAGGCGCTCCGTCCGCTCGTGCCCGTCGTCGCCCTCGTATTGCACCAGAGCGGTCCATCCCGATTCCTCATGCTCGCGGCCGATCAGCCAGCCGCGACGCCACTTGCCGTCCGAGCGGACGACGACATGGCTGGGCAGAGGGAGTCGGGACACCAACTCGGTGCCGGGCTCGAACTCAGTCATGGCCGAAGGCTAAGTGCAATCCGGTCGCGGCGCCTCTTGAAAGCGTGTTCCGTCATCCGATTCTCAGACTCCGGACTCCAGTCCAAACGCTTGTACGGCGCCGTGCACCTTCAGCGCGCGGCCACCCGGAATCCGTGTGACCCAGCCGTTCTCGAGCGCGTGCGCACACAGCGCGGCCCCGACCGCACCGGCCAGATGCGGCCGCCGCTCGGTCACGTCCAGGCAGGACCGCAGCGGCGGCCGATCCCGCCGTACGACGAGCTCGATGCCGAGATTCCTCAACCAGGCTTGGCCTTCCGGCGTCAGCGCGATCCCCTCCGACCAGTCGATCAGCCCACGCTCGGTCATCGCATCGGCCAGCGCGACCCCGAGTTTCCCTGCCAGGTGGTCGTAACACGTCCGCGCCCGCGCGAACGCGTCCCGCTTGCTCACCGCCTTGAGACTGCTGACCGCTTCGGTACGCCGCGGTGCCAACGCCGCGAGCCCTTCGATCAACTCCGCGGTATCCGGACCGGCCAGCTTCACGTACCGGTGCCGGCCTTGCCGTACCTCGGTCAGCAGCCCGCCGTTCACCAGCAGATTGAGATGCTCACTGATCGTCGGCCGCGACACCTTCGCCAACCGCGCCAGTTCGCTAGCGGTCCACGCCCGCCCGTCGAGCAGCGCCATACACACCGTCGCCCGGGTCCCATCCGCCAGCATCCGCGCCCAGCCGGCCAACTCCTCACCCTCGGCAGTCATAGCGCCCATCATGCCGCTTGGTTGGTTAGGCGCCGGCCGAACGGTCGCGTGCCTACCGTCGACTGTCGTGACCCACCTGACGATCGAACCGTCCATCCTGTACGTCGGCACCCCGGTCGCCCTGCTCACCACCCTCAACGAGGACGGCACCGCAAACCTCGCCCCCATGTCCTCCGCCTGGGCCCTCGGCGACGTCGTCGTCCTAGGCGTCGGCCTCGGCGGCCAAACCGCCACCAACCTCCGCACCCACCCCGAGGTAGTCATCAACTACCCGTCCCCCGACCAATGGACCGCCGTCGAACGCCTCGCCCCCTTGACCGCCGCCCACCCGATCCCACCCCACAAACAAGCCCGCTTCCACCACAACCGCACCAAGTTCACCGCCGCCGGCCTGACCCCAGCCCCCGCCGACCTGGTAGCCCCACCCTTGGTCGCCGAATGCCCCCTCCAATTCGAAGCCACCGTCGTACACACCAACCTAGATGCCAAAGGCAACTTCCTCATAGCCCAAGCCCGAGTCCTCCGAGTCCACGCCGCCCCCCACCTCGTCCTCCCCGGCACCTCCCACATAAACCCCGCGAAATGGTCCCCCCTCATCTACAACTTCCGCCACTACCACCCCCTAGGCCCCGAACTAGGCGAATCCTTCCGCACCAAAACCCCAAGAAAACAAGGAACGTAGGTAGCCCCCGCGTGCTCCGCAGCCGCTCCGGTCGCTCCGCTCCCTCCCACCCCTGCTACGTGCGCTCCCACCCACCCCCCGGGCTCACCGTCGGCATGCAGCCCGCTATCGCGGGCGACCTGCGAGCTGCCGCTCGCGAGTGACTACTAAGCGGACGTGGTCCGTGGAGCGGATATGGCGGGTGGTGGATGTGGTTCGCCCCCGCGTGCTGCGCAGGTGCTCCGGTCGCTGCCGCTCCCTCCCGCCCCTGCTACGCGCGCTCCCGCCCGCCCACCGGCTTAGCGCCGGCTTTGTTGCCCGCTGCCGCGGGCGGTTTGCGAGCTGCCGCTCGCGGGTGCCTGCTTAGCCGACGTGGTCAGCGAAGCAGGACCTGGTGACTGGCGCGAGCATGCGAAGGGTGTTCCGATCGAAGTGGGCGCGGCGAGAGAGAACACCGCGCGACCCGAGAGCTCGCGAGCCGGCCGCGGACCACCCGACTCATGGCTCACCCGCTCGCCACCTACCGGTCATCGTCCCGACCGGCCGAGTCGCCCGGCGAAACTCCGAAACGGCCGTCGACCTCAACGCCAATGCCGCAGCCGCAAGTAGCTGACCGACGGTATGGGGTCAGAAGTACCAGAAGTTGTACATGTGGTGGCCGTGGACTGCCGCGTGGCGCGCGACGGTCGCTAGTCCTTGGACGACGTACTCGCCGTGCGACGCCGCTGCCGCAGACAGCGCCTCAGAATCCGCGACCGCCAACGCATGGGTGAGCGTATCGGTGACCGTCACCAGGCCGGCCTCCAGGACGCCGGCGTCCTCGTCGAGGATTTCAGTGATCTGGACGCAATGCCTGGGATCCGCCGCAATCTCCCGACTGTCCCGTCCAGTGAGGAGCGTTTCCAGCTCTGCCAGTGCCTCGGGCCGGAGTCCATCGTCATTGTGGACAGGAGGCCTCCCCAGCCAGTCCCCCAGCTCCGCGATCGCGGTCTCGTCGTCCGGCGCCGCGAAGACGATGTTCATCTCTCCCACGAGCCCAGATTATCTGCGCAAACACCGGAAGCCGCCAGGCCTCTCGCCCGCCGCATCGGGAATCGCGGCCGTGCCGCCAACGCCCGAGCCGACAACTCTCGACCTACCGGCAAGATCCACCCGAGCCACAGCCACACCAAGATCACCGAGCCCGGAGCCACCGAGGCATCGGAGCAGGCTGCCAACACATCAGGCCTGAAGCCTGACGCGCCAGCGATCCGCCGCGTCCGGACGACCTACCGATCCAAGGACAGTCCGGCCTCCGCTTCGACCTGCTACTACTGCGGGCATCGAAGCATGGCAAGACCGTTCGAACCGGCTACTGGCGAGGTCCTTGAGTATGGCGAGGCATCGCCAACGGGCGAGCGACCGATAGGGGCGGCTGGGTGGCTTCCCGACCCGTGTTCAGCAGTTGTTGGCGGATCAGATGGCGAACTTCGCATGGTGGACCTCGCTTGTTGCGCTAGCAGGCGCCTGCAACCGGACTGCGTCCGTGGGCGGTGAGACAGCGAGCGAGGAGCCAGTTAGGCACGTCGCGCGGACACACGCTGGGCAAAGCCGCGTTCGAGCAGGAGCTTCAGTTGGCACTCAGTGGCGTTCACGGACGTTCTTCCCTTATTGGAATCCTTCGATAGCTTGCCCGGAAGATTACTTGGCGCGCTAGTGGGTCTATTAGCATTTGTGGAAGGCGTCCGGGTGAGATTCGTTGGGAGATCACGACAGATCGCCAGGCTGTTACGTGGCCGGACAATCACGCGGCACTGTCGACGATTCTTTCCACACCGTCGCTCCGCGCTATCAAGGCGAAGCGAGGGTCGCGGCTCGGGAGATTGGCGGCGCACGCGTAGCAGCGACGTTGCGGTGCGCGGCGAGTGGGGCGAAAGATTGGAATCGGGCAACAACCTGCCGCTGCCACCCGAATCGCGCGCCGCTACGGCAGTAGGGTCTTCGTAGCGGCTCTGTTGGCGGCCGCGGGCGTTCTTGGGAATTGGGCTGTAGGAGCCCAGTTCGAGGAAGCCTTTCTGCACTTTCGAGCGATTATGGTGATCGCTGCGGTGCTCGCCTTGACCGCCGCACCGAAAGATGTATTCAGAAGGTAACGCAACTAGGGGATCGTTGACGGTTCGCACAGTAGGCTCGGGCGTCGGAGAGTAGTCCTTCGTTCGGGTGTGCTAGAACAGTGGGTGTGGAACTGCTGCATCGGGGCAAGGTTCGGGATGTTTACAGCGATCGGCCGGGGGAGGTGATCCTGGTTGCGACTGATCGGGTGTCGGTCTACGACGTGGTGTTGCCGACGGCGATTCCTGACAAGGGGAAGTTGCTGACGAGTCTGTCGCTGTGGTGGTTCGAGCAGTTGGCGGATGTGATGCCGAACCATGTCATCTCGGCTACTGATGTGCCGGCGGAGTTCGAGGGGCGTGCTGTGCGCTGTCGGCAGGTCGACATCGTGCAGGTCGAGTGCATTGCCCGCGGCTACTTGGCCGGGCTTGGGTGGGATGCCTATCGGGAGACTGGGAAGATCTCGGGCGTCGAGATCAAGCCTGGGCTGCTCGAAGGGGACAAGCTGCCTGAGCCGGTGTTCACGCCGACGACGAAGACGGCGCCTGAGGATGGGCACGACGAGCCGATGACCTTTGATGAGGTGTCGGATGCCGTTGGGGCGGAGCTCGCGGAGACTCTTAAGGAGAAGACGCTCGAGCTCTTCAAGCGCGCTACCGCGATCACTGATGGTCGCGGCGTGCACCTAGCGGACACGAAGTTTGAGTTCGGGCTTGCCAAGGACGGAACGCTGGTTCTGGCGGACGAGGTTCTGACTTCGGACTCCTCGCGGTACTGGCGTGACGAGGACTGGAAGCCCGGACAGCGGCAGATCTCGTACGACAAGCAATTCGTGCGCGACTGGGCTCGGGATCTGGGGACGTGGGACAAGACCCCTCCCGGCCCGGAGATTCCGCCGGAGGTCGTTGAGGAGACCCGCGCTCGTTACGTTGCGATGTACGAGCGCATCACCGGCCTGAAGTGGGACTGACGATGGCGACCTGGGATGAGATCCAGCAGGCGCGGCTGACTGATGTGCTGGACCTGCAGAAGGTACACAAGCGCCTGCTCGCCGCGAGAGAGCAAGGTGCTGAGCCAGATCCTCATGATGTCGAGGTCGCTCGTTCGGTGGCAGCGACCGGCTATGGCGGGGTCGACCGGGTCAACGCGCCGGACGACTACTAGACAGTGCGCTCACGCTTCTGCGTTCTAATAGACGAACCTGAGGTCTGACGATGCCCCCGAAGCAGGAGCGCCCCGCTCCGCCGTATCAGCAGATCGCTGGTGAGATTCGTACTCGAATCTCGACTGGTGAGTTGCGGGCTGGTGATCTGGTGCCGTCTGTGCGGTCGCTCATGCGTGACTACGGAGTCGCGATCGCCACGGCGCAGCGTGCTCTCTCGAGTCTGCGCGCCCAGGGGTACATCAAGCCTGTGCGTGGCGTGGGGAGCATCGTGACGACCGAGGAGGAGTGCGGTCGGGCAGCCAACGATCGCATTGATAGTTCTCGGCGTACCGGCAAGATTTATCCCACTGGGAGCCATGCGAAGATCACCGAGGCTGGAGTCACCGAGGCGTCAGAGCAGGTTGCTGACGCCTTAGGTTTGAAGCCTGGGGCTCCGGTGGTTCGTCGGGTCCGGACGACCTATCGGTCAGATGGACAGCCGGCCTCGGCATCGACCTCGTACTACCGCGGGCACCTGGCGGAGGAGGCGCCGCTGCTGCTCAGCTGCGAGCGCATCCAAGAAGGTACGTTCGCCTACATCGCTAACATCCTGAAGCGTGAGGTCGAAGCGTGGCAGGACCAGCTCGAACCGGCTGCTGCTACTGCCGAGCAGGCGGGACGACTCGGCCTGGATGAGGGCGACCTCATCATGGTTGGGCGGAATTGGATCTACGACGACGCCGGCGAGGTCCTGGAGTACGGGGAGAGCATCACCTATGGGCGAGTGACCTACCAGGGTCGGCTGGGTGGCTCCCCGAGTCGTGCTGAGCAGACCTGACGGTCGAGCGATCTACAGCAGCAAACACGTGGCCGCCGCCTGCCGAGGTCCGGCCGTTTGGCGTCGCCTGTCCACGCCGCGTGGGAGTACATCCGCGCGCGGCGCAGATGCCCGATGTCAGCTCGCACTCTCGATTCGCTCGAAGATATCTGCGTCTGTTTCCTGCTGCCAGGCTGGCAGGTGTTCCCAGTCGGCGACGTAGCTGGGCTTGGGGTCTGGGATGTGGCGGTGGATCTGGGCGATCCAGCACAGAGCCACGAAGCGGCCCTTCTGCTCGCGGGTGAGCTTGCTGGTGTTTCCTTCGGACACCTTGACGAACGCCCGGACCTGGTCGTAGACGGCTGCGGCGCTCTGCCGTTCCCAATCGGGCGTGTCTTCCCACGGCGTGATATACCCAGGCTTTGGCTCACCCGGGTAGTGCTTCGTCACGCCTGCGATCCATGCCTCGCGGAAGATGCGACCTTGTTCGTTCGACAACAGCGTTGCTCCTTTGGACGGGACGGGACGGGTCAGAGCGGCGAGCGCTCGCCGGCCAGGCGTGCCGAGATCTGTTCGCTCAAGCGCAACAGCCGGGCATCGTGGCGGTGGTTTGTCAGCTGGTGGTTCAGGCCGGCGAGTTTGCGAGCAATGACGCCCGAACCAGATTGTTCCGACAGATCCATAGCTGCGGTTGCATAATTCACCGTCTGCTCAACATCTCGGCGCATCACCCCTACGTTTGCCAGATCCACCAGTACGCTACCGCGCCGCCGCAGAGATGCAGGAACACTCAATGCCTCCTGCAAGGACCTCTCCGCGAGATCAGGTTTGCCAAGCAGTGTGTAGCACGTGCCGCGTTGCTCGGGTAGCCGCGAGCCGTCGAAGCGCAGCCACCCTCCGGTCTGACTCTCGCGGCCCAGCCGTCTGACTTGTTCAGCGTGTTCCAATGCGCGCTCGCAGGCGCTCAGATCACCGAGGCCCGCGGCGGCCTCGGCCTGTACGGCGCTGACCCAGTAGCGCGTGGAGAGGGCGCTATCGCCATTAGCAGCCAGGTCGGCTGCCGAGGACAGCATCGGGACCGTTTCTGCGAACTGCTGTTCGTAGACGCTGATGAATGCGTGTCGAGTCAAGGCGCAGGCCCACAAGTCACGGGAGCCTGCCTCGCGGGCAGCCTGTGCGGCCAGGGTGTAGCAGTGGGCCGCCGAGGTGTACTGGTCGTTGTCGAAGAAGACCTCGCCAGCCAGCTGAAACAGGTCGCAGGTCAGCTCGCACAGAGCTTGCCGAGTGGCGACTCTATGGGTCCGTTTCAACCGGTCGACCAGGACGGCGAGTTGTTGCGTCACCAGCGGATAAACAGCCTGTTTGGTGCTCGCCAAGGCGAAGATTCGCCACAATTGCTGATTGAAGGTCGCCAGCTCAGCAAGCGAACCGTCGTCTAACGGGCCCTCACCGAGGAACTCGCCCCGGTCGCCGACCAGCTCTGCTCCCGCAATAACAGTGCCCGCGAGGCTGAGTAGTCGCAGCAAGCCACGGCGCGGCAGGTCGGTCTCAACCAGTTTCCCAGAGGCCACAGCCTGAGTGGCCAGTTGTGACTCTGAGGGCCTGCTGTCGCCCAGGACAGCGTTGAGTTCCGCGCTTGAGACACCCAGGGCAGCCGCGAGCCGCGGACGGGCGAAGGGCACTGGTGCCGTGCCGCCAGACTCCCATCGGGCCACGGTCGAGCGGTCCACCCCGAGATGCTCGGCCAAGCGCTCTTGGCTGTACCCAGCGGCGCGTCGCCACTCGGCCAGACGGGTTCGCTTGCCTGACACCGTCGCTTCTCCATCTCCCCAGCGGTTGCTCGGCAACGGTGTCGCGCCCGTACGGCGTTCGTCAAGGATGCGCCAGAGATGCCACAAATGTGCGCTGTCGTGTACCCAGCGTAAGGGATGCAATGGGTCTAGGCCGGACTGGTGGTGTCGCTGACCCTCCCGCCCGCCGCCTCAGATTGCAGTTCCTCATCTCGACTAGGAGTTGGAAGTGTCATGACCGGTACATGGATACTCGCGCTCATCGCAGCCGTCCTGTACGGCTTCATCATCCGCGACATCGCGCGGGAGGTGAAGGGTGAATGACGACGCTTACCGACGCACCGCAGCCACGCGACCGCCGTGTCCGCGTCTGGTTTGGTGAACACGTCATCGCGGACTACACGGCCGAGCCGGAGGATGCCATTCGGTACCAGGCAGGAATGACTCGGCGCTTTGCCAGCCTTCGCATCACCATCGAGCCGGCGGATCAGGATGCTGCGAACCAATGAAGACACTGACGTGCCTTCCGGCGTGCCGCAGGTCTCGCGTCGCAGTGCACGCGGCAACCCGATGAACCGGCGGAATCGATGAGGAGACGTCCTCAGCCCCTCAGGTGCAGAAGATCGCTGCACACTCATCGATTCCGCCCCTAACGGTCCCTGCCCGAGTTTCCTCCCCGAGTCCCCTGCGACCCCTGACTCGGGCAGGGACCCAAGAGCTGGCTGGCACGGGATGCGAAGGCGAGTCCGTCCCGTGTCAGCTGCTCAACCACCGAGGGCGCTGACAGGCGTCTCGGTGACAGCTGGCCAGGTGGTTGGGGCGTACGCGCCTGGGCGAGCAATCACCTGGCCAGCAACGTCAGTCCAGCGGGCGGGCGCACAGCCTCCAGAGCGGACGCTCGCCCGCTGTTCCATCCAGACGATAGGAGCACAGCAGTGGATACGCCTGTAATCCCGCTGAATCGGCCGACAGTCGATCCAGCGATCCACACTCATTACTCAAGCCGCTGGGACGAGGCCGCCCGACTTAGCGCCACAGTCAAAGGCCGCCTGGAGCAAACGCGCCTCTATGAGTTCCTCGGTCAGTGGTTCCCGCCAGCACCCGCCCGAGTCGCTGACATCGGCGGCGGTCCAGGCGTGCACGCCGGCTGGTTGAAGGACCATGGCTACGACGTCGTACTACTCGATCCAATCCGGCGTCACATCGACCAGGCCAAAGCGGCGGGTATCACCGCTGAGCTTGGCGACGGCCGCCGCCTGCCATGGGCGAATGAGTCATTCGATGCCGTGCTCATGGCGGGGCCGCTCTACCACCTGCCGGAGCCGTGCGACCGCCGCTTGGCCCTACGTGAAGCCCTTCGTGTACTGCGCCCGGGTGGTGTCTTGGCGGTGGTGGCGATCAACCGCGCCGCCAATCTGATCGGCTCGACGATCGCAAACACGCTCCTCACGCGTCACGGCATCGTGAGCGACATCTTGGAGACGGGCCACAGCAGCGCCAACGAACGGATGGCGAACTGCTACTACCACCGCGAGAGCGAGCTACGCAGCGAGCTCATGAGCGCCGGGTTGCGGCCGGTGAGCATCTTCGGCCTGACTGGACCGGGCGGCTGGCTAACGGTCATGATCGACGCTCACTTCAAAGGTCAGCCCTACAGCGACAAGCTGGCCGAGCACGACCCGCTCGACACGGCACTGGAGTGCTCTCGCCTAGCCGATCGCATGCCGGAACTCGTGGCGGCGAGCTCGTTATTCTTGGCCGTCGGTCACAAGGGCTGAGCCGCGGCGTTCTCCTGCAGAGTCGCCATCGCCTTAGTCGAGCTGACCGTGCAGGTCGACGTACTCCTGTTCCGCGCGGAACACCTTCGACAACACGGCATCGGCTGTCGGCAATGGATGCATGGGGAACTTCGAGCCGTCCCACTTCAACCGGCCGGCGACCGTCCTCGATGGAGGGATCACCACAGGCGTCCCCGGCTCGAGATACTCGACTCCGGTCGCCAACGGACCCAGGTTGCTCTCGGGCTGCAGCGTGCAGGTGATCCAGTCTCCGTCCGGCAACTTCATCGTCGGCGGCCAGACACCAGGACGCTCCTGCTCATACAGCCGCTTGCCATAGGCACCGGCAATCCGGGGCAGCCGCCAGATCGCGACGGTAGACGACGAGGAGACAGCCAGGTTCGGAGGCTCGTCAACATCCCAAACGTCACTTGCTTTGTCCGCATCCGTAATCCACTCACCGTCTGGTGCTCCGGCAATAGTTGCCGGCCGCACCGGAATGCCGCGCTCAACACACGCGATAGCAGTCTCCAACAACGCGTTCCTGCGCCGAATCATTTGACTGGTCGTCCTCCCGTATCGGGAACATCATCGCCATGTCGCGGCGAGGCTTGTCAATCCGGTGCCCAGGGAGACCTTCTGCAAGGCGATGGCAATGCGACCTTCATGAGGCGCGCACCGGTGACCTGCGGACGTTGCGGCGGCCCAGCACCACTTCGGTCGTGGCGGCCCGAGCCACTCGCCACGTTCAGCTTCACGGAGGACGCCCGCCAAGCAGTCACCCGCGAGCGGCAGCTCGCAACTCGCCCGCGGCAGCGGGCAAATGCCGGCGCCAGCCGGTGGGTGGGTGGGAGCGCGCGTAGTGGGTGCGGGAGGGAGCGGAGCGACCGGAGCGCCTGCGGAGCACGCGGGGGCTGACCACGTCTACAGCAGGTGGAGGCGGTCTGCTTCTTCGTCGCTTAGGAGTACGTCGAGGGACGCGAGTACGTCGGGGAGGTCGGTGGGGTGGATGGGGCGTTCGGTTGTCTCGCCGTGGGGGTGGTCGGTGTACAGGGTTTCGCCTATTAGGCGGCGGACTTCGCCGTCCGAGACGCGCATTACGACTGGGCGACCGGTGAAGGGGGAGTTGGGGTGGGTGGAGACGTAGTGGTGGTAGACCTCGTAGTCGATTGGGCGGACTGGTTCGTTGTTGGAGGCGTGTTGGGGGATCCAGCCTTCGGGGGTGTGCTTCGAGAGGGTCCAGAGGTCGCCGTCTTGGGTGAGGCGGTGGTCCCAGCCGGCTTGGTCGATGATGGTGCCGTCTTTCAGGGGAGTGGGGTACAGCTGGCCGGCGCCGAAGCCTACGTCGGCCAGGAATTCTTCGCCGTCCATGCCGACCTTCAGCAGGGCGTGCGTCCGCGGCCCGGACTTGTGTGGCTGTACCCGGGCCACTCGCCGTACGACGTCGTACCCGAGCTGCTCCAGCGCTGCCCCGAACAGCAACGCGTGCTCGTAGCAGTACCCGCCCCGCTGACGCCCGACGAGCTTCGTCTGGATCGCGTCGAGGGAGATCCCGGGATGGGTGCCGAGGATGACGTCGATGTTCTCGAACGGGATCGCCAGTACGTGTGCGCGGTGCAGGCTGCGTAATGCCTCGGCCGACGGTGCGACGCGCGGATGGCCGATCCGTGTCAGGTAGGCGTCCAGGTCCAGCTTCTCGATGTCCCACATGCCCATCACCTCACCAGCTCAAGTTCACTTGAGGTCAAGCTCGGTGAACAACGTGAGTTGAATGCCACCCGGCGTCTCCAGTCGCGCGTTCAGGGAGTTCCATGGCGTCCGCGTCGGCTCCGCGAGCACCGTCGCGCCGGCCTCCGCCCAACGCGCCGTGGTCGACGCGGCATCATCCACCTGCAAGGCGATGCGGTACTTCCCGGCCACGCGCTGCCCGACCTCGACCCTGTCGATGAACGACGCCTGCCCCGGATCCGCGATCTCCAGCGTCGCCCGCTCCACGGACAGGATCGTCACCCGGCCGTCGTCCGACGAGTACGACGCCTGCTCCGGCAGTCCGAGTACGTCGCGGTAGAACGCGACCGCCTCCTCGTAGTCATCCGCCGTGACCACCAACCGCAACTCCCGCACACTCATGCGCCCAGTATCACCAGGCCTGGGTGAGCGCCGTACTGCTCGGGGTCAGCCGATACCCGGCGTGCGCCGAGAACTCCGCCGACAAGGCGAAGCGGTCGCCGCGGACGATGGTGTGCCGCCATTCGACCGAGCGGTTCTGGGCGCTGCCTTGGCGGACGATCGAGAAGACGGCGGCGTCCGCGGGGCCGTGCAGGATCTTGCGTTCGGCGGCGGTCGGAGTGACGGCGCGGATGTCCTCGCGGCCGTGGTCGAGGACGACGCCCGTACGGTTCGCGAGCTCGTTGTACAGACTGGTGTGGGTGAAGTCCGCGGCGAGCAACGGCTCCGCGAGGGCCGCGGGGAGCCAGACGCGGTCGAGCGCGAGCGGCTCGTCGCCGGCGTACCGGAGGCGTTCCAGGTACAGCAGCGGGATCGACGCCTCCAGGTCGAGGCGGGCCGCGACCACGCCGTCGGCGCGGACGTCGAGCGCCCGTACGACGCTGCGCTGCGGCAGGCCCGCGGCCTCGACCGAGGAGAACAGGCTGTACAGCGCGCCCATCGGCTGCCGGATCTCCGGTGTCGCCGCGACCCGGGGCTGGCGGCCGCGCTCGGCGACGATCAGGCCGTCCGTACGGAGCTGGACGAGGGCCTGCCGGACGGTATGCCGGCTGACCGCGTACTCGTCGACGAGCGCGAGCTCACCCGGGAACGCGTCGTCGAACTCCCCGGACCGCAGCCGCCGGACCAGGTCCGACTGCAACTGCTTCCAGAGCGGCTCGCCGCCGCCTCGCTCCAGCTTGCGCACACGGGTCCCTTCCGGAGTTGCCAAATGTCCGGTCATCTCCTACCTTGAATGTACGTACATTTCTGGCGGAGAGGAACCGGCGAAGTGGTGCAGCTCGAGGTTAGGACACCGCACTACCTGTCCGCCGCCGTTCCTGCCGTACGCCGCCTCGGTACGGCGTTGTCGCACCGCAAGGGTCTCCTGATCGTGCTCGCGGTGACGGCCGTCGCCGTACCGCTCGGCCGGCTGGTACCGATCGTCGGCGGGCCGGTGTTCGGCATCCTGCTCGGCGTGGTCGCCGGCAGCGTGATCCCGGTACTGCGCTCCGACGTCTGGCGGCCGGGGTACGACTTCGCCTCGAAGACGCTGCTCCAACTGTCGATCGTCGTACTCGGCACCGGGCTGTCGCTGCAGCAGGTCGCGCGGGTCGGCGTCTCGTCGTTGCCGGTGATGCTCGGCACGCTCGCGATCGCGCTCGGCGGCGCGTGGCTGTTCGGCCGGATCCTCGGCGTCCGCGGCGACACCCAGACCCTGATCGGCGTCGGTACGGCGATCTGCGGCGGCTCGGCGATCGCGGCCGCGACCGCGGCGATCGGCGCCAAGCGTTCCTCGGTCGCCTACGCGATGGCGACGATCTTCACGTTCAACATCGTCGCGGTGCTGACGTTCCCGCCGATCGGCCACCTGCTCGGGATGAGCTCGGAAGTCTTCGGCCTCTGGGCCGGTACGGCGGTCAACGACACGTCGTCGGTGGTCGCCGCCGGGTACGCGTACAGCCAGGCCGCCGGCGATCAGGCGATCGTCGTGAAACTGACCCGCTCGCTGACGCTGATCCCGATCGTACTGACGCTGGTCGCCCTCAAGATCCGCCGCGAGAACCGCGCCGCCCGAGCGCTCGACAAGGCCTCGCACGGTACGTACGAAGGCGCCACGGCCTCGATCCGCAAACCGTTGCCGTGGCGCAAACTCGTACCGCTGTTCCTGATCGGCTTCATCGCCGCCGCCGGCCTCCGCTCGGCGGGCGTCGTACCGACCGGCTGGCTGCCGACGCTCACCGTCGTCGGCAGCACACTGATCACCGCCGCACTGGCCGCGATCGGCCTGTCGCTCCGCCCCCGCGAACTCCGCGACGCAGGACCCAGGCCACTCTTCCTGGGAGCGATTCTCTGGGTCCTGGTCGCCGTCGGGAGCCTCCTACTTCAGTCCTTCTCGTAAGCCGCCTGACGCTCCTGGATTGCCTTGATCCGAGGTACGTCGAGCTTGTTGCTGCGGTCGAAGTTGTAGATGCCGTTCTCTTCCTGGAACACGTCGGTCAGCTGCGTGTAGCAGTAGCCGAACATCAACTCGTTGTCGAGCAGCGCGTCGATCAGGCCGGCGAAGCGGACGTAGAAGTCCTCCTCGCTCGCGACCCGCTGGCCGTAGCCCCAGGAGTCCGCGGAGTTGCCGCTCTTGCCCGCGGCCGCCTTCTCCTCGTTCCACCAGATGCCGCCGAACTCGCTGCAGAAGTACGGCTGACCGTCGTACGCCAACGAGATCGGCTTGCCCTGCGGACCGCCGGTGTTCCCGTACGGCTTGTCGTTGACCAGGTCCGCCATCTGCCGCGCGAACTCGGCCGGGTCCTGCTCGTAGTTGTGCGAGTCCCAGACGTCGGTCTCGGGGACGCGGTGGCTGTAGCCGGAGGCGTCCAGGACCGGGCGGCTGGTGTCCGCGGCCTTGGTGGCCAGGAACATCGCGCGGGTGACGTCGTCGAGCTGGGTGATCCGGTCGTGCAGCAGCTGGTGCGTCTCGTTCACCGGGCACCAGCCGACGATGCTCGGGTGGCTGTAGTCGCGTTCGACGGCCTCCAGCCACTGGCCGACGTACGTCGCGGTCGGCTGCTGGTTGTCGTTGCCGGTGTCGCCGACGCCGGAGCCCCAGTCGCCGAACTCGCCCCAGACGAGGTACCCGAGCCGGTCCGCGTGGTACAGGAAGCGCTCCTCGAACACCTTCTGGTGCAGGCGGGCGCCGTTGAAGCCGGCCGCGAGGCTGAGCTCGATGTCGCGCACGATCGCCTCGTCGGACGGCGCCGTCATCAGGCTCTCCGGCCAGTACCCCTGGTCCAGGACGAGCCGCTGGAACACGTGCTTGCCGTTGATCAGGATCGCCTTGCCGTTGATGCTCACCGAACGCAGGCCGGCGTACGATTCGGCGCCGTCCACGACGTTGCCCTCGGCATCGATCAGCTCGACGCGTACGTCGTACAGGTGCGGGTCCGTGGTGTCCCAGAGCCGGACGCGGTCGGCCGGCACCTGGAGCGTGAGCCGCGGGGCCAGGTCCAGGTCGGCGCGGACCTCGGCGGTGGTGATCTCGCCGTCGGCGTCCTTCAGGACCGCGCGCACCTTCCAGCCGGGCTTGTTCGCGGAGAGCGGTACTTCGAGGTGGAAGCTGGAGCCCGCGACGTCCGGGGTGATCCGCGGCCGCTTCAGGTGCACCGTGGGTACGGCTTCCAGCCAGACGGTCTGCCAGATGCCGGTGGTGCGGGTGTACAGGCAGCTGTGGTTCGCGTACAGCTGGCTCTGCTTGCCGCGGGCCTGCGGGCCGCGGTGCGTGTCGCGGGCGCGGACGACGATCGTCGCCTGCTCGCCGGGCTTGGCGACGTGCCGCAGGTTGGCGCTGAACGGGGTGAACCCGCCGCGGTGCCGGACGACCTCCTCGCCGTTCACCCACACCGTCGCGTCGTGGTCGACGGCCTGGAAGTGCAGTACGGCGTCCTTGCCGTCCCAGTCGGCCGGGATCGTCACGGTGGTGCGGTACCAGACCGCCTCCATGAAGTCGACGTCCTCGATCCCGGACAGCTCGGTCTCCGGGGCGAACGGTACGACGATCCGCCGCTCCAGCTCACGCTCCCGCAGGCCGCGCTCCAGTCCGGAGTCCGACCGGTCGATCTCGAACTGCCAGTCGCCGTTCAGGTTCAGCCAGTCGGGCCGAACGAACTGCGGACGCGGATACTCCGCACGAGGCTGCGTCATGAACTCTCCCGTGGTGCTGATCTGGTAGGGGCCAGCAGCACTTTACAACGTTGGAATGACCCGAGCAACGGGGTAGTCAGGCAGTAAATGAGGTGTGGTCCTGTGCCAGCGGGTTCTAGGGTGGTTGGTGATGCAGCGTTTCTGAAGGTGTGGGTGGGTTGCGGCGGGCTCCGGGTGGGGTCGGCTTGAGGTGGCCTGCCTGCGCCGCGCTTCGACTGTTCTGTCGATCGCGAGCCTTCGGGAGCGTTCTTGCTCAGCATCACCGACCACCTTGTCCTGCGGACGATCGACGGCGCCGCCGACCTCCTTGTCGAGGAGCTGCGTGCGATGCCGTCCGTACATTCCGTCAACCAGACGTCCGCCGTCACCGTCGAGTGCGTCCTCGACGGGCCGTTGGACGAAGTCGCGGCCTGTCCGCTGTACTCGACCGTTCAATTCGGCGACGGGAGCGTGAGGCTGACCTGGACGCACCGCTTCGGCCGTCACGAACGGTTGCCGTGGTCAACCAACTACGTCGTCGCCGAAGTCCTCGTCCGGATGGCGAAGCTCCGCGCCGGACAGCGGCTTCTCGACCCTTTCTGCGGCACCGGCACGATCCTCCGCGCCGCCCATCGCCTAGAGCCGGCTATCCGGCTGGTCGGTCTCGACCATGACCACCCCAAGGTCATGAAGGCCAAGGCCGAGGCCCTCCCGCTGGCCGACGGGTGCGTGGACCGGGTCGTGGCGAACCTGCCGTTCGGGAAACAGGTCGGTAGTCACCGCGACAACCTCCGCCTCTATCCCGCAGTACTCCAAGAGCTCGACCGCGTTCTGACGCCCGACGGCCGCGTGGTCCTCCTCACCGAGGACAAGCGCCTGCTCCGCGACGCCGTGCAGCGGAGCCCGTTCAAGGTCGTCCGCGAACGGCTCTTCAGGTACAACGGCGCGACCCCGACCGCCTACGTGCTCACGCGGAGCCGAGCAGGCGGGCGCCGTTCTCCCAGCACACCGCGCGCAGCCAGTCGTCGCCGAGGTCCAGGGACTCCAGCGCCGTGAGCTGTACGGCGTACTCGTACGGGATGTTCGGGAAGTCCGAGCCGAGCACGATGCGGTCCTGCACGTCCGCGAGCCGGGGAATCAGGTCCCGCGGGAACGGCATCATCGCCTCGACGAACGGCGTCAGCGCCATCGTCGTGTCCAGATGCACGTTCGGGTACGCCGTCAACGCGAGATGCTCGGCGTACTCCGGCATCCCCAGATGCGCGATCACCGCCGTCAACGAGGGATGCCGCCGCAGGACCTCGCCGATCGGCCCGGGACCGGTGTGCCGCCCGGGGATCGGGCCCGACCCGCAGTGCACGACGACGGGTACGCCGGCCTCCGCCAACTGCCCCCACACGTCGTCCAGCTCACCCGACCGCGGGTCGTAGCCGCCGACCTGCACATGCACCTTGAAGATCCGCGTCCCCGCCTCCAGGGCGTCACGCACATACGAAGCGGCCGACGGCTCCGGGAAGAACGTGCCGCTGGACACGCACCCGGGTGTCACCGCGGCGAAGTCCCGCGCCCACGCGTTCAGCGACTCGGCCATCCCCGGTTTGTGCGGGTAGACCAACGCCGGAAACGCCCGTACGCCCAGGGAGTCCAGCGTTTTCAGCCGTTCCTCGACCGAGGTCCGGTAGGTGATCGGCCACTCGGTCCCGTAATGCGTCGACGCCTGGTCGAAGTACGCCCAGACCGCGTTCAGCACCCGGTCCGGCAGGAAGTGCACATGTACGTCGACCAACCCGTCCAGCCCGAGCCGCCGCCACCACGCGGGTACGCCGGAATCACGCATCGGCGACCCACAGATCCGTCAGCCCCTTGAAGTGCGCGAAGAACTTCTCCTGCTCGTGCGCCGGGTAGGTCGCCGCCACCGTCTCGCGCAGCACCTTCTCGAAGCCCGGCCCGGCCACCCAGTCCCGGACCCGCAGGTCGAAGTCACCCAGGTGCGACGCGCACCACTCCTGGTACTTGGCCGTCTCGAAGTGCTGGTCCGCGAGCGCCAGGTACCCGTCCAGCTTGGCGTCATAGTCCAGCGAAGGGTCGTCCGCGATCTCGAAGTACCGCTCGGTGTGCAGGTCGACCGAGGAGCGCCGGCCGGTCGCCAGGCAGAACACCGACCACTTGACCAGCGCGCTCAGCGCCCACGGGAAGTAGTAGTGCAGCGAGGTGACCGCGACGTCCGGGCAGGCGTTGGCGTAGTCGATCGGGTGCACCGAATCGCCCTTCACCAGCATCTCGCAGGAGTTGAACTCCCAGCCGAAGAACGCGTTCACGATCCGGCTGATCGCCACCGCCTGGTGGCCGGCCGACGGGGACAGGAAGTCGTGCGAGACGGCGTACCGGTTGTGCATCGGCTGGTCGGGGCGGAAGTCCATCACCATCGTCTCGGCGCCGATCGACAGCGCCCGGGCGAACTTGTCGTAGTCGATGGTGGCCTGCAGGTGCATCAGCATCTCGCCGGATTCGTCGTACGCGCGGTGCAGGTCGTCGGCGTTCTCGATCCGGGACACGCCGCGCCAGCCGCCGCCGTCGAACGGCTTCATGTAGAGCGGGTACCCGAGGTCCGCGGCCAGCGCGTCGAGGTCGAACGGCTGGTTGTACTTCGCCGACGTGTAGGCCCAGCGCACGTTGTCGACCGGGTTCTTGTACGGCACCAGCACGGTCCGCGGGATCTTCAGCCCGAGCCGGAGCATCGCGCAGTACGCCGAGTGTTTCTCCATCGCCTGGAACGTGAACGGGGAGTTCAGCAGGTACGTCCCGTTCATCAACGCGGCCTTCTTCAGCCACTCGCGCGGGTGGTAGTACCAGTACGCGAGCCGGTCGATGACCAGCCCGACCCGGACCGGGTCGTTCAGGTCGAACGGCTCGATGGTCAGCCGGCGGGACCCGAACTCGTGCTCGCGCCCGTCGATCGTCACCGGCCCGACCCGCTGCAGCAGCGCCTCGAACGCCTGCGGCCAGTCCTCCTCGGCCCCGAGCAGCAACCCGATCAAGTGCCGCGAGCGATCAGCCACAGTCAACCTCCCGTACGTCGTGGTACGAGGGTATGTACCAGAACCCGTCCCGTCGACCGGAACTCCGGCAGGTCGCCGAACGTCCGAGCAGGCGTGGACGCCGGAGAGCTCGCGCAGCGCAGCAGTACCGCGGTCCGGTCGCTGAACACGCTGCGCGGATTCCGGCGGCACACCGGCAAGGTGACGGGGCTGACGGTCGTCCTCGGCGCCTTCGGCCTGACCGGCCTGCTGGGCGGCGTCGTCGAGCTGGTCCGGGACCGGCCGGACCTGCCCGGGTTCGCCGGGGCCGGCGTGCTGCTGCTCGGCGCCGCGATCGCCGTCCACCTGCTGCGCGGGCGCCGGCTGTACGCCGCGTACCGCCGCGACGGCTGGATCGCGGTCCAGGCACCGACAGGTTTCCTGCTGGACGCCGAGGCCTCGCCGTCGAGGCTGCGGTACGGTCCGGGCGCCGGCGAGCCGCTGATGCTGATCGCCGCCGCGAACCTCCAGCCGGCCGAGTTCGTGAAGCCGCTGACGGCCGTACGCCGGTACCTCGAAGGTCTCACCGAGCTCGAACGCGACCGCCTCGGCGAGCGCATCCGCCGGGCCGGGCTCTCCAGGGCCTTGCCCGCGGACGAGTTCTTCCCGGGCACGACAGGCTGTCTGCTCGGCGTCGGGACGACCGACCTCGTCGTGGTCGTCCCGCCCGGCCGGCTGCTCCCCGTACGTCAGCAGAAGCGCGGCAGGTGATGCGCGATCTGCTGCCGCCACCACGGCCAGTCGTGCGCCACGTCGTACCCCCAGAGGTCCAGCTCGTGCGGGATGCCCTTGTCCTCGAGCAGTGCGGCGGTCTTGAGCGCCGACGGCAGTGACCCGGTCGGATGGGTCTCCCAGTCGCCCTGCCCGACCGTGAGCAGGATGAACAGCCGCGACCGCAGCCAGTCCAGGTGGTCGCCGGAGAGGTTCGGCAGGTAGTCGGCGGGATTGTTGAAGTACGTGGCGTCGCCGCGTTCGCCCCACGCGTGCCAGCTCGCGGCGTCGTAGTTGCCGGACTGGCAGATGGCCACCGGGAACAGGTCGGCCCGCTTCAACGCGAAGTTGAGTGCGTGGAACGCCCCAAGGCTGCACCCAGTGGTGATGATGGAGTCCAGGCCGATCATCGGCACCACCTGGTTGACGATCCAGGACTCGTACAGCTCGTGCCGCCGGGCGCGGAGCTCCAGCTGGATGCTCCGGTCCGACCAGCTGACGTGGTCGTACGAGTCCACGCAGTACAGCTTCACCCGCCCCGCCTCGATCAACGAGGCGACCGCGTCGACCATGCCGTTGTTCTCGTAGTCCCAGGCGCGTCCCTGCTCGCTCGGGAAGACCAGCACCGGGCGGCCGAAGTGGCCGTACCGGATCAGGGTGCCGCGGCGGTCAAGCCCCGGCGCCTCCAACTCGACCTGCTCCCGTTCCATCGGCCCCACCCCAGGTCTGTCGCAGTAGCTCCGTCAGCTCAGGATCCAGCACATCCCGCCAGGCTGTGAAGTTGTGCATGTCGGGAGTTTCGTCGAGTGCGACGTCCAGCCCGAGCGCGGCCAGGCGAGCCGCCGTCACCCGGTTGTTGTGCACGTTCTCCTCGGTCGTCCCGGCGGTCATCGCGACCGTCGGCGTACTGGGCGCGGCGGCCGCGGTCAGCACCTGCTCGACGAACCCGGTGACCTGGGCGTAGTACTCGAACTTGGCCTCCTGCGGATCGGTCTCCGGCGTGAAGAACGATCCCGACTGCAGGAACAGCCCATCGAAGGTCCCCGGAAAATGCCATTCCGCGTGCAGCGCCGCGAGCGCGCCGAGGCTCGCCCCCATCAGCACGGGCCGCCGGCTCCGGTACTGCGCCCGCACCGCGGGCAGGACGTACTCCACGAGCGCCGACGCGTACGACGGGTTCGCGGCGTACCAGAGGTTGCGTGAGGTAGGACGGAGCAGCGCGAGCCGGAACGGCGGGAGGGTGCCCGACCCGACCAGCGCCCCGGCGTAGTGCGTGAGTCCGGCGTACGCCGCGAACTCGGGCCCGTCGTGCGCCAGCAGCAACGGCAGCTCGAACGCCGGCGCGATCCCGTCCGGCGCCCACACCTGCACATCGACCGGCCCCACCGGCGAGTCCACGGTCGACGGCGTCAACGTCGACGCGATCGGCGGTACGGCGATCCACGCGGGTTCGACGTACCCGGGCAGCGGTAGCCACGAGTGGTCCCCGAACGCGCCGCCGACCACCCGCGGGTTGGTCGGATCGGTCCGCATGCCGAGGTCCGCGATGTCGAACAGGTACTCCATCCGGTGCACCGACGGCCGCGGCAGCCGCAGCTCCCAGCCGTAGTCGACCGGCTTGAACTCCAGCAGCTCCGCCGGCAGCCCCAGCTCCTGCCACAACCGAACGCCCGTGAACGCATGCGCAGCGTCACCGAGGCGGAACACCACCTCGGCCCCTTCGACCGCGCTCACGACTGCAGGCATCCAACCAAGGTAACGCTGACAACACCTGTCAGTGATCGGTCCTAGGGTGGGAGGCGTGGTCGATCTCACCGACATCCGCGCAATCACCGCGGATCTGCCGCGCAGCTACGAGGTACTGGTCCGGGACCGGATCAAGTTCCGCGTGGGCCAGATCGTCTATCTCGCGGTCGCGCCCGACGAGCAGACCATCGGCCTCGGCTTCCCCCGCGAGGAACGCGCCGCGGCCCTCGCCGCGGAGCCGGACAAGTTCCTCCCACCCCGCCCCTCCGACGAGCGCTACCAGTGGATCGAGCTCAACCTGGCGGCCGTCGACCACGACGAACTCCGCGAACTGATCCTCGACGCCTGGTCGATGTGCGTCCCGAAGAAGGTTCGAGCGGCCTACTTCGGCGACTGACCGACGACCACCGGTGTGCCGGGGGCACCGATCAGGCCGAGGAGTTCGGTGGCTTCGGCTGCTACTGCTGTGCGTTCGGCGGCGACGAGTGGGCGGTGCGGAGTGACGTCGAGGCTCTTGCCGCGATGGTGTCGCCAGTCCGCGGTGTAGTCGCCGTCGATCAGCACGGTGCCCATCGCCGCACCGTTGCCGGGCGGGAGCGGTACGGGGCGTTCGGCCGGGTTGACCCGTCGGCGGTCGGCGTGCGAGAGCAGGAGGTTGTCGTACTCCGGCAGGAACCGGACCGGGGCGGGCGTCTCCGGGTCGGGCAGCGGCCCGTCCGGTACGTCGTACAGCTCCCGCCCGTCCTCATCGGCGTACACGCGCAGCCCGGGCCTTAGCCGGTCCACCACCTCACGCAGCTTCGTCAGCCCCGACCACATCTGTACGTCGGCCACGGTCGCCGGCCCGAACACTGCCAGATACCGCAGGACGAGGTCGTCGATCGAGGGATCCGGCACCGGCGGGCGGCCCAGCCAGCTCTCGATCGTCTGCAGCGCGGCCGGCCCGGTCTTGCCCCACACCCCGCGCGGCGTGACCTGGACCGTGCCGGTCAGATAGCTGACGGCGTACGCCAGCGCGTTGGCGTCCCAGTCCGGCCAGCGTTCGCCGATCACGTCCCGGAGCCGCGCCCGGCTGTACGGCTCCTGGCTGAGCAGCTCGGCGCCGTAGGCAACGACCGCGTCGACGTCCGCGCCGGCCAGCTGCTTGCCGAACGATCCCCGGAGCCCGCGGTCCGCGACCGGATGCACGAGCCGCCACAGCAGCAGGCAGTCGTCGGCGGTGACCAGATGGATGGTGGCCCGCTGCAACGAGGCCCGCACGACCTGCCGGGACATCATCAGCTCGGACAGCTCGGCCGGGTCGAAGCCCTCCAGCCGGGACCACAACGCGACGTACGCCGCCAGCGGCGCCTGCGCCTGGAGGCCGACCAGCCGCTCGATCAGCTCGGCCGCCGTTCCGGGCTCGCGGTGCAGCAACTGCTGCCGCTGGAGGAACGCACGATTCAGCTCGCGCCGGCTGAGCACTCGGGTAGTCATCGCGACAGCCTACGAAAGGCACGCCCGATCATCCTCAGGTAGTAGACCAGAACCATCCTGACGGCCGATGGGTACGCCGCCTCCGCGACGCACTCTTGAAGTATGACCGGGGACTTCCTGCCGCAACGCCAGAAGGCGTCGGCGCTCAGCCAGATCGTGACCGTCGTACTGATCCTCGTCGCCGCCGCGGTGACGCTCTGGCTGTTTCTCTAGGACTCCCAGCGCACGTCGGCCTCGCCCGGCCGCACGACTCCGGCCTCGTAGGCGACGACGACCGCCTGGACGCGGCTCGACAGACCGAGCTTGGAGAGCACCGAGCTGACGTGGGTCTTGACAGTGGTCTCGCTGACGAACAGCTTGGTCGCGAGGTCGCGGTTCGACAGCCCGCGCGCCATCCAGACCAGGATCTCCCGCTCGCGTTCGCTGAGCTGTGACAGCGAGCCGGCCCAGCGCGCGTCGGGCTGCGCCGGCGGCGGGCTCGCCGTACCACCGTCGAACTGGCGTTCCAGCTCCATGCAGCGCTCCAGCAGCACCCGGGTCGAGGCCGGATCGACCAGCGAGTCGCCCCGGTGCACCGCGCGTACGGCGGACACCAGCAGGTCCGGGTCCGTGTCCTTCAGCAGGAACCCGGACGCCCCAGCGCGGACCGCCGCGAGTACATAGGCCTCGTCGTCGAACGTGGTCAGCACGAGTACGGCGGGACGCGACCGCCCGGCCTCCCGGTTCGCCGACGTGATCCGCTCGGTCGCGACCAGCCCGTCCATCACCGGCATCCGGATGTCCATCAGCACCACGTCCGGGTCGTACCGGTCGATCAGCCGGAGCGCCTCCTCGCCGTTCTCGGCCTGGGCGACCGTGGTCAGGTCCGGCTCGTGGTCCAGGATCATCGCCAGCCCCATCCGGATCACGCCCTGGTCGTCGGCGACGAGGATCCGGATCGGCTCGCTCACTTCTGCGGCGGCAGCCATGCCTGCACTCTCCATCCACCCAAGGGGCCGGCCGCGACGGCGAGGGTGCCGCCGACCGCTGTGGCCCGTTCCCGCATCCCGATCAGTCCGTTGCCGCGACCGCTTTCCTTGCGGCGCGCCGTCTCCAGCACGTTCACCGGCGGCGGGCCGCCGTTCCCGTTGTCGTCGATGGTCAGCAGCTCGCCCTGCGGTCCACTCTGCCAGGTCACCCGCGCCGCGGTGGCCTTCGCGTGCACCATCACGTTGGTCAGCGCCTCCTGGATGATCCGTACGGCGGTCAGATCCGTCGCCGAGGTGAGCTGCCGCTGCCGGGGCGGGAGTTCCATCGTGACGTCGATGCCGACCGCCTTCAGTCGCTCGCCCATCCGCGCCACGTCGGCCAGGTCCGGCACCGGCGCGGTCCCGCCGCCGGACCCGGTGTCGCCGGCGATCTGCGGCGACGCGGTGTTCAGCACCCGGACCGTCTCCCGCATCGCGGTCAGCGCCTCCTTGCCGCTGGCAATGATCCAGCGGATCGCCTCCCGCAGTACTTCAGGACGCTGGTCGGCGACCCGGTCCGCGGCCTGCGCCCGGATCACCACCGCGCTGACGTGGTGCGAGATCACGTCGTGCAGGTCGCGGGCGATCCGGGTCCGCTCGGCGACCGCGGCCCGCTCCGCCTCGACCGCGCGCAGCCGGACCAGTTCGGCGTTCCGCTGTTCCAGCAGCGCGACCGACCTCCGGCGCCTGCGGGTGTCCGCGCCGAGCAGCACCATCCCGCAGATCAGTGCCTCGGCGAACACGAACAGTGACACGTCGATGTACGTGTACAGGCTGCCGACATCGCGGGGGAGGGCCTTGTACCGCGGGCCCAGGAGCACCAGGCGGCTGACGTGGCTGAGGACGATCGCGACCACGGTCGGCAGCCCGATCATCAACCCGGCCAGGCTGCCCATCGTGAAGAACAGGCAGGTGAACCGCCGGACGCCGGCCGACGCCGCGAGGTACCCGACCACCAGCAGCGGGACCAGGTGGATCTCCGACTGCAGCGCCGCGTCGCTGATCTCCGGCTGCCCGAAGATCGTCACCCCGAGCTGAGCGGCCAGCCCGGTGCCGACCGCGGCGTACAGGAAGGGATAGAGCACCGAGACGATCACCAGCATGGTCCGCGGGATCCGGCGCGCGAACGCGACCGTGGTGACCAGGAACACCCCGGTGACCACCGACACCGCCGGGTTGTGCGGCCGCAGCCAGGTGCCGTTGATCAGGTTCAGCGCCGCGAACCAGACCACGCCGACGACCGCGGCGAGCAGCAGATCCTGCTGCCCCTGCGTCATCCGTCGCCAGAGTCCCATCACGTCGCCCAGCGTAGTCAGCCTGTGTTTGCCGAAGCTTCATCTGAGCGGAGGGGCCCGCACTCCAACTTTTGGAGGAGGCTCGGCGTCCGAACTGATACTCAGGGGCTACAGCTAGGGCCGCAGGACGGTCCCTGGGACGGATGCGCCCACCGCCCTGATCACGAAAGGCTGTACCCCATGACTCCGTTGATGCCACGCCTCCGGCGCGGCTGGTCATGTCGCTGTGACTCCCGTCCTTCCCTCGTCGCTCCGGTCGCTTCGCTCCCTGCGCTCCTCAGTCCAGGACGGGAGGCGACATGACCGACGACCACTTTCCGGACCGCCGCAGGACCGGGCGGACGCGGTTGCTGTCCGTGACCGGGGTGGTCGTGGTCGGTGCGGTCGCCGGATCGCTGCTGCTGTGGCACCAGCAGGTCGGGGACGCCCTCGGGCTCGGCGCGGACAAGCGGCCGGTGGTGTCGACGAACAGCGCGCCCGCGTACAGCGCCCCGCCCGCGACGACGGCGCCGACCCGGACGCCCACGGCCCGCCGTACGACGACGAACACGCCGACCCGGACCACCACCAGTCCCACCAAGAAGGCGACGAAGAAGCCGACCCAGGTGCCGCGCGAGGAGGACATCGACGCGCTGTCCCCGAAGCTCGAGGCCCGGCTGAAGAAGGCCTTCGCGGCGGCCGCGGCGGCCGGCGTCCCGATCCGGATCAACTCCGGCAAGCGCAGTGCCGCGAAACAGCAGCGGCTGCTGAACGAGGCGATCCAGAAGTACGGCTCCTACAAGGTGGCGACCCGCTGGGTGCTGCCGCCCAAGTACTCCGCCCACGTGCTCGGCAAGGCCGTCGACATCGCACCGGCGGCCGCGATGACGTGGCTGGACAAGAACGGCTGGCGGTACGGCATCTGCCGCCGGTACGACAACGAACCCTGGCACTTCGAGGCGATCACCACGCCAGGGACGAAATGCCCGCCGCGCGAGCCGCATGCGCTGGCCAAGGCAGACGACGACTAGGGGGATCCGGACATGACCATGACCTACGCACAGCCCTTGACCCGGCGCTACACCCGCGCCCGGCTCGCCGTACCCGCCCTGTGGCGGCAGGTGATCCGGACCAGCGACAAGGGAGAGCAGACGATGGCGGAGCCGGACCGGTCCGCATACACCCAGCTGGAGATCTACGACGGCATCCTGGCCGCCTTCGAACGCCGCGACGAGGTGGCAGCGGTACTGCGGTCCGCCGCCGACCGCCCGGCCGCCGTCCGCCGGCTGCGCGCCGAGTTCGGACTGAGCCACCTGCAGGCGAGCACGCTGGTCGACCTGCCGCTGACCACCGAGTGCCGGGACCGGATCGCCCGCCGCGCCGAGGAACTCCGGACCGCCCTGCACCGCTGACCTGCAGCCGCGCGCGAGCCGCGTCTCGGTGGTGGCGGCTCGCGCGGACCTGCGGTATTTGCGTTCCGTGGGGAGGATGGAAGCGTGATCACGATCGAGCAGGCCGGACGACTGCGTAAGGCCGGGGTGCTGTGGAGCCCCGGCGCCGGGGACCGGTTCGTCGTACCGGACCGGGACATGGACGAGGACGTGTTCGTGGTGAGCGACATGACCGTCGAGGTGCACGACTACCAGGGCAGCAAGGTGATCGGCTTCAACGGCACGACCGAGTGGGCCCTGGACAGCATCGAGCAACGCGAGGTGATCTGGCTGCCCCGCGAGGAGCAACTGCGCGCCCTCCTCGGCCCACACTTCCGCTCCCTCGAAGCCACTCCCGACGGCTACCGCATCACCCTCACCGACAGCATCCACACCGCCCCGGACGCCGAACAGGCCTACGCCGAAGCCGTCATCCACCTACTGAGTGCTTAGACCCTCCAGTACTGCCTTTTGTCCTTGTCCTTCACGGTGTAGCCGAGGGTTGTGAGTTCGTCGCGGAGTTCGCGCAGGTCGGCCTTGCCCTTGTCGCCGTCGTCGAAGGCCCTCGAGCGGACCTTGAGGATCGCGTTCACCGCCGGTGGCAGATCGGGGTCGTCCTCGATCCAGCGCCGGAACTCCGCCTGGTGCGGGTCCCCGGCCTCGGACCACGGGTACCCGTGGGCGCGGAACGCAGCCGCGATCTTGGGCGTCTCCGACTTGAACTGGTCGTGCTTCTCGCGCGCCAGCTCCCGCGAACCCGCGTCCTGCAGGACGATCTCCTTGCCCTCCAGGAACGCCACCGACACCTTCTCGCGCGGCACCGTCACGGTCTTCTGGTGCTTCAGGAACTCCACCGACCGGTTGTCGATCGTCACCCGCAGCGTGTCGTCGAACGCCATCCCGGCCAGTACGACGCCGCCCACCAGTCCGGCCACGACGCAGATCACCACGACCCACCAGCTGTCCCAGGCGGCGATCAGCCGCAGCGGTCCCTGGAACGGCACCCACTCGTGCCCGCCGGCCCAGTCCGCGATCCGCGGCAGGAAGAAGCCGAGCACCAGCCCGACCAGTGGCAGCCCGCCGTACAGCAGCACCTTGTCACCGGTCGAGTGACCGATCACGGTGCTCTCCGGCGTACCTGTCGTCGACCCCATGCACCGAACGTAACGTGCGCGCGCGAAACTTAAGTATCGAACGACGGCAACCGAAGGAGCCCGAGTGACCGACGGAATCTGGCTGCGCTTCCTCAGCGGACCGGACATCGACGAGCTCGGCCTCACCCGGCTGGAGATCGTCGACGCGGTCGAGGACGCGGTCCGCGAGCACGGTCTCGGGCGGACCGCGTTCGAGCCGCGGGTGCACCTGACCCCGGACAACGGCGGCATCGGCCACTTCAACATCCTCCGCGGTCACCTCGACGGCCTCGGCGCGCACGGAGTCAGCGGCGTGAAGGTGGTCGGCGACTTCGTCCCGAACTACCTCAAGGGCCTGCCCAGCGAGCTCGCGATGGCGACCCTGTTCGACCCGACCACCGGCGTACCGCTCGCGGTCCTCGACGCGACCATGATCACCGCGGCCCGGACCGGCGCGATGACGACCGTCGGCGCGCGGCACCTGGCCCGCCGGGACAGCAAGATCCTCGCGCACGCGGGTGCCCGGGGTACGGCGTGGTGGAACGTGACGATGCTCGACGACCTGTTCGACCTCGACGAGATCCGGGTGACGTCCGCGCGGCCGGAGTCCCGGGAGAAGTTCGCCGCGGACCTCGCCGCGGAGCTGTCCACGCCGATCCGGGTCTGCGCGACCGCCGAGGAGGCCTTCGACGGCGCCGACGTACTCGTCGAGGCCACCCGCCTCACCGAACCCGAACCACTCCTCCGCACCGCGGCGGTCACGCCGGGAACGCTGACCATACCGTACGGTACGGTATCCGCGGTCGAACTGGACCTGCTGGACGTGATGGACAAGGTGGTCGTCGACGACTGGCGGGAGGCGCAGTCGGGGCGGTTCGGATCACTCCGCCGCCACGTCGACACCGGCCGGTTGTCGCCGGACACGCTGTACGCCGAGATCGGCGAGATCGTCGCCGGCCGCAAACCCGGCCGCGAGAACGCCACGGAACGCACGCTGTTCTGGCACCGCGGCCTGTCCCTCCTGGACGTAGCGATCGCGCACCTGATCCTCCGCCGCGCCGAGGCCGCCGACGCCGGCACGATGCTCCGGTTCCACTGATGATCAACGAACCGGGCGACCTGGACCCGGCCAGTCCTGACCCGATCGAGCTGGCACCCGCCCTCCTCGACCGCCTGGCAGGCATCCGCGCCGACGCCCTCCATACCCTCGAATCGGGCGACCCGGTGTACGGCGTGAACACCGGCATGGGCAACCTGAGCAAACGCCGTCTCACCACTGAGGAACAGAGCCGCCACCAACGCAACCTCCTCCGCGGCCGCGCGGTCGGCGGCCCACCCTGGCTGCCGCCGGACGAAGCCCGCGCCGTTCTGATCGGCCGGCTGCGCACGTTCCTCACCGGTGACGCGGCGGTGTCCGTCGGCCTGATCCAACAGTTGGTTGCCTTGATCAACAGCGCCCACCTACCGAACATCCCCGCTGAGGGTGCCGGATCGGCCGGCGAGATCATCCCTCTGGCGCATGCCTTCGCCTCCCTCGACCTCGGCCCGAAGGAAGGAATCGCCTTACTGGCAGGCATTCCCGGCGCGACCGGCCGCGCGGCGCTCGCGGCCGCTCGCGCGCACAGGCTGGCGGATCGGCTGACGGCCGTGGGAGCGGCGGCGATCGCCGTGGTCGGCGCCAACCGCGATCCGTACCAACCCGCGGCCGGCCGCGGCGACGACGTACTGACCGTCGAGCTCGCCCGCCTGCGGGAACTGGCCGGCCCGGAGCCGGACCCGCGCAGCCTGCAGGCACCGGTCTCGTTCCGCGTCGCCGGACAGGTGGTCGCGCACGTACGGCGTACCCTCGAGCAACTCGACGACGCCGTCGAGCGCGCATTCAACGGCGTCACCGACTCACCGGCCTACCTGGACGGCGAGTTCATCGGCACGGCAGGCTTCCACGGACTCGACCTGACGGCGTACTGCGACCACCTGACCGCCGCCCTCGCCCACGCCGCCGAGGTCTCCACCGCGCGCCTGCACCGTCTCCTCGACCCCACCGTGACAGGCCTCCCGGCCCAGCTCGCCCGCGACCCCGGACCGCAGGCGGGCCTGGTGGCGGTCCACAAACGCGCCGTCGCGATCACCCACCAGTTCCGTCGCCTGACGTTGCCGACGGCAATCAGTACGGCGGAGACGTCCAACGGTCAGGAGGACGTGCAGACGTTCTCCTGGGAGGCCGTCGGCAACCTCGGCGAAGCGATCCGCCTCACTCGCGAGACAACCGCCTGCGAGCTCCTCGCCGTACGCCAGGCCTTCGCGCTGTCCGAACGCCCAGTCCCACCGGGTGTGCAACCACTCCTCCGGGCGGTCGACGCCGTCGTACCGCCGATCGACGCGGACCGCCCGTTCGGCGAGGACCTGACCGCGATCCTCACCGAACTGCTCTAGTTGAACCGTCTTGACATCACGTCGGCCGGCACGCATCCTTAACCACATGGTTTCAAAACCATTAGGTTATGAAGATGGATTGACCGGTGTCTTCGCGGCGCTCGCCGATCCGACCCGGCGCGCGATCCTCACCCGGCTGAAGAGCGGCGACGCCACCGTCGCCGAGCTCGCGGCGCCGTTCAGCATGTCGCAGCCGGCCGTGTCCAAGCATCTGAAGGTGCTCGAGCAGGCCGGGCTGATCAGCCGCTCGCAACGAGCGACTGCCCGGCTCAGTCATCTCGAGGCCGAGCCGCTCCGGGGCGCGGTCGGCTGGCTGATGGACTACCGCGCGTACTGGACCGAGAGCTTCGACCGGCTCGACGACCTGCTGGAGGACCTGTGAAGATCATCGCCGAGCCCGGCTCGCCGCAGGTCGTCATCATCCGGGAGTTCAACGCCTCACGGGAGTCGCTCTTCCGCGCGTACACCGAGCCGGACCTGGTGAAACGCTGGCTCGGGCCGGCCGGGCTCGAGCTCGTCGTCAACCAGCTGGACCCGCGGCACGGCGGCCGCTGGCGGTGGACGCACTACGACGCTGCCGGCAAGGGCTACGTGTTCCACGGGCTGTACCACGGTGAGCCGACACCGGAACGGATCGTGCAGACGTACGAGTTCGACCAGGCGCCCGGCACCGTCTACCTGAACCTGATCACCTTCGACGAGGCCGACGGGGTCACCACCCTCACCCAACGGACCGTGTTCTTCGCGGTCGAGGACCGGGACCTGTACGTCGACGGCGGGATGGAGCGCGGTATCCGCGCGTCGATGCGGCAACTCGCGGACCTCGTCGCCGAACTGGAGGAAAACCCATGATGCTCAACGGAAAACACGCGATCGTGTACGGCGCGGCCGGCCCGATCGGCGGCGCGGTCGCCCGGTCCTTCGCCCGCGAGGGCGCCATCGTCCACGTGGTCGGCCGTACCGTCGAACCGCTCGACCGCCTGGCCGGCGAGATCCGCGCCGCGGGCGGTACCGCCGAGGTCGCGGTCGTCGACGCGCTCGACGAGCAGGCGGTCGACCGGCACGCCGCCGTACTCGACCGGATCGACATCTCGTTCAACCTGATCGGCCACAAGCAGTACTTCGGTACGCCGCTGGTCGACATGTCCCTCGCCGACGTCGAGGAGCCGGTCCGGAACATGCTGCGCACCTACTACCTCACGTCCCGCGCGGCCGCCCGGCGGATGATCGAGCAACGCTCCGGCGTGATCCTGACCTTCGGCGGGTACGGCGAACCGGCGGCGAACCTGGGTGGATTCCAGGTCGGGTTCGGTGCCGTGGAGGCGCTCCGCCGCAGCCTGGCGCGCGAACTCGGCCCGCACGGCGTACGCGTCGTCACGCTGCAAACGAACGGCATTCCGGAATCCAATCCGGACACCTATCCCGAGGATTTCCGTCGCGAGGTTGCCGAGCACACCGCCGCCCAGACCATGCTTAACCGCGCCGCGACCCTTGCCGACGTAGCCGCCGCGGCCACCTTCGCCGCGTCCGACCAGGCCGCTGCTTTCACCGGTAGCGCCCTCAATCTGACGGCCGGCGCCGTCGTCAACTGAGGAAGTCGATCGTCCGTCCGGCGTGTTGTGCGGCTTGAAAGACGGGCCAGGCGATCGCCAGGTCCTGCCAGGGCAGGCCGACGGGTGCGTAGACGGTGACCTCGTCCGCCTGCCGCCCTTCGGCCGCTCCGGTCAGCACGTCGGTCAGGGTCGCGTGCGCCGCATCGACGGTGAGGCCAACGTTGCCCAAGGCCCCCATCTGAACGGCGAGTGCGCGGTCGTCGACGATCACCCGTGCGGCGGACAGCAGCTCGGCCGAGAGCTCCACCTTGCCGGGCTCGTCGGCGCCCAAGGTCGTCAGATGCAGACCCGGTCTGAGATCAGCCGCAGTGAGCAACGGCTCCCGCGACCAGGTGGCGAGCACCACGAGGTCCGCAGCCGCAGCCACCTCTCGCGCACTGCCCACCACAACCCCCGGAATCCCTTGCCTGGAAAGGAAATCGGCCGCCCGTCCAGGATCCAGATCGTGGACCACCACCCACCGCACCTCCCGAAGCACCCCAAGCCCAGCAAGAGCCACCTCAGCCTGCACCCCCGCCCCAATCACCCCAACAACGTCCGGTGTGGCGGGGCGGTTTCCTGACAGTAGGTGTGTGGCGAGGGCTGCGGCGAGGCCTGTGCGCCAGGCGGTGATTGTGGAGCTGTCGAGGAGGGCCAGGAGGGTGCCGTCGGTCAGGTCGTGTAGGCAGACGACGCCGCGGAGTGCGGGCGTCGAGCCGGGGAACTTTGCGTTGACCTTCACGGTGTACGCCGGGATGCCTGGAATCAGCCCCGGTAGCAGCGCGGTCGCCGTACCGGGACCTGGGAGGTCGGTCCGGATCCGCAGCGGCTCGATCGGGCTCGCCTGCCGGAATCCGTGCCGCAGCGCGTCCAGCACCGCGGGTACGTCGAGCACCCGCAGGATGTCCGACCGGGTCAGCAGTACCGTCACGCGGCCGGTGGGATCTTGTGGTCGGCGTACAGGTCGGGGATCGGGATCGGCATCCGCCAGAAGTGCGCGTCGGACTGGATCACGCCGTGCCGGACAGCCAGGTAGCGCAGCACGCGGAGCGGGCCGGCGATCAGTACGAACGCCAGCGGCAGCTCGACCAGGAACGCGCTGAGCAGTGCCTGCGTCAGGTCGTCGCCGCGCTGGCTGGTCATCACGTCGACCCAGGCGTCGCAGATCAGCAGCACGCCGGACGCGAACGCGGTCGGGAACACGAACTGCTTGCGTTTCCACCCGCCGATCGCGGTCAGCAGCAGCGTCGTCAGGAGCAGGATGTCGAACCCGACCCAGGTCGCGCCCCAGTTCCGGGCGACGTAGTGGTCGGGCAGGGTGAGTGCCAGGTACACGGTCCACGGGACCAGTACCGCGACACAGACCATGATCAGTACGGTCCGCCACTTGCGGATCCGCTCGATCGTCCGCCGGGACGGCAGCCCGCCCGGGCGCGGCACGAGCCGCAGGATCAACGCCCGCCGCTCCGCCGGCGTCATCGCCGCGATCTCTTCGTCGGTCAGCTGCACATCTCGAGTATGCCTTGTGATTGCATTCACAAATTAGTAGTCTGGGGTCAACTCCTAGGTGAGGTGCTGATCATGACCGAGCGGAAACCACCCGGCATGAAGACCCAGGACTGGGTCGAGGCTCAGCTCAAGCGTGCCCAGCAGACGGGTGAGTTCGACAACCTGGCGCTCGCCGGGAAGCCGCTGGAACTGGCCGACGGGCACGACCCGGACTGGTGGGTGAAGGACTTCATCCGCCGGGAGAACATCGAGACCGACGCGCTGCTGCCGTCCGCGGTGCAGCTCCGCAAGGAGAAGCAGCAGCTCCACGAGAAGGTCCGCGGGATGCGCCGCGAGTCCGAGGTCCGCGAGTACCTGGCGGATCTGAACAACCGGATCCGGCTCGCGATCCGCGACACCACCGGCCCCGTGGTTCCGACCGGCCCGGTGAACGAGGACGCGGTGATCGCCCAGTGGCGGATGGAACGCCCAACCCGCGAGCCGGCCGCCCCGCGCACTAGCCCGCCGAAGCCGCAGAAGAAATCGCTCTGGCAGCGCCTGTTCAGCTGAGCAGTTCCCGCGCGGCTGCCTCGATGGTCTGCTCGCTGAGCAGTACGTCGTGCGCGGCCGCGCCCAGCGGGACGTACGAGTCGTAGCTCGTCACCCGCGCCAGCCGTCCGGCGTACCCGTGGTCGATCAGCGTGGCCAGCACACCCTCGGACACCCCGCCCGACCGGCGGGTCTCGTCGGCCACCAGCACCTTCCCGGTGGCGTTCGCCTCGCGCAACAGGTCCGCCACCGGCAGCGGCGCCAGCCAGCGCAGGTCGAGGACCCGGATCCCCGGCACCCGCGCGGCCACCCGGAGGCTCATCGGTACGCCGTTCCCGAACGTCACGATGGTCAACCCGTCCCCGTCGCCGTACGTCCGGCCGCGCCCGATCTCGACCGGCTCACCGGCGTACGGCGCCAGCCACTGCTCGTCGCCGTCGGCGTACAGGTCCCGCCGGTGGTAGAGCGCGATCGGCTCCAGGAACACGCTCACCGCGCCGGTCGCCCGCGCCGCGGCCGCGCACGCGTGCAGCATCCCGGCCGCGTCGTCGGGCCGCGCGGGCGACGCGATCACGATCCCGGGGATGTCCCGCAGTACGCCGATCGCGTCGTCGTTGTGGAAGTGGCCGCCGAAGCCCTTCTGGTACCCGTACCCGGCGATCCGCAGCAGCATCGGGTTGGCGTACTGCTCCTGCGAGAAGAACTTCAGCGACGCCGCCTCGCCGCGCAGCTGGTCCTCGGCGTTGTGCAGGTACGCGAGGTACTGGATCTCCGGGATCGGCAGCAGCCCGGACACGCCCGCGCCCAGCGCGAGCCCGAGGATCGACTGCTCGTCGAGGAGCGTGTCGAACACGCGGGCCGGGCCGTACGCCTTCTGCAGTCCGCGCGTCACGCCGTACACCCCGCCCTTGCGGCCGACGTCCTCGCCGAAGACCATCGCCTCCGGGTAGGACTTCAGTACGTCGCTCAGGGCGCGGTTGATCGACTGGCTGAGCGTCAGGCGCTCGGCGGTCGGGGTGGATTGAGGCAGGGCCTCGGCGACCGCGTCCGCCGGCGGGAAGCGCAGCGGCGCGGCGACGGCCTCGGCCGAGGTCAGCTGGGGGAGGCCCGCGACCTCGGCTGCGATCCGGAGCGCCTCCGCCTGCTTGTCGTCGTACAGCTCGATGATCTCGTCGGCCGAGTAGCCCGAGCCGAGCAGGTAGCGCGCCGTACCGAGTAGCGGGTCCAGCTCCTCGTCTGCGGCGAGCTCGGCGGCGGAGCGGTACGCCGTCTCCACGTCGGAGCCCGCGTGGCCGAGCAGCCGGACCGTGCGCAGGCGGAGGAACGCCGGGCGCCGGTTCCGCCGTACGAACGTGGCCGCCTCGGTCGCCATCGAGAGCGCCGCGTCCAGGTCGGTGCCGTCCGCGTCGAAGTACCGCAGGCCGGGGCGGGAGCCGTACGCCTGCCGGATCCAGCCGTCCGGGGTGCGCACGCTGATCCCGATCCCGTTGTCCTCGCAGACCAGCAGCAACGGCATCGGCAGGCCCTGGTACGAGGCGTGCAGCGCCGCGTTGATCGCGCCGGTCGCGGTCGAGTGGTTCGCGGAGGCATCGCCGAAGCTGGTCACCACGATCGCGTTGTCCGGCCACGGGGACGGTACGCCGAGCTTGTGCGACCGGTTCAGCGAGAACGCGACGCCCATCGCCCGCGGCAGATGCGACGCGATCGTCGACGTCTGCGGGATCACCGACAGCTCGTGCCGGCCGAACACCTTGTGCCGGCCGCCCGCGATCGGCTCGCTGGTCGCCGCGGCGACGCCGAGCAGGATGTCCCGCAGGCCCTCCTTGGACCCGCACTGCGCCGCCCGGGTCAGGTAGAACGCGCCCGAGCGGTAGTGCAGCAGCGCCGGGTCGGTCGGCCGCAGCGCCGCGGCGACGGCCGCGTTCCCCTCGTGGCCGGCCGAGCCGATCGTGTAGAAGCCGGTGCCCTGGGACTGCATCCAGCGCGCTGCCAAGTCCGCGTGCCGGCTGCCGAGCTGAGCGTCGTACAGGTCACGGAGCAGCTCTGCGTCGTGCTCCCACGGCGCCGGGGCGAGGCCGCGGACGCGTTCGGCGAAGGTCCTCATTTCAACCATGATCCGGGAAGAGGCGTCCGATCACAGCAGCGACCACCAGTTGAACAGGTCACGCGGGGAACCGCGACCAGGGGTTGTTCGTTCACCGGACGAGGGGGACTCTGTGGGGTGTGGTGACGGTGAGTGAGCTGTGGTGATGCACCTTTCGCGGGTCGTACGGCGGGTGGGAGTCGCGGCCGGTCTCGGCGTCGGGACCGCCGGCGCGATGGCCGGTGTCCTGTTGCTCGGGCCGCTGGCCGCGTCGATCCTGCTGGTCGTGGTGTTCGTGCTGGTCTGGCCGTTGGCCGCGGTGGTGCGGCACGTGACCGAGGAGGCGCCGTACGGTTCGGCGGCGCTGGTCGCGGCGACGGCGGCCGGCGCGGTGCTGTGCCTGCCCGGGTTGGTGCGGCTGCTCGCGTGGGGAGCACTCGGCGTGACGGCGGGGCTGATTCTCGCGGTGGTGTTCGTGCTGATCGATCTCGTCGTACCGGATCGGGAGGTGCACTGGCAGTCGCCGCGGAAGGCGCGCCGCCGGCGGAACCTCGAGCGGTTGACCGACGCGCAACTCGCTGAGGACGAGGAGCTGATCGCGTCGCTGCAGTGCCCGTTGTCGATCGCCGAGCTGTGCGGCGTCTGGTCCGAGACCGCGACCCAACTGTCCCACGGCGCCGGCCCCCGCGACCGCCAGGCGGTCGCCGAAGTCCGCCGCATCTGCCTCGACGAGTTCGAACGCCGCAACCCCACCGGCTTCCACCGCTGGCTCGACGCCGGCGCCCCCGCCAACCCCAGCCGCTACCTCCTCCCCATCCCCGGCGAGTAACCCCACCCCACACCCACCCCACGCCCCGCGTCCCCAACCCACGCCCCGCGTCCCCACCGCACGCCCCGCGCCCGCAACCCACACCCACCGCACACCCCGCGTCCCAACCCCCACACCCACCCCACGCTCCGCGTCCCCACCCCCCACACCGACCGCACGCCCCGCGTCCCACCCCCACAGCACGCCCCACGTCCGCAACCCACACCCACCGCACGCCCCGCGTCCGCAACCCACCCCGCCCGCTGACCGGGCGCGCTCGGCGGGGCGCCTCTGCGCCGCCACCCGCGCCCAGCGGGCGGTTCGCGCTTACAGCCGGTTGTAGTGCTTGCGGGCCTCGCGGCTGTGCTTCTGTGCGTCGCGCGCGGCGCGGCGGGCTTCGTCCAGTTCGGCGCCTAGTTTGTGGACGAGGGCCTGGGCCTCGGAGAGGGCGTCGCGGGCGTCGTCCAGTTGTTTGTCGAGGTCCTCGACCGTCGCCTCGGCGGCCTGGGCCGCGGTGACCGCGTCCTCGAACGCCCGCTTGGCCTCCGCCTTCGCGGCCGCCTCGCGCTCCTCCTGCTCGCGCCGCGCCCGCTCCTCCACCTGCTTCTCGGCCGAGACCTCCTCGGCCTCCTCAGCCTGCCGAGCCGCCCGCCGTTCCCGCGCGGCCTGCCGGCGCTCGTCGGTCAACGGCGTGACGTTCGACGGCTCGCCGTTCTCATCCACCACCCCGAACCCGACATGCCGCAGCGCACTGCTCAACCGCCCCTCGCGTACCGCGTCACCCGCCGCGGGGTCGATCAACGCGGCGTCCAGCGTCTCGCGCAGCTTCGTGGCGACGTCGGGGCTGAGCTTCTGCCCCCGGTCGCCCGCCAGCCGGGCCGCCTCATTCGCGAGCTGGTCGAGCACCTGGTGACGCTTCGGCGTCAGCTCCCGCAGCCGCTCGCCGTCCAGGTCCGCCGTCGCCTCCCGGAACTCGTCCCCGAGCGCCAGCAGGTCGTCCAGCTGGTCCGGCAACTCCCGCGCCACCAGATTCGCGATCCACGCCGCGACCGTCGGCTTGCGCAGCGCCTTCAGGCGTGTCGACCCGAGCGGGTCACCGGCAGCCTTCAGCTGCTTGGCCAGCTCGTTGCGAGTAGCAATGAAGTCGGCCGCCGGTGCCGCGTACACCGCGTCCGCCGCCTCCTCGAAGTCCACACCCGCGACGCTACCGCACCGAAGAACGGGTAGTACGCGCCTCGCGCGCGCCCCGTCCCGCCTGCCGCGGCCGTGAAAACCCCAGCGGGGCCGACCATTACCCGTTCTTCTGCACGGTCTCGGCCAGCTCGGAGCGGAGGTTGTCGAGAATCCCGCGGAGCAGCCGGGAGACCTGCATCTGGCTGACGCCGAGCTCGTGCCCGATCTCCTCCTGAGTGAACCCGTTGCAGAACCGCAGCTGCAGGATCCGCTTGTCCCGGTCGCCGAGGTTCGACACCGCCGGCGTCAGCCGGTGCACGTCCTCGACCAGGTCGTACCCGGCCTCGGCGTCCGCGACCGTCTCCAGCAGACTGGTCCCGCCCTCCGCCGTTCCGGGCGCGTCCAGCGACAGCGTGCTGAAACACCCGCGCACCGACACGGCCTCCGCGACCTCGGCCGGATCGGTGCCGAGCGCCGCCGCGGTCTCCTGGTCGCTCGGAACGTGACCGAGCCGCTGGATCAGCTCCGGTTCCGCGGCCGCGATGCTGCCCTGCATCTCCTGCACCCGCCGCGGCGGACGGACCGTCCACGCGCAGTCGCGGAAGTACCGCTTCAGCTCGCCGCGGATCGTCGGTACGGCGTACGAAAGGAACGCGGTCTCCGCCTCCAGCCGGTACCCGTTGGCGGCCTTCACCAGGCCGAGGTACGCGACCTGTTCGAGATCGTCGGCGTCGACTCCCTTGCTGCGGTAGCGGGAGGCGATCGAGCGGGCGACCGGCGCGTTCAGCAGCACGACTTGATCGAGACAGGCCTGATGGCGGGGATCGGGGACGCCGTCTGCCTCGAGCAGCAGCTCGTGGGTGGCGTCGGCGATGTTCTGCTTGGACTCTTCGATTGCTGCGATCGTCACGGGAGATACCTCGTCGTGTCGTCGTGCACTTCCCAGTGGCAGGGGGCTCAACCACCTGACTCCACCAGACCAAACTCGCGGTGTGAGTGCAAGTACTGGGCTGTTACGGGTGTTTCAAACGACTGTCGCCTGACAGTAACTGTCAGGTTTCGGTGGTTGGCTGCTCACCATGAACGAGTGCTGCGCCGTTGCGGACCTACGCCAGTACACGCTGCACCCCGGGCAGTGTGACACCTTGATCGACCTGTTCGACACGTACTTCGTCGACGGGCAGGAAGCGACCGGGATGCACATCGCCGGTCAGTTCCGCGATCTCGACGACCCGGACCGGTTCGTCTGGATCCGCGGCTTCCGCGACCTGCCCGCGCGGGCGGACGCGTTGAACGCCTTCTACTACGGGCCGGTCTGGCGCGCGCACTCCGCGGCGGCGAACGCCACGATGATCGACTCGGACAACGCGCTGCTGCTGAAGCCGGTCCGGCTCGGGCCGTCGTACCCGGCGCTCGACGCCCCGCGACCCGGCGACACGGACGCGGTGATCGCCGGCGTGGTCCACCATCGCGGTGCCTCCGACGACGGATTCGTCGAGTACTTCGAGGACCACGTCGTACCGGTGTTGCGGGCGACCGGGGCCGAGCCGGTCGCGGTGTTCGAGTCGTTGGTTGCCGAGAACAACTTTCCGCAGCTGCCGTTGCGGGACGAGGTGGTGCTCGCCTGGTTCGCCCGGTTCCCCGGGATCCCGGCGTACGACGAGCACCGCCGGCAACTGACCGCGTCCCGGGTCTGGCAGGAGCAGGTGCTGCCCGAACTGGTCTGCCGGTCCACGAAGCCGATGCAGGAACTCAGGCTGAGTCCGACCGCGCGATCCCAGCTCCGGTAAATACGTTGCGGAGCCCGCGACGGGCGGGCATCCTGGTTTGGCCGAGCGGCGACGAGCGCTGCCTGGACTAAGGAGGGCTGACGGATGGCCATCACTGCGCTGCGGCATGTCCGCGTCAGCCTCACTTCTTCGTTCAGGAGCACCTCCGTTGTCCTTTCCCGAGTACGAACTCACCGATAACTCTTTCAACTTCCAGTTCCAGTCGATCGACGAGAACCTGGGTCCGGACCAGCGGTGGTCCACCTGGCTGGACGTCGAGCGCGGCTCTCGCGGCCCGGAACCACGACCCTCGTGGGTCGTGACGGAACAGGCCGCGATCGATACCGAGCTCGGCGTCCTCAAAACCGGCAAGGAAGCCGACGTCTTCCTGGTCGAACGGGCCGTCGAAGCCATCGGCGACAACCCGGCGAAGTCCTCGCTGCTGGCCGCGAAGCGGTACCGCACCGAGGAGCACCGGTCCTTCCACCGCAGTACGTCGTACGTCGAAGGCCGGCGGACGCGGAACAGCCGCGACAGCCGGGCGATGGCGAAGAAGTCCGCGCACGGGCGCAGCGTCGCGGCCGGTGGCTGGGCGTACGCCGAGTGGGAGGCCCTCAACCGGCTGTGGACGGCCGGCGTCCCGGTGCCGTACCCCGTGCAGGTGGACGGCACCGAACTGCTGATGGAGTTCATCGACGACGGCCAGGGCGGCGCCGCACCACGCCTCGCCCAGGTCCGCCCGCCGAAGGACCTGCTCGAGGTGTACTTCGAGCAACTCCGCAACGGCATGCGCGAACTGGCCCGGGCAGGGCTCGCACACGGCGACCTCTCGCCGTACAACGTCCTCGCCCAGACCGACCGCATCGTAATGATCGACCTCCCCCAGGTCGTAGACATCGTCGGCAACCCAAAGGGCATGGACTTCCTCCTGCGCGACTGCCACAACATGGCAACCTGGTTCACCAACCGCGGCCTGGAGACCGACGAACAAGAACTCTTCGCCGACCTCCTCACGATGGTGTTCTGACCGATACTGGTCGCATGTCCGACAACGACCGCATCACGAAGCGAGGCTTCCAGACCGGCGCCACGATCCCATATGTGGTGCCGGACTCACTGGACGACCTGAAGGGGCCGGCAAGTGGCGTCGTGTCGCTTCCCCCGGAGCTCCGGCCGCCGCCCGTCAATCGCTACGATCTCGATGTTCTCGGCGAGCGCATCTCCTTCTACGCGCACGTGATCAGTGAGGCGCGCCGCGCTGAGGAGCTGACTCGGCACCTGAACCGCGGTCTGCTGCTGCAAGTCTGGCCGTACCTTGTGCTGCCGCGCTACTGCTTCCCGAAGTGGCATGCACGGTTTCCAGAGCTCGCCAAGGTCGGACGACCCGATCCTCCGCGTCGTCCCGGTCCTTCGCAGTGGCTGGCGGAGTCTGGGATGGCGCAGGCCGGCCGGGGGCACACGTCGTACTACCCTGGCCGGCATCGCGACGGGCCGCAAGCCGCACGCTGAATGTCAGGGGTCAGCTGCGGCGATCACAGTTACAGGGTTCGTCGGACGGAGGAGGCGCCGTCAGCGGGTGGCGGCCGCGGCGGCGCGGCCTGCTGTGCGGGCGGTGAAGAGGCAGCCGCCGACGAAGGTGCCTTCCAGGGAGCGGTAGCCGTGGACGCCGCCGCCGCCGAAGCCGGCGACTTCGCCGGCCGCGTAGACGCCGGGCAGCGGGGTGCCGTCGGTGCGCAGTACCCGCGAGTCCAGGTCGGTCTGCAGGCCGCCGAGGGACTTGCGGGTGAGGATGTTCAGCCGTACGGCGATCAGCGGGCCGGCCTTCGGGTCGAGGATCCGGTGCGGCGGCGCGACCCGGATCAGCTTGTCGCCGCGGTAGTTCCGGGCGCCGCGGAGCGCGGTCACCTGCAGGTCCTTCGTGAACGTGTTGGCCAGCTCCCGGTCCCGGGCGAGGATCTGCCGCTCCAGGTCGTCCAGGTCGATCAGGTTCTCGCCGGTCAGGTCGTTCATCCCGCGGACCAGGTCCGGAAGGTTGCCGCGGACAACGAAATCCTCGCCCTTGTCCATGAACGCCCGCACCGGCGGCGTCGCGCCACCGCGGGCGCGGCCGAGCACACCCTTGATGTCCTTGTTGGTCAGGTCGGGGTTCTGCTCCTGGCCGGAGAGCGCGAACTCCTTCTCGATGATCTTCTGGGTCAGCACGAACCACGTGTAGTCGTACCCGGTCCGCATGATGTGCTCGAGCGTCCCGAGCGTGTCGAACCCGGGGAACAGCGGCACCGGCAGACGCTTGCCGGTGGCATCGAACCAGAGCGACGACGGGCCGGGCAGGATCCGGATCCCGTGCAGCGGCCAGATCGGGTCCCAGTTCTGGATGCCCTCGGTGTAGTGCCACATCCGGTCCCGGTTCACGTACCGGCCGCCGGCCCGCTCGGTGATCGCCAGCATCCGGCCGTCGACGTGCGCAGGTACGCCGCTGATCATCCTGCGGGGCGGTTCGCCCATCCGCTTCGGCCACTGCGCCCGGACCAGGTCGTGGTTCCCGCCGATCCCGCCGGACGTGACGATCACGGCCTGCGCCTTCAGGTCGAAGTCGCCGACCTCGACCCGCGAACTCGACACACCCCGCGGTACGTCGCTGGCCTCGAGCACCTTGCCCGCGACACCGTCGACGACCCCGCCCGTCACGGTCAGCTCGTCGACGCGGTGCCGGAACCGGAACTCGACCAGGCCCAACGCATGCGCCTCCCGCACCCGCCGCACGAACGGCGCGACCAGCCCCGGCCCGGTGCCCCAGGTGATGTGGAACCGCGGTACGGAGTTCCCGTGGCCGTCGGCGTGGTACCCGCCGCGCTCGGCCCAGCCGACCACGGGGAAGAACCGCACGCCCTGCGCGTGCAGCCACGGACGCTTCTCGCCGGCGGCCCAGTCGACGTACGCCTCGGCCCACTGCCGGGCCCACTTGTCCTCGTCGTCAAGCCGGTCGAACCCGGCCGACCCGAGCCAGTCCTGCAGCGCGAGGTCCCGGGAGTCCTTGATCCCCATCCGGCGCTGCTCGGGCGAGTCCACGAACATCAGCCCGCCGAACGACCAGAACGCCTGCCCGCCGAGCGACGCCTCCGGCTCCTGGTCGAGCAGCAGCACCTTGCGGCCCGCGTCGGCCAACTCCGCGGTCGCCGCGAGCCCGGCCAGCCCCGCCCCGACGACGATCACATCAGCGTCCATTGGACTTCGGTGAGGGGATCCGCTGCTTTCTGCCGGGGAATTGTGGCCGCAGCTCCGCTGCTGATCATCCTCACCACCTCCTCTCCACTACTAGATACGTCCTGTGTGTATAACAGTGACGTGACTGTGACACGGAAGGACACGGGGCGGCGGCACATCGCGCTGTGGGAGAGGCCGCGGAGGAAGTGATCCGGGCCTACAAGTTCCTGCTCCGCCCCACCAGCCGTCAAGAGCAGGCCCTTACAGAGATGCTGCGAGACCACTGCGCCCTGTACAACGCCGCCCTCCAGGAGCGCCGCGACGCCTACCGGCACGTGTCCAAGACGCGGGTCCGGTACGGAGATCAGTCCGCTCAGTTGAAGCACATCCGCGCCGAGGTCATCGAGCAAGCGCGGTGGTCGTTCTCGTCCCAGCAAGCCACGCTGCGCCGTCTCGACAAGGCTTTCCAGGCGTTCCTCCGACGGGTGAAGGCCGGACAGGCGCCTGGCTATCCACGATTCCGTGGAGTAGGCCGGTTCGACACGGTGGAGTTCCCGAAGGATGGCGATGGGTGTCGTTGGGATTCCAGCCCGGAAGGCCCACAGACTCGCGTCCGGCTGCAGGGTGTCGGTCATGTCCGTGTCCACCAGCACCGCGCCGTCAAGGGCCTGGTCAAGACCGTCTCGGTAAAACGAGAGGGTCGCCGATGGTATGTCGTCGTGGTCTGCGACCAGGTGCCCGCTGAGCCGTTGCCGGTCACCGGCAGCATCGTCGGTATTGATGTTGGCGTGGTGCACTTCTACACCGATTCCAGCGGCCACCACGAACCAAACCCGCGTCCTGGAAACGCCGCCGAGGCCGCCCTGATGGAGGCGCACAGGTACCTCTCGACGTTTCCTCGACGGTCCCGTTCCAAGCGTCGCCGCGCCGCAGCGCGGAAGGTGGCGAAGCTGCACCGCAAGGTCCAGCGACAACGGCTCGACTTCCACCACAAGGCCGCGCTCGCGCTGGTCCGTGGACACGATGTCATCGCTCACGAGTCGCTGAACATCGCCGGGATGACAAAGGTCCCCAAACCGAAGGTCGACGAGTCCGGAGGTTTCCTTCCCAACGGCGCGGCGGCGAAAGGTGGACTGAACAAAAGCATTCTCGATGCGGCGTGGTCGCAGTTCCTGAGCATCCTGGCGAACAAGGCTGAGAGAGCCGGACGCCAAGTGGTCCCAGTGAACGCGGCCAATACGTCTCGGACGTGCCCGGAATGTGGGCACTGCTCCAAAGACAACCGCCTCACCCAAGCCGACTTCCGTCTGCGATGTGGCCTAGCCGCTGACACAGGAAGCCTGCGGCTTCGGTCGTGGGCGGAGTCACGTCGACCATGTATAGCGCACTTGCGAAGATACGTCTGTGACGACTCTTTCTGCGCAAAACCTCGTGATTCCTGCAGCTTCGCTCGGTCCGGAGAACCCGCTGGCACCGCTGCGCACGCAGCGCGAGGTGCACCACGTGGAGAACATCGCCGAACTCCCGGCCGACCTGCGGACGAATATCGAGTACGGCGCCCTGCACAGCCCGCTGCCGTGCCTGAACCAGGACGCGTACGACCGCACACTCGTCGAGACGCCGCTTCCCGCGCTCGTCCTGGAGAACGACCATGTCCGCGCGACCCTGCTGCCGAGCCTCGGCGGCCGGCTGTACTCGCTGGTCCACCACGGGACCGAGCTGCTCTATCGCAACCCGGTGTTCCAGCCCGCGAACCTCGCGCTCCGCAACGCCTGGTTCGCCGGCGGCGTCGAGTGGAACGTCGGCAGCACCGGCCACTGGACAGGGACGTGCGCGCCGATGCACGCGGCCCGGGTCGACGGACCGGACGGTACGCCCATGCTCCGGTTGTGGGAGCTCGAACGCACCCGGAACCTCGTCACCCAGCTCGACTTCTGGCTGCCGGAGGACTCGGAGTTCCTGTACGTCGGCGTGCGGCTGCAGAACCCGTCCGACGTCGACGTCCCGGCGTACTGGTGGTCGAACATCGCCGTACCGCAGTCGCCCGACCGGCGGGTGCTGGTACCGGCGGAGCAGGCGTGGCAGTTCGGGTACGGGAGCCGGCTCGACCTGGTCGACGTGACCACGGACCTGACGTACCCGATGCGGCATCCGCGGGCGATCGACTACTTCTTCGAGCCGCTGGCGGGGGAGGCGTCGTGGATCGCTTCCGTCGACGGGGACGGCGACGGGCTCGTGCAGGCGTCGACCGAGCAGCTGCGGGGGCGGAAGCTGTTCGTGTGGGGGCAGGGCGACGGTGGACGGCGGTGGCAGGAGTGGCTGGCGCCTGGTCTTTCCGGTGATGGGTACGCCGAGATTCAGGCTGGGCTTGCCCGGACGCAGATGGAGCACCTACGGCTTCCTGCTGATACCTCTTGGAGCTGGTTGGAGGCGTACGGACGTTTGTCCATGGACGCCGGTGTAGCGCACTCCCAGGACTGGAAGGCAGCTCGCGAAGGTGGGGCTGCTGCGTTGGGTCCGGTGTTGGGTGGGCTGGCGGCCCGGGAGCGGGAGTGGGCGCGGGTTGTCGATGCAGCGCCGGTGGAACAGCTGGCGTTGGGGTCCGGGTGGGGTGCGTTGGAGGTGAAGCGGACCGGGTGGGCCGTGTCTGCGGGTACGCCGTTCAGCGAGGACACCCTGACTGCTAGGGAGTCGGCCTGGCTGCCGTTGTTGGACGGGCAGCTGCCGGCGGAGAACGACGTACCGGACGGGACCCTGGTCGCGTGGCGCGAGCTGCTGGAGGCGGCTGAGGACAACTGGCTCGTTTGGTACCACCGGGGCGTGGCTCGGCACTACGACGGTGACGTGGACGGGGCCGTGGAGGCATGGCGCCGGTCCGGGGACAACGCCTGGGCTCTACGCAACCTCGGTGTAGTTACGGGCGAGTTGGACTACTACGAGCGTGCCGTCGCGCTACAGCCCCAGTTGGTGCCGCTGGTGGTGGAGGCGGTCGCGGCCGCGCTCGACTCCGACGTACTGCGGGCCGAGCGGATGCTCGCGGAGGCGCCCGACGACCCGCGGGTGCAGCTGCTGCGGGTACGGCACGCGTTGGAGACCGGAAATCCGGCGAAAGCCCATGAATTGCTGGCCGCCGGGATCCAGCTGGCCACCGTCCGGGAGGGCGCGAACCCGCTCACCGAGTACTGGCTGGCCGCCGAGGAGGCGCTTGGCACACAGCGGCCAGTACCGCCGCAGTACCGGTTCGGAATGGGCGAAAACTGACAACTACAGGTCAACTCTACCTCTAGAAACACCGCTCCACCGGACTCTACTATGGTCCTGTAGACGAAAAAGTGATCCTGTAAAGGTTTCGTGAAGTTACACGGAACCAAGTGGAGTCCGGTGGCGTCCCACCGGTGTACGGCAAGGGCCGTGCAAGGCAGTTTCGACAAACGACCGCGTCGCTCGCGGGCGGCGCGTCGGGGGTGAGTGCCATGTTGACGATCGTTGTACTAGGTGGGTTCGGCCTGGTGCTGGTGGTCGCGGCTTTCATCGTGACCGAGGTTCTGGCCGGCTTGCGCCGGGACGAACTCCCCACCGGCACGGAGGAGAAGACCGCGGGACGAGTGATCCGGGTGCGTGGCCCGGTCCGCGGCCAGCTGGCGAACGGTGCACCGGCGGTCTACACCGAGGTCATCGTCGAGTACTACACGCGCCGGGGCGAGGGACCGTACGAGGTCGCCCGCAAGTTCCCGGTCGGGAGCCGCATCACTTACGCGAAGGGTGACCGGGTGATCGTCGCGTACGACGTCCGGAACCCGCGCCGGGCCCGGCTCGCGGGCCGCGTCAGCCACTGGCCGACGATGGGGCCGTACTCCGCGGCCCCGGCGGCCTGACGGAACACCCTGCTTGAGCCTCCTCTCCGGCTCAAGCAGGCAGATGCGGGGCGAGCAGGTCGTACAGCACCGGCCGGCCCCGGTCCAGGACGTACTCCGCCTCGTCCCCGGACAGCCGGTCCGCCAGGTGGGCCAGCGCCTCGCCCATCGCGATGCTGAGCGTCACGGCCAGGCGGAAGTCCCTGGTGTCGCGAGCGCCGAACCGCGCCGCGAGCAGTTCCGCGAACTCGCCGGCGTGCTGGTCGTCGAACTCGCCCGGCTTGGCCTCCAGCTCCGGATCGCCGAGCCCGCTGAGCACGACCGCCTTGAACCCCGGGTCCGTGCGGTGCATCTCCCGGAACGTCTCCAGCGTCACGTCCACGGCCCCGCGCCAGCTGGTCACCGCGGCCAGCCGCTCCCCGACCGCCTCGGTGTAGCGCGCCTGGTTCCGGCGTTCGATCGCCTGGATCAGGCTGCGCTTGTCCGGGAAGTACCGGTACACGCTGCCGACCGCGATCTCGGCCCGTTTCGCGACACCGCTCGTCGACGCCGCGTCGTACCCACGCTCCACCACCTCGGCGCAGGCCGCGTCCAGGATCCGTTCGACCTGGCGGCTGGCCCGGTCCTGGGTGGGCGTACGGCGGAGCGGATACGCGCCCGATGTCACCATTCACTCATTGTCCACGGAACCGGGGACAGCGTTGCCACCTCTTTGTGACAGATTGCCGACAGTTGGTCATGACGGAGGGGAAACTTTTATGCGCGTCAACAAAACCGTCGTCGCCGGGCTCGCGTCCGCCGCACTCGCCGCGTCCGGGGTGGCCGGTACGGCGTACTCCCGGCACGGGTCGCAGGGCGACGACCTGCGACTGAACCAGATCCAGGTGGTCGGGTCGCACAACTCGTACCACCGCGAGCTCAGCCCGGCCGAGCAGAAGGTGCAGCAGCAACAGAACGCCGGCTCGGTCGACCTCTGGTACTCGCACGCCCCGATCACCCAGCAGCTCGAGGACCAGAACGTCCGCGCGCTGGAGCTCGACCTGTACCCGGACCCGCAGGGCGGGCTGTACACGTACCCGCTGATCCGCAAGCTGACCGGGCAGGGACCGCTCACCGATCCCGCGATGGCCAAGCCCGGGATCAAGGTCATGCACATCCCGGACTTCGACTACAACACGAACTGCGACACGTTCGTGCTCTGCCTGCAGCAGGTGAAGACCTGGTCCGACGCACACCCGAACCACGTGCCGATCGCGATCAACCTCGAGCTCAAGCAGTCCGACCCGGCCGTCGTCGCGGCCGGTGGCGTGAAGGCGCCGCCGTGGGACGCCGCCAACCTGGACAGCGTCGACACCGAGATTCGCTCGGTGTTCAGCGAGCAGCAGCTGCTGACGCCTGACGACGTACGCAAGCCGGGCCTGACGCTCGAGCAGTCCGTGCTGACCAAGGGCTGGCCGAAGCTGAACAGTGTCCGCGGCCAGGTGATGTTCTACTTCGACAACGGTGGACCCGGCGAGATCCGCGACACCTACACCGCGGGCCGGCCGAGCCTCGAAGGCCGGGCGGTGTTCACCCGCGGGCCGGAGGGCGCACCGGACGCCGCGGTCACCGAGGTGAACGACCCGCGCGGCGCGAACCAGGCGGAGATCCAGCGGCTGGTGCAGAAGGGGTACCTGGTCCGTACCCGCTCCGACGAGCCGATGGCGACGATCCGGGACAAGGACTACACCCGGCTCGGGATCGCGCTCGCGAGCGGCGCGCAATGGGTGACGACGGACTTCCCGGTGGCCGGGATGGCGGCCCGGTACGACAGCGATTACGTCGCCAAGCTGCCCGGACACACTCCAGTACGATGCAATCCCGTCACCGCGTCCGCGAAGGCGGCCGTCTCGGAAAGGTGAGTCCATGTCGGAGCACGTGGTCGATGTGAGCTGGAGCCGTGGTGAGCACGAGTTCACCTACGACGCCTACAACCGCGACCACGAGTGGCGCTTCGACGGCGGGATCACGGTGCCGGCGTCGGCGAACCCGGCGTACCTCGGGAATCCCGGCCCGGTCGACCCGGAGGAGGCGTTCGTGGCGGCGCTGTCGTCGTGCCACATGCTGACGTTCCTGGCGATCGCGGCCCGGAAGCGGCTGGTGGTGGACTCGTACGACGACCACGCGGTCGGCGTGATGGCCAAGAACGAGGCCGGGCGGCTCGCGGTCACGCAGGTGACCCTGCACCCGAAGATCGTCTGGGGCGGTGCCGAGCCGGACACTGCGACGCTCGACAAACTGCACCATCTGGCGCACCAGGAGTGCTTCATCGCGAACTCGGTGACCACCGAGATCACCGTTGCGTAAAACCACCCGCCGACCGGCCTGAGCCTCGCGCAAGCGGCGTCAGGACGGTCGGCGGGTGGTTGCGGTGCACCTCTGTGGCGGTGCACCGGTAACGGATCCGGGGGCGCCTCGCACTGGGGCGCCTCTGCGTTTGATGTGCGACTTCCGTGCGGTCTGGCTCGGTGGGCAAGACCGTCCGGGTGCGCCGCCCGGTTCCGTTCGTCCGGCTGGCGCCTTACTGCTCGGCGGCGGCGTCGGTCCGGTCGTCGGTGGTCTGGGTGCTGTCGACGGCCAGCAGGTCCTCGAGATCACGAACCTGCTCGGCGGCCATCGTGCTCATCAGTCGGTGGATCGTCATGCTGGTGAGACGCGGAGCGTGACGAGGTATGACGGCGAAACCGATTGTGACCTGAGTCACTGCTACTTCTCGTCGAGTCCGTCCAGCCGGAGTGGGACGAGTTTGCGGGCGTCGTCGTACGACGTGCCGGTGAGTTCGAGCAGGTCGATGATCGTGGAGCGGAGCTGGCCGAGCACGACGACCGCGGACAGGCCGGTCGGCAGCGGGAGTTCCGCCGTACGGCGGCCGAGCTCGCCGAGGACCCGGTGCGCCGCGACGTCGGCGGCCGGTTCGAACAGGGACTCGCCGATCAGCCGGGTGCCGTCCGCGAGCCGCTCGAGCAGCATCGGGTACTCGGCCGGCATGCCCTCGTCCCGCCATACCGACACCGCGCACCGGCGGACCAGCACCCTGGTGTTCCGGATCGCCCGGTCCAGCGGTACAACGAGGTCCGCGATCTCCTGCACCCGCCCGCGGTGCCGCCGGCGGAACGGTGACAGCCGGACCACCGCGACGCCCTCCTCGGCGGCGCTGCGCAGGTCGTCGAGCCGGGACTCGCTGGCCCGGGCCCGGCGGAGCGCGTCGGTGACCGCCTCCTCGTCCCGGGACCGCAGGCCGTCCGCGGTCTCGTTGAGGATCGCGGCCAGCTCGCTCAGTACCCCGGCGGCCTGCTGCCGTGGCCGCCGGATCGCCGCGGCCGGGGCGATCGTCGCCGCCGCCAGCGCGACCAGACCGCCGAGCGCGGCGTCCTGCCAGCGGCTGAAACCGGCGTTCGGGTTCGGCAGCAGGGTGGTCACGATCGCCGCCTGGACGCCGGCCTGGGTGGTCATCAGATTGCCGGCCCCGAGCAGTACGGCGACGCTCATCGCGAGCGCGATCACGAAGATCAGCTGCGCGACCCCGGTGCCGAACGCCTTCACGAACAGGTCGCCGACGCCGACGCCGACCGCGACGCCGACCATCACCTCGGCCACCCGGCGGAGCCGCTGGCCGAAGCTGAACCCGAGGCAGACCATCGCCGCGACCGGTGCGAAGAACGGCTGCTTGTGGCCGACGACGTACCGGGCGATGGTCCACGCCACGCCCGCGGCCAGCGCGCACTGGGCGATGAAGAAGGCCCGGCTGCGCCAGCGTTCGACCCGGCGCCGGATCGACGCACGCGACCGCCGCGCGGCCTGCGGGGCGATGTCGTCCCGCAGTTCCCGCAACTGGTCCAACGTCAGCCTGACCGGATCCACGGGCCCCATTCTCCGTTGAGCTTGCTTCCGTTGCGTACGACGCGCCAAGGTTTGCACATGAGCGAGAACAACCGTGAGGACTACGGCAGCTACTCCGTCGACGACGAGGATCAGCTGCAGCCGGGGGACACCCTCAACGACCGCGGCGTGGACGACCTGCTGGACGAGGGGTACTCGCCGCCGGAGAAGTGGTCCGCGGGCGAAGGCTTCGGTACGACGGCCGACGAGGCGCTGCAGGGCGAGACCCTGGACCAGCGGCTCGCGCAGGAGGTGCCGGACGTCGACCCGTACGCCGAGGACGGTGAGGAGGTCGGCGGACCCGAGGTCGGCAACACCCGCTCCGGCCGGCTGGTCGCGTCCGACGAGGGCACCCGCGAGGACGACGACAGCGAGCTGTACGCCTCCGACGTCGGCATCGACGGCGCGGCCGCCGGCGCCGAGGAAGCCGCCGTACACGTCGTCGACGAGGACGACTTCGAGCTCTCGGACGACGACGAGGGCGACCGCGAAAGCTACCGCGACGTCGACCTGGGCGACGTCGGCGACCTGGAGGACTGAACTCTCCCCGGCCTCTGGTGGGTCCACCCACGAGAGGCCGGGTTTGCGTCCGGGATCCGATGGGCGAACCCAGCATCTGGTGGGTGGACCCACGAGAGGCGCGGGGGTTAGCGGCGCGTGACAGTGACCTCGGCGCCGCGGCGGGGGACCAGGGTGACGTTCTTCGGCTGGGCCGGTTCGGGTGTGGGATCGGGGGCCTGGAAGTTGAAGGTGGTGAGGGCGGCGCGGAGGATCTCGGTGCCTTCCATCAGCGAGAAGCCGGCGCCGATACACCGCCGGGCGCCGCCGCCGAACGGGATCCAGCTGCCGGGCGCGGGCGGGTCGTCGGAGAGGAACCGCCGCGGGCGGAAGTCCTTCGGGTTCGGGAAGTGCTCGCCGTCGCGGTGGACCAGGCCGATCGCGGCCATGATCGTCGTACCGCGGGGCAACCGGTAGCCCGCGATGTCGGCGGTCTCGGTGAGCCGACGGCCGACCTGGTAGACGACCGGGTGCAGGCGGAGCGCCTCCTTGACGATCGCCTCCAGTTCGTCGTCCGCGCCGGCGTCGGCCGCCCGCTGGCCGAACTCCAGGTCCGCCGGGCGCCGCGCCAGCTCGTGGAACGCCCAGGCCATCGCGGTCGCGGTCGTCTCGTGGCCGGCCAGCAGCAGCGTGACCAGCTGGTCCCGCAGCTCCACGTCCGACCAGTTGCCTGCGGCAAGGAGACGGGACAGTACGTCGTTGCGCCCGGCAAACGTCTCGCGGCGGCCGGCGATCTCGTCGGACAGGATCTCGTCGATCCGCCGCTGGGTGTCCAGGAACGTCTTCCACGGCCGGACCTTGAGCAGCGGCGGGTAGAAGCCGCCGAGCATGATCACCGGCGACACGGAGACGATCTTGTCGAGCAGCGGGCGGAGGGTGTTCAGCCGGTCGACGTCGGTGACGCCGAAGATCACCTGCAGGATGATCTCCAGGGTCAGGTTGCGCATCCGCTGGTGGACCTTGAACGGCGTACCGGTCGGCCATTTCGCGACCTCGGCCCTGGCCAGTTCGTGCACCATCCCGGCGTACCCGCGCAGCGCCGCCCCGGAGAAGGCGGGCATCAGCTGCTTGCGCATCCGGACGTGGTCCTCGTCGTCGAGCAGCAGCAGCGAGTGCGAGCCCATGATCGGCTCCAGCACCGTGTTGCCCTCGCCGGCGTGCATCACCGCGGGCGGGCTGCCGAACACCTCCTTGATGTGCTCGGGCCGGCTCAGTACGACGCACACCCGGCTCGACGGCACCAGCCGGACCGTGAACACGTCGCCGTACTTCTCCCGCATCCGCGGGAAGAACGTCTTCCGGTGACTCGCGAACAGCACAGTCTGCGCGAGCGTCGGCAACCTGGGCCCGGGCGGCAACGTCCGCGCCGTCTGCCGATCGAGCGTCCGCGAACCGAGCAAAGGTGTCGGAGCCATACCCGCACGCTACGTCAGCCGGGTGAACACCCAACATCAAACGCACCAACCACCGCACACCCGACCCCAACCACCGCACGCCCGGCCTCAACCACCGCACGCCCGGCCTCAACCACCGCACGCCCGGCCTCAACCACCGCACGCCCGGCCTCAACCACCGCACGCCCGGCCTCAACCACCGCA